>NZ_MECL01000034.1 GCF_014596445.1 Streptomyces sp. CBMA29 | reverse complement strand
GGATGCCGGTCAGCAGGCCGCTCATCACCTGCCCGACGACCTTGCCGCGGCTCTCGTCCGGCGCGAGGTCGGCGGCGAAGGGCACGAGGATCTGGGCGACGACCAGCGTCGTGCCGACGATCAGCAGGGGGGGGGGGGGGGGGGGGAGGGGGGGGGGGGGGGGGGGGGGGGGGCGGGGGGGGGGGGGGGGGGGGGGGGGGGGGGGGGGGGGTGGGGGGGGGGGCACGGGCCGCCCACGACGCCCCGGCGACCGGGCTGGCGCTGTTCGTCCTGGTCCTGACCCTGGGGACGGCCGTGTTCTGCGGCCTCGTACAGCGCACGATCGGCGACGGCCTGGCCGCGGGTGCGGACTGGACCACCGGCGCGGACGCGAGCGCGATCGTGGCCGGGACGGGGACCGCCGGGCCGGGGACCGGTGCCGGCGACGGGATACGGACCGCCGTCCAGCGTCTGCACACCCTCGACCTGGTGGGACAGACCGACGGCGCGCTGATCACGCAGGTCGCCGTGATCACCGTGGATCCGCGGCAACTGGCCGCCGTCGCACCGAAGTCGCCGCTGGCCGCCGCCCTGCTGTCCGGGCTGGCCACCGCGCCGGGGACCCGAATCGACGCGAGCGTCCCGCTGCCGTCCTTCCTCTCGCCCGACCTGCGGGCGCGCGAGCGCACCGGCGGCTTCACCTCCAGCGTCTCGGCCCTCGGGCAGCGCCCGGTGAACCTGGTTCTCTCGCCGGTCGGCACCCTCACCGGCGCGGATCTGCACGACCCTGTCCTCGGACCGGTCACGGCGCGGATCCCCGCCGGGACGCCGATGCTGATCACCACGGCGGGCGCCGAGCACCTGATGCCCGAGCAGTCCTCGGGGAGCACCGTCATGCTGCTCAAGGGCGGCGCTCCCGGCGGGCCCGCCCCCGCCACGCCCGCCGCACTGCGGTCGGCGGCGGCCCGGACGCTCGGGCCGCTGGCCCGGATCCGCGTCCGCTCCGAAACGCTGAGCGCCCTGCGCGCGGACGGGCTGACGCGGGGACTCGACGCGACCTACACCGTCACCTCGGTCCTGGCCGCGCTGTCCGGCCTGCTCACGCTCGCGCTGGAGCTGACCCTCACCGCGCACGAACGCGGTCGCACCGCCTCGTTCCTGCGCACACTCGGACTCGGCGGCAAGGAGGCCGGGGCGCTGCACTTCCTGCAACTGCTGCCGCTGGCGGTCGCCTCCGCGGTGGGCGGCACGCTGCTCGGGCTGCTCGAACCGCGGCTCATGGCACCGACGTTGGACCTGCGGCAGTTCACCGGCGGCCCGGCCCAACCGGCCCTGCGCACCGACTACTCGCTGACGCTCGCCCTCGTCGTCGGCGTGACCGCGCTGATCCTGGTCGCCGCTGCCGCCGAGACCGCACTGGCCCGTCGGCGGCGGCTGGGGGCCGTACTGCGGCTCAGTTGACCGGCAGCGGCTCAGCGTCCGGCCCTCGGGCGAAGGGCCTACAGGGCGCTCGCGGCGGACCCCGAGCTACCGGTGCCCTCCGGATCTTCCGCGCCCGCGGCGCTCTCCGCCTCGGACTTCGCCCGCCGCGCGGCCTCGTCCGGCCATACGCCGATGTGGTCGGTCTCCAGTGCCAGCCGCACCCGTTTGCGCATGTGCAGGCGCTCGGTGAACTGGCCGGGCAGTTGCAGCCGACCGCTGGCGTCCAGCACCGCGAACTCCTCGGCGGTGAGCACCTCGACGCCGTCCTCGCCGGTGGTGACCCGGCGCAGCACCTCGGTCGAGGTGCGGCCGTTGCGGATCCGTACGGTGCGCTGGACCTGCTCGGACACCAGCGCGTCGTGGGTCACCACGATCACGGTGACGCCCAGGTCCTCGTTGGCCCGGCGCAGTGCCGCGAACACCTCGTCGCTGGTGGCGGTGTCGAGTTCGCCGGTGGGTTCGTCGGCGAACAGCACCTGCGGCTCGTTGGCGTTGGCCACGGCGACGGCGACCCGCTGCTGTTCGCCGCCGGAGAGCGTGTCGGGCGTACGGTCCCGGCAGTGTCCGACGGACAGCAGGTCGAGCAGTTCCTCGGCGCGGGCCCGGCGTCGGGAGCGCTTGGTCCCGGTGTACGTCATCGGCAGCATCACGTTCTCGGCCGCCGAGAGGTAGGGCAGCAGATTGCGTGAGGTCTGCTGCCAGACGAAGCCCACGGTGCTCCGCCGGTAGGTGAGCCGCTCGCGGCGCCTCATCGTCAGCAGGTCGTGTCCGGCGACGGTGGCGGCGCCCGCGGTGGGCACGTCCTGGCCGGAGAGTATGCCCAGCAGGGTGGACTTGCCGGAGCCGGACGCCCCGACCACCGCGATCATCTCGCCCTGGGCCACGGCGAGATCGAGGCCCTGGAGCGCCTGCACCTCGACGCCCTCGGTCTGGTAGATCCGCACCAGGTTCTCGCAGACGACCAGACCTTCCTCCCGCCGTGGCGCCGCGACGGCCCGCCGCCGCAGCTCGTCCAGGTCCGGTGCCCCGGTGGGCTGTTGGTGAACTGCCACGCGGTCCCCCGAGAGGTGAAGTCTGCGAATCCCACTGTCGGACAGCCGCCAGGGTAATGCGCGAGCCCGCCCGGGGGGTTGCCATCCGCCGGACCGGGCCTCGGTCGGGTGTCAGCGGCGGGTCTCGAACCTGTCGGCCTTGCGTCGCCCATTAGGTAAGGCTAACCTCGCCATCACCTACAAGACGTGTAGGTGACGAGTCGTGGAGTGGATGGATGCCGACGTGTTCGCGAACTATCTGATCGGGCTGCGCGAGGGGCTGGAGGCCGGGCTGGTGGTCAGCATCCTCGTGGCCTACCTGGTGAAGGTCGGACGCCGGGACCGGCTGCCCGTCGTGGGGGCGGGAGTGGCGTTCGCCGTCGCGGTCAGCATCGCGTTCGGCGCGCTGCTCACGTACACCTCGACCACGCTGCTCTCGGACTTCAGGAGCCAGGAGATCTTCGGCGGCGTCATGTCGACCATCGCCGTGGTCTTCGTGACGGGCATGGTCTTCTGGATGCGGAGCACCGCCCGCGGGATGCGGGCCGAGCTGGACGGCAAGCTCTCCTCGGCGCTCCAACTGGGCGCCTTCGCGGTCGGGTTGACGGCTTTCCTCGCGGTCGCCCGCGAAGGTCTCGAAACCGCGCTCTTCTTCTGGTCCGCGGTGCAGGCGGCGGGCAGCACCACCGCCCCGGTCACCGGGTTCGCCCTGGGCATCGCCACGGCGGTCGCGCTCGCCTGGCTGCTCTACCGCCGCTCGGTGAAGCTGAATCTGGCGAAGTTCTTCACCTGGACCGGCGTGGGTCTGATCGTGATCGCGGCCGGGGTGCTCGGCTACGCGGTGCACGACCTCCAGGAGGGCGGCGTCATTCCTGGCCTCAACTCCCTCGCCTTCGACGTCAGCGAGCAGATCTCCCTCGGATCCTGGTACGGCGCGCTGCTCAAGGGCGTCTTCAACTTCACCCCGCAGACCACGGTCGTCCAGGCCGTCGCCTGGGTCTGCTATCTGGTGCCCGTCATGACCGTGTTCTTCACCGGCGGGAAGCTGCTGCCGCGGCGCCGTACGCGAACGGCCGCCGCCGATGCGCCGGTTCGCTCGGCGCTGTGACCCGCGACATCCGACTCCCCTTCTCACGAGGCCAGTTGAGCCTCCGCATCCCCAACAGCCGCTGTCCCGCTGCCACCTTGCCCCCTTGCCCCCTTGCCCCCTGCCCGAGGAGAGATGTCCGTGATGCCGTCCGTCGCCCGTAGAACGCTGAGCCTCGTGCCGCTCGCCGTCGTCGCCCTGGTGGCCACCGGCTGCTCGTCCAACGACAAGGCGGCGTCGGCCGGTTCGTCGTCCGGCGGGAAGAACGGTGGCAAGAACGGCGCGGTCACGATCAAGGCCGGGGACAAGAGCTGCGAGGTGGCCACCGGCAGTCTGCCCGCGGGCCGCCACACCTTCTCCGTCGCCAACACCGCCTCGCAGGTGACCGAGGTGTACGTCTACGCGCCGGGCGACCGCATCATGGGCGAGGTCGAGAACATCGGCCCGTCCACCAAGCGCGATCTGATCATCGACCTTCCAGCGGGTGAATACGAGGTCGCGTGCAAGCCGGGCATGGTCGGCGACGGCATCCGCAGCACGCTGAAGGTCACCGGTTCCCGCGCGACGCCCGCGACCGTCGACCAGCGGCTCCGGACGGCCGTGGCGTCGTACCGCGCCTATGTGGAGTCCGAGACCGCGGCGCTGGTGGACACCACCGCGGCCTTCACCGCGGCCGTCACCGCGGGTGACCTGGCGAAGGCGCAGGCGGCCTATCCGACCGCGCGGCTGCACTACGAACGTATCGAGCCCATCGCCGAGTCCTTCGGCGATCTGGATCCGCTGATCGACATGCGCGCCGATGACATCACCGAGGGCACACCGTTCACCGGCTTCCACGCCCTGGAGCAGATGCTCTTTCAGAAGAAGGCCCTGGGCGCCGACGCCAGCGCCCTCGCCGACGGTCTCGACGTCAACACCGCCAAGCTGGCCGGTCTCGTCAAGACCGTCCGGATCACCCCGCTGACGATGGGCAACGGCGCCAAGTCGCTGCTGGACGAGGTCGCCAAGTCCAAGGTCACCGGCGAGGAGGAGCGCTACTCGCGGATCGATCTGCTGGACTTCGCCGGCAACGTCGACGGCGCCAAGTACGTGTACTCCGCGCTGCGGCCCGCCCTCCAGGAGCGCGACCCGGCGCTGGTGACCGCCTTGGACCAGCGCTTCCCCGCACTGGTCGGCCTGCTCGACACACACCGCGCCCAGCGGGGGGACAGGGGATACGTGCCCGGCAGCCCGTACGTGTCCTACGACGCGCTCAGCCGGGACGAGGTCAAGGCGCTGGCCGTCGAGGTCGACACCATCTCCGAGCCGCTGGGCAGGATCAGCTCGGTGGTGACGAGCAAGTGAGTACGTCCCGGGACCGGTCGCGTGCCGGGCAGTCCTCGGCGGAACCGGCCGTGGAGTCGGACTCCCCCGGCCGCCGCCCCAGCAGACGGCGCGTCATGAGCCTGCTCGGCGCCGGTGCGGCGGCGGGCGTCGCCGCGGGCGCGGGCGGAGCGGCGGCCCTGTCGTCCGGCACCGCCGACGCCCCCTCGGCCGCCGCCGACCTCACCGTCCCCTTCTTCGGCGACCACCAGGCGGGCATCGCGACACCCGCGCAGGACCGGCTGCACTTCGCGGCCTTCGACCTGTCCCCCGCCGCGACCCGTACCGAACTCGTCACCCTGCTCACGGCGTGGACCAACGCGGCGGCCCGGATGACCGTCGGCGCGGACGTCGGCACCGGCGCCGTCACCGGGCAGCCCTCCGCGCCGCCGGACGACACCGGGGAGGCACTCGGACTGGCCGCCGCGCGGCTCACCCTCACGGTGGGATTCGGCGCGAGCCTGTTCACCGGGCCCGACGGCACGGACCGCTTCGGCCTCGCCGCCCGGCGCCCCGCCCTCCTCGCCGACCTGCCCGCCTTCCGCGGCGACGCGCTGGACCCCGCCCGCAGCGGCGGCGACCTGTGCGTCCAGGCGTGCGCGGACGATCCGCAGGTCGCCGTGCACGCGATCCGCAATCTCGCCCGGCTGGCCCGCGGCGTCGCCTCGGTGCGCTACTCCCAGCTCGGCTTCGGCCGTACGAGTTCCACCTCGACCGGGCAGGCGACGCCCCGCAATCTCATGGGCTTCAAGGACGGCACGGCGAACGTCAAGGCCGAGGACACCGCCGCCATGGACCGCCACGTCTGGGCCGGGGACGGCGACGGTCCGGCGTGGATGACCGGCGGAAGCTATCTGGTCAGCCGGCGGATCCGGATGCTCATCGAGCCCTGGGACTCCACCCCGCTGACCGAGCAGGAACGGGTGATCGGGCGGGTGAAGGGATCGGGGGCGCCCCTGGGCGGCCACCGCGAATTCGAGGCGCTCGACCTGCGCGCCGAAGACCCTTCGGGCCGGCCGTTGACCGACGACAAGGCCCACGTACGACTCGCCCACTCCTCCCACAACGGCGGCGCCGTACTGCTGCGCCGCGGCTACTCCTTCGTCGACGGCACCGACGAACTGGGCCGCCTCGACGCGGGCCTGTTCTTCCTCGCCTACCAACGCGACCCGCGGGCCCAGTTCGTACGGATCCAGACGTCGCTGGCGGGCAAGAACAACGACCTGCTCAACGAGTACATCCAGCACGTCGGGAGCGGGCTCTTCGCCTGTCCGCCCGGCGTGCGGCCCGGCGACCACTGGGGCCGCGCCCTGTTCGCGTGAGCAGCGACTGCGGCTGCCTGTCCGTGCGGAGAGCGGTTACGCCTCCGCCAGTTCCATCAGCCCGTGGATGTGACCGACGGCGACACAGGTCGCCGTCCAGCACAGCACGATCCCGGCGGTGACGAGCGCGTACGCCAGCCGGTGCCGGACCGGCGGGCGCAGCAGGAAGCCGACCCTGTCAGCGACGCCGGTCCGCGCACCGCCCAGACTTCCCGCGGGCGGCGCCGGGCCGGGAGCGGCGGACGCCAGCGCCGCAGCGGCCAGGGCGTGGGCGACGGTCCTGCGGTCGCCGACCTCCACCGCCGCGTTCTCGTCGGCCCACCGCTCGACCGCCAGATCGACGGCGCGGGAGACCGGCCGCACCAGCGGATTGGCGGCTGCCGCCAGCCGCGCCAGCTGAACGTAGCGGTGATGGCGGTGCCGCAGATGAGAGGTCTCGTGCGCCAGCAGGGCGCGGCGCTGGACCGCCGACAGACTTCTCAGCATGCCGGTGGACACCACGATGCGGCGATGACGGCCGGGAATCGTATAAGCGATCACGGCATCGTTCTCCATGACGCTCAGCCCGCCGCCGGACCGCGGCAGCGACGCGGCCACCGCCGACGCCCTGCGGGCGTCCCGTACGGTCCGCGCCAGATGAACGGCCGCCGACGCGAGCAGCACTGCCGCGAGGACGCCTCCCACGGCGCCCGCCTCGGCGGGCACGGGGACGACGGCGCGCAGCTCCCCCGGCGACCAGTGAGAAAGACCCGACAGGCCCGGCGTCTCGGCCAGCGCTATCACCGCCGCCAGACAGAGCAGCAGTCCCGTGCTCAGGGCGACCGTCAGGGCGAACGCGGTCAACAGCACCGTCGCCGCGGCAGGCGCCAGGCGGACGGCGGCATGCCGGGAGAGCCGGCTGCTCAACGCGCCGAGCGCCACAGGCGTGGCGGCGAGCGCGACGACGCATTCGCGCGTCACCTGTCCTCGCGTTCCGAAGCCACCGGCCCCGACGCTCCCGACGGCCCCGACGGCCCTGTCGCCTCCGCCTCTTCGAGCAGCGCCCGCAGCAAGCGCTCCGTCTCCTCGTCCATCTCCCCGACGAAACGGGCCAGGACACTGGTACGGTCGGCGCCCGCTTCCAGCAGCAGGTGCATCCGGTGGGCGGTGACACCCGCCTCGGCGTCGGCGGCTCCCTCACCGGAGAGCCGGTAGGCGAAGGCCCGCCCCTGGGGGGAACGCTCCAGCGCCTGCTTCGCGTACAGCCGGGTCATGGCGGTCAGCACCGTGTTGTAGGCCAGGTCACCGCCCAGTTCCGCCTGTACCTGCGAGGCGGTCATCGGCACGCCGGACGCCGCCAGACACGCGATCACCTCACGTTCCAGACCACCGGGCGAACGACTCCGCCTCGCGTTCAACGCACCCTCCGCCGTCTGCGGCTGCCACGCACCGGACCGGGGCAGCGGCCTGCGACCAGTGTGTCAGACCGTCTTCTTCCCGCCGTACGGCCATGTCGATCGCCAGGGTCTCCAGGTCGAAGCGGCCGCCAGGTCGAAGCGGTCGCCAGGTCGTGGCCGCCCCTCCGCCTGCGGACCCGCCCTAGACGGCGCCCGCGAAGCGGGCGGTCAGCCAGACGGGGTCGACGATGGCTGAGCCGACCACGACGGCGTGCGCGCCCGCGGCCAGGGCCGCGCGTACGTCGTCCGGTGTGGAGTAGCCGCGCTCGGCGACGACCGGCACTCCGGCGGCGGCGACGAGGGCGGCCACGAGTCCCAGGTCGGGCAGGGGCCCGGAGTCCGCCTTGGCGGGGTAGCCCATCGTGGACGAACTCACGATCGCGGCGCCCGCCGCCACGGCGGTGCGCGCGTCGTCGATCCCCGGCACGCCCGCCTTGACCGGCTTGCCGAGCCCGACGAAGGACGCGACGAGTTCGGCCAGGTCCTGGCCGTCGTGCCGGCGCGCCGCCGCGTCCGCTTCCAGTTCCACGACGTCGGCCCCGGCGTCCACCAGGGCGGCGGCGTGGTCGAGCGTCGGCGTGATGCGGACGACCCCGCCGTGCGAGCCGTCGATGCTCACGGCGAGCACGGGGAGGCCGGGAACGGCGCGCTTCACCGCGCGTACGGCGTCCGGGCCGTCCATTTTCACGGCGACGGCGCCACCGGCCTGCGCGGCGGCGGCGAGCCGGACGACGTCGTCGATGTTCTGCCAGGGCGACTGGGGCGACGGGGTGAGCGAGACGATCAGGCCGCGAGGAAGGATGTTCACGCCGCGAACTCCTCTCCGGCGACCAGGACGCGCTCGACGGCGACGTTCTCATCGGTGACGATCAGGTCGGCCGGGCCGCCGAGGGTCAGCTCCCCCGCGCCGGTGAGCCCGTAGAAGCGGGCGGGCGCGCGGCTGGCCAGGTTCACCGCCCGGTCCACGGGCCAGTCGTGCTCGACCAGCTTGCGTACCTGCTGGAGCAGCGTCACCGTACTGCCGGCGAGGGTGCCGTCGGGCAGGCGCGGCACCCCGTCGGTGACCTCGACGGTGAAACCGCCCACGGTGAAGACACCGTCGCCCGCCCCCGCGGGCGACGCGGCGTCGGTGACGAGCATGATGCGGTGCTCGGCGGCCTTGAGCGCGAACAGCGAGGTCTCCCGCGCCAGATGGATGTCGTCGGCGATGAGCTGGATGGCGACCTCCTCCCGGTTGAGCGTGGCGCCCGCGATGCCGGGGGCGCGGTGGCTGAACGCGATCATCCCGTTGAACAGGTGCGTGACCGCGCGGGCTCCCGCGTCGAAACCGGCGTACGCGGTCGCCGCGTCGGCGCCCGAGTGCCCGGCCTGCACGATGACCCCTCGGCCCGCGGCCCAGGCGATCAGCTCCGGCGCGCCCGGCAGTTCGGGGGCGACGGTGATCGTACGCAGCGGCCCGGCGTCGAGGAACCGCCGCACGATGCCGATGTCGGGGTCGCGGAGGTACTCGGGCCGGTGCACACCGCGGTGGTGCGGCGACAGGAACGGGCCCTCGGCGTGCACGCCGACGACCTTCGCGCCGGGAGGCGAGGACGTCTGGAGCTTGTCCAGCACGCCGAGCTGCCGGACCACGTTCTCCTCGGAGTCGGTGATGACGGTGGGCTGTACGTGGAACACGCCGTCGCGGGTGAGGGCGGCGAACGCCCGCTCGAACTCCTCGGCCGTGGCCGCGTTGAAGTCGACCCCGCCGTAACCGTTGACCTGGAGGTCGACCAGGCCGGGCAGGACGTACCCCGTGCCGGTCGACGGCAGGCCGGTGCGTACCAGCCGTCCGCCGTCGACCTCGACGTCGCCCTTCACCCAGGCGCCGGCGACGACGGCGCCGCGTGCGGAAATTCTCATGGATACAACCTCGCTATATGGGGAGCGGGACCGCGGCCGGTCGGCTCCGCGGCGGACTGATGGCGGTGCGCGCGGCCGGCCTGGCCCTGGAGGGCGGCGCGGAAGCGGTAACGGTCACCGCGGTAGACGCTGCGGCACCACTGCACGACCCGGCGGTTCTCGTCGAACGTGGTCTGGACGATCCCCAGGACGGGGTCGCCCGGAGCCAGGCCGAGGTTCTCGGCGATGTCGGCGGTTGCCCCGCGCGCCTCGATGACGCAGTCGGCTCTGACCGCGTGCAGGCCGTACTGCTCGGAGAGCGTGGAGTACAGGGAAGCGGTGGTGAAATCGTGGTCGCCCAGGCCAGGCGCCAGTTGCTCCGGGATGAGCGAGAAGTCGATCAGGGTCGGGATGCCGTCGAGATAACGCAGCCGGACCAGGTCGACGACGGGTGCGCCCGGGGCGACGCCCAGCAGGTCCGCCTCGTCGAGCGAGCTGGCGCGGGTGAGACACTTCAGCACTTTCGAGCTGGAGGTCAGGCCGTTCGCGGACGCGAGGTCGGAGAAGCTCACCAGCCCGGTGGCGCCCTCCTCGATCGACTCCGCCTCGTCCCTGTCCGCGGGACGGGCCGGGGTCGGCGCGGGCGGCTGCCCGCGCACCCACCGGGCGCCCATCACGACGGTGACCAGGCCGGCCGCCTCCAGATCCTTCAGTGCCTGACGGACCGTGACCCGGCTGACGTCGAACTGCTCAGCGAGAACCCGCTCGGAAGGCAGTCTCGAACCGGGCTCGATCACACCCGACTCGATGCGTTCCCTGAGGTGCTGCGCCACCTTGCGGTGCAGTGCTGGCGAAGTAGACATGACCCCGATTGTGTCTCGTGGAGTTGGTGGGAATGAACGTATTCAGCAGCCCGTGTCGCACGGTGCGAAAGCGGCCGTACCGCCCTCGTACGGCCGCCCGGCCGGGCTATTCGCCGTCCTCGAGTTTGGTTCCGGTGTCGAGGAAGAGGAACTCGTCGGGATCGATCCCCCGCGCCCGCGCCGAGCGCAGCGCCACCTGTTGCAGCAGCGCCGCCACGAACACCGGTATCTCCAGGGGGTTGTGCGCCCCGACCGGCACGACCAGGGTCCGCTCGCCGTGGACGACGGGGGCGCCCGTACGCAGCTCGACGATCTGACGGCCGAGCGAGCCCAGCGCGCGGAGGATCTGCCCGTCGTCGGGACCGTCGAGAACGATGTGCAGCGTCGAGGGGTGGGTGGACTCCATCAGCCCGTGCAGGTACTGCCGCGTCTCGAACGACGCCGCGGGCACCCGCGTCACCTCGCGCAGCAGCAGCGCGCCGCTCTCGGCGACCCCGTACTGGTGCGCGGGCGCCACCAGGTCGATGACCGACGCGGACGACAACCGGTCCGCGATCTCCTCGGCCTGCGCTGAGGTCGCGTCGAGGAACCCGGCGAGCCGCTCCCCCAGGCTGAGCCACGTCGGCGACGGTTCGCCGTCGGTCCAGGTCTCGGCGAGCATCGCCACGGCCATCGCCGAGGCGGTGAACCCGATCGTCGAGGCGAGGCTGTCGGGCAGGTCGCCGAGGGTCAGCACCGAGTCGGCGGCGGAAGCCATCGGCGAATCGGTGACGTTGACGACCGCGAGCTTGCGGCCCGTGGCCGCGCGCATCACGTCGACCGTCTCGCGGCTGCGGCCCGACTGGGACAGCGCGACGAGCGTGGTGGTCTCGTCGAACGGCCCCGCCTGCGCCGCGTTGAGCCGGACGCTGGGGATGCCGCGCGCCGACAGGTGGGCGACCGGTGCGGCGAGCGCCGCGAGGCTCGCGCCGATGCCGATGAACGTGGCCTGGTCGGGGCGGCCGACCGCGCGCGCGGCGGCGAGCGCCCGCTCGCGCAGCACCGGTGCGACCTCGGTGAGCCGGCCGGTCTGGCTCAGCACGCCCTCGTCGAAGGGGATGAACCCCTGGCGCAGAAACGCGTTGACACTCATCGGCCGCTGGCCGCCCTTCCTCGTCGTGCCAGGGAATCGATCACCACGGCGGCCACGAGTACGGCGCCGGTGATCACGTACTTGACGGCGGAGGTCTGGTTCAGCAGATCCATGCCGTTGGACACCGCTCCGATGACGAGCATGCCGAGCAGCGCGGAGTACGCGGTGCCGCGTCCGCCGAACAGGCTGGTGCCGCCGATGACCGCGGCGGCGATCGCGTTGAGCAGGATGTCGCTGCCGCCGCTGGCCTGGTTGACCGCGAACAGGCGTGAGGCCGCGAGTACACCGCCGAAGGCGGCGAGCGACGAGGCGATCGTGAAGGCGATGACCTTGACGGTGCCGACCTGGATGCCCGCGCGCCGGGCCGCCTCGGCGTTGCCGCCGACGGCGAACAGCTTGCGGCCGAAGGTCGTGCCGCGCAGCAGCAGGTCGACGAGGACCACGAGTCCGACGAAGATGATCAGCGACAGGGGTATGCCGTGCCACCGCGCGAAGACGGTCGTCGCCGCGACGATCAGGACCGTGATCACTCCGGCGCGCACCAGGCCCCCGGTGAGCGGCCGTACGGTCAGGCCGCGTTCGCGTCGCCGTCCGGCGGTGAGGACCGTCCCGCCGAAGGCCGCCGCCGCGTAGACGAAGGCGATCACGTATCCGATCCACGCCGGGAGCGTGGTGTTGGCGAGCGAGGCGATGGCGCCGTCGTAGGGGATGTTGATCGTGCCCTGGTTGCCCAGGACGAGGAGTTGGCCGCCCTGCCAGGCGAGCAGGCCGCCCAGGGTCAGCACGAACGACGGAACGCCGAGCTTGGTGAAGATGAAGCCGTGGAACAGGCCGATCGCGGCGCCGAACACGACGGCCAGGACGATCGCGAGGACCGGCGGCCAACCCTGGTTGATGCTCAGCACCACCATGGAGGCGGAGGTGATGCCGCTCACCGATCCGGCGGACAGGTCGATCTCGCCGATGATCAGGACGAAGACGATGCCGAGCGCGATGACGCCGGTCGAGGCGATCTGAAGGCTCAGGTTGGAGAGGTTCTGCGGCGAGAGGAACCGCTGGTTGGCGATCTGGAAGACCAGCGAGATGACGACGAGGCCGAGGATGACGGGCAGCGCGCCGAAGTCGCCGGTACGCAGGCGCTGGACGCGCTCGCGCACCCAGCTCTCCCGCGCCGGCGGTCCTGGCGGCGGCACGCTCTGCCCGGCGCGGGCGGTTGCGGTGTCAGTGGTCACGGTCATCCTTCCTGAGCCCGGTCGCGGCGCAGCGTCCGGCGCTTTTGGGCACTGCTGTCGGCGACGCCGGTGATGGCGGCGACGACCTGTTCTTCTGTGGTCCCCTCGACGGGGAACTCGGTGACGCTGCGCCCGAGCCGCAGGCAGACGATGCGGTCCGCCACGTCGAAGACGTCGGCCAGGTTGTGGCTCACCATGAGGACGGCGTGCCCTTCGCTCCGCAGCCGCTCGATGAGTTCGAGCACTTCGGCGGTCTGCTCGACGCCGAGCGCGGCGGTGGGCTCGTCCAGGATGACCAGCCGCGGGTCGCCGAGCAGGGACCGCGCGATGGCCACCGACTGGCGCTGCCCGCCGGAGAGCGACGAGACGGGCGCGCGCAGGTCCTTGATCTTGACGGAGAGCCGCTTGAGCAGCCCGACGGCGACCTCTTCCATGTCGAGGGCGCTCAGGAAGCCGCCGTGGTGCTTCTCGCGCCCGAGGAAGAGGTTGGCGACGATGTCGAGGTTGTCGCACAGCGCGAGGTCCTGGTACACCGTCGCGATGCCGAGGCGGGTCGAGTCCGTGGGCTTGCGCGGGGACACCGGCTCGCCGTTCACCGCCATGGTGCCGCCGTCGCGGGGGTGCGTACCGGCGATCGTCTTGATCAGGGTGGACTTGCCCGCGCCGTTGTCGCCGACGAGCGCGACGACCTCTCCCGCGGCGACGGTCATGCTGACGTCGCTGAGCGCCTGAACGGCGCCGAAGCTCTTGCTGATGTGCTCGAGTTCCAGCACGGGCGGCGGACGTTCTCCCGCCCGGTCGGCCGCCCGGTCAACGGTCGTTGTCATCGGCGGTCTCCTTTCATGCCGAGTCGGTCCGCCGCGGTGGCGACCGCGATCGGTTGGGCGAGGTGCCACGCGCCGGCGCCGACGAGACCGGCGTCGTCGCCGCACACGGCGGCGCGTACGTCGACGTCCCAGGAGACGTGCGAGCCGGCGGTGTCACGGATACGGCGGTCGAGCTCGTCGAGGAGCGGGGCGCCGGCCGCGCGGGCGAGGCCGCCGCCGACGACCAGTACGTCGGGTGAGACGACGTGGCACAGGAGGAGCGCGGCGGAGGCCGCCGCGTCGGCGATGTCGGTGAGCGCGGCGGCGGCCAGGGCGCGGGGGTGGGGGTGGGGGTGGGGGTGGGGGTGGGGGTGGGGCGCGGTCGGTGCGGTGCCGGTGTCGCCGGGGGCGCCGTCGCCTGACGCGAGGTCGGTCAAGGCGCGGTAGTCGACGTCCCTGCCCAGTTCACGCCCGGCCTCGCGTACGCGCTGTCCCGAGCCGAGGTCCTCGATCATGGGGCGCCCGGCGCCGAGCAGGTGCAGGAATCCGATCTGGAACCCCGACACGCGTCCCGACAGCACGCGGCCGTCGCTCACCACCGCCGCGCCGATCCCGGTCGAGAGGGTCAGATAGGCCGTCGTCCCGGCGGTGGATCCGGCGCCGAAGTACGCCTCGCCGATCGCGGCCAGTTCGGCGTCACCGGCCAGCTCGACGGCCAGTCCGGTGACCTCGGACAGGTGCGCGGCCGACAGACGGCCGAGGTCGGTGGACGGCAGATTGCGCGCCACGTGGAGTCGGCCCTCGACGTGGTCCACCCGCCCCGGCAGTCCGACGACCGCCGAGACGGCGTCCGTACCGGCCGCGATCCGCGTCATGAGATCGGCGACCTGCTCGTGCGCGGCGTCGTGCCGGACGGGCTCCTTGAGCCTGGCGGTCACGGTTCCGCTCCGGTCGACGAGCGCCGCGCGGGCGGTGGTGCCGCCCAGGTCGACCGCGACGACCCGGGCGGCATCGCCGGTGGAGAAGCCGGTGGAGAAGGGGGTCACTTGATGAGTCCCGCCTCGACGCACGCCTTCTTGTAGTTGGCCGTGCAGATCTGATCGACGGTCAGATAGCCGCTGTCGAGCAGGATTTCCTTCATGTTCTCCATCGTCACGGCGATGGATTCGAGCAGGTAGGCGGGCACCTTGCCCGCGCCGTCGTCGATGGTGCCGTTGAGCAGTTCGCCGGAGGGCTTCTGCCCGGTGGCGAGGGCGGCGGCGGCCTTGGCGCCGATCCGCGCCTCGGTCTCGACCGGCAGGTACGTGCTCTCGTACAGGTCTCCCGCGACCATGTTCTGGATGGCGTCGAGCTGCGTGTCGAGGCCCGTGACGGGCGGCATCGGCTTGACGCCCGCGCTCTTCAGCGCGGCGACGACACCGGTGGCCATGCCGTCGTTGCCCGCGTAGACGCCGGCGATCTTGGACGCGCCGAGCTTGGTGATGGCCTGCTGCATCTGGTTCTGCGCGTTGGCCGCCGACCAGCCCTTGGTGTCGTACTCGGCGGCGACGGTGAAGCCGGACGTGTCGATGACGCTGTGCGCGCCGTCCTTCTCCGGCTTGGCGCCCGAGTCGACGGGGTCGCCGTTCATCATGACGACGTTGCCTGAGGTCTTGCCGTCCTTCTTCAGCTTGTCGAGCAGTGACCGCATGCCGACGGCGCCCTGCTGGACGTTGTCGAACTTCACCCCGTAGTCCACGGCCGCGTTGTAGATGACGCGGTCGTAGCTCATGACCTTCGCGCCCTGCCTGCGGGCGCTGGCGACCACGGCCCCGGCGGCCTTGGAGTCGACGGGGTCGATCACCAGCACGCCGGCCCCTTCGGTCAGCGCCGACTCGGCCTGGCTGAGCTGCTTGCTCGCGTCCCCGGCCGCGTTGTAGTAGCGGAGCTGACACTGGGGGCAGCTCTCCGCGAGCTGCTTCTCGAAGGTCGGCTTGTCCCGCGCCTCGTACCGGGCGGTCGCGTTCTCCGGGAGCAGCAGCGCCACGATCGGCTTGTCCTTGGCCTTGCCGGAGCCGGAGCCGCCGGTCGAGCCGGAGGTTGCGTCGGATGTGTCCGACGAGCACGAGGCCAGCATGAGGGCTCCGACTACAGCCACCCCCGCAACGGCCATGCGTCGGCGGTGTGAATGAGAAGTAACGTTCATGAGAGTTTCGTCCACCTCTGAGCCATGTGTAGCGGGGTGAGTTGCCTCACGCTAGATCTGGCACCAACCAGTGGTCAACCCTCTGGTATTACAGCTCGATAACCTAAGCAAACCACTGGTATTACTCTACGGTGACCAGCGCATTTCCCCCCACCCCACCCGCACACCCCGCGCCGCCCACCCCCCTCCACCCCACCTCCCCCGCGAACCTCCCCCCTCCCCCGCCCTCCCTCTGGTACGAACCACCGGTCGTATCCATTCCCACCCCACCGATCCCGCAGCACCACCGGCACACACCGCCCTGACTGAACTAGTGCCTTCTCGCGAAACGTTGGCCGCGTACCGCGTCGTTTGACTCCGTAGCCTCGCGGAATGACGCGCAAGGGGAGATATCGGTCGCGGACCCGGCTACGGCTTACCACTGCGAGGTCGGCGAGCGGTCATGGCCGGTGACGAGCCGGGACGGCGTGCTGCGAACCGGCCGAGGAGTCAGGAGCCGTACGCGGGGCCGGTTGTGGCGGGAGGGGTCGACGGAGGGATGAGTTGGGCTTCGGCTCGGTCAAGGCGTCTGGTGGTGCGGCGATGGGCGGCCCACGCGGCGGCGAGGAGGACTGCGATCATCAGGCAGAAGACGCCGAAGCCGGTGACACCCGCGGTCAGGTAGATGGTGCCGAGGACGAGATAGAACCCGTCGAGCCAGGGCAGCCACCGAAGGCCGCTGCGCGCTGCCTTGCGTTGGCGTCGCAGAAGGACGGTCATGGCGTGTCGTGCGGCCGGGTCCGCAGGAACGTGTCCCTTGCGCAGGCGGCGGGCGATCACCGGGATCTGCCGGGGCCGGATTCCGGTCTCCTGGGCGAGCTGTCGCCGGAACGTCCGTTTCTGCCACAAGCCCACCACGGCGGCGCCCGAGCCGCCCGCGAAACCGGCGAAGTTGAAGCCCAGCCAGAACCACAGCGCGGCGTACATCGCTGCGAGGAATGCCACTGCCGTCACGGCACGCACCCACAGGCGGTCGTACCAACGGCGTTCACCGTCCCAGTCCACATCCCCGCCTTGGCGGTACTCGCTGCTCATCCGCGCCCCCAACTGCCGTCGCCACGACGACAGTCGTCTACCCCCGACGATCGGTCGAACGCGTCGTTACGGAGCCTGCGCCCGGCATCGGCGCGCGGTGCCGGTGCGGCCCCCGCGGAAAGATCTTGACCCGTACAGTTCACTAGCCGTACGGTCCCCATCCCGGTATGCCGCTCGGCCCCCGGGGTCATCGGGCATCCCTGGGGGGAAACACCTGTGCACTGGTACTTCGACGTGCTCAAGAAATACGTGGTCTTCGGGGGACGGGCGCGCCGTCAGGAGTTCTGGGTCTACACGCTCATCGACGTCGCGATCACCATCGCCCTGGTCGTGGTCGGGCACAGGACGGGTTCCACGGTGCCGTCCTCGGTCTACGCCCTCATCACGACGGTGCCCACGATCGCCGTGACGGTGCGGCGGCTGCACGACACGGACCACTCCGCCTGGTTCCTGCTCTGGCTGCTGGTCCCCCTCGTCGGCGGGATCGTCCTCCTCGTCCACCTGTGCGCCGACACCACCCAGGGCCGTAACCAGTTCGGGCTCAGCCCCAAACTGGTCCCCGCGCACCTGTAGGGAACCGAACCCGTCGTCGGGGGCAACTCGTCCTGCGTGCGGCGTCGGCGCCGGCCAGCAGGTCGGTGAAGTACGGGTCTGCCGGGCCCGCAAGGGGGGTGCCCGGCCTCGTTCAAGGGATACTCATGACCCGTTCTCGTCTCACCGCTGCCGCCACCGTCGCCGTGGCCGCCGCCACCGCGGTCGTCCTGGTGCCGGTCCATGCCGAAGCCGCCGCCGGATCGGTGCACCTGGCCAAGATCTACTACAACAGCCCCGGTGCCGACCGCGGTTCCAACGCGTCCCTGAACGCGGAGTACGTCCAGATAGCCAACTCCACGTCGAAGGGCGTGAGTCTGACGGGCTGGACCCTCACCGACGCCTCAAACCACCGCTACACCTTCGGCGCCTACGCCCTCGGCGCGCACAAGACGGTCACCGTCCACACCGGCAAGGGCACCAACACCGCCGCCAACCGCTACCAGGGCAAGTCCTGGTACATCTGGAACAACGACAAGGACACCGCGACGCTGAAGAAGGCGTCGGGAGCCAAGGTCGACGTCTGCTCCTACAACAACGCCCGCGTCGCGCCTTCAAGACCTGCTGACCGGGACCCGTGGCGCTCCGTCCCGCCACCGACGGAGCGCCGGGGTTCACGTGACGGAATCCGCCTTCGCGGCTCAGGGCCGAAAGAGGCCCCGCGGGGCTCCCCGCCAAGTCCCGTACACCCTGAGCGGCAGGAACGAGCCGGTCCACCGGCTCTGTCGTATGTCCGAGCGGGACCGTACTGTGGGCGCCAGATCGTTTGACGCGCGGGGGACGCCGTCACGCCCGGCAGGAGAGACGAGGTCCTGATGCCCGTACGGCCGCGTCCCGCCCGGAGAACCGCACCGCCGGAGCTGCCCACGGCGGTGTTCGACCCGGCCCGTCTGGCGGCGGTCGTGGACAGCGGGCTGCTCGACACCGAGCCCGAAGGCACCTTCGACGATCTCGCGCGGCTGGCGATGGCGATCACCGGCGCGGACATGGCGTTCTTCACCGTCGCCGACGGGCGGCGCTCGTTCTGGAAGAGCGCGGTCGGCGTCGACCCGGCCGCCGGACGTGAGAACGACATCCGCGACAGCCCCTGCCATCTGCTGATCGGCACAGGTCAGCCGCTGATAGCCGAGGACGCGGCCACCGACGCCCGGATCAAGGACCTGGTCGCGGTCGATGTCCTCGGGATCGGGGCGTGGGCCGGATATCCCGTGGTCTCCCCTGGCGGGCACGTCCTGGGCGGCTTCTGCGTGGTGGACGGCAGGGCCCGGCCCTTCACCGAGGAGCAGCGCGAGTCCCTGCGCATCCTGGCGCGCTCGGTCTCCTCAGAGATCGCGCTGCGCCAAGCCCTTCGCCGGGCGCTGGCCTCCGGTCTCGCGTCGGCGGAACTGGCACGGACCTTGCAGGAGTCGCTGCTGCCGCCGAGCCTGCCCGAGGTCCCGGGACTGGACGTCGCCGCCCTGCATCTGCCCGCCGACGCCACCCGCGCCGAGGTCCTCGGTGACTTCTACGACCTGTTCCGCACCCGCGGCGCGAACTGGTGCGCGGTCCTGGGTGACGTATGCGGCAAGGGCGTCGAGGCCGCGAAGGTCACGGCGCTGGCCCGCTACACCGTACGCACCGAGGCAACCCAGCACTCGCGGCCGACCGCGGTGCTGCGCCGCCTCCATCAGGCCCTGTTCGACCAGAAGATCAGCAACCGGTTCCTCACCGCGGCCCTGGTCACCTTCAAGGTGACGGCCGACGGACATCTGAGCGGCCGGTACGCCAGCGCCGGTCATCCCCCGGCCCTGATCCGTCGCGCCGACGGCACCGTCGAGGTGCTGCTCGCCCCCGGCACCATGCTCACCACGTCCCTCTCCCCCGGCCAGGTCCGCCTGAGCGAGACCGCGTTCACCCTGCGTCCGGGCGACGCGCTCCTCCTCTACAGCGACGGCATCACCGAAGCCCGAACGCGCCGACGCGGCCCGCTGTTCGGCGAAGACCGCTTGGCCACGGCCCTGTCCGCCACCACCGCCATGGACGCCCACGCCACCCTGGCCCACCTGCGCGACCTGGTCCTCGCGTACACCGGCGACTACGCCGTGGACGACACCGCCCTCCTCCTGCTCCGCGTCCCCGCCCGCGTCTGACCACTGGGACGGCGTGTCAGATGTTGTAGTGGTTCTCGTAGTAGCGAGCCACCACCTCGCGGTAGTGGGTATCACTGATCTGCTCGTCCACGACGAACTCGGGGGAGCTCTTGATCTGGTCCTTCGTGAGATCGACGAAGATCTTCTGGTCCGCCGCGTCGATCGACCGTACGGTGCCCGCGGGGAGCAGTACGTGCTTGCCGAAGATCCACACGCCGGTATCGACGACCAGATACGCCGAGTCGAAGTCGTCGGAGTGCTTGTCGACCTTGCCGACGTGACCGTCCGTCGCCTCGACCTGGTAACCGATCAGGTCGCTCCCCGCCGTGTGGCCGGTGGTGTGCTGATAGCCCCAGATGTTGTCCCTCATGTCACGGCTCCTCCGTCGGAAACGTCGCGCCCCGAGTGACGAGAATGCCGTCGCGGCATCTGCTCGCCGGTGACGCGTGCTCAGACGGTCGCGTGCCCGCCCGCCCCACGCCCACACCTCGGGCGCGGACTCGCCCCCCGACCGGCCTCAGCGATCGGCGAGCAGCTCGCGAGCCGCACGGGCGCCGGAGGCCATCGCCCCCTGGACCGAGCCGGTGGCACGGTGATCGCCGCAGACGTAACGGCCGGGCGAGACCCGCGTGGTACGGCTGAGCGGCCACGGCGGCGGCATGGCGGGCAGCGCTTCGGCGACGCGGTAGGCGGCCACCGGCTCCCACGCCGTGGTGTCGGCCTCGTAGAGCTCGGCCAGTACCCGGCGCACCTGCGCTTCGCCGCCCGCGGTCTCGTCGGCACCGAGCACGGAGGTGGAGACCAGGGCCCGGCCGGGCGGCGCGTAGGTGGGACTGACCTCGCTGAGCACGACGGTGTTGAGCACGCGCCGCGCGGTGTCCACGATGAGCGTCGGTTCGGCTCGCGGTCGTTCAGGAGCGGCGTGGTAGTACGTGGTGACCGACCGCGTAGCCGGTACGCGCAGGCCGGGCACGAGTGAGGCCGCGGCGGCCGGGCCGGCGGCGACGACCACCGCGGGCGCGGCCAGTTCGTCACCGCGGGCCGTCAGCACCCCGTCGTCGGTGAGCCGTTCCACGGGAACGTCGAAGGCGACGGTGCCGTCCGGCAGCGCGGCCGTCATCAGCTCGGGCACCGCGGCGACTCCCCCAGCGGGCAGGCACAGCGTGCCGCGGAGCATGGAGCGCCACACCAGGTGGAAGAACCGGCTGGAGGTCTCCAGCTCGTCCTCCAGGAAGACTCCCGACAGGAACGGGCGGAACAGGGTTTCGACCAGCTCGTCGCCGATGCCCGCCTGCGCGAGCGCGGTGCGGGTCGTCCGGTCCGTCCGGTGTTTGAGGACTCGGGGCGGCGCCAGCAGGTCGCGGCCGCTCATCACGGCGAGTCCGGCCAGATCGCGCAGCGTGGCCAACCGGCCGGGCCGCAGGTCGGCAGCCATCCGCGGGTGACGTGTCGGGTCGCCCAGGCTGAGCTTCCCCTGGGGGGTGTGCACCACAAGGCCGGGCGTGAACGGCCGCAGGCGCAGCTCGCTCAGTCGCAGGCGACGGCGCAACTGCGGGTAGGAGGTGTTGACCACCTGGAAGCCGCGGTCGAAGCGGAACCCGTCGCGTACGTCGGTACGCATCCTGCCGCCCACCGCGTCCGACGCTTCCAGCACTCTCACGCGCAGCCCCGCGGCCACCAGGTCCTGCGCGCAGGCCAGCCCCGCCACACCCGCGCCGACGACCACCACGTCCACGGCGCCTTCACTCGCTCCACGTGTCAATTGAGCCTCCAGCCGCCCGACGACCGACGCGGATTCCGCGACGCGCTGCCTCTCCCTGCGGATCATGGCAGGCCATCGAGGGCCCCGCACGTCTGCCACGACCCTTGATCTCGTCGGAGCTCATTGGAGTTCGTTGGAGCATGTTGGAGCACGTCCGCGCGGGCGCTTGCCGGTGGACGGGTCCTGCCACCGCCGTGACAGGACCCGTCTTCACCGTCGGCCGGAGGGGGAGGCGGCGAACGGGTGGGCGGTGGTCAGCCGCAGGGAAGCGCCCCCGGAGTCAGGGTCACCTGGTGGCTGAGGTCACCGTCGAAGCGGAAGGTGTTCACGGCGGCGCCCTGGCAGGTGTAGCGGACGATGCCGACGCCGTACGCCACCGCGGTGATCGTGCCCGTACCGCTGACCTTCTCGATCACCGCGTAGGCGGGCTGGCTGACGCCGTTGCAGACCTTGCTGTTGTAGATCGAGAGCTGGCCGTAGATGAAGTCGAAGTCGGTGTAGTACTGGCAGCCGCTGGGCGAGTCCGTGGTGCTCGCGGACGCGGTGGCGGCGCCCGGTACCAGCAGGGCGGCCAGGGCCGCGGTACACGCGGCGGCGGTCGGTCGGCCGCACGGCAGCGAGCCGACCGGGCAGGACGGGATGTCCTGCCCGGTCGGTGGGCCCGCTCAGAGGGAATTCGGCCTGCTCGCGGGAGGTCCGGCCCGCTCAGACGAAGTAGCGGAGCCAGACGTAGAGCCAGGCGATCAGGCAGCTCATGGTCGTGACGATGATGCCGTAACGGGTGAACTGCCAGAACGAGATGCGGTGACCGCTGCGGGCGGCGATGCCGATCGCCACCACGTTGGCGCTGGCCGCCACCGCCGTGCCGTTGCCGCCGAAGTCCGCGCCGAGGGCGAAGGCCCACCAGAGCGCCTGGCCGGTGCGCTCGTCGGGCGCCTCGGCCACCAGCCCCTCGACCACCGGGGCCATGGAGGCGACGTACGGGATGTTGTCGAAGAAGGCCCCCAGGATCGCCGAACCGAACAGCAGGGCGGTCGCGGCGCCGAAGAAGTTGCCGTCCACCTGGCCGACGACCCAGTCGCCGAACGTGCTGATCACCCCGGTGTGCCCCAGACCGGCGACCATCACGAACAGGCCCATGAAGAAGACCAGGGTGGGCCACTCGACCTCGTTGAGCACCTCGGTGACGTCCATCCGCGAGACCAGCAGCATCAACCCGGCGCCGACCAGCGCCACCACCGACGGGTCGAGGTGCAGCACGGAGTGCAGCGAGAAGGCGAGCACCACCACCGCGAGTACGGCCAGGCAGCGCACCAGCAGCCGTACGTCGGTGATCGCCCGCCGCTCCTGCAACGCCAGGACCGCGTTGACGTGCTCCGGGTTGTACTGGAACGACTTGCGGAACAGCACCCGGGTGAAGAGCACGAAGACCACGAAGATCACCACGACGATCGGGGCCATGTGCACCAGGAAGTCCGTGAAGGTCAACCCGGCGCGGCTGCCGATGATGATGTTCGGCGGATCGCCGATCAGGGTCGCGGCGCCGCCGATGTTGGAGGCCAGGATCTCCGCGATCAGGTACGGCTGCGCGGGGATGTGCAGCCGGTTGCAGACCACCACGGTCACCGGGGCGACCAGCATGATCGTGGTGACGTTGTCCAGGAACGGCGACGCGACAGCGGTGATCAGCATCAGCATGACCATCAGCCGGTACGGCCGCCCGCCCGACCGCTTCGCGGACCAGATGGCGAGGTAGTCGAAGAGGCCGGTCTGCTTCAGCACCCCGACGATGATCATCATCCCGAGCAGCAGGAGGATGACCTCCCAGTCGACCCCGGCGTGCTGGGAGAACCACACCTCGGCCCCGGGCGCGAGGCCGAACACCAGCATCACGGCAGCCGCGACCAGTACGACTTTGACCTTGTCGACCTTCTCTGTGGCGATGAAGAAGAACGCCACCGAGAAGATGGCCAGCGCGACGACGGCGCTCACCGGTCACCCCCCGACCGGCGTGCGCCGCCGCACAACGGGATCAGAGATCCCGGCGGGATCAGACGTCCCGGCGGGATCAGACGTCCCGGCGGGATCAGACATCCGGGCGCGATCAGATGTCCGGGTGGGCCACCGCGAATTCGGCGAGCACCCGCTCCAGGGTGATCGCCCCGACCAGTACGCCGGCGTGGTCGACCACCGCCACCAGCGGGCTGCGCTGCCCGGCCATCAGGGCGGCCACCTCCAGCAGCGTCCCGTCCAGGCCGACCGTGACCACCCGGGCCAGCCCCTGGTGCAGGCAGTCGCCCACGGTCAGATCGCCGAGTTCGTCCCAGTAGTGATCCGCGTGCGCCTCGTCGATGGCCCGCGCCAACGCCCGGTCCGCCCGGTAGCTGTCGGGCACCGCCATCCGCAGCACCTGCGTGCCCGGCAGCACCGTACGAGGTCGGCCCCTGTCGTCCACCACGATCATGCCGGGCAACCTGCGTAGGGCCATCAACCGGACCGCGTGGGCCACGGAGTCCCGAACGGTCACCGTCGGTACGGTCACGGCGATCTGCTGTGCCTGCATTCCACCAACTCCCCTGGCCTGGACCAACCTTCGGATACGTCCTGATCACGCGAAGCCGCCCTGGAGCTCGGCGAGACGCCGTTCCAGGCTCGCCAGCCGGTCGGCGACCGAGACGCTGTGCAGCACCTCGGCGACCTGGTCGGCCTCGTCGAGGTCCAGTTCGATCTGGTTGACCGGTACGTCCGGATCGCCCGCCCCGTAACAGAGCAGCGATCGCCGGCCGGACTGATGCACCAGTACGCCGAAGCGCTGCCCTTCCCGGGTCGAGAAGTGGTTGACGACGCCGACGCCGAAAACACTGGTCCGGGTGATCTCCACTGAGGGCTCCTTCGGGTCATTCGAGCAAGGGAGGCTGGTCCCCCTCTACGTTTCGGGAATTCGGCCGACCCGGCCATGGGGTCCGACACCCATCTCTGCCCGCGCGGAACATGCAGGTGAACGGGGTTGTGGATGGGTGAACGACCCGATGGACAAACGGGCCGCTCCCGAGCGAGGCTGGCACGGTGACCAATACCGCTGACCGGGCAGCCATCCCCGAGCCCGACCGCCGGGCACCGGCCCAGGCGTTGTTCCGCCGGCTGGTCGTGCTGAACGGCCTGGTCTTCACGATCGGTACGCTCGTGCTCGCGCTCTCACCGGCCACCGTCTCCTCACGGGTACGGCTGGCCGAGATCCCAGTGCTGATCGTCGGTCTCGCGCTCATCCTGACGGTGAACGCCCTGCTGTTGCGGGCCAGCCTGGCCCCGCTCGAAGCGCTGACCGCGCTGATGCGCCGGGTGGACCTGCTGCGCGGCGGAGACCGGCTGGCGGACTCCGGCAACGGTGACCTGGCGGACCTGATCGCGACCTTCAACGCGATGCTGGACCGGCTGGAGGCGGAACGCAGCGCCAGCAGCGCGGACGCGCTCGCGGCCCAGGAGGCGGAGCGGCAGCGGATCGCCAGGGAACTGCACGACGAGATCGGGCAGAGCCTCACGGTCGTGCTGCTCGGCCTCAAACGGGCCGTGGACCGGGCCCCGGACGACCTGCGCGACGACCTGCACGCCGTGCAGGAGACGGTGCGCTCCAGCCTCGACGAGGTGGGACGGGTGGCCCGCCGGCTCCGGCCGGACGTGCTGGAGGATCTCGGGCTGCTCAGCGCGATGAACGCGCTGGCGACGGAGTTCTCGCAGATCAGCGGGGTGCCGGTGGTACGGCGGGCGAAGCCGGACCTGCCCGCGCTGAGCGTGGAGAAAGAACTGGTGATCTACCGGATCGCCCAGGAGAGCCTGACCAACGTGGCCCGGCACGCCGGGGCCGGCCGGGTCGAGCTGTCGCTGCGGCCAGAGGCGGACACGGTCGTACTGCGGGTCGCCGACGACGGCCTCGGCGAGGTGAGCCGGGAGGGCGCCGGCATCCGGGGAATGCGGGAACGGGCGCTGCTGATCGACGCACGGCTGTCCATCACCGCCGTGCCCGGCACCGGCACCGAGGTCCGGCTGACCGTTCCCGCCGACGGTCCGATTCCGTCGGCGGCGCAGAGGAAGCGGGGGTAAGCGTGTCCACGACCAAGACCCGGATCATGCTGGCGGACGACCACGCACTGGTCCGGCGGGGCCTGCGACTGATTCTCGACGCCGAACCCGACATGACGGTGGTCGCCGAGGCCGCCGACGGGGCGGAAGCGGTGGAGATGATCCGCGGGTCCGAGATCGACCTGGCGATTCTGGACATCGCCATGCCGCGGATGACCGGCCTGCAAGCGGCCCGGGAGATCTCCCGGCGAGCTCCCGGCGTACGCATCCTGATGCTCTCGATGCACGACAACGAGCAGTACTTCTTCGAGGCGCTCCGGGCCGGCGCCTCCGGCTACGTGCTCAAGTCGGTCGCCGACCGGGACCTGCTGGAGGCGGTCAGATCGGCGATGCGCGGCGAGCCGTTTCTCTATCCCGGCGCGATCACCGCGCTGATCCGGGACTACCTGCATCGGGCCAGGCAGGGCGAGAAGCTGCCGGAGAGCATCCTGACGCCGCGGGAGGAGGAGGTCACCAAGCTGATCGCCGAGGGGAATTCGGCGAAGGAGATCGCCGAGACACTGGTGATCAGCGTGAAGACCGTCGACCGGCACCGGGCGAACATCCTCCAGAAGCTCGGCATGCGCGACCGGATCGACCTCACCCGGTACGCGATCCGGGCCGGCCTCGTCGAGCCCTGAGCCCTGAGCCCTGAGCCCCGGGGCCGGCGCAGGGGCACGGGCAGGGGCACGGTGCGGCTCGGCGCACGGTGAGAGGTCAGCGGCGCTTGGCGATGGCCCCTGCCACCTCGCGCTAGGACGAATCTAGGACATCCGAAAGACCCGTTTGCGTAGCTTGTGAGCCCGCCGCACCGGCGGGCGGGGAATCCCGTCACCCAACTGATAGGAGCCCACATGAGAAAGCCCCTGCCGCGTATCGCCGCGGCGGTGGCGATGGCCGCGGGACTGATCCTGGCCAACACGGGATCCGCCGACGCCGCGCCCGCCTGGTCGTGGCAGACCGGCCACATCTACCGGCTCGAGTCGTTGTCGCCGGACGCGGGCAACACCTGCATGCAGGACACTCGCGAGTCGACCACCTACAACGGGCATCCGGTCGACTGGGTCCGCAACGTTCCGTGCGATCTCTACGACACGTCGTACCGGTGGCAGGTCGTCATCAACGCCAACGGCTGGGCGAACCTCGAGAACGTGGCCAGCAGCAACTGCCTCGACTACTCCCAGGAGTACGGATTGCGCGGTTTCCCCTGCTACGACACCAGTTACACCGGGGGGTGGCAGGAGTGGCGGCTCGTCACCCGCCAGGCTCACGGCATCACCCAGGTCGTGCTCCAGAACGGGCGGTACCAGGAAGACCACGCCAACATGTGCGCCGATCTCTCCCTCCAGTACGGCCTGCGCGGCTACCCGTGCAACGGAACGTCCCAGGACTCGGGGTACCAGGCGTGGCTCGTCTTCGACGTGGCCACCTGAGTCCGGCCTGTCGAAGGAAGCCGTCTGTCCAAGGACGTCGTCCGCCGGTTGGACGTCGTCCGCCCGTTGACGGACACCGTCCGCGCCATCAGCACCTTTCCCAACGAAACGGGGTAACAGATGAGAAAAACGCTCTCCGGCCGCCGACTCGGCGCCGCCGCGCTTTGCGTGGTCGCTCTCGCGGGCGGTGGTATGGCGATGGCGCCCGGCGCCTCCGCCGCTCCGGCCCCGGCCGGCGCACCCGCGGCGCAGGTGAAGCCCGACGCCAACCCGACCTCCTGCATGAGCACCCTCACGCAGTGGGGTTACGCGGCCACCACCGCGCGGATCCTCATCTGCAACGCGACCGCTGTCGCCGCCTTCGTCAACGCGGAGAACGCCTTTGCCGCCTGTGTGCCCGCGTTGGCCGCCACGGTGAAGAACACCGAAGAAATGAACTATGACGTTCTGACGTCCGCGTGCTTCCTCGCGGCGTATGGCTGAACCCGCACCTCCGCGGGCCACGGGGCGGCGCTAGGATCGGTCCTGATGCCGGGTCAGACGGGGGTCCGGCACTGATCGTGGAGTGCCGGGGGCATGAGATTCGGCGTGCTGGGGCCGTTACGCGCCCACGTCGCGGGGTGCGAAGTCCGACTCGACGGAGCGCGGCAGGCGAAGATGCTTGCCGCGCTTCTGGTCGACGCGAACAACCTCGTCGCCGTGGAACAGCTCGTTGCCGTGATGTGGGACAGGAAGGTCCCCGCCACCGCGGTCCGCCAGATCCAGGACGCCGTGTCCGGGCTGCGCCGCAACCTCGCCGCGAGCGGGGCGCCGCGTTCCCTGATCAGCACGCGGCGCGGCGGCTACCAGATCGACCTGGAACGGGAGCAGTTGGACCTGCTGGAGTTCGACCACCAGCGGCGGCTCGCCGAGCGGCACACCTCACCCGTGGAGACCGCCGTCGCGCTGCGGCGCGCGCTGGCCTGCTGGCGCGGAGACGCCCTGGTCGGCCTGGCGAGCCGGGTCCTGGAGCTGGACGCGGCACGGCTGAACGAGAAGCGCGCGGCCACGCACAAGCTGTGTCTGAGTATCGAGGTCGATCTGGGGCGCCATCGTGAGGCCGTCGAGGAACTGACCGCCCTGCTGCGCGAGTTCCCCTATGACGAGCAGGTCGCCGAACACGTGATGGTCGCCCTGTACCGGTGCCAGCGGCAGGGCGAGGCGTTACAGGTGTACGAGCGGCTGCGCCGGACGCTCGCGGACGAACTCGGCGTCGATCCCACTCCGCCGCTCCAGGCGCTGCACCGGCGCATTCTGGCCGCCGATCCGTCTCTGGCGGCCCCCGCCCCGGCGAGCGGTCTGGCGAACGGTCCGGCGAGCGGTCCCGCGGACACCGGACCGGGCGGGTCCGGCGCCCCTGCCGCCGAACCGGTCATGGCGCTGCCGGTGCGCCAACTGCCGCTCGGCGTACCCGACTTCGTGGGCCGAGCCGACGCGCTGGCGGAGGTCGCACGGCAGTTGGACGTGTCGGCGCCCGGCCGGGCCCCGGTAGCCGTCGTCGTGGGCGGTCCCGGTGTCGGCAAGTCCTGTCTGGTGACGCACGCCGCGCGGCTGGCCAGCGCCTCCTTCCCCGACGGCCAGCTCTACCTCGATCTGGCCGGAACGTCGGACGCGCCGCGGGACCCGGCGCTAATGCTGGCCGAGGCGCTGCGTGCGTTCGGGGTGGGCGGCAGCGCGATCCCGAACGGCCTGCCCGAACGGGCCGCGCTCTACCGGTCGTTACTGGCGGACCGCCGGATGCTGGTGGTACTGGACGACGCCGGTCCCGCCAGTCAGGTGCTGCCCTTGCTGCCGGGCGCCGACGGCTGTGCGGTGTTGATCACCAGTCGCATGCTGCTGACGCAGCTTCCCGGCGCCCGGCACATCGACGTGGACGTGCTGAGCCTGGTGGAGGCGCGGGAGTTGTTCACCGGCATCGTCGGGCGGCGGCGGGTCGAGCGGGAACCGGCGGAGGCCGACGCGATCCTCGCCTGCTGCGACAATCTGCCCCTGGCGATCCGGATCGCCGGTGCCAAGCTCACCGGCCGCCCGGCCTGGTCGCTGCGGGTGCTGCGGGAACGGATCGAGGACGAGTCCCGTCGGCTGGCCGAGCTGAGGATCGGGGACGTCAGTGTGCGAGCCAATGTCCAACTGAGCGTGCGGCTGCTGCCGGCCGACGCGGTACGCGCGCTGAGCCTGCTGGGGCTGCTCGGCGCGTCCACCCTGCCCGGCTGGGTGGTCGGCCCGCTGCTGGACCGCTTCGACGCCGACGAAGTGCTGGACACCCTCGTCGACGCCAGCCTGGTCCGTCTCACCACCACCGACGCCATCGGCCAGCCGCGCTACCGGCTGCACGACCTGATCAGGACCTGTGCCGTGGAGATCGCCGCACAGTTGCCGGCGGCGGACCAACGGGACGCGATGGTCCGCGTGCTGTCCACCTGGCTCGACCTGGCCGGGCGCGGCACCGATCGGCTGCCCGCCGGACTGCTGGTCGCCGAGCCCGGTTCCGCGTCGCGCCGTTCGCTTCCCGACGCGGTCGTGGACCGGCTGTTGGCCGACCCGGTCGCCTGGTTCGACGCGGAACGCGACACCCTGCTCGGCGCGGTGCGGCTGGCCGCGGACTGGGGACTGGACGAATTGGCCTGGGAGTTGGCGGCCGGCCCCGCGACCTACTACGACCACCGGTGCCTGTACCAGGACTGGGAGCACGGGCACCGGCTCGCGTTGGAGACGGCCGAGGCCGCGGGCAATACGCGCGGTGCGTCGGTGCTGCTGCGCGGCCTCGGCCAACTCGACATCTACCGGGACGAGTTCGACGGGGCGACCCGCGCCCTGGAGTCCTCCGCCGCCCTGTGCCGGAACGGCGAGGACAAGCGCGGCGAGGCGTTGGCGGTGGCCATGCTCAGCACGGTCAGCCGGGTGCGGGGCCGTTACGACGAAGCCGCCGCCCGTATCGAGCGGGCGCTGGCCATCGCGGTCGGTGCGGGCGACCGGCACCTCGAAGCGCAACTGTGCTGTTCGATGGGCGTGATGCGGCTCATGCAGGACGCACTCGACGAGGCGGAATCCTGGTTCGGCGAGGCACTGCGCCAGGCCAGGGCGCTCGACGACGGGCACCGGGTGGCGGTCGTGCTGCGGCGGTTCAGCCGGCTGCACGACCGGCGCGGCGATCCGGACGAGGCGCTGCGCTGCCTGGGGCAGGCGCTGGCCGCCTTCGAGGAACTGGCCGACGAGCGGTGCGCCGCGTACACGCTGCTGGAAGTCGGCCGCGTGCACGCCGGCCAGCAGGACCGGGACCGGGCCCGCCCGGCGCTGGAACGCGCGGCCCGCATCTTCCAACGACACGGCGACCGCCACGACGAAGCCGCGTGCTGGCACCTGCTCGGCGACCTCGACGCCACCGCCGGGGCCCACGATCTGGCCCGCCGACACCACGAGCGCGCACTGCGGCTGTGGCAGACCATCGGTGACACGCACCAGACGAAGGCCCCGGCGCCCCCGTCGTCACCGTGACCCCGCCTCCGCGGTCCGTCCATACGGCCGCTCAGGGGGAATTCCAGGTCACGGGGCGTGGCCGACGGGGCCGGCGGGGCCGGGGTGGGTAGTCTCGCGCTGGCCCGGGTGCGGTTCTGCCTGCGCGCCGACCGATGGAGATGACCTATCGCCGAGTCGAAGGCCGCCGCCGCAGGGGCCTCCCCCGGAACCCAGCCGCCCGAGGCCGAGCGGTTGCGGACGATGCTGCGCGACCCCGCCTACCGACGAGCGCTGCTCTTCTGCGCCCTGATCGGCATTCCGGTGTCCGCGCTGGCCTTCTGGTTTCTCGCGGCGCTGCACGAGTTGGAGCAGTTGGTCTGGACGGACTGGCCCAAGGACCTGGGGTGGCCGCACGCACCCTGGTGGTGGCCCTTTCCGGCGTTCGCGCTGGCGGGACTGGTCGTCCCGCTGGTGGCGGGCCGGTTGCCCGGCCGCGGCGGGCACGTACCGGCGGTCGGGTTGCACGCGGGCGGGACAACGACGGCAGCGCTTCCCGGTGTGATCATCGCGGCGCTGTTCAGCCTGCCGCTGGGCGCGGTCCTGGGACCCGAGGCCCCGCTGATCGCGCTCGGCGGCGGGCTGGCCCTGGTCTTCCGGGACCTGGCGCGCGCGCCTGCCTCACCGCAGAGCACCGCCTTGCTCGGTGCCGCGGGTTCCGCGGCGGCGATCTCCGCGATCTTCGGCAACCCCCTGGTGGCGGGCGTCCTGCTGATGGAAGTGGCGGGCGTGGGCGGGCCGCGGCTCTTCGCCGTGATGCTGCCGGCCCTGCTGGCCAGCGGCATCGGATCGGTGATCTTCAGCGGGTTCGGCCAGTGGACCGGTTTCGCGACCGGGAGCCTGGCCGTCGGCCTGCCCGCCCCTCCCCCGCTGGACACCGGTGACGTCGTCTGGTCGCTGCTGATGGGGCTGGTCATCGGAGCGGCCGTCCACGCGCTCGTGGTGGGCGGACGGTACGTGGCGGTCTTCGTGTCCGGCCGGCTGCTGCCGCACACGACGCTCTGCGCGCTGGCGGCCGGCGGGTGCGTCGCGCTCTTCGCGGTCAGCACCGGCCGCTCGCCGTCCGAGGCGGCGCTGTCGGGCCAGGCGACGTTGTCGCAGTTGGCCAAGGACCCGCATGCCTGGTCGGTGGGGGCGCTGGTGGCGGTGCTCGCGTTCAAGGGGGCCGCCTACCTCCTGTGCCTGGGCAGCCTGCGCGGCGGCCCGGTCTTCCCCGCTCTCTTCCTGGGCGGAGCCGCGGGCGCGCTGCTCGCCCCGCTGCCGGGTCTTGGCCTGGTGCCCGCGATGGCGGCCGGGATGGCGGCGGCGGCCACGTCAGCGCTGCGGCTGCCGGTCAGCAGCGTCGTGCTGGTCGCGATCATGCTCGGCCACTCCGGCTCCGCGCCGGTCATCGTCCTCGCCTCCGTGGTCTCCTTCATGGCCGCCGAACTGTTGCCGCAGGGTCCCGTTCTTCCTGAACCATCCGCGTGAACCCTCGACAGGAGCGGCTACCGGAGCGGCCCCGGCCGGGCTCCTGCTCAGCGGACGCGGTGGTCAGGACGCCGCACAGGGGTCCGGTCGGGGACGGAGAATTCCTCCCCGGCCAGCACGAGTGTGCAGGTCGGAGGCTGGGATCGGTGATGCGGCCACCCTTCCTCGCGCCCTTCCTCGCGCCCCGCCACGCGCCCCGCCACGCGGACAGCGAAGGGCCGGGGCGGGTCCTCCGGCAGCTCCCCGGAGAGCGTCAGCCGGTCGGCGTTCCTGTCCTCCCGGTGGCCCACCTCCCGCCCGTCGACGAGGAGCTCGACCTCGCGGTGGTGCCCGCCGCTGACGTCCACGCTGATCGAGTGTCCGGCGTGTTCGATGTGGAAGTGATGGAGCTGGTTCATAGCGGCCTCGTTCAGGCGCTGGAAAGTGATCGGGGGGCGAGCTGCCCGGTCCGTCGGCGGGCCTCTTCGCCCGCGGGCCGCACTCGGCGGCGAGAGCGCCTCTCCATCAGATCACGGTAGGGACGCCGCCGCGCGGCGACCCGTGGTCACCGTACGTCCCCGCCGGCTCCGGCTGCCCCTCCCTCACTCGCCCGAGCAGCCCCGCCGCCTCCGGCACCCGCTGGAGCGCTCCCAGCAGCAGCACCCACAGATCGTGCAGCCGCTCCTCGATCTGGTCGCGGCCGTCCAGCGCGTCGGAGACGGTGTGGAGGCCGAAGAAGGCGTAGACGACGCCGGGGGCCGCGACCGCCGGGGCGACGCCGTCGGCCAGTTCCCCGCGGCGGCCGGCCTCCTCCAGCAACGCGGTCACCGTCTCGATCCAGGGACTGAACGGGGTCGGCAGCCGCGCGTCGATCGCCTTGCGCTCCATCCACAGCCGGGACCCGGCGCGTACGACGACATCGTCACGGAAGGCGCGCGCCACGGTGAAGCTGAGCGCGACGAGCTTCTCCAGCGCGGGCGCGTCGGCCGTCCGGGCGTGGTCGACCAGTTCCGGCCAGGTCGCGAAGTGCGCCTCGACGACGGCCAGCGCGAGTTTCTCCTTGTTGGCGAAATGAAAGTAGATCGCTCCGCTGGTGCGGCCGGACAGCGCGCTGATGTCGCTGATACTCGTCCCCGCATAACCGCGTTCGTCGAACAGCCGCGCCGCTGCCTCCAGCAGAAACCGCCGTGTCGTCTCCGCCCGCTCCTGCACGTTCACTCCGGATGCCGCGCCGTCACCAACAGCGGGCAATCTACTACCTCGGCGTAACATCCACGAAGCAATGCGCGTGCAAATCCCCAGAGCGTGAGTTCTCCTTATGGTATGAATTCTCCGACAGGGGTCGGCGGTCGTTCGCGTCCGCTGAACTGGTCCCGGACGGTCCCCCGCGAGACGGTGCACCGCGCGTCCGTCGCCGAGGTTCTCCTGACCGACGTACGGCCGACGGCGGACGACGCGTTCGAGGCGGCCGCCGCCTGGCCCCGATCGCATACGACCTTCCCCCTCGACGGGACCGACCGGCACAGCCCGCTGGTCCTGGTGGAGACCCTGCGGCAACTCGGCATCCACATACCGCTGCGCTGGTACGGGGTCTCGCCCACCAGCCACCTGCTCATCACCGACCTGTCCTTCACCCTGCGGCCCGAACGCGAGCCGCGGTCCGGCCACGGCTGCACCGAGGTGACGTGCCGGATCGCGGCCAGCGGCCACCGCCGGGGGGCGGACGGCGTCACCACCGGCCTGCGGCTCGACGTCACCTACCTCGCCGACGGCCAGGCGTTCGCGCAGGCGGGCGGGGGTGTCCGTTTCCTGAGCGCTCACAGATACGCGGCGCTGCGCGCCGAACGCCTCACGGCACGCCAGCCGCCGCCGACGGCCGACGGGCGCCCCGGGCCCGCCGCGCTGGCCGTCGCCCATCCCAGAGATGTGCTGATCGCCCACCGCTCCGGCACGGTCGAGATCGACCCGGCCGACCCGTGCCACCCGTTCTTCTTCGACCACCCGACCGACCACGTCCCCGGCATGGTGCTCCTGGAGGCGGCACGGCAGGCCGCCGCCGAGGTCAGCGGCGGCGTACTCCTGCATCCGACGCGCGGCCGGCTGGTGGCGGCGCGCTTCGCCGAGTTCACGCCGCGGGCCAGCGTGGAGTGCGTCCCGCACCACAGGACCTGCGTCTTCCGTATCCACAGCGGCGCCGAGCGCGCCGCTTTCGGGGTACTCGGATACGGCGACTCGGGTGATTACCAAGAGGACTTGCTTGACTACGCTGGGTTGACGTCCATAGCGTAACGATCGATATGTTCTTGGCGGTCTCCCCGACGGCCCTTTTACGGGGCCGCGTCCGCCGAGAGCCCACGCCTGTCTGCTTTCACCGGTATGCCGACCCCGCCGCGAGGAATGCGACGTCGCACCGCCGGCACATTCAGGCATTCCTGAAACGGAAATCCCCGATGAAATCTCACCCCATTCTTTCGTGGACACCCGCGGCCATCGTCTTCGACTGCGACGGCACGCTCATGGACACCGAACGCCATTGGCAGCAGGCCCGTGAACTGGCCATGGACGATTTCGGGGTCGCCCCCGCCGCGGGCTTCGCCGAACGGGCCAAGGGCCTGCACTTCACCGAGTGCGGCCAGCTCATGGCCGACGAATCAGGCCGTCCCGAGCTGGGCGTCCAGCTCACCGCCCGCCTGCTGCACCACTTCCGCGCGCTCGTGGCCCGTGAACCGCAGACCATGCGCGGCGCACGGGAGTTGGTGGAGACGGCCGCCAAGTTCGCCCCGCTCGCCGTCGCCAGCAACTGCCCCCTGGACGTCGTGGAGACCTGCCTCGGCCATGCGGGGCTTCGGGACCACTTCGACCACATCGTGGTCGCCGACATGGACAACCGGCCCAAGCCGCACCCGGACGTCTATCTGACCGCGGCCCGGCTCTGCGGCGCCGCGCCGGGCGACACACTGGCGGTCGAGGACTCCGCCTGCGGGGTGGAGGCGGCCGTACGGGGCGGCCTGCGCGTCGTCGGCGTCGGCCCCTGGCCGGGCGAAGACGTCGCGGCGCGGGTCGACCTGTGGGTCGCCACGCTCGACGAGCCGGGCATCTTCGAGTGGGCGACGCGCCGGGTCGCCCAGCGGCTGCCGGTCTGAGCCGACCGCCGCGGACCGGGCGGGTCGCCCGTCTCGTGTCCTCCGGACGGACCGGCAGACGCCCCGCCTCCCGGTCCGTCCGCGGGCCGCCCGCACCTCCCTTACCGCTTACGGCTGTTGATACGGGCGAGTGCCAACCGCTCTCGCCGTGCACGTCCAAGGGACCGGTTCACTGTGCGATCAGGAACTCGGTCACCTCGGTTCCCGGCTCGGCGAAGTGCACGGCGCCGTGCGGGCCGCCGATGCGCAGGCGCCAGCCGTGCGGGCTGTCCGTGGTGACGCGGATACGGTCCCCGTCGCGGCGCACGTCGAAGCGGGCGGCCTCGGCGGGGCCGTCGGAACGCGGGATCACCAGGAGCCGCCGGGCACCGTCCGCGAAAGCGTGCAGCCGCAACTCGACATCCTCCGTCCAGGCGGAGACGGGGCGCTGGTCGTCGGCGGCGAGCGGGATCACGGAGTCGGGGCGGGCAAGCAGCGGGAGCGTGTGGAAGTCGTGCTGCTCGCGGACCCAGCGCGGGCCCGTCACCTGGGCTCCGGTGAGGATGTTGGTCCACGTGCCCGGGGGAATGTAGTAGTCGACCGTGCCGTCCTCGGAGAAGACGGGGGCGACGAGCAGGTCGTCGCCGAGCATGTACTGCCGGTCGAGGGTGGCTGCCGCCGGGTCGTCGGGGAACTCCAGGATCATGGCGCGCATCACCGGGGTGCCGGCGAGGTGCGCCTGCTGGGCGGCCCGCTGGAGGTACGGCGCGAGACGGTGTTTGAGCAGCGTGAACTCGCGGGTGACGTCGACGGCTTCGTCACCGTAGTCCCACGGCACGCGGTACGACGTGCTGCCGTGCAGGCGGCTGTGCGAGGACAGCAGGCCGAACTGGACCCAGCGCTTGAACACGGCCGGTGTCGGTGTGCCCTCGAATCCGCCGATGTCGTGGCTCCAGAAGCCGAAGCCGGACAGGCCCAGCGAGAGTCCGCCGCGCAGCGACTCGGCCATGGCGTTGAAGTGGGACTCGCAGTCACCTCCCCAATGCACCGGATACTGCTGGCCGCCCGCGGTCGCGGAGCGCGCGAACAGCATCGCCTCACCCTCGCCGCGTTCGGTCCGCAGGAGCTCGAAGACGGCCTGGTTGTAGAGGTGGGTGTAGTAGTTGTGCATACGCTCGGGGTCGGAGCCGTCGTGCCAGACCACGTCGGTGGGGATGCGCTCGCCGAAGTCGGTCTTGAAGCAGTCCACGCCCTGGTCGAGGAGTGTCTTGAGTTTGCCGGTGTACCAGGTGCGCGCGGCCTGGCTGGTGAAGTCGACCAGGGCCATGCCGGGCTGCCACAGGTCCCACTGCCACACGGTGCCGTCGGCACGGCGGACGAGGTGACCTTGGCGCATGCCCTCCTCGAACAGCGCGGACTTCTGCGCGATGTACGGGTTGATCCATGCGCAGATCCGCAGCCCCCGCTCCTTGAGACGGGCCAGCATGCCCTCGGGGTCGGGGAAGGTGTCCGGGTCCCAGGTGAAGTCCGACCACTGGTACCCGCGCATCCAGAAGCAGTCGAAGTGGAAGACGGACAGCGGGATCTCGCGCTCGGCCATGCCGTCGATGAAGGAGGTGACCGTCTTCTCGTCGTACTCGGTGGTGAAGGAGGTCGTCAGCCACAGGCCGAGCGCCCAGGCCGGGGGCAGGGCCGGGCGGCCGGTGAGCGCTGTGTAGCGGTCCAGGACGCGCTTGGGTGTGGGGCCGTGGATGACGAAGTATTCCAGTACGTGGTCCTCCACGCTGAACTGGACGTGGCCGACCGACTCCGAGCCGACTTCGTAGCCGACCCTGCCCGGGTGATTGACGAAGACGCCGTAGCCGCGGTTGGTGAGGTGGAAGGGGATGTTCTTGTACGCCTGCTCGCTGCTGGTGCCGCCGTCGGCCTGCCAGATGTCGACCGACTGGCCGTTCTTGACGAAGGGCGTGAAGCGTTCCCCTAGACCGTAGACCGACTCGCCGACACCGAGGCTCAGTTGGCCCACCATGTGGTGCCGGTCCTCGGCGTCCGTGACGAATCCGGTGCCGCGCTCACCGGCCGAGGTCAGCGTCCGCCCGTCGACGGTGAACTCCAGCCGCCAGGGGCCCTCCGAGTCCACGCGCAAGGTCAGCTCGCCACTGCGCAGTTCGGCCACCGCCCCGTCCCGGCTCACCTCGCCGACCCCCTCGGCAGCGCCCGCAAGCGCGAACTCCGGTCCGCCGCGCACCGATCCGGCGTGATGGGTGGCGCGTACGCCGATGACGCCCTCTGCCGGGGACCAGCACTCGACCGTGAGCAAGGGGCTGTTCAGGGTGTCGCCGCGGTGACGTACGTGCCGCACCGGCGCGAAGAGCGTCAGGCGGTGGTCCTCCGCACGGATCTCGGCCACTTCTCTGGCGAAGCGTGCGGTGTGGCCGGGACGCGTCAGCCAGTGGCCGTCGGTGAACTTCATCAGGCGGATTCCTCCGTGCGCGCGGCGGCGCGGTGTGGGATACGGAACGAAAGTTTCACAAACGAACCACCGTGTGGTCCAGAACATTGGCGAAGCGCATCGACGCTGCCACCCCGCTCCGTGAGGTGTCAATGACCCGCACGAAAGAAAGTTTCTTTCGATCCAACTACTTGTTTCGCGCGAAACATCTCGTTAACTTCCCTCTCAAGTGAAGCGCTTCGACGTACGGAGGGTCACCCCCATGAGTCCAGACTTGAGCCGCAGAAAGCTCGTCGGCGCGGCAGCGGCCGTCGCGGGCACCGCAGCGGCAGCACCGCTGTTGTCCGCCTGCGGAGGCGGCGGCGCCCAGAGCACCGGCGCCAACACCAAGTCGGGCCTGAAGGCGGCGCTGCCCTCCTATGTGCCGAGCAACCCCGTCACGCCGGACATCGCGTCCGTCTCCGGAAGCGATGGCGCCGCCACGGACCCCGCCTTCCTGCGTTACCCGTCGGAACGCGCCGCCACCGTCAAGGGCGCGCCGGGCAAGGGTGGCGGTTACACCGCCGTGACCCCGCTGTGGGGGACGGTCCCCTCACCGGGCAACTCGTTCTACCAGGCCATGGACAAGGCCCTCGGCGTCAAGCTCACCATGAAGCCGGCCGACGGCAACAACTACGCCGCCATCGTGCCGACCATGACGGCGGCCAAGCGCCTGCCCGACTGGATCTCGCTGCCGGCCTGGTGGAACAGCAACTTCAACATGGGCCAACTGGTGGGACGCCAACTCGCCGACCTGACCCCGTACCTGTCGGGCGACAAGATCAGGAAGTACCCGAACCTCGCCGCACTGCCGACCGGTGCCTGGCAGGCCGGAGCCTGGCGCGACAAGCTGTACGGCATCCCCTGCGCCTCCAGCAGGTTCGTGGTCGCCGGCACCACGTTCTACCGGCGGGACATCCTGGACGCGAAAGGCATCACGGGCGACCAGGTCAAGTCCGCCGCCGACCTGATGAGCCTGGGCAAGGAACTGACCGACGCCAAACGCGGCGTGTGGGCCTTCGACGACGTATGGACGTACCTCTTCCCCTTCTGGGACGTACCCACGGGGTGGCGGATCGAGGACGGCAAGCTGGTCAACGCTTTCGAGACCCCGCAGTTCCTGGAGGCGCTCGACTGGCACTACAAGCTCGCCAAGTCCGGCTACATGCACCCCGACGCGCTCGCCGGAGATTCCGGCGGCCCCACCCGGTTCTACTCCGGCAAGGTGGTCATCATGGGCGGAGGCACGGGCGCCTGGTCGTTGTCCGACTTCGAGTCCGGCCGGGCCGCCGACGAGAACTACCGGCGAGGCGCGTTCGACATCTTCGCCGCCGACGGCAAGAGCGCACCTCGCACCTTCATGGGCGCCTCCACCAGCATGTTCAGCTACCTCAACGCCAAGCTGAAGCCGGCCCAGATCGAGGAACTGCTCGAGGTCGCCAACTACCTTGCCGCTCCGTACGGTTCCCGTGAGTACACCCTGGCCAACTTCGGTGTGGAGGGCGTCCACCACACGATGAAGGACGGCGTACCGACGGCCACCGACGCCGGTAAGAAGACCACCCAGGTGCCGACCTACTCCTTCCTCGCCTCGCCGTCCTCCGTGATCAGCAACATGGGCGCCGACATGGTCACCAAGGACTACGCCGCCTGGCAGGCCACCAACGTCACGCGCCTGTACAAGCCGGTGTTCTGGAACATGAACATCGCGATGCCGCAGACGATGTCGACGGCCGCCGCCGCGCAGTCCGTCAGCGATGCCGTGAAGGACTGCTACTTCGGCAAGAAGAAGGTCCGGGACGTGCAACAGGCGATCGACGCCTGGAAGTCGAGCAGCGGGGACCGGCTCAGGCGCTGGATGACGGAGAACGTCCTGGAGAAGTACGGGACCGGCCAGTGAGCACGACCGCCGCACCGCACACGCGCCCGCCGAAGCACCCCGCGGCGCGGCATCCGGACCGGCTCACCCGGCGGATGCGGCTGCGCCGCGACCGGTCGATGCTGATCATGACGCTGCCCGCGGTCGGCCTGCTCCTGGTCTTCAGCTACGCACCCCTGGTCGGCCTGGTCACCGCCTTCCAGTACTACGACCCGCTGACCGGGATCCGGCACAGCGACTGGGCCGGATTCGGCCAGTTCCAACAGCTCTTCCAGGACCCGCAGTTCTGGGGCTCGCTGGAGAACACGCTGTACCTCAGCTTCGTCCAGTTGATCCTCTTCTTCCCGGTGCCGATCGCCCTCGCGCTGCTTCTCAACACGGTGCTCAACGAGCGAATCCGCAACGCCGTCCAGTCGATCGTCTACCTGCCGCACTTCTTCTCGTGGGTCCTCACCATCACGGTGTTCCAGCAGATGCTGGGCGGTGCGGGCGTGCTCAACCACTTCCTGCGCACCCACGACATCGGCACGTGGGACATCATGACGAACCCGGACACCTTCGCCCTGTTGATCACCTCGCAGTCGGTGTGGAAGGAAGCGGGCTGGGGGATCATCGTCTTCCTCGCCGCGCTGGCGGCGATCAACAGGGAGCTGTACGAGGCGGCGGCGGCCGACGGCGCGGGCCGGATGCGCCGCACCTGGCACATCACACTGCCGGGGCTGCGCGGAGTGATCGTACTGATGCTGGTGCTGCGGCTCGGCAACGCCCTGACGGTGGGGTTCGAGCAGTTCCTGATCCAGCGCAACGCGGTCGGCCACGAGACGGCCGACGTCCTGGACACCTTCTCCTTCTACTACGGCATCGCCACCGGCAACTACGGCTACGGCGCGGCGGCCGGGCTGTTCAAGAGCGTGATCTCGCTGCTGCTGATCTGGGGCGCGAACCGGCTCGCGCACGCCTTCGGCGAGGACGGGTTGTACCGCACATGACCAACACCTTCACGATCGGCCGCAAGCGCGGCAGTACCGGCACGCCCGCCGTGAGAATCGTCCGGAAATCTCCGAAGTCGGGCCGGGCGCCGTGGGAGGAACCCCCGACCACGCTCGGCCGGACGGCCAAGGGGCTGACTCTCACCGTCGTGGTGGGCGCGGTCCTGGTCCCGATGTGGATCATCGTGCTGACGAGCCTGTCCACGCCGGGCGCCATCAACCGGGCCGGCGGCCTGGTCCTGTGGCCGGACGGCCTGAACCTGCGCTCCTACCGGGAGATGCTGGGTGAGCCGACCGTCCGCACGGCGCTCCTCGTCAGCCTCGCCGTCACCGCGGTCGGCACCGCCCTGTCGATGGTCGTCTCCGTGCTGTGCGCCTACGGCCTGTCCCGGCCGGGGACGTTCGGACACAAGACGGTGCTGTGGCTGCTGATCATCACGATGTTCGTGAGCGGCGGCCTGATCCCCTCCTTCCTCGTGGTCACCGGACTCGGCGGCTACGGCCAGTTCTGGGCGCTGATCCTGCCGAGCTCCGTCTCCGTCTTCAACATCCTCGTGCTGCGCGCGTTCTACTCGTCGACCGCGTCGGAACTGACCGACGCCGCGCGGGTGGACGGCGCGGGCGACTGGCGCATCCTGTGGTCGGTCGTGCTGCCCACCTCGCGCGCCGTGACCGCGGTGATCGCCCTCTTCTACGGCGTGGGCTACTGGAACTCCTTCTTCAACGTCATGTTGTACATGCCGACCGACAGCGAGAAGTGGCCGCTTCAATACGTGCTTCTCACCTACGTGAACCGGGGCATCGGGCTGCCGGGCCAGGCCAACGGCGGATTCGGCGAGGCGCACGCGCAGACCGCTCCGCTCTCGCTTCAGATGGCCGTCGTCGTGCTGACGCTGGTGCCCCTGCTGATCGTCTACCCGTTCCTCCAGAAGCACTTCCGCACCGGAGTGCTCACCGGAGCCATCAAGGGCTGACCCCGCCCGATCCACAGCCGACCGACGAAAGGCCCATGGTGTCCGTTCTGCCCGTCGTCCCGGGTTTCCACCCCGATCCGAGCGTCTGCCGCGTCAACGACGACTACTACCTCGTCTGCTCCAGCTTCGAGTACTTCCCCGGCATCCCGCTCTTCCACAGCCGTGACCTGCTGCACTGGACCCAGATCGGCAACGTCCTCGACCGGCCGGAGCAGTTGCGTCTGCCCGTCGACATGACGTCCTCCGGTGGCGTCTACGCACCGACGCTGCGCCACCACGACGGCCGTTTCTGGCTGATCGTCACCAACTGTGCCGAGGGCGCCGGCAACTTCATCGTCACCGCCGCCGACCCGACAGGTCCCTGGTCCGCCCCCACGTGGCTCCCCGGCATCCCGGGCATCGACCCGGACCTCGCCTGGGACGAGGACGGCACCTGCTGGTGCACGTTCGCCGGGGTCGGGCAGATACCGATAGACCCGTACACGGGCCGCGTCCTCGGCGAACAGCGCGGGCTGTGGTCCGGCGCGCCGGGCGCCCGAGCGCCTGAAGCGCCCCACCTCTACCACATCGGCGACCACTGGTATCTGCTCATCGCGGAGGGCGGTACCGAGCGCGGGCACGGCATCTCCATCGCCCGCGGGCCGGGCCCGACGGGCCCCTTCGAGCCCTGCCCCGACAACCCGATCCTGACCCATCGCGGCACGGACCACCCCGTACAGAACACGGGCCACGGAGACCTGGTGCAAGCAGCCGACGGCTCGTGGTGGTTGGTGTTCCTCGGCGTGAGGCCGCACGGCGGCACCCCCGGCTGGCACGTGATGGGCCGTGAGACGTTCCTCGCGCCGGTCACCTGGACCGAGGACGGCTGGCCCACGGTCGGCGACATCGTCTCCCCCGCCGACGCCACAGCCGCCGACGCTCCGTTCCGCGACGACTTCGACCTCCCCGAGCTCCATCCGTCCTGGATCTCCGTGCGCGACCGGTCCACCGAGCACTGCTCCACCAAGGAGCGCTCCGGCTCCCTGACGCTGCGGGCCCGCGGCTCCTCGCTGGACGAGCCCGACGCGGTCTTCATCGGCCGGCGTCAGCAGCACCCGGCCTGCCACGCGAGCGCGTTGGTGGACGCGGGCCAGGGCGTCGGCGGTCTCGCCGTGCGGCTCGACGAGCAGCACCACTACGGCATCGAGACCGACGGCACACAGGCGCGGGTGATCTCGCGGGTCGGTTCGGTACGCGCCGTCGTCGCCACCCTGCCCGTGCCCGCGGGCCCGACCGTTCTCGGCGTACGCGTCAGCGGACCGCCCGCGCCGCACGACCCGCGGACCGGTCCCGATGTCGTCTCCCTCGGCGTCGAGCGGCCGGACGGCGCCTTCAGCGTGCTCGCGACGCTCGACGGCCGCTATCTCTCCACCGAGGTGGCCGGCGGCTTCACCGGTCGCGTCATCGGTCCGTACGCGGCCCGGGGCACCGTCCATGTCGACTGGTTCGGCTACGAGCCACTGCCCGGCTGAGCCGCCGGCCGCCGCCTCTGTCCTCCCCACACACAGACGTCCGCCTGTACGCACGTCCCGCAGGCGGTCCTCCCCCACCACCATCCCGAAACGAAAGGGACACAAGGGACATGACCGAATCACATCGAGCCGCGCCCCACCGCGGCCGCACACCGATACACCTCCGACGCCCCGGGAGCATACTGCTCGCCCTGGTCGCCGCCCTCGGACTGCTCCTGGGCATCGCCCTGACCGCGCCCGCCGCCGAGGCCGCTCCCAACAGGCCGAAGGTACCGGCCAAGGCCGCGGACGCCGTCGCCGCGATGCAGCCCAGTTGGAATCTCGGCAACAGCCTCGACGCCATCCCCGACGAGACGTCCTGGGGCAACCCGCCCGCCACGAAGGCGCTCTTCGACACCATCCACGCGCAGGGGTACCGCAGCGTCCGCATCCCGGTGACATGGACCGACCACCAGTCCGCCACCGCGCCGTACACCATCGACGCCGCCTTCCTGAGCCGCGTGAAGCAGGTCGTCGACTGGGCACTCGCCGACGGCTTGTACGTGGTGCTGAACGTCCACCACGACTCGTGGCAGTGGATCGCGAAGATGTCCACCGACCACGACAATGTGCTGGCCCGCTTCGACTCGTCCTGGACGCAGATCTCCTCGACGTTCAAGGACGAGCCGCGCACCCTGCTCTTCGAGAGCGTCAACGAGCCGCAGTTCGACAACGCCACGGACGCGCAGAAGACCCGGATGCTCGACGAGCTGAACGTCTCCTTCCACGAGATCGTCCGAGCCTCGGGCGGGCAGAACACATCGCGTCTGCTGGTGCTGCCGACGCAGGGCTGCACTCCGTCCCAGCCGCTCATGGACGATCTGTACGCCACGATCAGCAAGCTCAACGACCCCGGTCTGATCGCCACCGTGCACTACTACAGCTACTACCCGTTCAGCGTGAACATCGCGAACGGCACCCGCTACGACGACGCCGCGCAGAAGGATCTGACCGACGCCTTCGCACGGATGCACGACACGTTCGTCGCCAAGGGCGTCCCGGTCTACCTCGGTGAGTACGGACTGCTCAGCTACCCCGACAACAACCACCCGGACCGGATCGAGCGGGGCGAAGCGCTCAAGTACTTCGAGCAGGTGGGCTACGCGGCTCGCCAGGCCGGTGTGACGACGGCCCTGTGGGATCCCTTCGCCTATCTGAACCGCGCCACCCTCCAGTGGCGGGACCAGGAGCTCTTCGACTGGATCAAGGCGAGCGGGACCAACCGTTCGGGCTCGATGTCCTTCGACCGCGTCTTCGTCCCCAAGTCCGGCGCCATCACCGACCAGTCGCTCACGCTCAACCTCAACGGCCTGTCGTTCCAGGGCCTTTGGCAAGGTGACAGCAAGCTCGCGGAGGGCACCGACTACACGGTCTCCGGCGACCGGCTCACGCTCACCGCGACCGCGCTGACCCGGCTGGTCGGCGACCGCTCGTACGGCGACAACTCCACGCTCCAGGCCCGTTTCTCCCAGGGCCTGCCCTGGAAGATCCACGTGACGACGTACGACACCCCCCAGCAGTCGGGCGCCACGGGAAACACCACATCCCTCGTTGTTCCCACCCAGTTCCGCGGTGACCAGCTCGCCACCATGGAGTCCACCTACGCCGACGGCAGCAACGCCGGACCGGCCGACTGGACCGCGTTCCAGGAGTTCAACCTCAACTTCACCCCCGACTACGCCGGCAACACCATCACCCTGACCGACACCTTCCTCGGATCGCTCAGGGACAACGCGCCGGTGACGCTCGCCTTCCACTTCTACAGCGGCGCCAAGATCACGTACCACGTGACCAGGACCGGCACGTCGGTGACCGGTTCGGCCGGCTGAGGCTCCACCGTCATACGTCCCGGCTGCCGGGCTCACGTCCCGAGCCCGGCAGCCGGGGCGCTCCAACGTCCCTGTCCCGTTAAGGACTTCACCATGGCCGACCTGCCCTCGCGCGTCCTGTTCGGCGCCGCGTACTACCACGAGTACCAACCGTACGAGCGCCTCGAGGCCGACCTTGACCTGATGGCGGAGGCGAGGTTCACCGTCATCCGGGTCGGCGAGTCGGTGTGGTCCACCTGGGAGCCGGAGAACGGTCGCTTCGAGCTCGACTGGCTGCGGCCCGTCCTCGACGGCGCCCACGAGCGCGGCCTCGCCGTCGTCCTCGGCACCCCCACCTACGCGGTACCGCTCTGGCTGGCCCGGCAGTACCCGGAGATCGCCGGTACCGACGCGAGCGGCAGCCCGTCCGGCTGGGGCGCCCGCCAGGAGGTCGACTACACCCACCCCGCCTTCCGTTTCCACGCCGAGCGGGTGATCCGCGCCGTCACCGCCCGCTACGCACGTCACCCCGCGGTCATCGGCTTCCAGGTCGACAACGAACCGGGCACCCGCATCCACCACAACCACGGCGTCTTCCAGCGCTTCGTGGACGACCTGAGGCAGCGGTACGGCGACGTGGAGACCCTCAACCGCGAGTGGGGGCTGGTCTACTGGTCACACCGGCTCTCGACCTGGGCCGACCTGTGGACTCCGAAGGGCAACGCCCAGCCACAGTACGACCTGGCCTGGCGGGCCTTCGAGGCCCGGCAGACCAGCGAGTTCATCGCCTGGCAGGCCGCTATCGTGCGCGAGTACGCGAGCCCTGAGCAGTTCGTCACCACCTGCCTCGCCTACGGCGCCCCCGGCCTGGACGACGACGAGCTCACCGACAGCCTGGATGTCACCGCGGGCAACCCGTACTACGACATGCAGGACAGTCTCACCATGCCCGAGCCGCCGGCCGAGAAGCTGCCGCAGCAATGGATGGCGCACGGGGCGTGGGCGCTGCACCAGAGCGCCGACCGGATCTACTCCTCGCGCCAGGAGCCGTTCCTGATCACCGAGACCAACGCCCAGGCCATCGGCGGAAGTTCGGACAACCGGCCCGCGTTCGACGGCCAGTGGCGGCAGGCCGCGTGGGCGCTCGTCGCGCGTGGTGCCCGCATGATCGAGTACTGGCACTGGCACACCCTGCACTTCGGCACCGAGACGTACTGGGGCGGCGTCCTTCCGCACAGCGGGCGACCGGGCCGCGTCCACCGCGAACTCGCCGTACTGGGAGCCGAGTTCGAGCGGGCCGGCGAACTGGTCGCCGGGATCACGCCGGACGCCGACATCGCGATGGTGTACTCGGCGCCGAGCAAGTGGCTGATGAACGCGCATCCGCCGCTGGCGACCGCCGACGGCGGTCAGGACGGCGGATCGTACGACGGGATCTTCGAGCCGTTCTACCGCGGCGCGTTCGAGGCCGGCCGCCAGGTACGCATCCTGCACGCCCGTCAGCTCCACGACCCGAGCGGCGCACGGCAGGGGACGGACCCGGAGTCGGCGGCTCGGCGGCACCCCGTGCTGATCGCGGCCGGGCTGTACGTGGCCGACGACGGGACGCTCGACTGGCTCGCCGCGTACGCGCGGGCGGGCGGTCATCTGGTCCTCGGGCCGCGCACGGGTTACGGCGACCAGGAGGCGCGGGCGCGTCACGAGGTGACCCCGGCCCGCCTGGTCGAGGCCGCGGGCGTCCGCTACGACGAGTTCAGCAACCTCCACGCCGACCTGCCGCTGATCACCGCGCCGGACAGTCCACTGCGGCTCCCGGCAGGTGCGGTCGCCACCCGCTGGGTGGAGTGCCTGGCCGTCGATGACGCCGAGGTCATGGCAACGTACGACCATCCGCACTTCGGGCGCTGGCCCGCGATCACCACCCGCCGCCACGGTGCGGGCCGCGTCACCTGCGTCGGCACGGTGCCCGGCCGGGAGCTGGCCCGCTCACTCGCCGCGTGGGCGGCCCCGGCCCCGCTGAGCGGCTGGCAGGGGCTGCCGGACTCCGCCACGGCCGCGACCGGTACGGCCCCGGACGGCCGCCGCGTCCACGTGGTCCACAACTGGAGCTGGACACCGGCCGCCGCGCACGCCCCCGTGGACCTGACCGACGTCCTGAACGGCAGCAGCCTCCCCGCGGGTGCGCGGGTGGAACTCGGTCCGTGGGACGTGAGGGTCTTCGCCGCCGCCCCGCAACCGCGGACGCGGACGGACGGGTGAGCCCGCGGCGGACTTCCGCCGGGGCACGCTCGGGCAGTGTCAGAATGACGGATCACCTGCGGTGCCGGGGCGGGCGCACCGCGGGAACAGGCGAGCACCCCGCCCCGGGGACGAGGAAAGGCAGCTGTGGCCGACAAGAACGAGAGTGCGGCGCAGGACAGCGGGAACGCGGCGCCGGGCGACGGGGCCGCGTCGGTGACCATCGCGTACATCGCGCAGTCCGCGGGTGTCTCGGTTCCCACGGTGTCGAAAGTGCTCAACGGCCGCGCGGGTGTCTCGGACCAGACGCGGGCCCGCGTCGAGGAGCTGATCAACAGGTACGGCTACCGCAAGCCCAAGGGCAACCGCCAGAAGATCGTGGAGCTGGTCTTCCGCGAGCTGGAGAGCATGTGGGCCGTGGAGATCCTGCGGGGCGTGGAGCAGGTGGCCAGCAGGAACCGGACGGGCGTGATGGTCTCCAGGTTCGGGCTGCACGACTCGGAGGCCGCCGTGGACGAGACCGTGGGGCGGCGTCCGCAGGCCGTGCTGTCGGTGGCCCAGCTTTCGGACGCGGAGCGCGACCGCCTGACCGCGAAGGACATTCCGTACGTCGTCTTCGACCCGATGGACGACGTCCCGGACGGGGTCCCCTACGTCGGCGCGACCAACTTCAAGGGCGGCCAGTCCGCGGCCCGGCATCTGACCGGGCTCGGGCACCGGCGCATCGCCATGATCAGCGGTCCGGATCACGGGTACTGCCTGGCGAGGGTGGCCGGGTACCGATCCGCGCTGGAGGAGGCCGGGCTTCCCGCCGACCCCGAACTCGTCCTGCGTACCGGGCTGACCCGCGAGGACGGGCAGGCCGCGGCGAGCGAACTCCTCGCCCGCCCCGACCGGCCGACCGCGATCTTCGCCGCGAACGACATGCAGGCGCTCGGCGTCTACCAGGCGGCGCGCGAGGCCGGGCTGAGCGTGCCGGGGGATCTGAGCGTGGTCGGCTTCGACGACGTCCCGGTGGTGGCGTGGGTGGACCCGCCGCTCACGACGGTTCACCAGCCGCTGACCGAAATGGCCGCCGCCGCGACGGAGTTGGCACTCGCCCTGGGACGCGGCGAGAAGGTGCCGCAGATCGGTCTGGAATTCGCCACGCGGCTCGTGGTCCGGGAGAGTACGGCGCCGCCCAGGCGCTGAGTGCCGTTCACACGTCGCCGCCCGGGAGGTCGACGATGCGCTCGAAGAAGAACTCGTGCTTGAGGAAGGAGACGTCGTACTCACTGCCCGGGTGCGGCGGGAAGAGCGGGGATGCCTGGATCAGCCGCCAGCCGTCGCACAGCGCCGCGACCCCGGAAGCGTAGGGCGGCTCGTCGCTGTCGCCCGCGGTCGGGGTGGTCCGGCCGGTCCCGTCGTAGCGGGACCAGCCGACGACCGGGGAGTCCAGGGTGGACGTGGACAGGTACAGCACCAGCACCTGCTGCCGGAGGGTCGGCGCGGAACGTGACGTGGTGACGGTCATGCGGCGGCCTTCCGAGGGCGGTTGGTGACCCTGGTCACCCAGTGGTCGAGGTCGAACGCGCTGTCACCGGTGAGTTCACGCCACAGCAGCACGCGGTTGTAGCGCTCCAGGCGCCCGGCCGCCTGCTCGTACCATGGGAAGTGCGCGTCCAGTTCGGTGCGCACCCGCGGATCGTCCAGGTCCGTGGCGTCCCACAGAAGCCGCTGGCGCACCGTCGGGTTGAAGCGGACCTTGAACATGTAGCGGACGATGTCGCTGTCATTGCGACGGCCGCCGTGCCAGAGGCCGTGGTGCAGAAACACCACGGTCCCCGCCGGACAGACAAGGCGGTCCTGCCCTGCGAGGTTCTGGTACCGGCCGGTGTCGGACTCGTTGACACGCCGCAGATGACTGCCGGGCACGCTGAGCGTGCCCCCCATCTCCAGGGTGACTTCCTGCGGGTAGTACATGAGCTGGACGTCGAACGCGTCCGGCCGGACGTCGATGATGGCGTCCGCGTGCAGGGGCTGGGCCTCGCCGCCGCGGGGCTCGCGGATGTGCACGGCGTGGTGGTCGACGGTCGGCCCGGGGCCCACCAGGCTGCGCAAGGCGCCTGCCACCCGCGGCAGTCCGAGCAGCCTGGCGACGAACGACCCCTGGGGGAACGCCTGGTCGAGCGGTGTGCCGTACGGCACCGGGGGCACCCCGTCCGCCAGCACACGCAACGCCTCGGCGTTCATCCCGGCCGGGACCACGGCGTCAAGGCGTAGTGATCCGCGGGCCACGAAACGGGCCATCCGCACCGAACCGAGCAGCTCACCGCTCGTGTTCGGGATCTCTTTCTCGGTGTCCTCCATGGCCCTCACGCTACGGACGGTCCAGGCGCAGGGCGTGGGTCATGTTCACCGTCCACTGGTCGATTCTCACCCTCACGCGAGATGGGCGCGGACGGCGCGCGGAGATGCCCCCAGTTCACGGTGGCACGTCTTGTTGAACCTCTGGAGGTCCGGGATTCCCACGGTCGCGGCGATGGCGGGGATGGAGAGCGTGCTGGCCCGCAACAGGTGCCGGGCCTGAGCCATCCTGCGCGCCCGGATGTAGCCGACCACGGTCTCCTTGGTGGCCGTGCGGAAGAGCCGGGTCAGATGGTTGTGGGAGACACCGACCGCCTTCGCGATCTCCGGGACGGTGAGCGGCTCCGCCAGCCGTGCCTCGATCAGTGCGACCGCCGCCGCCACCGCCGGGTGAGTGGCGGCCGGCGTGTTCCGGTCGTGCGGCGGGGCGAGTTCGGCCACCCGCCACAGAGCGGCCCACACCTCGGCGACCGCACGCCCCGGTGTGCTCGGCCAGGCGGCCACGGCCTGCCGCAGTTGCCCGGTGAGCTGGGCGGCCTGGCGGCCCGCGTGCTGAACGGTGGGCACCTCACGAGGACTTCCGACGGTCCCGAGGCGCGCGTGGACGTAGAAGTGCTCGGAACGGCCTCGATAGCGGTACCGCACCGGTGTTCCTGGCGGCACCAGGCTGACGCTGCCGGGGCGGATCTCGTGCCCGACACCGTCCACGGTCAAGTCGGCCTCGTAGTCGTAGAGATGGAACTGCCACAGATCCGGCAACCGGAACTCGTCGACCTGCCCGGCGGGGCCGTGGATGCCGACGCCCACGGCGGCGGGGGCGGGCGGCTCGTCGAGCCGGACAAGCGCCGTCGGAACGTACGCGATCGCGGTCACGACCCCTCGCCCCCTCTTCCGCAGCCCGATGATCCGGCACGACCTCGTACGCGCCAGAACCGTACCGCTCGCAGCGCCGTCACGGTCCTCGGCGATTCGGTACGTTCGGCTCCCACCCCGGTGGCTCGCCGGGAGCGCCGGCGAGCCACCGGGGTGGGTGGATGTGCTTGTCGTGAGCCGGTGGGTGTCAGCCGAGGGTCCATTGCTGGTTGCTGCCGCCGTTGCAGGTCCACAGTTCGGCGAGGGCGCCGTTGGCGGTGGAGGCTCCGGTGACATCGAGGCAGAGACCGGACTGGGTGCCGGTGACCGTGCCGTTGGAGTTCACCTGCCACTGCTGGTTGGCACCGCCGTTACAGGTCCAGGTCACGACCTTCGTACCGGCCGCGGTCTGGTTGTCGTACGCGTCCAGGCACAACTGACTGCCGCCGGAGAAGACCGTCAACTGATTCGAGGACGTACGCGACCAGCTCTGGTTGGCCTGGCCGTTGCAGTCCCAGATCTGCGGCTGCGTACCCGGCGTGGTCGAGGAATTCGGCACATCCAGGCACTTGCCCGCACCCACCGCGTGCAACGCACCGGTCGTACCGGTACCGGAGGAGTTGGTGTATCCGGCCGCGGTGATGTTCGCCTGGACGGCGTTCTCGGTGGCGTCCGAGGGGTAGCCGGAGGTCATGACGCCTTCATAGAAGGTGCCTTGGGCTCCCTTGCTGTTGTCGCCGCCGGTGCCGAGGATGATGGCGCCCTGCTTGCGCATCGGGTTGTAGCCGGAGACGTTGGGGCGCGGCCCGCTGTAGAAGGTGGACAGGCCGCCGGACTGGGCGTTGCCGCCGCGGATGGCCCACTGGTTGTGGGTGCCCTTGATGATGGCGGTGGTGTAGCGGTAGTTGATGGTCGGGTCGTTGGCGTTGTAGTGCTGGTCGACACCGGAGAACAGGCCGTTCTCCAGGTCGGCCATGATCCATGGACCGTTGCCCGCGCCGTAGCCCCAGACCCTGATGTTGCCGAAGTAGATGGCTTCCATCGTGCCGTTGCCGTCGTCGTTGCTGTCCGTCTCGGCGTTGCCGTAGTCGAAGCAGCAGCCGCCGTTGTAGTGGGTGCCGTCGAAGATGGCGTACATGCCCTCGGGGTCGTCGCCGGTCGCGATCCCGTTGGTGTGGTTGTTCCGGTAGCCGGTGCCGGGGGCCACGAAGACCCCGTACGCCTTGTGGCCGCCGACCATGGTGGGCGCGGCGGTGGCGCCGGCGAGGTTGTCGGGTCCGCCGGCCGCGCTGCCGCCCGGAGCCTGGGTCAGGTTGTTGTTACGGCCCGACTGGTCGTAGATGACCGTGATGAGACAGCTCGTGCCCGCGCAGAAGGAGTCCTGCGAGGCGGCGTCCGCGTAACCGCCGACGCTGAGCAGCCCGATGTTCTTCGTCGTGTTGTCCGAGGCACGCCTGACCTGGTACAGCGGCCCGTTGTACGCCGAGTACAACGCGCGCGTCGTACTGTGCGCCGCCACGCACGGCGTGCCACCGGACTGATAGATGTCGCAGGGCCCCGAGCCGGCGGCCCGCGCCGTACCGGCTCCCGCCGCGCCCCCGGCCAGGGCGCCGACCACGAGCAGGGCCGCCGCGGCCAGCTTGGCCGGAAGACCGGCGCGCCGACGCGCGGTCCTGGCGGCGGGGGCGGGCTCGGTGTTCAGCCGGGTTCGGCGCAGGACCGGCTCCCAGATGCGGCGGATGCCGCCGTGCCGGGAGGGCGCACCACCTCGTGTGAGTCTGTCGTCCATCGGGATCTCCCTTCTGAGGCGCGGTCCGGTGGGATCGCGCGGGCTGGCGCTGTCGTGGCGAGTGGGCTGCGGGTTCCGTGAGGCCGGTCGGGAATGGGCCTGACGTTCACGCAGGTCTCCTGGCAGGTGGGGGGAGCCAAGGCCGAGCGCACACGTAAAAAATGTGAGCGCTAACATGCTTACCGGCGAGACACCCGTTCTTGGGGACGGTGACTGTCGTCGGAACGACGGAAGCGTGCTGCATCGGGCAGGCGGTGTCAAGCCCTCTCGCGGCACTCGGCGCTCACGGGTTCACGCGGGGTTCCCGGCATCTTCTGTCGTATTCATCGAGCCGGGCAGGTCGGTGGTGTGCGGCGAAACAGCGACCGGACGGCTTCGGTCAACCCATGCCGCAGGGCGTCGAGTTCGGGGTGACTCGGCGAGCGGTCATCGGCGGGTCGATCGTCATGACGTCGTGAACTGGTAGTTCCGGCCGCGTACTCGGCGGCATCGCCCGATTCCCGCCGCCACCGCCCGGAGCGGGCCACCGCCGACAGACGGACGGTCCGGTACCGCACTCTTGAGTTCCGTCGCCCATATGTGTCAGTCTCATATCACCCCACTATCACCGATGGCCGCACAGTGGACATGTCACTCGCCTCTGCGCGGTCTCTCCGCTCCCGAGGATTGTTAGCGTTCACAATCTGGCGCTTCAGACCCTCGTCGCAGGAGTTCCCGAGAGAACAGCAGCGCGTTCCGGGCGGGCGGCCGGACCCGCATGCCGGAGCGGTCAGCTCCGCCGCCCGAGCATCCGCACCCCTCACCGGACGAGGAAGCCTCATGAAAAGACCTCTCACCGCGCTCCTGCTCGCCCTGGTCGCCGCCCTCGGCGGACCGGGCATCGCCTCGACGGCGCAGGCGGCGGCCACCCCGGCGTCGACCGCGCCCGTACGCCTCATGCCGTTGGGTGACTCGATCACCTGGGGATACGGCAGCAGCACGGGCAACGGCTACCGCGCCGCGCTGTACGACGGTCTCGCGGCCGACGGTCATCCCCTCGACTTCGTCGGTTCGCTGCGCGGCGGCACGATGTCGGACCCCGACAACGAAGGGCACTCCGGCTACCGCATCGACCAGGTGGCCGCCCTCACCGACGCGGTCCTCGCCCAGTACCAGCCCAATGTCGTCACCCTGGAGATCGGCACCAACGACCTCAACGGCAACTACCAGGTCGCCACGGCCACCGCCCGGTTGAAGGCGATGGTCGACCAGATCACCCGCGACGTCCCGTCGGCCACCGTGCTGGTGGCCTCGCTGGTGGTCTCCACCAGCTCGACCGAGGAGCAGTACCGCGGCGCCTACAACGCGGCCATCCCCGGCATCGTGCAGAGCGAGCAGGCCGCGGGCAGACACGTCGGGTACGTGGACATGAGCGCCGTGACCACGGCGGACCTCTCCGACTACCTCCACCCGAACGACCGCGGGTACCAGAAGATGGCCGACGCCTTCCGGCAGGGTGTCAGGGCAGCCGACAGCGCCGGCTGGCTCGGCGGCTCCGTATCCGCCTCAGGGCCGGTCCGCTCGGGGATCGCGGGAAAGTGCCTCGACGTCAGGAACGGCAGTAACGCCGACGGCACGGCGGCCCAGATCTACGCCTGCAACAACGCCGCCGCCCAGAACTGGACGGCCTATCCCGACGGCACCCTTCGCGCGGTCGGGAAGTGTCTGGACGCCACCGGACGCCGCACCGCCAACGGAACGCAGATCGAGATCTGGACCTGCAACGGCGGTGCCAACCAGGTCTGGCAGGCCGTGAACGGGGCCTACGTCAATCCGGTGTCCGGCCGCTGCCTGGACGATCCCAACTCCTCCACGACCGACGGCACGCAGCTCCAACTGTGGGACTGCAACGGCCAGGCCAACCAGAAGTGGACCGCCGTGGTTCCCGGTTGAGCCACGCCGACGACACACGCCGGACCGGCGTCCCGCGTCCGGGCGGGACTCCCCGGTCCGACACAGCCGGAGTTCCCCCCTCACCATCGAAGGAGAGCCCATGCACAGCTCCGCATCGTCCCCGTCCGCCGGCCTCCGGCGGGCGAGACCCCTGGTCATCCTCCTGCTGGCCCTGGCGATGGCCGCGGCGGTCTTCGGCGGCCGGGCCGCCGCGAACGGCCCGAGCCCTCAGGCGGCGCCCGCCGCGGCCTCGTCCCTGCCCTGCGACATCTACGCCACCGGTGGCACCCCCTGCATCGGGGCGCATTCCACGACCCGCGCGCTGTTCGCGGCGTACAACGGGCCGCTCTACCAGGTCCAGCGCGCCTCCGACCACGCGTATCGCGACGTGGGCCTGCTGTCCGCGGGCGGATACGCCGACGCCTCGGTCCAGACGTCCTTCTGCGCCGGTACCTCGTGCATCATCAGCAAGATCTACGACCAGAGCTCCCGCCACAACGACCTGCCCATATCGTGGGGCGGCTACTGGAAGGGGCCGGGCGCGAACGGGGCGGACGTGGGCGCCGACGCCGCGGCGCTGCCGGTCACCGCGGGCGGCCACCCCGTCTTCGGCGTCAAGGTCAACCAGGGCGTGGGGTACCGGATCGACCACGCCAACGGGGCGCCGACCGGCTCCCAGCCCGAGGGCATCTACATGGTGACCTCGTCCAACTTCACCAACCAGTGGTGCTGCTTCGACTACGGCAGCGGTGAGAACACGCACACCGACACGGGCAATGCCACCATGAACGCGATCTACTGGGGCAACGCGTGCTGGTTCGGCGGCTGCACCGGCACCGGTCCCTGGGTCGAGGCCGACCTGGAGAACGGCATGTTCCACACCGGAAGCGGGTCCAACCACGACTCCAACAACCAGGGCGTGCACTTCCCGTTCGTGAGCGCCTGGGAGAAGAACAACGGAACCAGCAACTTCACCCTCAGATACGGCAACGCCGCGAGCGGAAACCTCACCACGACATACTCCGGCGCACTACCGAACGGCTACTCGCCGATGAAGACCGACAGTTCCCTCCTGCTGGGGACCGGCGGCGACAACAGCGTCTCCGGCCAGGGCGAGTTCTTCGAGGGCGCGATCACGGCCGGTTTCCCGTCGGACGCCACGGAGAACGCGGTGCAGGCGAGCATCACCGCTGCCGGCTACGGCGGCTCCTCCGGGAGCGGCGGAACGAACGGCGTGGTGCGCGGCACCGCGTCCGGACGCTGCATGGACGTGCCCAACCTCAGCCAGAGCAACGGCACACAGACCGCTCTGTGGGACTGCAACGGCGGTTCGAACCAGCAGTGGGCCCTCACCGGCGCCAAGGAACTCCAGGTCTACGGCACCAAGTGCCTGGACGACGAGGGCAGCGGTACGGCCAACGGCACCCGCGCGATCATCTGGGACTGCAACGGCCAGAACAACCAGAAGTGGAACGTCAACTCGGACGGCAGCATCACCAACGTCCAGACGGGACTGTGCCTGGACGCGAGCGCCTACGGCACGGCCAACGGCACACAGGTGCAACTGTGGACCTGCACCGGGGCCACCAACCAGAAGTGGGCGCGTAGCTGAGGCGACGACCCCGTGAGCTGTCCCCGGCCGCAACGGCCGGGGACAGCTCACGGGGATGCGGCGCCCGGCGCGGGCGCCTCGGGCTGTGCGGGTCAGCGGCCGAGCCAGCCCCCGTCGACGGGGAGCAGGGCTCCGTGGACGTAGTCCGACGCGGGCGACGCCAGGAACACCACGGCGCCCCCGATGTCCTCCGGCCGCGCCCACTGTCCCGCCGGAATCCGGTCGAGGATGGCGGCGTAGCGCGCCGGATCGTCGCGCAGCGCCTGCGTGTTGTCGGTCGCCACATAACCGGGCACGACGGCGTTGACGTTCACCCCGCGACCGGCCCACTCGTTGGCGAGTGCCCGTGTCAGGCCGGCGACACCGGACTTCGCGGCGGTGTAGCCGGGGACGTTGACGCCCCCCTGGAAGCTGAGCAGGGAGGCGGTGAAGACGACCTTGCCCCGCCCGCGGCTCAGCATGCGTCGCCCGACCTCGCGGGTGAGGGTGAACTGGCTGCTGAGGTTCACCGTCAGGACGTGGTCCCAGTCGTCGTCCGAGTGCTCCGCGGCCGGCGCCCGAGCGATCGTTCCGGCGTTGTTGACCAGGATGTCCACCGGCCGGCCGAGTTCTCCGAGATCCGCCGCGAGCCGGTGGACGGCGGCGCGGTCGGCGAAGTCCGCTCGCAGGGCCGTGCAGGTGCGTCCGAGCGCGGTCACCCGCTGCTCGACCTCGCTGCCGGACGGCTCCAGGTGGGCGCTGACGGCCACGATGTCGGCGCCGGCGACGGCCAGCGCCTCCGCGACGGCGAGCCCGATGCCCCGGCGTGCGCCGGTGACGACGGCCAGCTTGCCTGTCAGGTCGAACGGGGTACGGATCGTCGTCATCGTGCGTCTGCTCCCGTGTCGGACCGGCAGTCGATCAGGACCTTCATGACGCCGCCGCCCGCTTCGAGCGTTTCGAAGGCCCACGCCGCCCTGTCGATGGGCTCGATCCGTGAGATGAGTGTGTCGGCCGGGATGTGGCCCTCGGCGATCAGGTCCACCGCGGTCTCGAAGTCCGAGCGCTCGTAGAGCCGTGCCCCGAGAAGGGTGAGTTCGCGCCAGAAGAAGCGGTGCAGGCTGATCTCGCGCGGAGCCGGGTGGATGGCCACCTGCACCAGCCGTCCGCGGGTCGCCAGCGCGTCGACCGCGGTGGTCACCCCGGCTGCCGCCCCCGAGACCTCGAAGGCCACGTCCGCCCCCGCGCCGCCCGTCCAGTCGGCCACCGCGCGGGCGGCGTCGGCCGTCACGGGATCGAGGGTCGCCAGGCCGAGCGACCCGGCCGTCGCGCGCCGATAGGGATCGGGTTCGACCAGCAGGAGGTCGGCCCCCGTGCGGAGGGCGACGATCGCGATGAGCAGGCCGATGGGGCCGCCACCGACGACCAGGGTCTTCTCGCCCTCGCGCAGCCCGGCGCGCCGTACGTCGTGCACCGCCACCGCGGTGGGCTCGGTGAGCGCGGCGCGGTCCAGCGGGAGTCCTTCGGGGAGCCGGACGAGCGTGTGGGCCGGGACGGTCCAGCGGGATTGCAGTGAGCCGGCCGCGTCGATGCCGAGGAACACCAGGCGGTGGCAGATGTGGCGGTGGCCGGCGTGGCACGCGGGACACCGCCCGCACGGGACCAGGGGCATGACGGTGACGTTGTCACCCGCCTGCCACCCGGTGACGTCGGGAGCGGTCTCCGCGATCCGTCCGGACATCTCGTGTCCGATGACCTGGGGCGGACCCACCCGGTCGTCCATGGAGCCGTGGAAGATGTGCAGGTCCGTGCCGCAGATCCCGGTGTAGGCGACGTCGATCGCCACGTGTCCTGGCGCCGGGGGCGCTGCGGCGGCGCCGGTCTCCAGGGCCAGCGTCCGTGGCGCGGTGTAGGCGACTCGTCGTGCGTTCATGCGGGCGGCTCCTCTTCGAGATGCCAGATCTCTTCCAGGTCGGACCAGTTCCCGCCGGCTCCGCTGTCGGGCCACGGCTCCTGGCACGGGTCGGTGAGCCGCCACCAGCGCTGGGTGTCCGGGTCGGCGGCGACGGCGGCGAGGTCCGCCTCGAAGTCGGAGCCGTGGTATTCGAAGTAGCCGAACAGGGTGTCGCCGCGCAGGAAGATCGTGTAGTCGCGGATGTGCGCCGCGCGCAGCGCGGCCTCCACTCCCGGCCACACGGAACGGTGCAACGCCAGGTACTCCTCGCGGCGTTCCGGCCGCAGCCGGATGGTCTGGGCGAGACGTCTCATGCGGATTCCTTTGCTCATGCGGGTCGGGGGGCCTCGTCGGCGGCCGGAGCCGGGTTCCGGTCCCGGTCCCGCAGCCGGTAGGTGCGGACCGCGTTCGTACGCATCACGCCGTCTGCCTCGGCCACCGGCAGACCGGCGAGCGCTTCGCGGACGAGATCCAGCCAGGACGCGTACGAGGTGGCCAGCGTCATCACCGGCCAGTCGCCGCCGTACAGGCACCGGTCGGGGCCGAACGCCTCCAGGACCTCGCCGAGCACGCCGAGCAGGGCTGCCGCGCCGGTGCCGGGAGCCGCCTCGGTGGCAAGGCCGGACAGCTTGCAGACGACGTTGTCCCTGCGGGCCAGCCGGTGCAGGGCCGGGCGCCACGAGGGGTCGGGGACGGGGACCGACGGCTTGCCGAGGTGGTCGAGGACGATGAGGGTCTGCGGGCACGCGGTCGCGAGTTCGGCGAGTTCGCCGAGTTGCTGTTGCCGCACGCACGCGTCGAACGGCAGCTCTGCCCGGCCCAGAAGTCCCACGCCGGCGCGGAAGTCGGCGCCCCGGGTGAAGCCCGGTCTCTCGTCCTGGATGTTGTGACGCACGCCGACGACGAACGGATCGGCGGCGAATCGGCTGACGGCCTCCGGAGCCCCGGCGGGGTCGTCGAGACTCACGTGGGCCACGGCGCCGCGAATCCACGGCCGGTCGCGTGCCAGGCCGCGCACCCACCGCACTTCCCGCTCCGCCTGGTCCGGCCTGCGCCCCGCTTCGACGAAGACCGCCTCCACCGGCTCGGACACACCGTCGAGATAGGCGGAAGGGGAGAAGTGCCGATCGAGCGGGGGAACGTCGGCGAGCCACGGGTAGGACAGGTGGCGCGGGTTCCAGAAGTGGACGTGGCTGTCGATCACCGGCATACGCACCCCCGTGGCACTGTCCGCCACCCCGTCCACGGTCATGGCCGCTCCTCACGGTGCTGGTTCTCGGGGTGCTGGTTCTCGGGACGCCCGTTGAGCCAGCCCCGGTCGCGCACCGGCGCCAGGCAGTCCTCCACCGCACGCAGCAGTTCCCCGTCCAGGGGCTGGGCGATCCACTCCACGAGGCGGCGGATCTTCCGTGCGCTGGAGGCGCCGACCACGGTGGAGGCGAAGCCGCCGGTGGAGACGGCGAACTGGACCGCGAGCCGTGCGATGTCGGCCCCCCTGACCCGGCACAGCTCGGCCGCCGCCGCGCAGCGCTCCAGGACGGGCGTCGGCGCGGGGTGCCAGGCGGCGGGCCCTGGCGCGGTGAGCGCCCCCATCGCCAGCGGCGCGGCGTTGATCACCGCGGTGCGTGCCGTGTCGAACTCCGGGCCGTACCGCGCCAGACGCCGGTCCTGGAGGGTGTACTGGCAGTAGGACATCACCGTGTCCACCGGCGTCCGGGCCGCCACGTGCCGCAGGGCGCCGAGCGGATATCCGGTGATGCCCACCGCGCGCACCAGGCCCGCCGCCTGCATCTCGCGGAGCGCCGGGAGCGTCTCGTGGACGACGTGGCCGAGGTCGCCGAATTCGATGTCGTGGCACTGGACCAGGTCGAGGTGGTCCGTCCGCAGCCGCTTCAGGCTCTCGTGCACGCTGCGCCTGACGCGGTCGGCGGTGAAGTCGAAGACGTCGTCGCCGTATCTGCCGACCTTGGTCGCCAGGACGTAGCTGGAGCGCTCGACACCGCGCAGCGCCTTGCCCAGGACCGTTTCGGCGAGCGTCGCACCGTAATAGGGGGAGACGTCGAAGAAGCAGACGCCCAGGTTCAGGGCGGTGTGCACGGCGTCGATCCCGTCGGGCTCGGCGAACGCGCCGTACACCGCGCCCAGCGGCGACGCCCCGAATCCCAGCTCGGAGACCTCAAGCCCGGTCGCACCCATCGTGCGGCGTTTCACGGCGCGCTCCCCCGGTCCCGCTCGTCGAACGGGGTGCGGTACGACGGCGGCCCGGTGCGCAGGTCGAGGCGCAAGGTGAGGCGGACGGTACTGGAGCGCGGGAGTTCGACCCGCAGCCAGGGTCCGTCGACCGGCGTCGAGACGGCGGTCACCGTCGGGGCGGTGTGCCCGTAGTCGTACAGGTCGCCGATCCAGGAAGGGTCGTCGCACACGCTGTGTTCCACCGAGCGGATGGTGTGCTCGCTGAACGCGCCGGCCTGGACGATCACCGATCGTGCCGCTTCGGGGTCGAGGTTGACCAGGTCGACGACCGTGCCGTCCGGGTCGATGGCCGAGACCAGGGCCGCGACCCCGGGGGGAAGTCCGGGACGGCGGGCGACCGCGTCGAAGTACCGCACCCGCGCCTGTTGCAGGCCGCCGTTGTAGACCACTTGGGGGCCGCCCCAGGTCAACTGGACCAGCGCCTCGGTCACCACCGGGTTGGACTGCTGCCACAGATGGATGTCCGCCTCCGGCACGTCCCGGTCGCGGTACTTCTCCATACGGGACAGCCGGTGCCGCACCTGCGCCTGCGCGGCTGCCAGGATCTTCTCCGGATAGCCCGGGTCGTCACCCGCCAGGAAGGCCAGCCAGGGCTCCTCGTGGCCGCCTTCCTCCTTGCTCCGGAAAGGGCGGACCGTACGCCAGTCGTATCCCGCGGTCCCGCGCAGGCGTTCGATACGCGTCCGGTCGGCGTCGGAGGCCGTATGGTGCCACAGCGCCGTCGGGACGGCCATCATCATGGGGTTGTAGTCGAACCAGCCGTCGTCCGCGTACCGGTACGGCACGTGGAAGGTCGGGGTCCGCACGTCCTGCGCCAGTTGCGGGTTCCACTTGGACCGGATGCTGGAGTCGGCCTCGGTGAACGCGATCACCTTGCCGTGCGAGATGATCTCGTCCAGCGCGGGGCGCACGAGGTCCAGATACCCGTCGTCGCCGGTGGCGGCGGCGCCCGCGAGGGCGGCCACGACCGCCGCGTGTCCTACGCTGTACCAGCCGTGCGGCCAGGACCAGCCGTAGTGGCCGCCGTACCAGCGCCCCTCCAACAGCCCGCCGACGGTGCCGTCCGGCGCCACGTTGTCCGGCAGGACGCCCCCGTTGGCGGCGGCGCGCTCCCGCCAGGCGCCCACGTACTCGATGATCCAGTCCGCGTAACGCTGCTCGCCGGAGAGCATCCAGGCGTTGAGGACGAGTCCTGTGGCGGCGAGATTGACCGCTGTGTCACCGGAGCCCATCCGGCGGCGCATCTCCGCGCCGAGCCGCGGGTCGGCGTCGAGCGGAGGCTGCCGTACGCCCGCGGGCAGGGTCCAGCCGAGCGGGAAGCCGTACGTCTGGGCTTCCTTCGGCAGCCACGGATAGGCGGCGCCGTCGGACAGGCCCTCGCGCCGCGGGTCGCTGCCGTTGTGCGGCCTGCGGATGATGCGGTGATCGGGGTCGTAGTTTCCGTGCCTGACGTCCACGTACAGATCGGCGAAGCGCCGCGCCCGCTCGGCCCACCGGTCGGGGGCCGCCATGCACAGGAAGTAGAGCAGCAGCAGGCTCTCGCCCTGGTGGAACCAGTCGTAGCCGCGTTCGTACTCGTCCTTGAGCACGCCCAGTTCGGACAGTTGGCGGGTGACGCCCTCCCAGTGGTGCTCGGACTGGGCCAGCAGATCGTCCGCTCCGCCCAGCAGGTAGAGCTGGGGCCAGTTGAAGAAGACTTCGTAGAAGTCGTCCACGCCGTCCCGTGAGGTCAGCTCGCCGGTGTAGCGGAGCCGTCCGTCGGTCTCCGTGAAGTCGCGGGCGAACCGGCGCCAGGCCCGGTCGAGCAGGTCGAACAACTCGCGCTGCGCGATCGCCCAGCCCGGCGGTTCGAGCAGTGGCACCGAGGCGGTGATGACGGGATGCATCGGGAGGAGCTCCATTCGCGTTCGGGCTCGGCCGCGTCCGGGCACGGCACCGCCCGCGCGGAGGCCGGGCGGGCGGCGTGCCGCACGTCGTACGGGGTGGCCGGCGAGGTCAGTTCTTCGTCGCGCCGGCGAGCATGCCCGCGACCAGGAACCGTTGGGAGAAGAGGAAGACGATCAGCACGGGGACGATCGCCAGCAGCGTGGCCAGGGCCAGCTCAGGACGCTCGACCTGGAGCGTGCTGGCCGTCGGGTTGAACTGGGGGACGGAGTCGAGCAGCGTCCCCAGACCGACCTGGACCGGGTACTGGTCACTCTGCGGCAGCATGACGTACGGCAGGTAGTAGTTGGTCCAGTTGGCGACGAAGCTGAAGAAGCCGACCAGTGCGACGACGGGCGACGCGAGCGGCAGCGCCACCCGGCGGAAGATGCCGAATTCCGAGCAGCCGTCCAGCCGTGCCGCGTCCAGCAGTTCCCGGGGCAGCGCGGTGCTGAAGTAGATGTAGGTCAGGTACACCCCGAACGGGTAGAACGCGTACGGCAGGATGACCGACCACATCGAGCCGATCAGGTGGACCGCGTTGACCTCCAGGAACAACGGCACGACCAGGGTGGCGTTCGGCATCAGCATCACCACGAGGGTGGCCACCAGCAGTACGCGCCGGCCCCGGAACTCGGTCATCGCCATCGCGTAACCGGCGGGCACCGCAACGCACAGGGTGATCACCAGGGCGAGGGAGGAGTAGACGGCCGAATTGCGCAGCCAGGTGAAGACGGCGTTGTCCTGATAGGCGCTCAGGGCGTTCCAGTTGGCATGCAGTGCGTGGAAGGAGCCGAACGAGAGCGGATTGTCGTGCACGAGTTGGTCGTCGGTCTTGGTGGCCGCCAGCAGCAGCCAGAGCACCGGCAGCACGAAGAAGGCCACGAACAGCAGGAGCACCAAGGCGGTCGCGGGCCGTCGGATGTCAGTCCGCATCGAAGAACCCCGATCTGGCCACGAAGACCCCTGCCACGACCAGACCGACCACGAGCAGTTCCACCGAGACGGCCGCCGCGGTGTTGACGTCGTTGTTCTGGAAGGCGAAGTCGTACGCGAGCTGGTTGAGCGAGTAGTCCCGGCCCGCGACCCCGACGCTGGCCTGGGAGAGCAGTTGGGGCTCGACGAACAACTGGGTGCCGCCGGCGAAGGCGAGGATGACCATGTAGACGATCCACTTGCGCAGCAGGGGGATCTGGATGCGCCAGGCCGTCTGCCAGGCCCCGGCGCCGTCGATCCGCGCGGCTTCCAGGACGTCCTGCGAGATGTTGTTCAGCGCCCCGTACATCACCACGATCCAGCCGCCGGCTCCGGTCCAGAAAGCGATGAGGGTGAACAGGATCGGCAGGTGTCCGGGGGCGATGACCTCACCGAAGGTGTGGTATCCGAAAGCCCGCAGCAGGAAGCCGACCGGGCTGACCGTGGGGTCGAGCACGAACAGCCACACCATGACGCTGGCCGCCCCGGCGAGCGCGCCGGGCAGGTAGTACAGGAACCGCAGCGCCCTGCTGACTCCGCTCAGCATGAGGCGGTGCAGCAGCAGCGCGAGCCCGACGACGAAGACGACCAGCGAGGTCAGCCACCAGAGCAGATAGAGGGCCACGTGCTCGACGGCGGGCGTGAAGCGGAAGTCGTCGATGGCCGTGGAGAAGTTGGACAGACCGCTGAAGGTGCCGCCGCCGTCGGTGAAGGCGAAGTAGATCGCGTAGCCGGTCGGCACGACCCCGAAGGCGATCAGCAGCACCGTGTAGGCGACGACGAAGCCGTGGCCGGCCCGGCCGGGCCACCGCGTGCGCGCGCTGCGCACCGGCGCCCGGCCGGCCTCCGTGGGTAGGGTCGTCACTGCGTCGTCACCTTGTAGCCCGCCGCGCGGGCGTAGTTGGCGATCGCCGTCTGCCAGGCCGGCAGCAGGGACACGATGGACTTGCCCGCCGTCAACTGGGGAGTGACCGTGGCGGCCCAGACGGCCTCCTGGCTGAACTGGCCGTAGCCCCAGCCGGGCCAGACCTCTTCAGCGGCGGCCTGTAGCGGCGCCGCGATGTCGCCGGCGAAGTAGTCGGAGGACGCCTGCTTGGCCAGCCAGCTCTTGGCCGCGGCGGCGTAGGCCGGATAGCCGGGTGCGAGCTTGGCCTGGTAGTCGTCCGAGGTGGTCGCCCAGGTGAGGAAGGCCGATGCGGCCTTGAGGTTCGCGCTGTGCGCGGACAACAGCCAGGTTCCGCCGCCGACGTTGCCCGCCGTGCTGCCGCTGTCGGCCGACCACCTGGGCATCGGGGCGATGGAGATCTGGTGTGCCGGGGTCTTGAAGCTGCCCTGGAACAGGGCGCCACCGAACCAGGAGGGGCCGGGCATCATGAGGATCTTGCCGGCCAGGTTCTTGTCGAAGTCCGAGCTGAAGACGCTGCTCATGGACATCGTCTTGTTCTTGACCAGGGTGTCGAGCAACGAGGCCATGCGCTTGCAGTTCGCGCTGCCGGTGTCGACCGTCACCGCCTTGGGGCCGGTGATCTGGTTGGCTCCGCATTTGCTCGGCCACATGTAGAGCTCGGGCGCCCAGGTGTCGCCGGCCGAGCCGACCAGATAGCCGGGGTGCTCGGTGGCCACCTTCTCCCCGAGAGCCTGGTACTGCTCCCAGGTCTGCGGGACCTGATATCCCCACTGTTTCATCAGCGGCGCGTTGTACCACAGCACGGTCTGGGCGAGGTCGTTGCGCAGACAGTAGAGCGTGCCGTCCACCGTGCAGGGGATGTTGGCGCCCTTGGCCCAGCCCGACAGGGTCGATTCCGGTATGAGGCCCTTGTTCAGCGGAGCGGTGAATCCGGCGTCGACCGCCCAGGTGGTCTCGTTGTTCTGGGAGCTGAACACCACGTCGGGCCAGCCCTTGTGGGTGCGGTTGAACAGGCTGACCTTCGTGCGCAGGTAGTTGGAGCCGTTCGCGTCCCCGTCGTAGCTGACGATGTTCATCTTCACGTCGGGGTGCTGCCGCTGGTACAGCTTGGCCGCGTCCATGCGTGAGGCGTCCACCCATACGGTCAGGGCGCCGCCGGTCTGCTTGACGGGGCGGAAGCCGCCGTGCGAACCGTTGTCGGTGCTGCCCCCGCCGCAGGCGGCGACCGTGGCCAGCGCCAGGGCGGCCGCCACGGCCAGCATGCCGCTGCGTCCACGGCGTCCACGGCTCCCACGGGTTCTCTCACGTGTGTTCGCGCCGACCGCGCGGACCTTGGCTTTCATGATCAACTCCACTACGTCGTAGGGCCGGACCACCACTGGGCGCGGGCCTGGAGATGTCGCGCTCCCGGAGGGGAGCGCGGACAAGGGGGAGCTTCGTGGCCGCCGGGACGAAGTCGTCCCGAGCTGAGCTGTTCAGGCGAAGCGGCATCGCGCTTTGATCACATATAACAAGCGCCCGACCCCGGGGGCGTCAACAGAATGAGCATGGTTATTTCCAAGATCTTTTCACGTGACGGACGCACACTCGCTGCATATGGGCCATTTCATAGGAGTTTGCGACAGACTGGAGGTGACAATGAGTCCTACACATATTGCCGCTGCTGCGGCCCGTTGTATGCTGCCGCGAGACGTCGGACCGGCCGCGTACCGCGCGGCCGACGACCGGAGACGAAGGAGGCGGGTCGTTGGACGGAAACCCCGTGCTTGCGACGACCGGCGGCTCGGCATCGGCATCACCGTCGGCGGAGGCACCGGCATCGACACCGGACACCGCGGCCTATCGGCCCGGTTACGAACGCGTGGCCGAGGAAATCCTGCGGCTCATCGCCGAGTTGCAGTTGCAGCCGGGTGACCGCATGCCCACCGAGAACCAGTTGGCCGCGCGGCTGGGCACCAGCAGGACAGTGGTGCGAGAGGCCGTCAAGATCCTTTCGGCCATCGGGCGGATCCGGGCCCAGAAGGGCCGTGGCCTGTTCGTGGCGAACGACGAGGGCATGCTGGGCTCGTCGCTGTGGGGCAGCTTCTTCATGCCCACCGACCTCGACCACGTCTACCGTCTGTTCGAGTTCCGCCGGGTGCAGGAGGCCGCCGCCAGCCAACTCGCCGCGACCCGCGCGACACCGGCAGACCTGCGGGCGATCGAAACGGCCGCCGAGACATGTCGGCAGGGTCACCTGACCGACCGGCGCGACCTGTTCGACCGCGGCGACGACGACTTCCACCTCAGCGTCGCCAAGGCCTCGCAGAATCCGTTTCTGGTGGACGCGGTCCGCGAGGCACGGCGGCTGCAACGCCAGTGCAGCACCATCGGGTTGCACGGTACGGTCGGCGGCCACGCCGAGGAGGCGGTGACGGAGCACGCGGCGATCTACCACGCGATCAAGGCCGGTGACCCGGAGGCGGCAGCGCACGCGGCCACCGTTCACCTGGACCAGACCCTGGAGGACTACCGCCGCGAGATCCAGCGGCGGGTGTTCGGCTGAGCCAGCGTCTCGCATTTCCGCCCGCGTCCGGAGGCAGGGGTCCGCCCCCCGGCCTGCCGAGAGGCCGGAGGGCGGTGGCACTACTGCCGGATCAGCTCCACTTCTGGTTGCTGCCGCCGTTGCAGGTCCACAATTCGAGCTGTGTCCCGTTGGCAGTGCCGAGACCGGTCGCGTCCAGGCACAGCCCGGACTGGACTCCGACGATGGTTCCGTCGGAGTTGACGCGCCACTTCTGGTTGTCGCCGCCCCAGCAGGAGTAGATCTGCACCTTGACTCCGTTGCCGGTTCCGGCCGCGTCCATGCACTTGCCTCCCAGGACCGTCAGCTCACCGGCGGACGTGCTGGTCCACTGCTGGTTGCTGTTGCCTGAGCAGTCCCACAGTTGCAGTGCGGTGCCGTCGGTGGTCGTGGAGTTGGGCACGTCCACGCAGCGTCCGGAGCCGGCGCCCTTGATCTGCCTGGTGCCGCCGTTGGGCGGCGGCGTGGTCGAACCGCCCCCGGAGAGGGTGTTGAGCACGGCGGTGTAGGCGGCTTTGGCGTTGCCGTTGCCGTCGAAGAGCAGCGGGTTGTCACCGGACCGCCAGGAGTCGCTGTCCCGGATGCCCCAGACGGTGATGCCGGTGCAACGGGCGACGTTCATGCACGCCTTGACGGTGTTGGCGTACTGTGTGCTGCCGGCCTGGGCGATGTCGAGTTCGGTGAGCTGGACGTCGACGCCGAGGGCGGCGAAGTTCGACAGCGTGGTCTGGAAGCTGGCGGGAGGACCGCCGTTCCCGAAGTGGCTCTGGAAGCCGACGCAGTCGATGGGCACGCCGCGGGCCTTGAAGTCCTTGACCATGTTGTAGACGCCCTGGGTCTTGGCGTCCGTCCAGTTCTCGATGTTGTAGTCGTTGTAGCAGAGCTTGGCCGAGGAGTCCGCGGACCTGGCGGTACGGAAGGCGTGCTCGATGAAGCCGTTGCCGAGCTTGTCCTGGAACGGCGAGCTGCGGTGCTGGCCGCTGCCGCCGTCGGCGAATGCCTCGTTGACCACGTCCCAGGCGTAGATCTTGCCCTTGAAGTGGGTCATCTCGGTGGTGATGTGGTTGTCCATGGCGGACTGGAGGTCCGATGCCGACAGACCCGATACCCATCCGGGCAACTGCGAGTGCCACACCAGGGTGTGACCGCGCATCCGCTGGCCGTGGCCCTGGGCGTGACTGACGATCTGGTCGGCGGCGCCGAAGTTGAACGACCCCCGAGAAGGCTCCGTCGCGTCCCACTTCATCTCGTTCTCCGGGGTGATCATGTTGAATTCCCGGTCGAGAATCGTCGAGTACGTCGAGTCGCCCAGCCTGCCCGCCGCCACGGCGGTACCGAAGTACCGGCCCGACTGGGCGGCGGCGGAACCCAGAGAGGTCGCCGCCGCGGCATGGGGCATGGACGTCGCCAGGGCGACGACAGCCAGGGAGGCGCTGACCGCCGCCGCGGTGGCCGCCGCCACCGCCCTGCTGTGAATGCTTCGATGTCTGGTGAGCCAGGACATGTCAGTAGCGCTCCTTGGAGTGGGGGGACGCAGCGTCGACGGAAGCCGGCTTGCCCGGCCGCTGCCGACGCACTGCCTTCTGTAGCGCTGGAGTGAGCGCTAACAATCATCGAAAGTTTCGCAAGTCCTGCGATCGTTTCGCGGCACCTTAGGACGCCCACCGGGACGCGTCAAGACACCGCGCACCGAGGCATCCTCCCCGCGACGCATGCGTTGACGTTTCGGGCGCCGTGTGAGCACACTTGCCAACGTTTCGCGCACCGGGCATGGACACGACGTAGTCGAGCCGCCGTCGCCTGCGTCAACGGCCCACTTCGACGGTCTGCGTCCGGAGACTTTTGGGAGCGCTCCCACTTTTCCCTGGTGGACAAGGCTCCACGCTGCTCCCTCTCCCCCCACCTCCGTGCCTGTCGAAGGAGACAAGCATGCCGACACTTCAGCGAGCCTTCCGGTCGACCCGCAGGGCCGTGCTCTCAGCCGTCGTGGCGCTCGGCGTCATCATCGGCGGTCTCATCACGCTGACCGCCGCTCCGGCCGCCCACGCCGACACCCAGATCTGCGACCAGTACGGTTCGACCACCATTCAGGGCCGTTACGTGGTGCAGAACAACCGCTGGGGCACCACCGCGACGCAGTGCGTCAACGTCACGAGCACCGGCTTCCAGATCACCCGGGCCGACGGCACCGCCACCAACGGCGGCCCCAAGTCGTACCCCTCGGTCTTCTACGGCTGCCACTACACCAACTGCTCACCGGGCACCAATCTGCCCGCGCAGCTCAGCACGATCAGCAGCGCGCCGACGAGTGTCTCGTTCGGCTACGTCGCAAACGCCGTCTACGACGCCGCCTACGACATCTGGCTCGACCCGACGCCCAGGAAGGACGGCGTCAACAAGACCGAGATCATGGTCTGGTACAACCAGACCAGCCCTGTCCAGCCGGTCGGCTCCCGCGTCGGCACCGCGAGTGTGGGCGGGCGCAGTTGGGACGTGTGGACCGGCAACAACGGCTCCAACGACGTCATCTCCTTCGTGGCGCCCTCGCCGATCGGCACCTGGGACTTCGACGTCAAGGCGTTCGCCAACGAGACGATCAACCGGGGGATGGCCCAGAACTCCTGGTACCTCACCAGCGTCCAGGCCGGCTTCGAGCCCTGGCAGAACGGCGCGGGGCTGGCGGTGACGTCCTTCTCGTCCTCGGTGAACATCGGCGGCGGCTCGACCACCGGCGGTACGACGGGCGGTACGACGGGGAGTACGACCGGCGGTACCGGGTCCGCGTCCTGCAAGGTCACCGTCACCCCGCAGTCCTGGGCGGGCGGCTTCACCGCCGACATCACCGTGGCCAACACCGGCTCGGCCGCGGTCAACGGCTGGAGGCTCGGCTTCACCCTTCCCTCAGGGCAGCGCATCACCAGCGCGTGGAACGCCGACGTCAGCCCCTCCTCCGGCGCCGTCACCGCCTCGAATCTCGCCTACAACGCGCAGATCCCCGCCGGCGGTACGCAGTCCTTCGGCTTCCAGGGCACCTCGTCCGGCGCCTTCACCCCTCCCGCCGGATTCACCCTCAACGGCAGTTCCTGCTCCTGAACTCGCCGCGGCCACTCGGCAGCAGGGCCGCCCGACCCTCAGGTCGGGCGGCCCCGCCGTGACGCACCTCTTGAGGGTCGGCACTTGAATGTGTCAGTCTCATTTCGGCGTTCGTAGACCCGGTTCTCCCCGTACGCCCTCGTGGGCACGTCATACGCGCGCTGTCACGGCCTTCTATCGCGGATAAGACTGATTCATGGGCTCCACAAGCAAGGACATGAATGCCATAGATCCTGGCCCATGGATGAGTCACCGCATCGGCAGGGCGATCGTCCGGTCGACGCGAACCGCGCCTTCCCCCACACAGAAAGAGAGCGGACCATGATCTTTCCTCTCCGCCCGCGCCCGCATCGCGGCCGACCACAAAGAGCGGCCCTGGTCGCGGCCTTCGCCATCGGGGCGGTCCTCGCCGCACCGGCCGTGACGTCGCACGCGGCCACCATGACCACGCTCTACGTGTCCCCCACCGGCAGCGGCACCGCGTGCTCCGCGTCGGCGCCCTGCTCCCTGGCCCAGGCGAAGACCTCCGTGGCGAACATCGGCGGGTCCATGAGCGGCGACGTCGTCGTAGAACTGGCGGGCGGTACGTACCGCATGTCGTCCCCGCTCGCGCTGGGCAGCGCCGACTCCGGGCGTAACGGACACACCGTCATCTGGCAGGCGGCCTCGGGCCAGCAGCCGGTGCTGTCGGGCGGTCAGCAGGTGACCGGGTGGACGCTGAAGGACGCGTCGAACAACATCTACGCCGCCGCCGTACCCTCGGGAGCGGACTCCCGGCAACTGTACGTCGACGGCGCACTGGCGCCGCGGGCGGCGATCCCCGTCTCGCGCGGCGATGTCAAGATCACCGCCAGCGGGATGACCATCGTCAACTCCGCGCTGAACTACCTGGCCACGCTGCCGCAGCAGAATCGGATCGAGCTGGAGAGCCAGAACTCCTTCACCGACCGCTTTGCTCCCGTCCAGTCCATCAGCGGCAGCACCATCACGATGCAGCAGCCGGCCTGGAACAACAACAACTGGGGCTACGACACCCTCGCCAGTCCCTTCGCCGGCGGCAGTCTCCAACTGGAGAACTCCTACAGCTTCCTGAAGACCGCCGGCCAGTGGTACCTCGACCCGCAAGCCGGACAGCTCTACTACAAAGCGCCCGCCAACTGGTCGCCGCCGTCCCACGACATCGAGCTGCCGCGGCTGACCTCTCTGCTCCAGATCGGCGGCAGTTACAGCGATCCCGCGCACGACATCACCGTCAAGGGCATCGCCTTCCAGCACACCACCTGGCTCCAGCCCAGCACCTCCACCGGCTACGCCGACCAGCAGAGCGGGGCCTTCCTGGGCCGCACCTTCACCCAGCCCTCGGACTTCATGACCTCCTGCCAGTCCGGATGCCCGCTGTTCGAGGCGGCCCGCAACAGTTGGAGCCAGGTGCCGGCGGCCGTCCAGGTCTCGGCGGCGCGCGGCATCACCTTCACCGGTGACACCTTCGCGCACCTGGGCCAGGTGGGCCTCGGCATCGGGAACGACGCCAACGCCCACGCCTCGGGAGTCGGCCTCGGCGCGTCCTCGGTCACCGTCTCCGGCAGCACCTTCACCGACGACTCCGGCGCCGGCATCGTGGTCGGCGGTGTGCAGCCCGACGCCCACCACCCGTCCAACACGGCGATGACCAACCAGGACATCACCATCCAGAACAACCGGATCTCCGATGTCGCCAAGGATTACAAGGACATGGCCGGCATCCTGTCGACCTACGTCACCCACGCCGTCATCAGCCACAACGAGGTCTCGAACCTCGCCTACGACGGTATAGACATCGGCTGGGGCTGGGGCGCCAACGACTCCGGCGGCAGCCAGGACTACCGCAACCGCGGTCTGTACAACTACCAGCCCGTCTACACCACACCGACGACCCTCAAGAACACCGTCGTCAGCTACAACGCGGTGCACGGCACGAAGAAGGTCTTCCACGACGGCGGCAGCATCTACAACCTGTCCGCCAACCCCGGCACGACCATCGACCACAACTACGTCTATGACAACCAGCACACCGTGGGCCTCTACCTCGACGAGGGCTCGCGCTACGTCACGCTCAAGAACAACGTCATCCAGGACTCCGGTGTGTGGGCCTTCACCAACGCGGGCGGCTCCAACAACACCAACGACAACACCTTCGACACCAACTGGTACAACTCCGGCGCGACCCAGGTAGCCACCGGCTCGCCGCACAACAACGTCCTGACCGGCAACGTCCAGGTCAGCGGCACCAACTGGCCGTCGAACGCCCAACAGGTGATCGCCCAGGCGGGCGTGACGAGCGGCACGGGCACGGGAAGCACGGGAGCGCTGCACGCGGTGGGCGCGGGCAAGTGCCTCGACGTGCCGAACTCCACCACCACGCCCGGCGCCCAGACCCAGATCTGGGACTGCAACGGAGCGGCCAACCAGGCATTCACCCGTACGTCCTCAGGACAGTTGACGGTCTACGGCGGCAGCCCGATGTGCCTGGACGCCAGCGGCCAGGGCACCGCACCGGGCACCAAGGTCGCCATCTGGACCTGCAACGGCCAGAGCAACCAGCAGTGGACGCTCAATGCGAACGGCACGGTCACCGGCGTGCAGTCCGGACTGTGCCTGGATGTCACCGGCTCCTCCACGAGCAACGGCGCCCTGGTCGAGTTGTGGACCTGCAACGGCCAGAGCAACCAGCAGTGGACCCTCGGTTAGGGCACTGCGCGTATCTGTCGTCCCACAGCGCCCAGTTCACTGCCGGAGGTCTGACGACCCCTCAGCACTGGCGCGTTCGTCCTCGTCCAAGGAGTGTGCTCCGTGGAACACCCGCACACGTTCAAAAGATACAAGTCCCTGTTCATCGCCTTACTCTCCACCGTGCTGGCCGCTGCGGGCATCTCGCTCGTGGCGACCTCGGCGCAGGCGGCCAGCGGCTGCCGCGTCGACTACAGCGTCACCAACGAGTGGCCCGGCGGCTTCGGCGCGAATGTGAGCGTTATCAATCTGGGCGAGCCGATCAACGCCTGGCAGCTCTCCTGGACCTTCGCCACCGGACAGACCATCACTGAGCTGTGGAGCGGCTCCTTCACCCAGACCGGCACCAAGGTCTCGGTGACCAATGCCTCCTGGAACGGCGGCCTGGCCACCGGCGCGTCCACCAGCTTCGGCTTCAACGGCGCCTACAGCGCCGCCGACCCCGTCCCCACCGCGTTCACCCTCAACGGCACCACCTGCACCGGCGCCGTCACGACCACCCCGCCGACCACGACGCCCCCGACCACTCCCCCGACAACCCCGCCCACCACTCCCCCCACGACACCGCCGACCACACCGCCGACCACACCGCCGACCACACCGCCGACGAGCGGTACGTGTTCTCTCCCGTCGACCTACCGGTGGTCCTCAACGGGCGCGTTGGCGCAGCCTGCCAACGGATGGTTGTCCCTGAAGGACTTCACCAGCGTGGTCTACAACGGCAAACACCTGGTCTACGCCTCCAACGTGTCGGGAACCTCCTACGGCTCGATGGCGTTCAGCCCCTTCACGAACTGGTCCGACATGGCCTCGGCCGGCCAGACCGGGATGAGCCAGTCCGCCGTGGCACCCACGCTCTTCTACTTCGCACCCAAGAAGATCTGGATCCTCGCCTACCAGTGGGGTGCCTGGCCCTTCATCTACCGCACCTCGACAGACCCCACCAACCCCAACGGCTGGTCCTCGCCCCAGGCCCTGTTCACCGGCAGCCTCCCCGACTCGGGCACCGGCCCCATCGACCAGACCCTCATCGCCGACGGCCAGAACATGTACCTGTTCTTCGCCGGCGACAACGGCAAGATCTACCGCGCCAGCATGCCCATCGGGAACTTCCCCGGCAGCTTCGGCTCCTCCTACACCACTGTCATGAGCGACTCCACCAACAACCTCTTCGAGGCCGTCCAGGTCTACAAGGTGCAGAACCAGAACCAGTACCTCATGATCGTCGAGGCCATGGGCGCCGGCGGACGCTACTTCCGCTCCTTCACCGCCACCAGCCTCAACGGCGCCTGGACCCCCCAAGCCGCCAGTGAGAACAACCCCTTCGCAGGCAAGGCCAACAGCGGCGCCACCTGGACCAACGACATCAGCCACGGCGACCTCGTCCGCGACAACCCCGACCAGACCATGACCATCGACCCCTGCAACCTCCAACTCCTCTACCAGGGCAAGAACCCCAACGCGGGCGGCGCCTACGACCAACTCCCCTGGCGTCCGGGCCTCCTCACCCTCCAACGGTGACCTACCCCGCCACCGCGTCAAACGGCCGGCCCGGAAGTCACCGGGCCGGCCGTCGTACGGGAGCGGATGGTGTGTCAGGACACCGTGCAGGCAGTGCCGTTGAGCGTGAACGCGGTGGGGGCGGAGGTGCCGGTGCCCGTCCCCTGGAAACCGAAGCCGGTCGAGCCGCCCGCGGCGACCACCGCGTTGTAGCCCAGATCGGTCGCTGTCACGGCCGCGCCGGACTGTTGGGTGCCGGCGTTCCACGCGCTGGTGATCTTCTGGTCGCCGGGAAAGGTCCACTTGAGCGACCAGCCGTTGACGGCGCTGCCGCCGGTGTTGCGTACGGTCACGTCCGCGGTGAAACCGCCCGTCCAAGCGCTGGCGATCTTGTAACTGACAGCGCAGCCCGCACCGGCCGGCGGGGGCGTCGTGGGCGGAGCGGTGGTCGGCGGAGTCGTCGGCGGGGTGGTGGGCGGAGTCGTCGGCGGGGTCGTCGGCGGAGCAGTGGTCGGCGGGGTGGTCGGCGGGGTCGGGTCCGACGCTCCGGCGGAGGCCAGAGCGTAGGCCACGTCCGGCAGGAAGGTACCCGCGGCGCCCGCGCAGCCGTCCGCCTCACCCGGCGGCTTCACCCAGAGGAAGGCGTCGATGGCGGAGTCCCCGGTGCTGGTCGTCGGGTAGGCGCCGATCGCCCGGCCGGAGGGATCGCACCACGCCCCGCCGGAGGCCGGACCGTTGCCGTTGCGGCTGGTGTCCACCACGGCGTGCAGATTGGCCGGATTGCCCAACGCGGCCAGCACGTTCTTGGCGAAGTTGACCTCGTTCGACGTGGTGTTGAAGTTGGAGACGTTGGTGAACAGCCCGTCGGCATTGGTCAGAATGCCGGCGCTGCGCAGCCGATTGGCCTGCTCCGAGGCGCTGTTCCAGGCCGAGTGGCCGCCGTCCAGATAGACCTTGGCGTTGGGCGCGGCGGCGTGGATGGCGGAGCCCGCCCGGGAGAGCGAGGCGAACCGGTCGGCCTGCTGCTGCGCGGACAGGCAGGTGGTCAGGGCGATCGAGTCGGGCTCCAGGATGATGATCGACCGCTCGCTGCCGAGACCGGCGGCGAAGTTGCGCACCCAGGCGTCGTACGAGGCCAGGTCCGGCGCGCCACCGGCCGAGGCGCCGCCGCAGTCGCGGTTGGGGATCTCGTACACGGCCAGTACCGGCACCTGTCCGCTGGCGGCAGCGGGTCCGGTGATCGCCTTGACGTCGTTGGTGACCGTGGCGGGGCGGTAGTTGGAGAACCAGACGGCTTGCGGCTGGGAGGCGATCCGCCGCGAGATGACCGGCTGCCGGGAGTCGCCCGGATTCGCGGCGACCCAGCGGGCGACCTGGGACTGGGGGTCCTTGTAGAGCTGGGTCCCGCTGGGGAGGCTGCCCTGCACCGCGGCGCCCGCGGTGATCTCGGTGCCCAGCGCGATGCCGGCGGCGGCCAGTCCCGTGACCAGGCCGAACACCGCGGCCTTGCGGAGCCGGGACGCGCGCGCGGGGCCTGCGGCTGTCCCGCCGGGACGTGGATTTCGGGTGAGGCGTGACACAGTTGTCCTCCGTGCTCTCGTGGGGGGAGAGTGCCCTCGGGAGGTGAGGGCCGGCCGCGCCAGGAGCGTGGGAGCGCTCCCGCGAAGCCTGGTCGAGCCTAACCAGACTGACGACCGCGCGTAATCCCTTGCGCGGGATGCGTTGGGGTCCCGACCACGGGTGAACCGGACATCCTGGGCGACGCCGGCCTGCTGACCTCGCTGACAGGTGTGCCCGACCAGTGTTTTCGTTAACGCTCACAGATCTTCAAGGCCGGAGAACTCCCTCACGACATGGGATCGCCGGGTGTTTCATTTCCTGCGAGCAGGGTTGACAGCGCGTCCACGGTGATGGAAGCTGCCGCCGTCGCCCAAATACATCCCATCTTCCCCTTTCGAGATCACCCTCTTGCAAAGGTCCGGATGTTAGCGCTCACGTACTGCTGCGAGCCAAGTCCGTGGCTACGCCGTGCCCACCGCCGGCAGGAATCGTTTCGGCCGACCGCCGCCGCAGCGGACTGACGCGGGTGGCTTCTGTCCCCCCACACAGAAGGAAGCGCCCATGAGACGCAGATCCCTCCTCATGCCCGTTCTGGCCGCGCTGGCCATGGTCCTGGCAGCCGCCGGCACCGCCCTGAGCCTCGGTACGAGCGCGGCGCCCTCGGCCGTGAGAGCCGCCGCGGCCACCGCCGGGTGCGGCAAGGCTCCGACGCTGGCGAGCGGCACGCACTCGATCCAGAGCAGCGGCCAGAACCGCAGCTACATCCTGAGAGTCCCGGCCAACTACGACAACAGCCGCCCCTACCGGCTGGTCTTCGGATTCCACTGGGTCGGCGGCACCGCGAACGACGTCGACTCCGGCGGAACCGACGGATACAACTGGTCCTACTACGGGCTCAGGCGGCTGGCCGACAGCGCGGGCAACGGCACGATCTTCGTCGCGCCCCAGGGCATCAACAACGGCTGGGCCAACTCCGGCGGCCAGGACGTGACCTTCGTCGACGACATGATCGGGCAGATCGAGTCCGGCCTGTGCGTCGACACCACACAGCTCTACTCCTCCGGGTTCAGCTACGGCGGGTCCATGACCTACGCGCTCGCCTGTGCGCGGGCGACGGTGTTCCGCGCCGTCGCCGTGTACTCCGGCGCCAACCTCAGCGGGTGCAGTGGCGGTACCCAGCCCATCGCCTACATGGGCCTGCACGGTCTCCGGGACAACGTGCTGCCCATCGCCGGCGGACGCGCACTGCGTGACCAGTTCGTCAGGAACAACGGCTGCACCCCGCAGAATCCGCCCGAGCCGGCCTCCGGCAGCCTCACCCACATCGTCACCGCCTACTCCGGATGCCGGTCCGGATACCCGGTGGTCTGGGCCGCTTTCGACGGAGCGGGCCACGACCCCGGCCCGATCGACGGATCGACCGGGGACGGCTGGCACACCTGGACATCGGGCGAGGTGTGGAAATTCTTCACCCAGTTCGACTCCACCACCCCGCCGACCACACCTCCGCCGACCACGCCTCCGCCGACAGGAGGCGCCCAGACCGTCGTGGGCCAGCAGTCCGGCCGCTGCCTCGACATCTCCAACTCCACGACCGCCAACGGCACCCAGGCCCAACTGTGGGACTGCAACAGCGGTGCCAATCAGCGCTGGACCTACACCTCGGGCAAGCAGCTCATGGTCTACGGCAACAAGTGCCTTGACGCATCGGGCCAAGGCACCGCCAACGGCACCGCGGCGGTGATCTGGGACTGCAACGGCCAGGCCAACCAACAATGGAACCTCAACTCCAACGGCACCGTCACCGGTGCGCAGTCGGGCCTGTGCCTCGACGCCAGCGGCGCGTCCACTGCCAACGGCACGAAGATCCAACTGTGGAGCTGCACGGGCGGATCCAACCAGCAGTGGAGCCTGCGGAGCTGAACGGGACGCCGACGCCGGGTAACCGACCGGTTCCGTCGGCTGTCGCCACAAACGGGGGTCGTCCTCGGCCGGTGGGGGCCGGGGACGGCTCTCGCGTCCCCGCGGGCCGGGGACGCGCCCTTCACATCACGCGCTGTCCTGCCGTGCGACGTGCTCGCGCAGCCACCGTTCGGTCGTGCTCACATGGACCAGCGCCGCGGCCTCCGCCAAGGCACGGTCCCTGGCGAGCAGGGCGTTGTAGATCGCCCGGTGTTCCGCGATGGTCCGGTCGCCGGCCCTGTCGTCGATCAGACCGCGCCACACCCGGGCACGTACCGTGCGACTGGAGATGCCCTCGAGCAGGGTGGCCAGCGTGCTGTTCCTCGCGGAGGCGATCACCGCACGGTGGAACGCGGCGTCGTGCTTGTTGAGCAGTTCGACGTCGTCGCTGACGCGGGCCATCGCGTCCAGGTGGTATGCGATCTCGGCCAGGTCCTCCTCGGTGATCCGGCCCGCGGCCAGGCCCGTGGCGACCGGCTCGAAGAGTCTGCGGACCTCGGTCAGCTCCAGCAACGTGTCGCCATGCAGCAGTTCCACCGCCGACCCCAGGCTCTCCAGTAGCAGCGCGGGCTCCAGGCTGGTCACATAGGTGCCGTCCCCGCGCCGGATCTCCAGAACCCGTGCGACGACGAGGGCTTTGACCGCCTCGCGCATGAGGTTGCGGGAGAGCCCGAGGTCCGATGCCAACTGTTGTTCCGGTGGCAGTTTCGCGCCGGGGAGAAGCTCTCCGGACTGGATCAGCTCCCGAATCCGGGCGATGGCCTTGTCAGTCAGTGACATCGATGGGTCCCCCACTCCCCCGCGGGTGCCGCACGGGATCGGCGTCCATCCCCGCTCCGACAGACATGGGATGGATGTCCCGTGGGTCCAGACCCTACCTCCGGGCGAACCGGGCCGGGGGTCAGTCCTTGACGGCGCCGGCGGTGACTCCGGCGGCGACGTAGCGCTGAGCGAGGACGAGCAGGACGGCCGCGGGAATCGACGCGACGACGGCGGTCGCCATGATGGCGTTCCATTCCTGGTTGTTGTTGCCGATGTATTTGTAGATGCCCAGCGTGATGGGGCGCATGTCGCCACCGCTGTCGAGGGTGTTGGCGAACACGAAGTCCGACCACGCCCACAGGAAGGTGAACAGGGAGACGGTCACGACCGCGTTGCGGGAGACCGGCAGGACGATGGCGGTGAAGGTACGCCAGGTGTTCGCGCCGTCGATCTTCGCGGCGGCGGTCAGCTCGTCGGGGATTCCGGACATGAACGCGCTGAAGATCATGACGCCGAACGGCACGGCGATGGTGGAGTCGGCGATGATCAGTCCCCACCAGGTGTTCATGATCCGCAGATTGAGGAAGATGCCGTAGAAGCCCATCGCCATGACGATGCCGGGGACCATCTGGGCGATCAGCAGGAGGAGGCCGACCAGCCCGGCCCCGCGCGGCCGCAGCTTGGCCAGCGCGTAGCCCGCCGGAGCGGCCAGCAGCAGGGTCAGCGCGACCGTGCCGAGTCCGATGAGCAGACTGGTGCCGAGGTAGGGCAGTTGATCGTTGAGGACAGACCGGTAGCCGCTGAAAGTGGGGTGCAGCGGCACCAGGTCCGGCGGGTCCTTGCGCATGTCCTGCTGCGGGGTGAGCGAGACGTTGATCATCCAGTACACCGGGAAGAGCATGAGCGCGGTGAGCACGATCCCGACGACGGTGTTGCGGCGGGAGCGGAAGACGCGGGACGTCATGCCGCCTGCCTCCTCTGGAGTCGGATGTAGAACAGCCCGAAGGCCAGGGCGATGAGGATCAGGATGTTGCCGACCGCGGCGCCGGGACCGAACGCGGGCAGCAGCGAGCCGAATCCCAGTCGATAGGACCAGGTGGCAAGCGTCGAGGAGGAGTCTCCCGGTCCGCCCTTGGTCATGATCCAGATCAGGTCGAACACCTTGAGGGTGTAGATGAGGCCGAGCAGCACGGTGATCGCCGAGACCGGCCGCAGCAGCGGGAAGGTGATGCGCCGGAACTGCTGCCAGCCGGTCGCACCGTCCAGCGACGCCGCCTCGTACAACTCGCCGGGGATGTTCTGCAACCCGCTGTAGAGGATGACGAGATTGAACGGGATGCCGATCCAGATGTTCGCGATGATCACCGACGTCAGTGCCCACGACGGCGACGTCAGCCAGCTCACCTTCGCCACCCCGATGAGGCCCAGGGCGTAGTTGACCACGCCGGACTCGCTGTTGAGCATCCACGACCAGGTCGAGGCCGAGACGATGAGCGGCAGCAGCCAGGGGATCAGGAACAGCGCCCGCAGCGTCGGCGCCAGCCGGAAACCACGGTGGAAGAACACCGCGAGGGCGAGCCCCAGCACGTACTGGAAGAGGATCGACACCAGCGTGAAGACGATCGTGTTGCGCAGCGCGGTGGAAAAGGTCGGGTCGTGGAGGACCTGGTCGAAGTTGTGCCAGCCGGAGAACGGCGCCCCGCCCTGTACGAACGAGCGCACGGTGTAGTGCCGTACGGAAAGGTCCACATTGCGGTACAGCGGGTACGCGTAGAACGCGCCGAGGTAGATCCCCACCGGAGCCAGAAACCCCCAGGCGGCGAGCTGTGTCGTACGGGATCCGCCGACGCGGCCGTGGCCGTGGCGTCGGCGGACCGTACGGCTCGGTGCGGGTGGGGTCCGTTCACGGCCGGCCCCGGATGAGCCCGGCGGCCACTGGAGGCCATCGGCGCGGGCGGTGTCCATAGGTGCTCCTCGGTCAGTGGTCCGCCTGGGCGGACGCCGGTACCGGCATGGAAAGTACCTGCGCCGTCGCGACACCCCGGCAGGCGTGGGGTGCCGCGACGGCGGCGGGTCCGCCGTGCCGCCGGGACGGGCGGCGACACGGCGGGGTCGCGTCTGTCCGGCGCCCCGATCGGGCCGGCCCGGCGCCGGAGCCACGGGGCGGGACGCGGGGGGCCGTCCCCCGCTCAGTTCTGGTGGCTGTCGGCCGCGCTCTGGGCCGCCTTCAGCGCCGCTTCCGGGCTCTTGCCTCCGGACAGGGCCGACTGCACCGCGGTCCACAACTGCTCGGAGATCACCGGGTACTTGGTGCCGAGCCCGTCGCTGGTCCGGCCGCGGGCGGCTGCCACGGCGTCGACCCACGGCTTCAGCTCGGGGTCCTTGCTGACCTGCTGGCTCTGCACCGTGTTCGTAGGGGCGATGTAGGACAGCGTGGTGTCGGTGGCCAGCAGGTTGGCGTCACTGGTCAGACAGGACACGATCCTCGCGGAGGTCTTGTACCGTGCGGCGTCCTTCTGCACGGGCACGGTGGCGAATTCCCCTCCGGTCGGCGCGGGTGCGGCTCCGCCCGCGCGGGCGGGAATGCTGATCACTCCGTACGGGAACCCGGTCTTCTTGGCGTTGGCCAACTGCCATGTGCCGTTCTCGCCGAACGCGTACTGGCCGGTGGCGAACTCCTGCCAGCTCGTGGTCTGCGTGTTGCTCAGCACGTCGTTGGGCGCCAGGCCCTGGGAGACCCAGCCCTTCCACAGCGACAGCGCGGCCTGCCCCTCGGCACTGTCCACGTGGGTCAGATCGCCCTTGGCGCCCCAGAACCAGGGCAGGAACTGGAAACTGCCCTCCTCGGTACCGATCGCGGAGAACGTGATGCCCTTCTTGCCGACGGCCTTCACCTTGTTCAGCGCCACGTTCAGGGAGTCCCAGTCCTTGACCGACGCGGGGTCGACGTGGGCGGCCTCCAGGACGTCCTTGTTGTAGTAGAGCGCCAGGGTGTTGGCCCCGATGGGGACGCCGTAGGCCGAGCCGTCCAGGGTGCCCGCACCGATGATGTTGACCTGGATCGACGTGGTGATCACGCCGACGTCGCTCATCTTGCTGAGTATCCCGGCCTGCACGAGGGTGGACACGACGGGGTTGTCCACGAGCATCACGTCCGGGGCGTTGCCCTGCTGCGCGGCCAGCAGAGCCTTGTTGCCCAGGTCAGTCGTGTCGTACGCGGTGCGCTTGACCGTGACGCCGGCCTTGGCGCCGCAGGAGGCGACCAGTTTCGCCCACGCCGAGGAGCCGTCGAACTGCGGGTAGGGGTCCCAGAAGGTGTAGGTCCCCGAGGCGGCGGACGAGGACGAGCCGCCGCCGGAACCGCCGCAGGCGGTGACCCCGGCCAGGGCGGTACAGGCCGCGACGGCAGCGATGACGAAGCGTGTGTGTCTCATGGCGGTCCTTGGCTTGTGCGTGACGGGTGTGGGAGGGAGAGAGGGAGGGAGGTGCTGCGGTGGGATGGGGTGGGATGGGGGTGGGGCTGCGGTCTAGCGGGTGGGGATCCACACCCGCATCGATCCGTCCTGCCGGTTGGCCCACGTGTAGTAGGGGACGGCGGTCAGCACGAGGGCGCCGTCCCCGGGCCCGGTGTGCTGGGCGGCCGGGGTGCGGGTGAGGTCGGCCGGGGCGCGGTAGGGCCACCAGCCGTCGTTCGGCACGGTGCGCCGATAACCGGCGGCGGTCACGGTGATGACGCCGCCGAGCAGTTCGGGACGTGATTCCTCGGCGAGTGGCCGGGCGGCGTCGATGACGATGTCGTCCAGCCCGCCGCCGGGGTTGTCGAAGCCTTCGAGGCAGTACACGAGCGGGCCTCGCTCAAGGGCGACACAACCGCGGACGGAGTCGACCCGCGGGTCGGCGGCGACCAGGCGCGGCGCCATGTCCAGCTCAAGCGTCACCTCGTCGCCCGGGGCCCACCTCCGTTCGACGCGCAGCCAGCCGGACTCCGACACGGTGGCCGCGGCGTCCTGCCCCGCCACCGAGATCCGGTGACCCGCGCACCATTGCGGGATGCGCAGGGACAGGGTCCACGGTCTGTCAGCGGGGCCGTCCTCGACGGAGAGCCGCACGACACCGGACCACGGGTAGTCGGTGTGAGCGCTAACAATAACCGGCTCGCCCGCCACCTCGCCGACGTAGCGGCCGGTGGCGTACTGATGGATCTGCAGGCCGTCGGAGTCACTGGACGCGATGTAGTGCTCCAGGCTGGCCAGCAGTCGCATGACGTTGGGCGGACAGCAGGCGCAGCGGAACCACCGGGTGCGGCGCGCGGACTGGTCGCCCCCGGTATCGGCGTGGCCGTCACGGACCTGGAGCGGGTTGACGTACAGCCATCGCTCGCCGTCCAGCGAGACTCCGGCGAGGAAGCCGTTGAAGAGCGTGCGCTCGATCAGGTCGCTGTAGCGGGCGTCGCCGGTGAGCAGCGCCATCCGCCAGCCGAAGTGCACCGACGCGACGGCGGCGCAGGTCTCGCAATAGGCCCGCTCGTTCGGGAGCTCGAAGGGGTCCCCGAAGTCCTCCTCGTCATGATGGGCGCCGAGACCGCCGGTGATGTGGGTCTTGGTGGCGACCATGGCCGCCCACAGCCGCTCGCACGCCGCCAGCAGCCCGCGGTCGCCCGTCTCGGTCGCGAGGTCGGCGGCGCCGGCCAGCAGGTACAACTGGCGTACCGCGTGGCCCTCGACGTTCTCCTGGTCCCGCAGCGGCAGCCGGTCCTGGCAGTACGCCTCGCCGCCGAGCAGCCCGTGCCCGTGGCGTTCCACGAAGTATCCGGCCAGGTCGAGGTAGCGTCGCTCGCCGGTCTCCCGGTACAGCTCGACCAGCGCCGTCTCGACCTCCGGGTGACCGTCGAACCCGTCGATCTGCTTGTCGCGGCCGAAGACGGAGTCCAGGTGGTCCGCGAACCGCACCGCCACCTCCAGCAGTTCCTTGCCGCCCGTCGCCCGGTGGTGGGCGACCGCCGCCTGGATGAGGTGGCCGGCGCAGTACAGCTCGTGCCCCCAGCGCAGGTCCTCGTAGCGACGGCCGTCCTTCGTGACCTGGAACCAGGTGTTGAGGTATCCGTCCGGCTGCTGGGCGTCCGCGACCAGGGCGGTGATCCGGTCGACCTGGGCGGCCAGTTCGACGTCCGCGGCGCCGCCGGACGCGCCGAGCCGCCAGGCGGCGGCCTCCAGCCACTTGTAGACGTCCGAGTCCATGAAGGGGTAGTCACCCCGGAACGCTCCCCGCGCGGTATGCGCGGCCAGCCGCAGATTGTGGAGGTTTCCGGCCGATTCCAGCAGTCGTGGTCCCTGCGGGATGCCGACTCGGGCGTTGACCTCGCGGCGGCCGTGCCAGAACCCTCCCGTGACGTCGGCCGCGACGACGGGGCGCAGGGCCACTGCGGCGCCGCGGCCCGGACGGACGGGCCCGGCCGGAACAAGTGGTGTCGGTTTGCTGTGGGACATGGATCTCCCCGGAATGCACGGTCGATATGAGGTGCGTCGCCGGGTCGGCGACACCGCGGACCGCGTCCGCGCGATTTCGCAGCGGCCACCGACGATCCGTAGGGCCGCGAAACGTGAGCAATGGTTTTCTTGCAGGAAACCTAGAAGCGCCGAGTCAGGCGAGTCAAGACCTCCTGCAGACCCCGCATCAACTTCCGCGTAACGCTTGGGATACATGCCGCGTCCTGGCAGGATGGGTACAGACCTGTATGTGAGAAAAGGATTGTCCGTGACAGAGACTGATCGGCGCCTGTCGGCGGGACGTGTGACGCTGACGGACGTGGCCGTCGTGGCGGGCGTCAGCGTGGGCACGGCGTCCAAGGCGCTGAATGGCAACGGCCGTATGCGGCCCGAGACCCGGGAGCGGGTACTCGAAGCGTCGCGCCGCCTGGGCTTCCAGCCCAACGAGCAGGCCCGGGGCCTGCTGGCGGGACGGACCTGGACCGTCGGTCTGATCACCACAGACGGCATCGGCCGGTTCAGCACGCCGGTGCTGCTCGGCGCGGAGGACGCCCTCGGCGCGGGCAAGATCTCGGTCCTGCTGTGCGACACGCGCGGTGACGCGATTCGCGAGCGGCACTACGTACAGACCCTGATGGCCCGCCGGGTGGACGGCATCATCGTCACCGGACGGCGTACGGACCCCCGGCCCGCGTTGCAGGGTCTGCGGGAGATCCCGACCGTCTACGCGCTGGCCCCCTCGGAGGACCCCGCGGACATGTCGGTGGCCTCCGACGACGAGGGCGGAGCCCGGCTGGCGGTGGAGTACCTCATCGGTTCGGGACGCCGGTGCATCGCCCATGTCTCCGGTCCTGCCCATCACGCGGCGGCCCGCCACCGGGCGCGCCTGACCGAGGAACTGCTCGGCCAGGCCGGGCGTGAGCCGTCGGGCGGCCAGGTGTACTTCGGCGACTGGAGCGAGGCGTGGGGGCGGCGGGCCGCCCTGCGCGTGCTGCGTACCGCGCCGGACACCGACGCCTTCTTCTGCGGCAACGACCAGATCGCCCGCGGAGTCGCCGACACCCTGCGCGAAGAGGGCCGTCGCGTGCCGGACGACATCGCTGTCATCGGCTACGACAACTGGGACATCATGGCGCTCGCGTCCCGTCCCCCGCTGACGACGATCGACATGAACCTGGGCGAGATCGGGCGCATCGCCGCGCTGCGGCTGCTGGACGCCATCGACGGCGGAGGTTCGGGTGGCGTGCAGACCGTTCCGTGCAGGCTGATCATGCGCGAGTCGGCCTGAGCGGTACCGGCGCACCGCCGCTGCCGGGCGGCGCCAGGACGTGCCGGAACGTGCCGGAACGTGCTGGGGCCGGCTGCCCGCGGGGCGGCCCGGCCGCCGCGCTCCGGACGTTTCGGGGCGCGGCGGTCGGGCCTGGCGGTACAGCCCGTGTCAGCGGGCGGTGAGCTTCCACAGATGGTCGGCGGTGCCGTTGTCGTCCCATTGAAGAACCTGGGCGCCGGAGGCGGTACTCATGTTGGTCACGCCCAGCAGCAGGCCGCTGTTGGAGTTGGCGATCTTGTAGTAGCCGCCGCTGTCGGCGGTCAGCCGCCACAGGTGGTCGGCGGTGCCGTTGTCGCCCCAGATGAGTGCGGTCGCACCGTCCGCGGTGCTCGCGTTGGTGATCCCGAGGAGCAGTCCGCTGGCCTGGTTGCGGATCTTGTACAGTCCGGAACCGGCTGACACCAGCGTCCACTTCTGGGTGGCCGAGGAGCTGACGGTGGCCTGGTCGACCAGCGTGCCCTGGCCCGTGCCGCCGTTCGCGGTGTCGAGCGCCAGCCCGCTGTTCTTGTTGGCGATCTGGTAGGTGCCGTCGAGGGTGGTGGTGCCGCCGCCTGTCGTGGCCGGTGTGATGACCAGGTGATAGCCGTCGGTGGTGTTCGTGGTCACCGGGACCGTGATGGATCCGCCGTTCACCGTGTAGTTCGACTCGGAGAGCGTGATCGGACCCGACACGGCGGTCGTCCGCCCGCGGGACGGCGTGTACTCGACCTTGACATGGACGGACGACCCCAACGCGGAAAGGGTGTTGAGCCCGTTGACCGTCACGGCCGAGTCACCGTTGCCGCCGCCGAAGATGACGTCGACCTCGTTGCCGGCGCTGTTGCGCGACGCGGCGCCGTCGATGCCGGTCTGCGCCGGGGCGGTCGTGGTGAGCATGCTCCCGCTCATGTCTCCGTACCACTTGTACAGCCAGTACGCGCCGTTGGGGCTGCCGCCCTGACCGGTGAGGAGGTCTCCGAGGGCGCCGGACTGGTTCCAGAAGGCGAGTTCGGCGTCGTGGACGCCCAGCCGCTCGAACTTCGCGATGTAGCCCACCAGAGCGCCGGGGATGCCGACTTCGGAGGGGGCGGCGTACTCCTCGATCGCGATGGGGCGAGGGCTGATGCCGTACTTGTTCTCCAGGTTGGTCACCGTGGTGACGTCACCGGCGATCTTCGAGGACCTCGTCAGTTCGTGCCAGGCGATGATGTCCGGCACGGTGTTGGTCGCCACCGCGTTGCGCAGGAAGTTGTCCATGTCGCTGATGTTGTCCGAGAAGCTCGGACCCTGGATCGGCGTCGTGGCGTCCTTGGAGCGGATCTCACGGTAGGTCGTGGTCCAGAAGTCCTCGAACGTGCCGTTGGCCGAATTCCAGGTGCCGTCGGACTCGTTCCACGGGGCGTACGCGGCCAGGTTGGTGATCCCGGACGCCTTGGTCCTGGCGATCTGGTCGTCGACCACGCTCAGCCAGTTGCTCCAAGTGAACTGGTAGGGCCAGCCCGCGTAGTAGTCGGACAGCCGGTTGACGACCTTGGCCCCGGCTCTGGCGGCCTTCGGCGCGACGACGAGGATGTCGCCGGAACCCTGCTGATGGCCACCGGCGGGCATCTGCACGAAGGTGTTCGGCTTGATCGCCTGCACCAGATTGTCTGCGGGTGCGGTGGCGTTGGCGAGCCCGTACAGCGATCCGGTGGCGACATGGGTCACCGGGCGCAGCACTTGACCGGCGTTGACCACCAGGGTCGTGGACGGAGTGGGAGCGGCTTGGGCGGATGTGCCGGCGAACGCGGCCGAAGCCACGCCCAGTAGTGCTGCGGCTCCCAGGCCGATGGTGCGGCCGAGCGGCCGGCCCGGCTGGAGATGCGCGAATCCACGCATGGCGAAATGCCCTCCTGAGAAGTGGGGGTGATGCCGTACAGCGACCAGTGGCGCCGTCGACACCAGTGCCGCCCGTCCTGCGGCACCGGGTCGACCGGCCTCCACCGTGTGTGCTCTGCGCAACAGAGCAAACGATTTCTCAGCGGACACCGTAGGGCTGCTGTAACACCCGGTCAAGGGAACGCGCACGGCCAGTTCCCCACGGCGCCAGGGCAGTTGATGATCGCTGGCGATCGTGGCCATGCCGGGAAAGATGCGTTTTCCGGCTGGTACTCGGAACGGACGTCGTTCCCCGCCGACGGTCGATCGGCGCCTTCCCTGCCGGATGCGGGCTCCGGGAACAGCGAATCGATTCGCGGATAGTATGATCACGGCTGCGGTATGCCACTGAGGAGCTGCATGAACATCGGGGAGATCGCGCGACGAGCGGGTGTTTCGCGCAGCACGGTGTCGTACGCGCTCAGTGGCAAACGGCCCGTCGCGGCTGGTACGCGTCAACGTATTCAGGACGTGATCGACGAGGTGGGCTACCGCCCCAACGCGACCGCCCGAGCGCTCAAGGAAGGCCGGACCCGCACGATCGGCCTGGTGATCCCCCCGGCCGGCAACCGGCTCACCCATATGCAGTTGGACTTCGTCGCCAGCGTGGTCGACGCGGCCGCCCGCGCGGACCTGGACGTGCTGCTGTCCCCCTCCGGCGGCGACCACGACCGCTCCTTCGAACGGCTGGTTTCCGAAAGCCGGGTCGACGGGGTGATCCTCATGGAGATCCGGCTCGAGGACGCGCGGGTGGGCAGACTCCAGCGTGCGGGACTGCCCTTCGTCGGTATCGGGCATACGTCCGACGACCAGGCGATGTGCTGGATCGACGTCGACTACGCGGGGCTGATCCGCCACACGGTCCATCATCTGGCGGACCTCGGCCACCGGAAGGTGGCGCTGATCAGCCGCTCGCCCGAACTCGTCGCGGCGGGCTACGGCCCGGCGCTCAGGGCCCGCGAGGGGTTCACGGCCGCCCTGGGCGAGCGGGGTCTGGAAGGTGTGGAGGTCACCTGCGGCGACGACGCCCGCTCCGGACAGGAGAGCATCGAGGAACTTCTGGGGTCTCACCCGGACCTCACCGCCGTCACCACCGTCAACGAGGCCGCCCTGCCGGGCATCCAGCGGGCGTTGGCCGACGCGGGGCTGACGGTGCCGTACGACTTCTCGGTCACCGGCGTCGCGGCGCGGATGTGGGCCGAGGACTTCCGTCCGCCCCTCACCGCGGCGGACGTCCCGGCCGTCGACATGGGCGGGAAGGCCGTGACACTGCTCATCGAACGCATTGCCGCGCCCGATACGCCGCCCCGGCACATCCTCCTCGCGCCTCCCATCTCCCTCCGTTCCAGCACCGGCGCCTGCCGTACGCGCGCCTGACCCTGAGGAGTGGGTCTCGGGCCAGGCGCGCGAAGGATCAGGTCAGCCGAGGGTCCATTGCTGGTTGCTGCCGCCGTTGCAGGTCCACAGTTCGGCGAGGGCGCCGTTGGCGGTGGAGGCTCCGGTGACATCGAGGCAGAGACCGGACTGGGTGCCGGTGACCGTGCCGTTGGAGTTCACCTGCCACTGCTGGTTCGCACCGCCGTTACAGGTCCAGGTCACGACCTTCGTACCGGCCGCGGTCTGGTTGTCATACGCGTCCAGGCACAACTGACTGCCGCCGGAGAAGACCGTCAACTGATTCGAGGACGTACGCGACCAGCTCTGGTTGGCCTGACCGTTGCAGTCCCAGATCTGCGGCTGCGTACCCGGCGTGGTCGAGGAATTCGGCACATCCAGGCACTTGCCCGCACCCACCGCGCGCAACGCACCCGTCGTGTTGCCGCCCGTCGATCCGGCCGGAGTCACGTAGACCGCGAAGGCGTCGTGCGCGGCCTGGAACGTGACGGGCACGGAGAGGGCGCCCGATGAGGTGCTCACGTTCTGGTTGTAGACCACCTGCGGGGCGCTGAGCGGGTACTGGTCGGGGATACGTTCGACGGTGACGTTGACGCTGCCGTTGTTCGCCAGCCAGGGCACCGACGCCAGGCCGTTGAAGGTCACGGACGCGGTGCCGGTGTATCCGTTGCTGTCACCGATCACGGCCACCGCCCGCTTGGCGGCGCTGTCCTTCGAGGCTGATATGGCGGTCGAGCCGACCTGACCTGAGGTGTTGACGAGAGTCCCGGTCATGTCCGCGTAGGTGCGAAGGGCCCACCAGTTGCCGTTGGGCTGCCACACTCCGTTCGACTGGGTGAGGACGCCGGTGAGGTTCGGGGTCGTGCAGCACGCCCAGTTGCCCCGCATGGCGTTGGTGTACCCGGACTGGGCGAACCGCGCCAAGTACCAGGCGGTCACCCCGGCGGTCTGCCGGTCGGCTGGCTGGTACTCGTTCGCCGACAGCGGCCGTGCGGAGATGCCGTTCGCCGACAGCGCGTTGGTGAGCGACTGCGCCACGGTCACCGGGTCGTCGACGTCGCCCTCGTCGTGGTTGGTGATCATGTCCGGTACGGTTCCGGCCGCCTTGACGTGGGCGAGCCAGGTGTTCCACTCACCCGGATTGCTCTGCGGAGTGAAGGCGAGCGACGGGCCGACGATCTTGGCGTTGGGGGCGACGCGGCGGATCTCCCGGTAGGCGGTGTCCCACATCTGGAAGTACTGGGGGCTGTTCATCCCCCGGGTCCAGAACACGGAGATGTCGGGCTCGTTGTAGATGTCGTAGACGAACGGGAGACCGGTCGCCTGCAACGCACCCACGGTCGAGTCGATGAAGCTCACCCAGTTGGAGCAGTCACCGTTGTCGCAGGGATACGTCTCGTTGGACGGCTGGCCGCCGTTGTTGCCGTAGAGGTCGCTGACCAGGACCTGGTACTGGGCGTGGTACGGCGGCTGGGTCAGCCTCCGCGCCTGCGCGGTGATCGAGTCGATGTCGGCCTTGGTGGCCGCTCCGTACCGGTACCCGTCCTTGATCCAGCCGCCGGAGAACCAACCGCCGCCACGGAAGGCGTTGATTCCCAGCGGCTGCATGTACTGGTCCGACGGCTGACTGCCGTCCTGCGTGATGCCGTAGAGAAAGCCTTCGCCTACGCCGGTCGACGTCCCGCGCGAGGAACTCAGGTCCACACTCAGCGACTCGCCCGAGGCGGCATGCCCCGCGGTCGGCATCACCAGCAGGGCGGCGAGCCCCACCGCGGCGGCTGCGGCCGTCGCCAATCTGCCTCGTCCGGCTCTCTTTCTCATCAATCTCCTCCTAGGGGGTGCCCCGCCGCGTCGTCTGCGAACGTGGCGGGTCGGTGAGATCGGGGGGTGCCGCACGCGGCGGCCCGACGTCGCGGGCGTCAGATCCCGGTGATGGTCCACTCGTTGTTGGTGCTGGAGTTCGGGGTCCACATCACCGTCGTCGAACCGGCGGTGGTGCTGCCGCTGCCGTCGAGGGCGGTGCCGGTGCCACGGTTGACGATCTGGTAGCGGTCGTTGCCGACGCTCCGGAGCGACCACTGCTGGTTGACGCCGCCGTTCCATGTCGTCTGCCGCGCGGGGGCGCCGTTGGAGGCGTCACCCCAGCTGTCGGCGACCATCGCGTTGGTGCGGTTCACGATGCGGTAGAAGCCGCCGCCCGCGTCTATGAGCTGCCACTGGAGGTTGTTGCTGCCGTCGTAGTTCCACTGCTTGAGGTTGGAACCGGAGCCGACACTGCCACCGCTGTCGAGCGCCAGTCCGCTCGTGACGTTGGTGATCTTCGCCCATGAGGTGGGGACGCCCGGAGCGCCGAGCGCCGGGATCTGGCCGGAGAACGTGAGCTTGACCGTGTAGGCCAGCGCGCTGAACGGCGGGTTGGACGAGGGCATGGCCAGGTGCAGTCCTGAGCCGTCCTGCGTCGGCGCGGGCAGGTTGACGTAGGTCCCCGCCGCGTTGTCCAGCAACTGCGCGCCGGTCAGGCCGCTGAGGTTGATCTGGCGGGAGTTCAGGGTCGTGATGGTCATGGTGCCGCCCTGCCAGCCCAGTGCGGTGGCGTAGAGGACCTTGCTGTCCTGGCTGCGGGTGAACCGGATGTCCTGGGCGACGCCGGCCTTGGGACCGCTGAACGAGCCGCCGCCCATCGCCGTCGGCCCCTCGCCGTAACTCGCCCAGGAGCGGGTGCCGTAGATCGCCTCTCCGAAGCGGCCGAGCCAGTCGCCCATGGCGCGCAGGATCGTCTGCTGCCCCGAGGGGATGGTGCCGTCGGCCATGGGGGCGATGTTCAGCAGCATGGTGCCGCCCTTGCTGGTCCGGTCGATCAGCGCGTGCAGCAGTGCCTGCGTCGTGTAGTAGCCGATGCCGACGGTGTAGCACCAACTGGACGAGGAGATGCTGTCGTCGGTCAGCCAGTACGGAGCGAGCAGGCCCGCGGGGCCGCCGCGCTCGAAGTCCAGGACTTCGCCCTTGGTGTCGAACCCGTCCTTGTACGTGGCGACGACGTCCTTGTTCCACGCGACGGCCTGGTTGTAGTAGTACGCGAGGAACTGGAGCCGGGTGGACTCCTGGACCAGGCCCAGGTCGAAGTCCTGCCAGATCAGGTCCGGCTGGTAGCCGCTGATCACCTCGGCCAGTTTGCTGTACCAGAGCTGGTTCTCCACCGCGGTGCCCTGCTGTCCGTAGAGGATGCGCAGCGTCGGGTCCGACTGGTACGGCACGTGGTCGTAGAAGCCGTTGAAGTGGTAGGCGTGGTGCAGCGAGGTCATGAACTTCAGGCCCTGCCCGCGGATGGCCTGGGCGTGCAGGTTCACCAGGTCGAGCTTGGGTCCGTGCCTGACCGAGTTCCACGGGTTGGACTGGCTGTTCCACATCGAGAAACCGTCGTGGTGCTCCGCGACCGGCCCGGCGAACTTCGCCCCCGCGGCCTTGAACAACTGCGCCCACGCGTTCGGGTCGAAGGCGCCGCCGGAGGATGCCAGCCGGGGAGCGAACTGCACGAGATTGCCCGCTTTGTCGCGTGCGCCGTCGATGAAGTTGTTGTACGGCCACGCCGACGGGTCGCCGTAGGTCGCGATGTGGTGCTGGTTCTCGGCCGAGCCGCCGATGTACATGTTCCGCGGATACCACTCGTTCCCGAAGGCGGGAACGCTGAAGGCGCCCCAGTGGTAGTAGATGCCGAACTTGGCGTCCTGGAACCAGGCCGGGGCCGGAGGGTGCTGGTCCACCGACGGCCAACTCGCGGTGTAACTGCCGGGACCGTCGGTCGCGGCGGCCTCGGGGGCGAACCGCAACAGGCCGGCGGCCGCCGCCGCTCCGGCTGCCGTGAGCACGTGCCGTCGGCTGGGCTGGAAGGGTGAAGAGGGCATGGGTGCCTCTCAGGAGGTTGAGGGGGGGGAGGGCTCGGGGCCCCGCGTCGCCGCGGGGTCCCGAGCAGGAGGGAGGCGCGGATCAGGCGCGCGTCCACTTCTGGTTGCTGCTGCCGTTGCAGGTCCACAGCTCCAGCAGGGTGCCGTTCGCCGTTCCGGCTCCGGTGGCGTCCAGGCACAGGCCGGACTGCGTTCCGGTGATGGTGCCGTTGGCGTTGAGCGTCCACTTCTGGTTGGCGCCACCGGTGCAGTTCCAGATGTCGACCTTGGTGCCGGGGCTCGTGCCCTGGCCTGAGGCGTCCAGGCAGTCGCCGCCGTAGACCCGCAGCTCACCGGCGGAGGTGCTGGTCCACTGCTGGTTGGTCCCGCCGTTGCAGTCCCAGAGCGCCACCTGGGTGCCGGATGTCTGCGACTGGTTCGGCACATCCATGCACCGGCCCGAGCCGACTCCGACGACGGCCGCCGTCGTGCCCCCGCCGCTGCCGCCGCTGCCGGGGGTGATGGACAGGTTGTCGAACTGGGCGGTCTCGGTCTGCGCGGTGCCGTAGCCCACCTGGCCGCCGGCCCAGGAGTAGTCGTTCACCGAGCCGACCGTGGCGCCGTCGACGGCGGCGGTGACGGCGGCGCCGGAGAAGGTCAGGGCCACGGTGTGCCAGCGGTTGGTGCCGAGCGCCGACACCGTGCCGTGGGCCAGCGTGGTGACACTGCCGTTGGTGCTCGAACTCAGGATCGACCACGCTCCGGTGTCGCTCACCCGGAGACGGTAGGCGTTGAGGCCGCCGGTGGTCGTGTAGTCCTGGGAGTTCGCACGGCCGATCAGGTCGGCGTATCCCGGCTGTTCGAGCAGCACGTCGGAGGAGACCGTGTAGTTGCTCCAGCTCACATCGCCGAGCAGGGCGTGCGGATCGGACAGCGCGTCCCAGGTGATCGGCTTCTGCGGGCTCATCTGGCGCTCGCACCGGCCGCTGCGGCCACCCGCGCAGGCGACCGTCTCGAAGGCGCCCTGCCAGTCCATGAGGTACTTCGCCTCGGTGCCCGCCGCGTAGCTGTCGAAGGAGTCGCTGTAGGGCAGGCTCAGATTGCCCGCGGCGGGGCTGGTGGCGGTGCCCTTGCCCTGGCCGGTCGTGGTGGTCAGGGTGTAGACGTAACCCGGCTGGGCGGTGAGGCTGAAGCTGCCGCCGGACGGCGTGACGTCCGCGGCGTGGACGAGGTAGTCGGCCTGGTTTCCGGAGCTCACCTTGGTCGACCAGACATGCACCGTCGCGTTCGACAGTCCTCCGGCAACGGTGAAGTTCAGCGTCTGAGCACTGCCGGCGTCCATCGTCTCGATGACGGTGGAGTAGTCGGACCCGCTGGCCGACTTCAGCGAGACATAGCTGCCGTTGCTCCGGTTGCCTCCGATGTAACCGCTTGAATCGTCGAGATAGTGCCAGCCGGGAGCGGTGAACTGGGTGGTCTGCGCCATCACCCAGGCGTTCTTGCCGATCGAGTAGGAGCCGGACCACGGCTGCGAGGCAAGGGCGACACCCATGGTCGGGTACGGGAGGTTCGGGGTGATCGCCGCGACCACCGGCCAGTTGAGATACGCCGTCATCTTCCCGTCGATGTAGCCGCGGTTGATGCCGCGCGCCATCGCCTGCGCCCCGCCGTTGTAGTCGTCCGAGCCGTTCTCACTCGCCCACAGCGGTTTGCCGGAGGAGAGCGCGGACGACGGCACCGAGCAGTTGCTCTGGGCCGACCGGTAGCCGCAGGGATAGTGCGTGCCGATGGCGCTCACCGCGGAGGCGAAGGCCGGGTTGGAGTCGACGTCGTTGGCGACGGACCAGTCCGAGTCGGCCGCCACGAGTTTCACGCCGCCGTAGCCGTTGCTGTTGAGCGCACTGCGCAGTTGCTCGTACCAGGAGACGTTGTAGCCTCTCTCGTTCCAGCCGCCGAGGTAGTCGATGGTCAGCCCGTGCTGTTTCGCGCAGCCCAGCCACGACAGCAGGTAGTTGACCATGTCGGTGGACCAGAAGTTCCCGTTGCCGATCCAGCCGGGCGCTCCCCAGGCGAGCCCGTACAGCTTGATGTCGGGGTTGCGCGTCTTGGCCTGCTCCATCAGCCACCACTCGTAGCCACGGTTGCAGTTCAGATCGGTCCGGGTGTGCTGGTGGCTCGGCTCGGCGCCGGACGTGGAGTTGGTGTCGCCGCCGATCTCGGCCTTGAGGATCTGGAGGGAGGCGCCGTAGCCCGGCCGGAAGAGGTAGTCCAGGATCTGGCCGCGCTGGGGTTCCGGGTAGTCGGTCAGGAGTCTGCTGTTGCCGCCCCCGCCGCTGATCGCGCCGACGCCGTCGAAGGTCCGGCCGCCGGAGGCGCCGTTGATCACGATCGAGGTAGCGGCGTGGGCCGGTGCGGCGACCGTGCCCACCAGGCCGCCGGCGGCCAGGACGAGGCCCGTGAGCACGGCCGTCGAGGTTCTGATCCGCCGGAACAGTCTTCCTAATGCTGACACTGGCGCGGTCCTTCCACGGGCCGGACGGGATGGATGGTGTGCGGCGCGGTCCCGCGCCTTCACGTGAGCGACCATTGCTGGTTGGTCTGGCCGTTGCAGGGCCACAGATCGGCCAGGGCCCCGTTGGCGGTGGAGGCGCCGGTGACGTCCAGGCACAGGCCGGACTGCACTCCGGTCACCGTGCCGTCGGGATTCAGCAGCCACTGCTGGTTCGCCTGGCCGTTGCAGCCCCAGATCACGACCTTCGTACCGGCCGCGGTCTGGTTGTCATTGGCGTCCAGGCACATCTGGGAGCCGCCGGAGTAGACGGTGAGCTGGTGGGAGGCGGAGCGGGTCCAGACCTGGTTGGCGCCGCCGCCGCAGCTCCAGATCTCCACCTGGGTGCCCGCGACCGTCGTCGAATTCGGTACGTCCAGGCACTTGCCCGCGCCCACGGCGTGCAGTTCGCCGGCGGTACCGGTCCCTCCGCCGCCGGTCGTACCGCCCGCGACCCGGTACATCACCGTGCCGTGTGCGGGCACGGAGGCGCTGATCGCGCCCGACGTGGAGGACGTCGCGCCCGACCACAGATCGGTCAGGGTGTAGCCCGAGGCGCCGGTCTTGCCGACGGCGGCCGCGGTGGTGCTGATGGTCGCGGTCGATCCGGTCTCGTTGAACAGCGCTACGGACACGTCGCCGTTGGCCAGGGGCTTCGCCAGGACGTCCAGGCCGCCGGAGGAGGAGACCATGGTCCCCTGCTTGCCCAGCGAGTCCTGGTCGACAGCGATCACACGGGTGTTGGTGAGCGTGGCCAGTGTCGTCGCACTGGCCGAGGCGACGTTGGTGCCGACGATCAGCGGCGCGGCCATCTCGGACCAGAGGCTGAATTCCGTACGGCTCTCGGTGGTGGTCAGTGAGCCGTTGCCGACCTCCAGCATGTCCGGGTCGTTCCAGTGACCGGGCCCGGCGTAGGAGGCGAGCCCGACGTTGCTGTGGAAGATCGAGAGCATGCTGGAGTAGCTGGCGTTGATGTCGCCGGTGGTGCGCCAACTGTTGCCGACCCCGGCGCCCCACGTCCACACGTTGTCCTGGCCCCAGTTGCACAGGCTGTAGAGGATCGGCCGGCCGGTCGCGGCCAGGGCGTCGCGCATGGCGGTGTAGCGGGCCTGCGCGTCCACACCGGAGTTGCTGCAGTTGTCGTACTTGAGGTAATCCACGCCCCAGGACGCGAAGGACTGCGCGTCAGTGGTCTCGTGCCCCAGGCTTCCGGGGTACCCGGCGCAGGTCGCCGTGCCCGCGTCCTCGTAGATTCCGAGCTTCAGGCCCAGCGAGTGGACGTAGTCCGCGGTGCCCTTGATGCCGTCGGGGAATTTCGCCGGGTCCGGTACGAGGTGGCCGCCGCTGTCGCGCGAGTGGGTCATCCAGCAGTCGTCGATGTTGACGTAGCCGTATCCCGCGGACTGCATGCCGTTGGTGTGCATGGCCTGCGCGGTGGACTTGATCAGTGACTCCGAGACGTTGCAGCCGTAGGCGTTCCAGTCGTTGAAGCCCATCTGCGGCGTCAACGCCAGCCCGTTGCCGAGCGCGGCGGCCGGCTGGGCGGTGGTCAGGACGGCCATGGGGGCCACCGCCGACAGCAGTGCGACTGCGAATGTGAGCGCTAACGTCCTGCGGAGGGAACGGGGGGACGACGTCGGCACCCGCCTGGCTCTCGCGGTGAACACAGACATGGTTCATCAGCTCCTGGTCCGGGATCGGTGAAAAGGAACGGGGTGCGGTGGTCCTCGGGCCGGCCGAGGGCCACCGGTCACCCCCGCTGGGAACGCGATTCAGCGGTAGCCGGCCGCGGTGATGTTGGACTGCACCGCGTTGTCCGTGGCGTCGGACGGGTAGCCGGCCACGATGGCTCCCTCGTAGAAGGTGCCCGCGCTGAGGTTGGCGCCGCCGCCGGGCTTGCAGCAGTCGCCGCCGCTGCCGAGCACGATCGCCCCTTGTTTCCTCATCGGGCTGTAGCCGCCGGGCAGAGCGCCGTCCCACAGCGTGCTGAGCCCGCCCGACTGCGCGTTCGCACCCTTGAGCGCGAATCTCGAGGTCCCGTTGTTCTTGAGCATCGCGGTGACGAACTTGCTGGTGAAGGCCCGCTGGTTGGAGTTCCAGGACTGGCTGCCGCCGGAGAACAGGCCCCATTCGAGATCCGCCTGCACCCACGGGCCGCTGCCCGAGCACCCGCCGAACCAGCACTGCGTACCGAAGTTGATCGCGTCCATCGCCCCGGCCGCGTCCGCCTTCCGGTCCGTCTCGCTGTTGCCGTAGTCGAAGCAGCAGCCGCCGTTGACGTGCGTACCGCTGGTCACCATGTAGGCGCCCTCCGGCGCGGCCCCCGTCGGCACACCCGTCAGATGACCGTCCCGCCAGTAGCTGTTCCCGGGCTTGACGTACAGCGAGTACGCCTTGCCACCGCCCGCCGACAGCGATTCCGACGTGGCGTTCGCGGGACTGCTCTGGCTCGATCCCGGCACCTGCGCCGACCCCTGATACCACAGGTCGTTGCCGTGGCCGGACTGGTCGTACACGGCCGTGATCACACAGGAGGCGCCCGCGCAGAACGAGTCCTGCGCCGCGGCGTTCGCGTAACCGCCGGTCGCGAGCACGCCGATGTCCCTGGTCGCGCCGTCAGAGGAACGCCTGACCTGGTAGAGCCCGCCGGCGTAGGAGCTGTACAACGCGCGCACCGTGCTGTGCGCGGCCACGCAGGGCGTGCCGCCCGTGGCGTAGATGTCGCACGGGCCCGATCCCCCCGCGGGAGGCGGCGTCGTCGACGTGCTCCACTTCTGGTTGGCCTGGCCGTTGCACGTCCACAGGATGACCGCGGTGCCGTTGGCCGTGCCCGCGCCGTTGGCGTCCAGGCACAGACCGGACGGGACTCCGGTGATCGAACCGTCGGCGTTACGGCGCCACGACTGGTTGGACTGCCCGTTGCACGGCCAGATGATGACCGCGGTGCCCGGAGACGTCTGACCGTTGGAGGCGTCCACGCAGCGGGTGCCGTTCAGCGCCCTCAGCTCACCCGCCGAGGTGAACTCGAACGCCTGGTTCGGCTGGCTGTCGCAGTCCCAGATCTGCAGAGCGGTTCCCGCCGTGTCGCTGCCGCCCTTGACGTCCAGACATCGTCCGGACTGCGAACCCACCACCGGCGCGGCCACCGCCGCGGCCGACGTCGACCAGGTCAGCGCCGACGCCAACATCGCGGCCAGCAACGCCAATACGCTCAGCACGACGGTCGCCGGGGAACGCTGTCCGCGGGCGGCCGGGATTCGGGAGGGAACGAGTGAAGACTCCATTGCCTGTTCCTTGGGGAAGTGGGGGGAGGAGACAGGGAGTGCGGTACTCACCCGCGTGGCCGCCGCAGAGGCCCGCGAGTGAGTCGATGTTTTGTTAGCGCTAACGTCGGACGACCGAGTGGATTTTGTTGCATGGCGAAGGACGTCCGCCCGGCCCCGGGGCGCCCACCCCAAGGGCAGAAGCACGAGCCGCACGCAGCGACATGGGATGAATTTACATGCCGGACACGGGGCGATGTCCATACCCGTGCAGGGATTACCCGAAGTCTCGGTGCCGTCCGCGAGGGCGAACCCACCGAGGACATCCCATGTCTGGGCATCGGACTCACCCGCCGGTGTGAGCGGAGGAGGCCGATGCCGAGACCCGCCGGTGATGGTCGTCGCCGAGCAGGAGATAGCTGCTGGCGGTCCAGGTGTACGCCCGGTCCCGCAGTCCTACGCCGGTGCGTGCGTCGAAGTTCTCGGCGAAACCGAAGCGTTCGCACAACGCGCGGAAACGGCTGCTGATCTCGTCCGCCAGATCGGTGTGGCCGGTGCGGCGCAGTCCGTCCTCGATGAGGACGGTCGACGGTGCCCAGATGGGACCGCGCCAGTAGCCGTCGGACGCGTAGTGCGGGGAGTCGGGGTGCTCGGTGGCGAGGCCGTAGGGGGTGAGATGGGAGGCGATACGGTCGGCGAGCCGGTCGCTCACCTCGGACGGCAGCCGGTCCCCCAGCACGATCGGCATGAGGTCCAGGAGGCTCCGGCTGGCGGACACCTGGCCCGTCCGCGGTGAACGGCTGTGGAACCGGCCGTCCGCCCACAGGCGGTCGAGCATCGCGGCCCGCACCCTTTCGGCGGTCCGCAGATGGCGGTCCGCGTCATCGGCGTAGCCCAGTTCCTTGGCCAGTTCGGCCAGTTCGGCCAACTGGAGGATGAGGAAGGCGGCGAGGTCCGCCGTGCTCAGAACGCGCGCGGCGTCGAAGGTGGTGGCGTTGTCCCAGCCGCTGTCGTTGCCGTGCTGGTAGTGCGGCAGCGCCTGGTCCGGCGCCGTACGTGCCACGAGCCAGTAGTCCGTCCACCGCCTGAGCCTGCGGTAGGTCTCCCTCAACTCCTCCTGTTCCGGGGACTGTTGCAGGCGTTCGCGCAGTCGGCGCAGTGCCCAGCCGTGGATCGGCGGTTTGACGAAGTTGTAGAGCACTTCGGAGTGGGTGACGGAGTCCGGCAGCGCTCCGCTCTCGTCCTGGTGGTCGAACGGGAGCTGGAACTGATGCCAGGCCAGCTCCGGCAGGCCGGGCGCGAGCGCGAGCGCGTTGAAGCAGTGGTCCCAGCTCCACACCTTGTCCATCCAGTGCTTGGACATCAGCACGGCGGGACGGCGGAGGAACCCGGCCGGGCGGACCGTGGCCGACCACAGCACGTAAGCGGCCAGTTCGGCAGCCGGCTGCCGGTCGGCGGCCGGTCCGACGACGGCGTCCGCGAAGCCGCGGAACGCCGCTTCGCTGCGGCCGACGACGGCACCGAAGTCGCGGGTCGCCACGTGCGGCGCCCGAGCGTTGTCGATCTCCTCGATCACCGCCTCCCAGCCGCGCGCTCCGGACAGAGTGAGCCGACGGGGGACGCCGCCCAGGCCCTCAATCCCCGCCGGGACGGCCACCGCGCCCGTCAGGAGGGTGATCCGGTAGCGGCGCCCGGTCTCGTAGGAGGTGAACTGGTACGAATCGTCGACGGGGTCCCGGTAGAAGTAGGTGCCGCTGAACGGTGTCAGCTCCGGGGCCGCCGGGACGATCATGAGATCGAGGTTGTCCCCCACCAGCCGGACGGTGTCGGCGGTGTCGTGCGCCAGGTCGATCCGCCCGCCGGCATGACGCCAGGTCAAGGTCGCGGGAGTCGCCTCCCAAACGGTCTCCGCGCGGTCGGCGCTGCCCGGAAGGAGCGGTACGAAGCGCAGAACAGGGTGCATCCCGTTCTGGTGGGACACCAGATGCAGATCGCGGGCACGGGTGTCCTGGGCGATGACCGGCGAGACGTTGAACCACGATCCGTAGTGGCTGAACGGTATCTCTTCAATGCTGAAAGGTCCGTTGAGGAGGTCGGACATCGACAGAACTCGATCCTTGCTGGAGGGCTCGGCGGCATCACGGCCGCCGCGTGGTCGGGACAGCGGTTCAGTCCTTGACCCGCAGGACCGGCACTGTCCTGGGCGGATCAACGATGCGAATCGGTTCGAGGGCGAACGTAGAGCGAACCGATTCGTCCGTCAAGGCCCCAGAACCCTGTCTCCTTGAACGAGTTGGCCCTGCGGACCGACTGCCGCGCATCACCATTGGCACCGGGTGGTGCGAACCGGTTCGCAGGACTTCTCGCACGAGCGCGTGTGATTCAGACCGCGATGATCTGCCAGTCCTGGTTGGCGCCCGCGGTGGCGGGCCATTGGATGACGGCGGCACCGTCCGCGGTGGAAGCGCCTGCCACGTCGAGGCACCATCCCGTGCGCACGTTGACCAGTTGGTAGTAGCCGCTCGTGGCGGACGGGACGAGTTTCCACCACTGGTTGGTGCCGGAGTCGTCACTCCACTGGTCGATCGCCGCTCCCTGGGCGGAGCTCCCGGGGCTGTCGAGGACTTTGCCGCTGCGGGAGTTGAGCAGGCGGTAGGAGCCGTCGCTGTTCGGCTGAAGGCTCCAGTGCTGGTTGGTGCCTCCCGTGCTCGGCCACTGGATCACAGCGGCTCCGTCGGTCAGCGCCGCGCCGCTGACATCCAGCACCTTGCCGCTGTTGCGGTTGACGAGCCGGCAGGTGCCGAGGTCGGCCTCGATGGGCCGGTCGAAGACCTGGAGGGATCGGATGGATGCCCAGGTCCCCGCGGGCAGGCCGGTGACAGTCACTCGTACGTAGCGGACTTGTCCGGTGACGGTGACGGACTGCGTCCGGCCGGTGAGCGGTGTCGCGGTGAGATCCGCGAGGTTGCTCCAGGAACTGTTGTCCGCGGAGCCCTCCACGCGGTACAGGTAGCGGGCGTCGGACTCCCAGACGACGCGGACGCCGGTGACGCTCTTGACCGAACCCAGGTCGGCCTTCAGCCACTGGCCGGTGCTCCCGTCGGAGGCGCACCAGCGGGTTGCGGTGGATCCGTCGAGGGCGTTCGAGGCGGGGTTGCCGGTCTGCTGGCTGCTGGCGGTGGCCGTGTGCCCGGAGGCGATGTCGGTCGGCTGGACGGTGCGGTCCAGGGTGATGCCGATGACGCTGTCGTCGGCGTAGCGGGTGCGGTTGACGCCCGTGACCGTCACACGGCCGTCGCTGCCCACGCTGTAGGAGAGGCTGCCGCCGGTCGCGACGTCGTAGACCTTGCTCACCTTGGCGTCCCCCACCGGCGGTGTGGTGAACGTGGTGCCGCTGTAGCCGGGCAGCAGGTGGGCGAAGACCGTGCTGTTCTTGAAGGTGAAGCCGTACTGTCCGTCCACCGGTTGCCAGGGGCCGCCGCGGGTGCCGTAGACGGAGTCGCCGCACGCCTTCATGAAGGTGCCGATCTGGCGCAGCAGGCCCGCCTGGGCGCCGGAGACCGTACCGTGACGATCGGGACCGACGTTGACGATCACGGTCATGTTCCGGACCCATGAGTTGACGAGCACGCTCATCGCGGTGCCGTAGGCCATCACTGTCGCCGAGGCGTTGTAGCCCCAGGAACCGTCGACGGTGAATGCCTTCTCCGCCACGCCGGTCCGGATCGGGCCGGTGGGCACGGAGCCGCCTTCCTCGCTGGTGTAGTCGCCTATCCAGCCCGACCGCGAGGTGCAGACGATGTCGGGCTGGTGCTTGCGCACCATGCCCATCAGGCCGAGGGGTTTTCCGGCGCTGTCGGTTTCGCCGTACTGGGCGTCGACCGGCCACTGGTTGGCGGTGTCGCGGTACTGGCCCGGCTCCCAGAAGAAGGCGCCGTCGGCGTCGGTGCCCTGCTCGGCGATCCAGCCGCCGTCCCACCACAGGTCGTCGATGGTGCCGTACTGGGTGACGAGTTCCCTGACCGACTCGTAGACCTCGGTCTTCATGACCCGCGCGTTCTCCTTGTGCGCGGCGTCAGTGGTGTAGTTCCAGGGGTTGGGGGCGCAGTTGGCGCCGGTGACGTCGTAGTAGCCGGGATACCGCCAGTCGATCGGCGAGTAGTACAGGCCCACGCGCAGGCCGGCGGCGCGGACGGCGGCCACGTAGTCCTTGACGAAGTCCCGTTTGAGGGGCGCCTGTCCGGAGTTCCAACTGTTGGGGTGGTTCAGCGGCCACAGGGCGAAGCCGTCGTGGTGGCGGGTGGTGAGCACCGTGTACTTCGCGCCGAAGTCGGTGGCCAACCGCGCCCAGGCGGTCGGGTCGTAGGCGTCCGCGGTGAACTGCTCGGCGGTGGCGTCGGTGACGTATGCGCGGTAGTCGTCCGGAGTCACGGGGGCGTTGTGCATCCACCACTCGCCCTTGGCGGGGCCGGAGTAGACACCCCAGTGGATGAACATGCCGAGCCGGGCGTCCTGGAACCATGCGACCTTGCTGTCCGGCTGCTGGTCCACCCCCAGATCCGACGCCGGGACGCGCAACGGCTGGAGAGGGACGGGCCGGGGAGCGGCGGTGGCCGCGGCGGAGCGCGGGGCGTAGACGGTACCGCCCACCGCGGCGGCGACCGTGGCGGCGGCGATGCCGGTGAGAACGCTGCGGCGCGAGGGTTCGGATCGGGACAATGCGATCTCCTTGATCGAACAAACAGCCACACGGATGCGGGGCATTCGGGCATGACGCGCCCCAGTGATGCGTTCCGCTCCGGCGACATGGCGGAGTATTTGCGCAAACATGAAGTACGCGACGTGGAGTCGTCGGATGAATTAATGGCGATCCCGCATCGCTTGTCCAGAGGCCGCGTCAAAACTCCTCCGAAATCAGTCCAACTTCATGAGCTATGCACCAGAAGTGTCATATATGCGGCCAGCGCCGACCCGAGCGACACATCGGATGAGAACTCTTCGCGCGGAGCATTGACGGCGAAAGTCCGACGGCCTACCGTCCTCCATCGAAAGTAAACAGAAAGAAACATCCCCAGTGCGGGTCCGCCAAGCGGCCGCTCGCCGGTCCGACCGCCCGACCGCCCGTCGGTCCGGCGCGTCCGCGCACCCCTGTTCACCGGAGGTTCTCCGTGCCGCATCGTCTTCGGCTGCTGCCACTCGCCGTGCTGGTGAGCCTGCTGACCCTGTTCGCCACTGTCACGCCCGCCCGAGCGGCCTCGGTCACCGTCACCAACGCCACCCAGTTCACCGACACCACGGGTGCGGTGGTCCACGCCCACGGCGGAGGGGTGATCAAGGTCGGTTCCTCCTACTACTGGTTCGGCGAGAACCGCAACGCCGACAACTCCTTCCGCTACGTATCCGTCTACCGGTCCACCGACCTCAAGACCTGGGAGTTCCGCAACAACGCGCTGACCCAGAACAGCGCGGCGGAGCTGGCCACCGCCGGCATCGAGCGCCCGAAAGTGATCTACAACTCCACCACCCACAAGTACGTGATGTGGATGCACAAAGAAACCGCCACCGACTACACCGAGGCGAAGGTCGCCGTGGCCGAGTCCGACACGGTGGACGGAAATTACACCTACCTCGGCAGCTTCCGGCCTCTCGGCATCACCTCAAGGGACATGACGCTCTATCAGGACACCGACGGCAGTGCGTACCTGGTCTCCTCCGCCAACGAGAACGCGGACCTGGACATCTTCAAACTGACCGGCGACTACACCGGCGTCGCGAGTCTCGTGGCGAATCCCTGGCCGGGTACCTTCCGTGAGGCGCCGGCCCTCTTCAAACGCGGAAGCGTCTACTTCATGCTCACGTCCGCGAACAGCGGATGGAGCCCCAACCAGCAGAGGTACGCCACGGCCACGAATCCGGCCGGCCCGTGGACCGCGATGACCGACGTCGGGGACCACACGGCGTACGGCTCGCAGACGGCCTACGTCCTCCCGGTCCAGGGCACCTCCGGCACCTCCTACCTCTACATGGGCGACCGCTGGGGGAACTCCATGGGCGGTAACGTCGAAAGCTCCCAGTACGTATGGCTGCCGCTGACCTTCCCGACCGCGACGACCATGGACCTGCCCTGGTACCCGCAGGTCGGGATCGACACCGGTACCGGCGCCGTCACGGGCGTCGCAGGCGGCCCGTACGACAACCTGGTGGCACGGCACAGCGGCAAGTGCCTGGACGTCTCCGACAACTCCGCCGCCGACAGCGCCACCGTCGTGCAGTGGACCTGCGGCGCCGGCCTCAACCAGCAGTGGCGGATGACCAGTACGGGCGGCGGATACGTCTCGGTCATCGCGCAGCACAGCGGCAAGTGCCTCGACGTCTCGAACGCCTCTACCGTCGCCGGCGCGTTCGTCAACCAGTACTACTGCAACGGCGGTGCCAACCAGCAGTGGCTGGTCCAGGACCAGGGCAACGGCTACGTCCGTCTCCAGGCCCGGCACAGCGGCCAGTGCCTCGACGTCTCGGGAGCCGCCGCCTCGGACGGCGCCCGGCTGATCCAGTGGACCTGCGGCGGCGGCGCGAACCAGCAGTTCCGGGAGAGCGCCGTCTGACGGTGGGCACCGGGCCGCTGTCCGCCGCACTGCGGGTCCGCGCTTACCTGCCGGCGGATTCGTGACATCCGAGGACAGAGACGCACGGATCGTGGGAGAGGGTCAGCGGCCGTGCCGTTGCCGAGACAAGGCGAAGGGCCCGCTGACCTGGCTAAATGCCAGATCAGCGGACCCTTCGTGCACCGTCGGGACGACAGGATTTGAACCTGCGACCCCTTGACCCCCAGTCAAGTGCGCTACCAAGCTGCGCCACGTCCCGGTGCTTGGTCGGTCGGGGTGGTGGCCCCGGGTGACCGTGCACGAGAACGATACCGCACCTCGGGGGGTGTTTGTGCGCACAGGGGGTGGGGGCTGGGGCGGGGGGAGTTGAGTAGCGGTACTCATGTGGGGCGGGGCCGGGCGGGGGGAAGGTCGGGGCATGACGAAACCGATTCAGCAGGAGACGACGGCGGCGTATGCGGCGCAGGCGGCGATCTCGTTCGCGGTGGCGCTGGGGGCCATGGTGGTCGGGGTGGCGTATCTGCCGGTGGGGGGATGGGAGCGGGCGTTTCTGGGGCTGGGGCTGCTCTATGTGGTGACGGCGGCGTTCACGCTGGCGAAGGTGGTGCGCGACCGGCAGGAGGTCGGGCAGGTCGTGAGCCGGGTGGACCAGGCGCGGCTCGACAAGCTGCTCGCGGAGCACGACCCCTTCAAGATGGAGGGCATCTAGTCGGCGGCCCGGCGGCCCGGCGACCCTCAGGGCGCGGCGGGCGCGGCGGACCCGTGAGGCGCGGAAGCCGCGTCGGGAGGCGTCTCGGGAGCCGTCTCGGGAGCCGTCTCGCCCAGCAGATAGCGGGCGCCGGGGCCCGCCGCACCCGCCGCGTCGTCGACGTTGTAGAGACCGCAGCGCGTCAGGGAGAGACAGCCGCACCCGACGCAGCTCGTCAGCTTGGACTTGAGGCGCTGCAACTCGGCGATCTGGTCGTCGATGCGCTGCTCCCAGGACCGGGCCACGCCGCTCCATTCCGCGGCGGTGGGGACGTGGTCGACGGGGAGCCGGGCGAGGGATGCGCCGACCTCGTCGAGGGAGAGCCCGATGCGCTGGGCGGCGCGGATGAAGGCGAGCCGCCGCAGCGTGGAGCGGCGGTAGCGGCGCTGGCCGCCTGAGGTGCGCTCGGAGTGGATCAGCCCGAGGTCCTCGTAATAGCGCAGCGCGGAGGCGGCGATGCCGCCGCGGGCCGAAAGTTCGCCGATGGGCAGCAGGTCACGGGTGGAGAGGGTCACATCGGCCCAGCATACGCTTGACTTCAAGTCGGCTTGAAGTTGCAAGGTCGTCCCATGACGATGACGCACCGCACCGGGCCGTCCGGCCCCTCGGAACAGCCCGAGCGCTACGGGTACGACGACCTGCGCCACCTGATGTCACGGATGACCGGCGACGAGAAACACGACTCCGCCGCCACGTCCACTCTCGACGTCCTGTGGGTGCTGTACGACCGGGTCCTGCGGGTCGGGCCCGAGAGGGCCGACGCCCCGGACCGGGACCGCTTCCTGCTGTCGAAGGGCCACGGCCCGATGGCGTACTACGCCGTTCTCGCCGCCAAGGGCTTCATCCCGTACGAGTGGCTGGCCGGTTTCGGGGCGTACGACTCCCCGCTCGGCCACCACCCGGACCGCACGCTCGTACCGGGCGCGGAGATCGGTTCCGGGTCGCTCGGGCACGGGCTCGGCCTGGCGGTGGGCAGCGCGCTGGGGCTGCGGGCCCAGGGGCGGAACGAACCGGCGGTATGGGTGCTCGTGGGCGACGCCGAGATGGACGAGGGCAGCAATCACGAGGCCGTGCAGTACGCGGGGGCGGCCGGCCTCGACCGGCTCCACGTCGTCGCGGTCGACAACGCCTCGGCCACGTACGGCTGGCCCGGCGGCCTGGCCTCGCGGTTCGCCGCCGAGGGCTGGTCCGCGGTGACCGTGGACGGCCGGGACCACGCCGCGCTGTACGAGGCGTTCACCGCGCCGCATCCGGGACGGCCGCACGCCGTGGTCGCCCGCGTCGAGCCGAAGTGACCGCCGGGTCCACGAGCGACGACAAGCGACGTCACCCGAGCGCCATCTGTCGCGACCGCGACCAGGCGAAGGAACGACATGACTGGGGATTCCATGGACACCATGCGGGAGCGGTTCGCCGCCGTCACCACCGAACTGCTCGACTCCGATCCGCGGCTGGCCGTCGTCCTCGCCGTGATCTCTTCTGACCGCTTCAGTGACGCCGCCCGCGCCCACCCCGACCGGGTGATCGACGTCGGGATCAGGGAGCAGTTGCTGGTCGGGGCGACGGGCGGCCTGGCGCTCACCGGGCTGCGGCCGATCGCGCACACCTTCGCGAGCTTCCTGACCGAGCGGGCCTTCGAGCAGGTCAAGCTCGACATCGGGCACCAAGGCGTGGGCGCGGTCCTGGTCAGCGCGGGGGCCTCGTACGACATCGCCGCGGGCGGGCGTACGCATCAGGCGCCGGGCGACGTCGCGCTGCTCGACACGCTCGACGGCTGGACCGTCCACGTGCCGGGGCACCCCGACGAGGCCGACGCGCTGCTGCGGCACGCGGCGGCGGACGGCGACAGTCGCGTCTACGTACGGCTGAGCGATCACTCGAACGTGGCACCGCGGCCCGTGTCGCCCGGCCGCTTCCAGGTGCTGCGCGAAGGGCGCGCCGGGGTCGTCCTGGCCGTCGGGCCGATGCTGGACGCCGTCCTCGACGCGACGGCCGACCGCGATGTGACGGTGCTGTACGCCTCGACGGTACGGCCGTTCGACGCGGCGACCGTACGGGAGGCGACCGCCGGGACCGATGCGGCCGACCTCGTCGTCGTGGAGCCCTACCTCACCGGTACGTCGTCGGCGCACGCCGCCGAGGCGCTGGCCGACGTCCCGCACCGCGTGCTCGCGCTCGGCACCCGCCGCGCCGAACTGCGCCACTACGGCACCTGGCGGGAGCACGTGGCCGGGCACGGCCTGGACGCGGAGTCGCTACGGGCCCGGATCGACGCGTTCCTGCGGGTCTGACCCGCGAGAGGGCGGGGCGGAGGGCGGCACCGGCCGCGGTCGGAGCGGCCCGGCAAGAAACGCCTCAGGCCCCGTGCCCGCCCTCGGAAGCACCAGCACCCGCCGGAGCAGCGGGAGCGATCGGCCCCGGGGGCGGCGGCACGGCCTCCTTGCCGCTCCCCCCAGCGGCACCCCCGCCGGAGGCGCCCGGTTTCGGCGCCGCCGCCGACGACCGCCCCACCTGCCGCCGCGCGTCCTCCGCGCTGTTCTGCGCGCCGAGCGAGCCGAAGTAGAAGCCCGAGACGGTGGCGAGGACGGTCATCAGCGAGGTGACGATGGTCTTGCGGAGGTCGCCGGAGTCGGCGCCCGACGACAGCATCGCGACGGCCAGCGCGAAACCGACGAGCGCGAGGATGAGGACAGCGATGACGCTGCGGGTCAGACCGCGGACGCCGCGCGGCTCGCGGAGGTCGCGCAGCAGGTCGCGTACCTCGTGGTCGCGGGCCGCGTCCTCGATCAGCCGGTCGGTGATCTGCTGACGCCAGGCCGTGGCCCGCCGCACATCCATGATCAGCGGTATCACCGCGACCGCGGCGACGGCCACGACCACCACCGAGATGAGGACGAGCGCGGAGCCGCCGTCGAGGCCGCTGATCGGTTCGGCGGCAGCAGCCAGCCCCCGGCCGGTCCCGGCATACGCCGTCGCGACGTCAACCGTCGTGATGTCCGTCATGGTGAAAGCGCCCCCCTCGTCCGCACCACGGGTCCGCCCCCGCGCCCCGGGCGGGCATGCTCCCAGCGCCGCCGTACGCCGGTCAAATCCGTCGGCACCGCCAACTCCCTTACGGGTCAAGGCAGTACGTCACCGCGACGCCCGGCGCGCCGCCGCTCCGCTCCCCCGTACCGGATGCGTTGATCCCGACGATCAGCGCCTGTCCGCCCATGATCCGCCGGACAGGCTCTAGCGGCGCGGGCCCTCACCTCAGGAGAATCAACCGTGACCGACCAGGCCACCGGCATGTCCCAACACCGCTGGAGGCCGCGAAGCCTGGCGGCCGTACCGTCCGATACCACCCCATGCCCGTACAGCCGCAGGCGATACAGCGGGCACACCACCAGCATCCTCATGAGGAGCAGCACGATGCGCGACGCGTCACAGTCCGGGGTAGATCCGTACTACGAGGATGTGTCGCCCGGCACCGGCGCGCTCGCGCCGCGCGCGTGGTGGGCGGTGTCGGACGCGCGGCGGGTGAATCTGGGCGGCGCGTGGCGCTTCCGGCTGTCGGCGACGGCGGACGCGGAGGACGACTCCTTCGCCCAGCCGGGGTTCGACGCGACGCGCTGGGGCGCGGTGACGGTGCCGTCGCACTGGCCGCTCCAGGGGCACACCCATGAGCACGAGTACGGGCGGCCCGCGTACACCAACATCCGTTTCCCGTTCCCGGTCGACCCGCCGCACGTGCCGACGGAGAATCCGACCGGTGACCATCTGCGCGCCTTCGACCTGCCGGACGACTGGCCGGGCGGCGCGGCGGTGGTGCGTTTCGACGGCGTCGACTCGTGCGCGCGGGTGTGGCTGAACGGGCGGGAGTTGGGGACCTTCAAGGGCAGCAGGCTGCCGGTGGAGTTCGAGGTCGGCGAACTGCTGCGCCCGCGCGGCAATGTGCTGGCGGTCCGGGTCCACCAGTGGTCGTCCGGCAGCTACTTGGAGGACCAGGACCAGTGGTGGCTGCCCGGCATCTTCCGCGACGTGACGCTGATCGAGCGGCCCGAGGGCGCGGTGACCGACTTCTTCGTGCACTGCGGCTACGACCACGCGAGCGGTACGGGCACGCTGCGGGTGGACTGCGAGCCGGGCGGGACGGTGACCGTACCGGAGTTGGGGCTCGACCTGGCGACCGGTGAGGAGGTGACGGTGCCGGTGGAGCCGTGGTCGGCGGAGGTACCGCGGCTGTACGACGCGGAGTTGGCCACCGAGGGCGAGCGGATACCGCTGCGGATCGGCTTCAGGACCGTCGCGGTGGAGGGCGGTGTGCTGAAGGTCAACGGCCGCCGCATCCTGCTGCGCGGTGTGAACCGGCACGAGTTCGACCCCGACCACGGCCGGGTGGTGGACGGCGAGACGATGCGCCGCGACCTGCTGCTGATGAAGCGTCACAATGTCAACGCGGTCCGCACCAGCCACTATCCGCCGCATCCGGCCTTCCTCGACCTGTGCGACGAGCTGGGCATGTGGGTGATGGACGAGTGCGATCTGGAGACGCACGGCTTCGAGGTGGTCGGCTGGCGCGGCAACCCGGTCGCCGACGAGCGGTGGACGCCCGCGCTGCTTGACCGGGCCGCGCGGATGGTGGAGCGGGACAAGAACCATCCTTCGGTGGTGATGTGGTCACTGGGCAACGAGTGCGGCACGGGCGCCGGGCTCTCCGCGATGGCGGACTGGATCAGGCGCCGCGACCCGGCCCGGCCGATCCACTACGAGGGCGACCTCACCTGCGCCGACACCGACGTCTACTCCCGGATGTACGCCAACCACGCCGAGACCGAGCTGATCGGCCGCCGCGCGGAACCGCCTCTGGCGGACGCCGAGTTGGACAAGCACCGGCGCGAACTGCCCTTCATCCTCTGCGAGTACGCGCACGCGATGGGCAACGGGCCCGGCGGACTCAGCGAGTACCAGCGGCTGTTCGAGGCGTACGAGCGCTGCCAGGGCGGTTTCGTCTGGGAGTGGATCGACCACGGGCTGCGGCAGCGCACCGCGGACGGGACGTCGTACTTCGCCTACGGGGGTGACTTCGGCGAGGAGGTGCACGACGGGAATTTCGTCTGCGACGGGCTGGTCTTCCCCGACCGCACGCCGTCGCCGGGGCTGACCGAGTACAAGAAGGTCGTCGAGCCGGTCAGGATCGAGGGGGACGCGGAGCGCGGCACAGTCACGGTGACCAATCTGCACGACTTCACCGACCTGTCGTATCTGGCGTTCCGCTGGTCGTACGAGGTGGCGGGCGCGCGGAGCGACGCGGGCCGGTTCGAGGTGCCGTCGCTCGGCCCCGGACAGAGCGCGGTGCTCGAACTGCCGCGGGCGGCGCGGACGGTGGGCCGCGGCGAGGGGTGGTGGACGGTGCGGGCGGTACTCGCCGAGGACACCGCGTGGGCGCCGTCAGGTCACGAGGTGGCGTGGACGCAGTTCGCGGCGCCCGCGCCGACGGACGCGGCCACCGCGCGCGTCGGCGATCCGCACTCCCCGCGGCTCGCCGAGGGCGGTCTGATCGTGCTCGGCCCCGGTGTCTTCGACGCGGCGGACGGCACGCTGCGCTATCTGGAGGGCGCGGCGGTCACCGGACCCGTACTGGACGTGTGGCGCGCCCCGACCGACAACGACCGCGGTGCGGACTGGAATCCGGAGGGGCAACTGGACCGTTTGTGGCGGGAGTTGGGCCTCGACCGGATGCGGCACCGGATCGTCTCCGTGGCCGTCGGCGATGACGCGCTCACCGTCACCACCCGTGTCGCGCCGGCCTCCTCCGACCTGGCACTGCGTACCGTCTGCACCTGGACGGCCGCCGGGGACCGGCTGCGCCTGGGCGTCGAGGTCACGCCCGAGGGCGACTGGACGCTGCCGCTCCCCCGGCTCGGGGTACGGCTCGGGCTGTGCCAGACCCTGGACGCCGTCGAGTGGTACGGCGGCGGGCCCGGCGAGGCGTACCCGGACACGCGCGCCGCGTCCCGGATCGGCCGGTACACCGGCACCGTGGACGGGCTCCAGACGCCGTACGTCCGCCCGCAGGAGAACGGCGCACGCGCGGACGTGCGGTGGGCGCGGCTGCGCCGCGCGGACGGCACAGGGCTACAGGTGGAGGGCGAGCCGCCGTTCTGGTTCACCGCCCGTCCGTGGAGCACCCGGGAACTCGACCAGGCCACGCACACCAACGAGTTGACCCGTTCCGAGGTGCTGTGGGTGCACCTCGACCACGCGCTGCACGGCATGGGCAGCGCGGCCTGCGGCCCCGACGTACTCCCCCGGCACCAACTGCGTGCGGCGCCCGCCGCCTTCGCGTTCACCTTCATGAGCCTGCCCGCCGCCGCGGACCCCGAGGGGCCCGCCGACCTCCCGCCCCTGGAGACCGAGTGACCACCGCGATACGCCCGTTCAGGCCGGAGGACCTGCCCGCGCTGTACGACATCTGCCTGCGCACGGCTGACGCGGGCGGGGACGCGAGCGCGCGGTACCCGGAGCGGGACCACGAACTGCTGGGGGCGATCTTCGCGGCTCCGTACGCCGTGCTGGAGCCGGAGGCGGCCTTCGTGCTGGACGACGGGCACGGCCGGGCGGTCGGTTATGTGCTGGGCACCGGTGACACGGCGGCCTTCGTCGAGCGCTTCCGCGACGAGTGGCTGCCGACGGTCGCCGACCGCTTCCCCGAGCCGGTCGGGGAGCCGGGTACGCCGAGCGAGGCGATGGCCGTGCTGCTGCACCACCCGGAACGGATGGCGCAGCAGCCGCAGTTGGCCGCGTATCCGGCGCACCTGCACATCGATGTGCTGCCGGACTTCCAACGCGGCGGCCACGGGCGGGCGTTGACGGAGGCGTTCCTCAACGCCCTGGCCGCCAGGGGCGTACCGGCGGTGCACCTGGGGATGCTCACCGCCAACACTCCCGCGCGGGCCTTCTACGACCGGCTCGGCTTCCACGAGATCGCGGTGCCGGACGCCGGGGAGCTGACCTACTTGGGCCGCGCCACCTCGTAGTCGCCGCTGTCCGTACGGCCGGCGTCCTCGGGATCGGAACTGGACTCGGGATCGGACCCGGGCTCGGGCTCGGACCCGGACTCTGGCTCGGCCCCCGCGTCCCCGTCCACGCCCCCGGCGGACTCGGAAGCCTCGGCGGCCTCCGACCCGTCCGGTGTGTTGATCCGCTCGGTCCCCTCCGCGTGCTCCGGCCGCTCGGGCCAGCCGCCCGCGGGCGGCATGGCGACGGCCCGCCACCACCAGTCCTCGGGCTGTTCGTCGGCGGGCTCGAAGGGCGCGCCGGGGCGCGGGGTGGCGATCTTCGCACCGGTCTCGCGCGCGGCGGCGACGCTGCCCTCGGCGGGCACCGCCCAGGAGTGCATGGCCAGGTTGAAGGTGGCCCAGTGGATCGGCAGCATCGTGCCCGCCGGAGTGCCGCCCGACAGGTCGCTGTGCGCCAGCAGCCCCTCGGCCGGGGTCATGTGGATGTCGGGCCAGAACTCGCTGTAGGCGCCGATCTGGATCATCGTGGCGTCGAACGGGCCGTGCTGCGCGCCGATGTCCGCGAAGCCGGGGAAGTAGCCGGTGTCGCCGCTGTGGTAGATGCGGTGGGTGCCGTCGGTGACCGCCCAGGACGCCCACAGGGTCTGCTGGCGACCGCGCAGGCCGCGTCCGCAGAAGTGCCGGGCCGGGGTGGCGGTCAGGGTGAGCCCCGCGACCTCCGTGGACTCGTTCCAGTCCAGTTCGCGCAGCCGCTCGGGCGGTACGCCCCAGTGCTCCAGGTGCGCGCCGACGCCCAGCGGCACCGCGAAGACGGCGTCGCTGCGGACCAGCGCGACGATGGAGGGCATGTCCAGGTGGTCGTAGTGGTCGTGCGAGATGACGACCGCGTCCAGGCCGGTCAGCGACTCCAGCGGGACCGGCGCGGGGTGCACGCGCTTGGGGCCCGCGAAGGCGAAGGGCGAACAGCGCTCGCCCCACACCGGGTCGAACAGCACGCGCCTGCCGCCGATCTCGGCGAGCACCGTGGAGTGGCCCATCCAGGTCAGCCGCAGCCCGGAGGCGGGCGGGCGCGCGATGTCGGCGAGCGTGGTGGGGTGCAGGGGCACCGGCCCCGCGGGCTTGCGCGGCTGCCTTGCCTCCTTGCGGAAACTGGCCGGAAGCGCCTTGAACATGCCGCCGCTGGGGACGCTGCGGGCGCCGACGGGGTTGACGAAGGCGCCGTCCGCGTAATTCGGTGAGGAAAGGATGCGTTCCAGCCGGGCGCCCGTGGGGTCCGCGCCGAACGACGGGGGGCGCATCTTCACGAGGCGGGACGGCTGTCGGCCGGCGCCGGTCACGGGTCCTCCAGAGCAGATGACGACGAGCGGCGGGGTTCCGCCACCACCCATTATGCGGCGGCGCGGCGGCCCCGCCGGGGCGGCGATGCGGCGGGACGCGCCGCCATCGCGCGGTCTCCCCCGTCCCTGGTGTCACATCTGCCGTCATATCCTCTTACGGCGGACCCGCCGCCGCCCCTTCGCCGCGACGGCGATTTCGGGTCAGTGCGCCGATCCGGCGGCGCCGGTCGGTCCGTCACCGTTCCCGGCACCGTGCGCCTCGCCGAACACCAGCGACACGTGATCGCCCACCGGCACGTATCCCAGCTTCCGGTAGAGCCCGGTGCTGATGGCGTTGGCGAGGTCGGCGAAGAGCAGGACGTCGCGGGCGCCCGCGTCGAGCGCGGCGCGCGAGACGGCCGCGGTGGCGCCGCCCGCGTAGCCGCGCCCGCGCAGCTCGGGCGGGGTGTAGACGGCGACGATCCGGACCGATCCTGTCGGGTCCGCCGGGTCCGCGCTGCGCCCCGCCATGGCGACCGGTTCGCCGTCCACCTCCCACAGGGTGCGTCCGCCCAGCGCGATGGCCTCGTCCACGGCCCGCGTGTCGTCGACCGGGGTCTCGCCGATGTCGGCGCTGAAGTCACGGTGCCAGCGCAGCACCAGCTCACGGTCGGAGGTGCCCGCGAGCCGGGCGCGGCCCGGCGGCGCGGGGCTGCGCGGGGTGAGTTCACCGAGCCGGTGCAGCCGCAGCACACGCTCGACTACGACCTCGGCGCCGGTTTTGGCGTGCCAGGCCGCGCCGAACGCTTCGGCGGTCTCGCGGTCCCCGCGCGCTCCGGGCGGCGCCTCGCCCGGCCAG
>NZ_MECL01000033.1 GCF_014596445.1 Streptomyces sp. CBMA29 | reverse complement strand
CCCGGGGCGCCTGGGCGGCGGGACCCGCGCCCCGCGACCGGCGCCGGCCCACGCCCAAACCCCCCGGCGGCGCGGTGGGCGGCCTCGGTGTGCAGCACAGCCTGCGCGCCGATCGTGGCGGCCTCGCGGGCGTCGCAGCGCAGGACCGCGGCCCACTCCAACAGCCCTTCGGGCGGAGGGCCTTCGTCCGGCGCTCCGTCAGCGGCGGCCCCGGCCGCAAGGCCGCCCGCGGCCTGGCGCATCCGCTCGGCGAGGTGGACCAGCCCCTTGTCACCGGCGGCGAGCCGCCCGGCCGCGTCCTGCTTGCGGTCGCGCAGCCAGTGCTCGACGGCCTTGAAGCGGCGCGTGTCGAAGAGCCGCCCGAGCAGTGCGCTCCTTTCGGTGGCGCTCGCGCGCAGGAAGGTGGCGAATTCGCCCTGCGGCAGCAGCACCACCTGGCAGAACTGCTCGCAGCTCATGCCGACGAGCTGCTTGATCTCCTCACCGATCTCCTGGTGCGACTTGGACAGCGCCTGCCATCCGCCGTCCTTGCGCTCGCGCAGCAGCGTGACGGCCTTGTCCATGGTGGTGCCGGTGCCGCGCTTCTTCGCCCGCGGCTGCTCGGGGCGCCGGGTGATCTCCAACCGCCGTGTCCCGACGGTCAGTTCGAGGACCACCTCGGTGGCGGTGCCCGCCGCCGCGTGGTCACTGCGCAGCCGCGTCACCGGCCGGGCGCCGGGCACCTGGCCGTAGAGGGCGTAACAGACGCCGTCCAGGACGGAGGTCTTGCCGGAGCCGGTGGGGCCGTGCAGCAGGAAGAGCCCGGCGGCGGAGAGTTCGTCGAAGTCGACGCGCTGGATGGCCGCGAAGGGGCCGAAGGCGGTGAGTTCGAGGCGGTGCAGTCGCATCAGGCGCGTTCCGTCCGTACGGTGTCCGCCCGTACCGCGTCGAAGGCCGCGCTCAGCGTGACGCTCTCGTGCGCGGCGGGCGCGGAGCCGCGGACGTGGGCGACGAAGTCCTCGGCGATCTGCTGGTCGCTGCGTCCGCGCAGCCGCCGGGCGTACGAGGCGAGCGGGTCGTCGTCACCGGTCTCCGGCTCGAAGGCGAGGCTGAGGACGTGCGGGAAGCGTTTCGCGAGCGCGGCCATCGGCTCGTGCGGGCGGAAGGGGTCGGTGAGGGTGGCCTCCACCCAGGCGTCCTCGTACTGGTCGAGCGCGGTGTCGGCGAGCAGGTCGTCGAGACGTCCGCGGATTCGGGCGAGCGCGCGCGGCACGGGCGTGCCGACCCGTTCGGCGTCGATGGCGCCGTCGGGGCCGAGGTCGACCAGCCACATGCTCTTGCGGTGGTGCTCCTCGGAGAAGGAGTACGCGAGCGGCGAGCCGGAGTAGCGGATCCTCCCCGGGCCTTCGGCCAGGGGCTCGCCCGCCGCGTCGCGCTCGGTGAGCGTCTGGCAGCCGTGCAGGTGGCCGAGTGCCACGTAGTCGACGCCGTCGAAGACCTCGGCGGGTACGGCCTCGACGCCGCCCGCAGTGATGTCGCGCTCGCTGGCGCAGGGCGCGGCGCCGGTGACGAAGGCGTGCGCGAGCACGACGCTGCGCGTGCCCGCGGGGCGCTCGGCGAGGTCGGCGCGGATCCGGTCCATGGCGGCGCCGAGCACCACCGTGTGGTCGGCCCGGTCGGCGGCGAACTCCTCGCGGGCCAGGGCCGGTTCGAGGTACGGCAGCCCGTAGACAGCGACGTCGCCGTGTTCGTCGGCGAGCAGGACGGGTCGGTGGCAGCTCGCCGGGTCGGTGCGCAGGTGGATGCCGGAGCGGCCCATGACGCGGGCGCCGACACCGAGCCGCCGGGCCGAGTCGTGGTTGCCGGAGATCATGACGGTGGGCACGTCCAGGTCCGCGAGCCGGTGCAGTACGTCGTCGAAGAGTTCGACGGCGGACAGCGGAGGGACCGCGCGGTCGTAGACGTCCCCGGCCACGAGGACGGCGTCGACGCGCTCGGCGCTGACGGTGTCCACGAGGTGGTCGAGGAAGGCGCGCTGGGCGTCGAGCAGGCTGACGCGGTGGAAGGAGCGTCCCAGGTGCCAGTCCGAGGTGTGCAGAAATCTCACGCGACCGCTCCGACCCGCACGCTCACCCTCGCCGTTCCTCGACTCCCGCGGGCGTCAGACGACTTCGGCTGGCTTCCGCGGGCACCTGTGCCGCGCCGCTTCCGGCGCCCGGTCCGTACCGCTGCGATCTTCTCATCCGGGCTCGCGGCCCGTGCGCCGTGGCTCACCGGCGGTGGTCATGGAGTGTAGAAGGTCGCCGCCCGGCAGGCGGTGGACATCGGTGATCAGGTCCCCGGAGAGCCGTAAAACCGTCGTAAGACCATGTAATTCGCGGCAACTCCCCTCAACGGGCCCGCCGCTTGACCCTGACGCGCGGGTCAGGGACCAGCGTCACCGCGCCCCGGCCGACGGCGACCGCCCGCGCACCGCCCGAGCGTCACCGCGCCCGGGGACGCTGGCCCGTCAGACGGTCACATACGCGCTTCCGCCCACCGTCAGCTCGGCGACGCCCGACGTGGCGTCCGCCAGCCAGGACCGGAAGCCGGGGAGATCCGCCTGGGGCACGCCCAGGTCGATGGTCACGGCGGCGGCGTACGCGACACCGCGGACGGCGTGTCCGGCGGCGCGCAGTTCGTTCTCCAGCCGCCCGGCCCGCTGGTGGTCCACGGTGACCGTGACCAGGACGAGCCGCCGCCGCTCGACCGTGCCGATCTCGTCCAGCGCGGCGGTGACGGCGCCCCCGTACGCGCGGGCCAGTCCGCCCGCCCCGAGCTGGACACCGCCGTAGTACCGCGTCACGACGGCCACCGTGTCCCGGACCTCGCGGCCGAGCAGCGCCTGGAGCATCGGTGTGCCCGCCGTCCCGCCCGGCTCACCGTCGTCGCTCGCCCGGTGCAGCCGCCCCTCGGGGCCGATGACGTACGCGAAGCAGTTGTGGCTGGCCCCGGCGTGCTCCTTGCGGACGCGGCCGACGAACTCCTGCGCCGCCTCCTCGCTCGCCACGGGCGCGAGCGCGCACCGGAACCGCGAGCGCTTGATCTCGCTCTCGCAGACCCCCGCCCGCGCCACCGTCAGATACCGGTCCACCATCCGGTCAGCCTACGGGCCGCGACCGGGAATGGCGGGCGCGGGAGCCGTGTTTGACCAGGCACGACGGCAGTACGTGGACGATATGACGGCGAGCGGCTGGAGGACGGCGTGTACGGCGACGCGGAGACGGTGCGGAAGATCCTGACCGGGACCGGGGACACATGGGCGGTGGTGGGGCTGTCGAACAACACCTCACGGGCCGCCTACGGAGTCGCGGGCGTGCTCCAGCGGTTCGGCAAGCGGGTCGTGCCGGTGCACCCGAAGGCCGAGACCGTGCACGGCGAGCAGGGGTACGCCTCGCTGGCCGACATCCCGTTCCCGGTCGACGTGGTCGACGTCTTCGTGAACTCCTCGCTCGCGGGCGCGGTCGCGGACGAGGCGGTGGCCGTGGGCGCGAAGGCGGTGTGGTTCCAGCTCGACGTGATCGACGAGGCCGCGTTCGAGCGCACGCGGGCGGCCGGCCTGGAGATGGTGATGGACCGCTGCCCGGCGATCGAGATCCCGCGCCTGCCCTGACCTGTGGGTTTACGGTGGGGGTATGGGACGCAAAGCTCCGCCGCCACCGTTCGGACTCAACGAGCGGACGTACGCGCAGCTCTGGTACTACGCGCTGCCGGTGCTGGCATTCGTGCTCGGCCTGGTCGTGCTCGTGGCGCTGATGGGTGTGCTGGCCGGGGCGTGGAAGATCTTCGCCGTGCTGGCCGGTGCGGCGGTCGGTACGGCCGTGGTGGCGGGCGGCAGGGCCCTGCACCGCAGGCTGGAGGACCGCTCGTAGCCAGCGGCCTCGTGGCCCCGCGTCCTTGGATGCCGCGTCATCAGATACCGCGTCATCAGATACCGAGCCCTTCGAGGACGACCGCTCCGGGCAGCGCGGCCAGCGCCTTGCCCGACACGATGAGCTTGCCGCGGCGCGCGCCGCTCCCGATGACCAGGTGCGGCGCCTCCACGACGGCCGCGTCCACGAGCAGCGGCCAGTGGGCGGGCAGACCGACGGGGGTGATGCCGCCGTACTCCATGCCTGTCTCGCCCACCGCGGTGTCCATCGGCGCGAACGACGCCTTGCGCGAGCCCAGGTGGCGGCGGACCGCGCCGTTGACGTCGACACGGGTGGTGGAGAGCACCAGGCACGCGGCGAGCGTGACGTCCTGACCGCGCTTGCCCGCGACGACCACGCAGTTCGCCGAGGCGGTCAGCAGATCGTCGCCGTAGGTCTCGACGAAGACGGCGGTGTCGGCCTTCTCCGGGTCGGTGTCGACGTAGAGCATGTCGGGTGTGACGGCGGCGGCGACCGGCGGCGGGAGCAGGTCGCGGCGCTCGGTGGCGGGGTGGGCTTCCTCGAAGTCGCCGATCGGTGCGCGCATACGGGCAACGTAACAAATGCCCGAGGAAGGGCTGGGGTTCAGGCAGGGTCCTCCAGATCGGCCAGCGCCAGCAACTGCTCGGGGGTGACGCCCTCGGGGACCGGCAGCGGAGGCGGGGTGCGCAGCGGCGGCTGCCAGCCGGTGTCCGGGTCCCAGCGCCGTACGATCCGGGCCGGCGCTCCGGCGACCACCGCGAAGTCGGGCACCTCGCCGCGGACGACGGCGCCCGCCGCCACGACCACATTGCGGCCGAGCCGCGCGCCGGGCAGGATCACGCACCCCGAGCCGAGCCAGCTCCCGCTGCCGATCTCGACCGGCGCGGTGCGCGGCCACTGCTTGCCGACGGGCTGGGTCGTGTCGTCGTACGAGTGGTTGTCGCTGGTGACGTAGACGTACGGGCCGCAGTAGACGTCGTTGCCGAAAACCACCGGTACGGAGGCGACGACGTGGCTGCCGCGGCCGAGGACGACGCCGTTGCCGAGACACAGGACGGGGTCGGGCCCGAGGTCGAGGCCCGGCATCATCCCGGCGGTGAGGGTGACCTGCTCGCCGATGACGCAGTGGTCGCCGAGGTGGATCCACGGCTCGCCGAAGACCGTGCCCTGCGGGAAGGCCAGCCGGGTGCCCTCGCCGATCCGGCCGAAGCGCAGCGGTCCCGGGCGCGCGGCGGTGACCGCGCCCGCGTTCTGCACCCAGCGCCAGCCGCGGTGCACCATCCGCGATCCGACGCGGCGACGCCAGGCCGTGGCGGCGGCGGTCGCGGAGGAGAACACGTTCTCGTTCTTCGGCACGGGCCCACCGTATACGGTGCCGGGTGGAGACCACAGGACCGACGACGAGGGCGGTGGGCATGACGGACCCGACAGTGACGCGGAGCGCGGAGAGCGGGAGCACGGCGGGCGGGAGCACGGCGGGCGGGAGCACGGCGGGCGGCAGCGTCCCCGTACCCCTGATCGCGGACATTCTGGGCCGCACACCGAAGATCGACCCGACCGCGTTCACCGCTCCCGGCTCGGTGGTGCTCGGGGACGTCACACTGGGCGCGGGCGCGAGCGTCTGGTACCACGCGGTGCTGCGCGGCGACTGCGAGTCGATCACGGTCGGCGCGGGCTCCAACGTCCAGGACAACTGCACGGTGCACGCCGACCCCGGCTTCCCCGCCGTCGTCGGCGAGGGCGTCACGGTCGGGCACAACGCCGTGCTGCACGGCTGTGTGATCGAGGACGACGTCCTGGTCGGGATGGGCGCCACGGTACTCAACGGCGCGCACATCGGCACCGGTTCGCTGATCGCGGCGGCGGCGCTGGTCCCGCAGGGGATGCGGGTGCCGCCGGGATCGCTGGTGGCGGGCGTGCCCGCGAAGGTGCGCAGGGAGCTGACCGAGGAGGAGAAGGCCACGGTACGGCTGAACGCCGAGCATTACGTGGCGCTGGCCGACGCGCACCGCGAGTCCCTGGGCTGACGGCGGACACGCACCGCGAGTCCCTGACGTGACGGGCGACACGCACCGCGAGTCCCTGACGTGACGGCCGACGCGCGGACGGCGGGCCCGGAGGTCCGGGGCCCGCCGTCCGCGAAGTGCCGTGTCGCCTACTCGCCCCGCGCCACCGCGACCTCGGGCGCCGCCGCCGCGTCCTGCCGCTCGATCTCCGCCTGCGCCTTGGCGGCGCGCCGCTTCACGAAGAGGAACGAGACGATGCCGAAGAGCACGGCCGCGGCGAGTCCGAAGTAGCCGAACCTCTTCAGCCAGGGTTCGGCGACCACGCCCACGTAGTAGATGACCGCGGTGGTGCCGCCCGCCCAGACGATGCCGCCGAGCAGATTGGCGATCAGGAACTTCCAGTACGGCATCTTGAGGACACCGGCCAGCGGCCCGGCGAAGATCCGCAGCAGGGCCACGAAGCGGCCGAAGAAGACCGCCCACATGCCCCAGCGCTGGAACGAGCGTTCCGCGGTGGCCACATGGCCGGGTGAGAAGTGTTTGGGGAATCTGCGGCCGAGCCGGTCGAGCAGCGGTTTGCCGCCGCGGTGCCCGATCGAGTAGCCGATGGAGTCGCCGCCGACCGCGCCGATGATGGCGGCGGTGCCGACCAGCCAGGGGTTGACGTGCCCTTGCGAGGACAGCAGCGCGGCGCTCATCAGGACGATCTCGCCGGGCAGCGGGATGCCCAGGCTCTCGACGCCGACGACCAGACCGACCATCAGATAGACGACGACCGGCGGGATGCCGTCGAGCCACTCCTGGACGTGCACAGCGGGGTTCCTCCCCTGGACAACGGTGGGTCGTGCGCGCGCGGCGCGCACCGCCGAAGCCTAACCGACCGATCGCCGCGAAAGTCCGGTCAAGAGCGAGTCAAACAAGCCGATCAGCGGGCCGTCCGGGGCGCCGCCCCGCGACCGGCGCGAAGCGCCCGGTTCAGCGGTTCGGCCGGAGCGTCCACACCACGGTCATGTGCGCGGTCTCGGCGCCGTCCTCCCGGCTGATGGAGATCTCGACGGGGAATTCGGGGCGCTCCCCCGCGTCCAGCTCGGCGACCACGTCGGCGGCGGGCCGCCCCAGTTCCGCGGTGGCCGTCACCGGGCCCATCGCCAGCTTGCTGTACGCGATCTCGGCGCGGACGGCGAGCGGCACGGCCCGGCCGAGCTGGTCGCCGAAGGCGGCGAGCACGATCGCGCCGCTCGCGGACTCGGCGAGGGTGAAGATCGCGCCCGCGTGCGGACCGCCGACGTGGTTGTGGAAGTCGGGCTGGTCGGGCAGCAGGACGACGGCGCGCTCCGCCGTGGTCTCGATGTACTCGAGGTTGAGGGTGCGGGCCATCGGCACGGTGGCCGCCATCATTTCGCCAATGGAAGGCAAGGTCTCGGACATGGTGCGATGTTACCAGTCAGTAGCGGCATCCGGCGTGGAACCGTCGGGCCTACTCCCCTAGTGTTTCCAGCCATGTGGCCAGGAGAACAGCACAACGGGGGAGAGCAGAACCCGCAGGGCGCCCCCCCGCCGAATCCGCCGGGGCCGTACGGCCGGCCGACGCCTTACGACACGCCCTCGCCGTACGCTCAGCCGGGCTACCAGCAGCAGCCGAACCAGCCCGCCCAGCCCGCCCAGCCCGCCCAGCCCGGTCCGCCGAACTTCCAGAAGCCGCCGGAGCATCCGCCGAACCCGCCCTACGGTCAGCCCGCGGGTCCGGGTCAGCCCGCGCCGCCGAACCAGTCCGCGGCGCCCACCCAGCCGTACGCGCAGCCCGGTTACGGCACGCCGTCCCCGTACAGCCAGCCCGGCTACGGGCAGCAGCCGCCCGGCGGCTATCCGACTCCGCAGAACTGGGGCCCGCCCGTGCCCGGCGGTCCCGGCGGCCCCGGCGGCCCTGGCGGCCAGCCGCCGCAGCGCGACCGCAAAGGGCTGACGGTCGGCATCGCGATCACCGCCGCTGTCGCGGTGATCGCCGCGGTCGTCGTCGGCGCGGTCTACCTCACGGGTGACGACAAGAAGAAGACGGACGCGAAGGACGAGAGTCCGACCGCGTCGGCGCCGCAGTCGCCCACGGGCACGCCGTCCACCACCGCGCCCACCTCCACCGCCACGGGCGGCAACGCCGACACGGGCGACTCGCCGCGCGGCGACCCGGCGGCGCTCGACATCAAACCGGTCATTCCGGGCTGGAAGGTCGTCATCCGCAGCGAGCGCAATGTCGCCTTCGACGTACCGCCGGACTGGTCGGTCGACAGCGAGGGCATGACGATCGGCTTCGAGGACAAGAACGGCGATCCGGCCGTCGCGATGAGCGCGCCCGCGTACTACAAGAAGGACTGGTGCAAGAACGGCAACAGTTCCGCCGACCGCGCCGCCGTGGGCACCAAGGGCGCCAACGGCGCGAAGAGCGTGCGCAACGCCGCCGAGGTGCAGGCCGTGTCGTGGGCGTACTGGGCCTACCAGGACAACGGCAAGGGCACCTTCTCCAAGGTGCAGAACAGCAAGGCGTTCCACAACGCGCACGGCATCACGGGCTGGCAGGCGTCGGCGACCGCCGCCAACATCCCGAAGAGCAGCAAGTGCTCGGCGGACGGCGCCGCGTACACCGTCGCCTGGAGCGACCCGACGCAGACGGACGCCGCCAAGAAGCTCGTGGTGTGGGTGCTCTACGCCGACCGCGGGGTGCCCGACCAGCTCTCGGACGCGGTGATCGACAAGATCAAGAGCACGATCCGGCCGCTGAAGAAGTAGCGGGGAGCGAGCGAGGAGCAAGCGGGGAGCGGCGGGCGGTGGGTGCCCGCCGCCCCCCACCCCCCCGGACCGGCCGGAATCCGTTTGCGAGAGGAATCGGACTGCGGGCATAGTCCCCCGGGTGACCTCGAACGACACGGCCCGCAGCGGCGGCCCCTCCGACGCCCGCCCGCCCGGTCCGGGCCCTCGGGACCCCAGGAGCCGCCTCCCGTCCTGGGCCGGACGGAATTTCCAACTGCTGGTCACCGCCTCGTTCATCACCAACCTCGGCAATTCAGGCGCGCTCATCGCCGCCGCCTACGCCGTCATCGAGTCCGGCGGCAGCGCCACCGGCGTCGGTCTGGTGGCCGCCGCCAGGACCCTGGCCATGGTGGTCTTCCTGCTGATCGGCGGCGCGGTCGCGGACCGTATCCCGCGCCAGCGGGTGATGGTGACCGCCAACGTCGTCAACGCGCTCTCGCAAGCCGCCTTCGCGGTGCTCGTCCTGGCCGGGCACGCCACGCTGTGGCAGATGGCGCTGCTGACCGCGGTCGGCGGCGGCGCGCACGCCTTCTTCTCCCCCGCCTCCGAGGGCATGGTGCTCTCCACGGTCGAGTCCACGCACGCGGGCAAGGCATTCGCCGTCTTCCGGATGTCGATGAACGGCGCGACCATCGGCGGCGCGGCCGTCGGCGGCGCGCTCGTGGCCGCGTTCGGGCCCGGCTGGGTGCTGGCGATCGACGCGCTGGGCTTCGCCGCCGCTGCCGCCATGCGCTCCCGGCTGCACGTCGTCGCGGGCGACCGCCCGGCGCGGGCGTCCGGCATCGTCAGCGATCTGCGCGAGGGCTGGCGGGAGTTCGTCTCCCGTTCCTGGCTGTGGGGCATCGTCGTGCAGTTCGCCGTGGTCAACGCGGTTGTCGGCGCGGCCGAGGCGGTCTACGGGCCGCTGGTCGCCCGCGACCATCTCGGCGGCGCGGGACCCTGGGGCCTGGCCATGGCCGCCTTCGGTGTCGGCACGGTCGGCGGCGGCCTGCTGATGATGCGCTGGAAACCGCGCCGCATGCTGCTCGCGGGCACCCTCGGCGTCTTCCCGCTGGCGCTGCCGAGCGCCACGCTCGCCCTCGCCTCCCCGCTGTGGATCCTGGCGCTCGCCATGTTCATCACCGGCGTGGCCATCGAGGTCTTCGCGGTCGGCTGGATGCTCGCGCTGCACCAGGAGATCGCCGAGGACAAGATGTCGCGCGTGTCGGCGTACGACTGGTTCGGCTCGGTGGCCGTGACCCCGATCGCCCTGGCCCTGGCCGGTCCCGCCGCCAGCCTCTTCGGCCGTACGCAGGCGCTGTGGGGCTGCTCCGCGGTGGTCGTCCTGCTGACCGGCGCCGTGCTGACGCTGCCGGACGTACGACGGCTGGAACGGCGTACGGGCGGCGGCCACGGGGTGGTGGCGGGCAGCGCCGTGGCGCGCGCGGACACCGCTCCCGCTCAGCCGACGGTGAAGGCGCCG
>NZ_MECL01000032.1 GCF_014596445.1 Streptomyces sp. CBMA29 | reverse complement strand
GCTCGCGCGGGCCGCGGTGCGGCTGGACGGCCCGGCGGTGGACGCCCTGCTGAGCGACCTGGTCGAGCGGCACGGGCTGGTCGTCGCCTGGGAGGAGGTGATGGCGCCGACGCTGCGCGCCGTCGGCCGCAAGTGGCAGACCTCCGGGGAGCGGTACGTGGAGGTCGAGCACCTGCTGTCCTGGCACGTCTCGTCGGCGCTGCGCCGGGTCCGTGCGGCGCCGGCGCTCACCGGGGCGGCGCCCGTACTGCTCGCGTGCGTGCCCGGCGACCACCACACGCTTCCGCTGGAGGCGCTGACCGCGGGGCTCGGAGAACTCGGCCTGTCCACGCGGATGTTCGGCGGAGCGGTGCCGGTCGACGCCCTGGACGAGGCCGTCCGCCGGATCGGACCCGCGGCCGTCGTGCTGTGGTCCCAGTCCCGCTCCACCGCCGACCGCCCGCTCGCCCGGCACGTCGCGGCCAGTAGCTGGGGCGTCAAGGGCGCCCGTACCCACCCGATGGTCTTCCTCGCCGGTCCCGGCTGGGCCGGCCCCCTGATGCCCGGCATGCTCAGACCTCAGGGCCTGCGCGACGCCCTGTCCGCCCTCGGCCGCATCGGCTCACCCGCCCCGGACCCCACCTCGCCGCCACCCGCCGCCACCGCCACCGCCACCGCCGCGAGCTGACCCGGCCGAAGGCCCCGGGGCCCGCACCGGACCCCCGGGGGTACGTCCGGACCAGACCTCAGCCGATATCGCCGCAGGCCGGCGGCCCACTCACCGCCGATCCCAGGGGGTTGCGGCCGGTCCTCAACCGCGCGGGCCGTGGGTTCCGGGCGAGGCGGAGGCCAGGTATTCCTCGACCAAGGCGGCAGCCGTGGAGGTGAGGGTGTAGCCGGTGGTGACGGTGGCGCGGCCTCGCGCGGCGAGGGCGCGGGCGGCGGCGGGCGGCATGTCCAGCATCCGTTCGAGGCCGAGGCCCAGGGCAGGCGCGCAGGAGGTGTCCAGCAGTACGCCGTTGTCGCCGTCGCGCAGATAGTGGCGTACTCCCCCGCGTTCGGGGGCGGCGGTCGGCAGGCCCGCGTCCATCGCCTCCAGCACCGCGATCCCGAACTCCTCCTTGGCGCTCGGGCAGACGTACCAGGCCCGTGCCCCCGACGCCGGGTCGGCCAGCGCCCGCTCCAGGCGGCGTACCCGGGTGTTGGTCAGGGCCGTGAGCAGGACGAGCCGGTGGGCCGCGCCGGGGTGCCGGGCGAGCAGGCGGCCGATCCTGGCGCGCATCGCGGTCTCGGCGGCCGAGGGACGGGCGCAGGCGCCGCCGATCAGGACGAGGGAGGACCGCCGGTACAGGCCCCGCTCCAGCCACGCCCGTACCAGCATGTCCTGCTGCTTGACGGGATGCAGCCGTCCCACGGAGAGCAGCAGCGGCTCCCGCAGGGCGTCCGGGCCGAGCCGAGCCCGCCGCGCCCCGCCGCTACCGCTACCGTCGTCGCCGCCGCCGCCGAGGACCATGCCCAGCAGATCGGCCCGGTCGGACGCCTCGGACGCGGCCGGCACGTACGGCTCGATGCCCTCCGGCGGTGCGGCCGGGCCCGCGCCGTCCCGTGCGGCGGCCAGTTGGGGGAAGTGGCGGACGAGTTCGGAGGCGTCGCCCTGCCGCCCGGGTATGCCGACCACGCGTGCGGCCCGTTCGACCAGCCGGTCGGCGACGAACACCCGGTGCAGGTCGTCGCGCAGATCGTCGGAGGCCGCCGGGGCCCGGCCGTGGCGTACGGTCATCTGCCGGTGCGGATCCGGCGTCGCGGTGAACACCAGCCGGGCTCCGAGGCGTTGTGCGGCCTGGGCCATGGCGAGCGAGCCGTCGTCGGCGTACCGCGCGTGCAGGACGTCCAGCCGTGCGCCGAGGCCGCCGAGCAGCCGTACCGCCCACCAGGCCAGCGCCTCGCGGTGGGCGCCCGTCTCGTGCTGGCCGAGGGGGTGTTCCGCGTCCACGGGGAGCCGCAGCACCCAGTGCCCGGGGCCCCGGGCGTGCAACAGGCGGTCGTCGCGGGCCAGTTCGCTGCGGCAGGCGGTGACCACCGTCACGACGGCCGCGACCGCGCCGGTGTCGGCCAGCGCGTCCCCGAGACCGCTGAGCAGCACGCTCAGGCCGCCGCTCAGCCCCTCCCCCGGAGTGTCGAGGCCGCCGAGCAGCATCGGCTGGGCGACGAGCAGACCCGGCCTGCGCGCCGCCGCGGGCAGCAGCGGGTCCTGGCCCGGGAGCAGCATCAGCCGCTCGTACGGATCCTCCGCCTCGGCGGAGACCGGCAGCAAGGACGCGCCGCCCGGCACACCGGCGAGGTAGCGCCAGGCCGCGTGGCGGGTCGCGCGGTCGCTGGCCGCCGCGAGTTCGGCCGCCTCCTCCGGCTCCAGCGGCCGGAGGCCCTGGGCCGTGGCGAC
>NZ_MECL01000031.1 GCF_014596445.1 Streptomyces sp. CBMA29 | reverse complement strand
GGGCGAGCGGAATCTCACCCCGAGCGCGACCTTGGTCACGGTCAGTTTCACGTCGAGGCGGTAGTCGGTCCAGGTGTCGACGGCGGGCGGCGCGGACCAGATCGGCGCGCTTGTGCCCCAGGTGGCGGGGGGCGCGCCGCCGGGGTGGGGGGGGGCCCACCGCGCGGGGGCCCGGCCGCGGCTCGCGCTCGTGCGTGGCGGCGGGCCCGGTGCCTTCGTCGTCGGCCCCGGCGGGAGCCGTGCGGTCGCCCTCGGGGGAGGCCGTGGTCGTCATCGGGCGGGTCACCGGGCCTTTTGGTGGATGCCGGTGGTGAGTTGGCGCAGGACGGAGTCGGTGCGGGGGCCGAAGTTGAGGAGGGTGCCGTCGTCGATGGCGACGACACGGCGGTCGAGACCGGCGGGGGTCTGGGCGACGCCCGGGACCTTTTCGAGGCCGCTGACCCCGCCGACGGAGTCGAGCCCCTTGGTCATGACGAGGATGACGTCGGGCGCGGCCTTCACCAGGGCCTCGCTGGTGATGGGGGTGAAGTCCTTGTCCAGGCCGGAGGCGGTCCCGGCGTCGACGCCGCCCGCCGCCGCGATGAGGGAGTCGGCGCCGGAGCCGCGCCCGCCGATCAGGTAGACCGACGCGGTGCCGCGCAGGTAGAGGAAGGCGACGCGCGGCTTGTCGGCCGTGCCCGGAATCGTCGCGCGGACGGCGTCGATCCGCTGCGCCGTACGCTCGCGCAGCGTGTCACCCGCGGCCTTCACGCCGAGCGCGGCGGCCACGGCGTCGATCCGCGGGCCCACGTCGTCGAGCGAGGTCGCCGTCCTGACGACGACGAGCGGGACGCCCGCGTCGCGGATCTGGCGGACCGCCTCGGCCGGGCCCGTGGTGTCCTCGGCGAGGACGAGGGTGGGGTGCAGGGACAGGACGCCCTCGGCGGAGACGTCGTGGGCGCGGGTCACCACCGGCAGCTTCGCCGCCTGCGCGAAGGTCGCCGTGATGTCGCGCGCGACGACGTTCTTGCCGAGGCCCAGCGTGAAGACGATCTCGGACAGCCCGCCGGTGAGCGGCACGATCCGGTCGGCGGCGGTGACGGTGACCTTCCGGCCGTCCGCCGAGGTGACGGTGGCGGGCAGTACGGGCACGGGCGCCGCCCCGGCCAGCGGCTCGATCCGGTCGGCGTCCGCGCTCGCGCTCGACGTCGCCCCCGAACCGCTCGCGGACGGCCCCGCCTTCCCCGCCGAGCCGCCGCACGCGGTGAGCACGAGCGCCAACAGCGCGGCCAGCAGCGGCAGCACGGCGGCGCGCGTACCGCGTCCGTACCGGCCGCCGAGCGCGTCCCGCCGTGCCGGAGCCGTGACCCCCGAAACGGTGCTGGCCGCGCCCGACCTGACGCCGGACCTGATGCCGTGCCGGGCCCCGGACCGCGCACCGGTGACGGCGACGGCGCCGGTATCGGCGTTCACGGCTGCGCCGTGCCTGGTTCCGGCGTCCGAGCCGAGGGCGGTTCTCGTGCCCGCGACGGACCTGGCGGTCGTACCGGCGACGGCGCCGGTATCGGCGTCCGTGCCGGGCCCGGCGGCGGCTTCCGTGGCCGGGACGGGCGCGGCGTTCGGGCTTGCCGGGCCGCCTTCGGGGGCGGACTGCCCGGTCCGGTCGGGACGTCGTTCGGAACCTGTTCGCACTGCCAACCCGTCCCTTGCCGTGGTGCCGTCATGTCGTGATGCCGCTGTGCCCGTGCGCCAGCGCGTTCGGCGCGTTCGGCGATGTCGCGGGAGGCTTCCCGCCGGTCGGTGATTAGCTTAGGTTAGCCTTACCTGAGTTTGCCAGTCCTGGAGGGGTCCATGCCGTTGTTCCGTCATGCCCGCGTGCGCCGTACCGGCGGCCGGGCCGTCTCGCTCACGGCCGTGAGCACCGCGCTGCTCGGCGCGGTCGCGCTGACCGCGCTGACCGCGGTGCTGCCCGCGTCCCGGGCGGACGCCGCGACGAGCCGTACGGTCGCCGGGGGACGGCTGGACTGGGGAATCAAAGCGTCGTTCCAGAGCTATGTCACCGGGCCCATCGCGAAAGGCAGTTGGGCGATGACCGGCGGCGCGGGCACCTTCGGCAGCAACCAGTTCCGCTTCCCGTCGGCGCGGGGCTCGTACGATCCGGGCAGCGGCGCGCTGACCGCCGCCTTCGCCGGCGGCGTCCACTTCCTGGGGCACCGGCAGGCGAGCGGCGGCTATCAACTCGACCTCACCATCAGCCGTCCCACCGTCAAGATCTCCGGCGGCCACGGCACGCTCTACGCGGACATGCGCAGCAAGGACAAGAACACCGGGCGGGTCACCACCAACGCCCAGGTGCCGCTCGCCTCGCTCGCCGTCGGCGGCGTCAACACCCGCGGGGTCACCGGGTCGCAGATCACCCTCAGCGGCATCCCGGCCACCCTCACCTCGCAGGGCGCCCGCGCCTTCGCGGGCTACTACACCACCGGCACGGCGCTCGACCCGGTCAGCCTCTCGGTCGACCTGCGCGCACCCGCCTCGCCGGCCACCGCCCCGCCGCCGACCCCGACCGGCGGCGCGACCGGCAAGGCGTCGGGGAAGCCGGCCGCCACCTCGACCACCGCTCCCGGCACGGTCGTTGACGCCGCCGCCGACTGGGGCGTCCGCCGCACCTTCCGCGAGTACGTGACCGGCGACATCGCCAAGGGCCGCTGGACGGTGGCCGACGGCGCGCGGGACGGCGGCGCCCTGTTCCGCTTCGGCGCGGGGCGCGGCACGTACAACGCCGCACACCACGCGCTGGACGCCCGGTTCGGCGGGACGGTGCGCTTCGTCGGGATGAAGGCGGCGGACGGCACGTACGGGCTCGACCTGTCGATCAGCGCGGTCCGCGTCACGGTCGCCGACGGCAAGGGCACGCTGTACGCGGACGGCGAGCCGTTCGTCACCTTCGCCGCGCCCGCCGCGCTCGCGCCGAAGAACGGCCTGATCTCCCTGACCGAGGTCCCGACCACGCTGACGGCGCAGGGCGCCAAGGCGTTCAACGGCCTCTACACCGCGGGTACTTCGATGGACCCGCTCACCCTCTCCGTCGCCCTCGACAAGGCGGCGGCCCTGCCCGCGCTGCCCGACATCGGCTCCGACCCCACGGCGTCCGCCACCCCGGCGGCGTCCTCGGCGCCGAGCACCGCACCCGCCGCGCCGCGTACCGAATCCGCCGCGGAAAGCTCGCACGACGGCACGTCGGTGGCCCTGCTGGCCGGCGGGTCGGCCGCTGTCGCCGCCGTGGCAGGCGGACTCACCGCGGTCGTCATCGCCGTCGTACGGCGCAAACGCCGTACCGAAGCCGGTGGCTGACGCCGCGTCACCTCCCCCCGCACTTCGCACCACCTTCCGAGGAACACAAGGAACACAAGGAGCACACCACCCCATGACCGCCCGCCTCAGTTCCCGCGCGCTCGCCCTGGCCATAGCCACCGCCACCGCGGGGGCGGCCACCGCCCTGCTGGTCCCGGCGTTCGCCGCCGCCGACTCGCCGTCGTCCCCGGCCGTACCGCTCACCGGCGGCACCTTCGACTGGGGCGTCAAGCAGTCGTGGCGCTCGTACGTGACCGGTCCCGCAGGGGGCGCCATCACCACCGCGGACGGCGCGACCGCCAACTCCGACGGCACATTCCACTTCACCAACGGCGAGGGCTCGTACGACACTTCGACGCACGGCGTGAGCGTCGCCTTCGACGGCAGCGTCCAGTTCAAGTCGACGGCGCACGGCTTCGACATCAAGCTCGCCGACCTCAAGGTCGTCACCGTCGGCACCACCGGCACGATCACCGCCGACGTGACCGCGGCGGGCAGCACCTCCGACGACGTGGAATTCGCCACGCTCGACCTGTCGAACGTCCGGCCCGGCAGCGGCGCGGGCGGCGCGATGACCTTCAACGGCATCCCGGCCGTGCTGACCGCCGACGGTTCGACCGCCTTCGGCGGCTTCTACCAGGCCGGTACGGCGCTGGACGCGGGCGACCTGTCCGTCACTCCGGGCGCCGCCCCGACGACGCCGCCCACCACCCCGCCGACCACCACCCCCACCACGAACCCGCCGACCGGTGAGCCCACCGGAGAGCCCACGGGGGAGCCGACCGCCACGCCCACCGCGACCGCGCCCGGCGGGCCCGCCACCGTCGTGGACGGCAACCTCGACTGGGGCGTCAAGCAGTCCTTCCGCTCCTACGTCACCGGACCGATCGCCGACGGCAAGGTGGAACTCACCGACGGCGCCACCGGTACCGCCTCCGGCTACCGCTTCCCCAAGGGCGCCGGCGCCTACGACGCCGGCACCACGACCCTCAACGCCTCATTCTCCGGCGGCGTCCGCTTCCTCGGCCACCTCCAGCAGGGCACGTACGCCCTCGACCTGAAGTTCGGCAACGTCAAGGTGGCCACCAAGGGCGCCACCGGAACGCTCACCGCCGACGTGTCAAGCAAGGACATGACCTCGGGCAAGGTCACCGACTACAAGGGCATCGCCGTGGCCACCCTGAGCGGTGTCGAGCCGACCGCGGACGGTGACGTCGTCACGGTCTCCGGCGCCTCCGCCGTGCTCACCGAGGACGGCGCGAAGGCGTTCAGCGGCTTCTACAAGGCGGGCGACGCGCTCGACCCGGTGACGGTCGCGGTCTCGCTGGACGACAGCGCCACGCTGCCGACCGGTTCGCCGAGCCCGTCGGCCGGTTCGTCGGCCGGCTCCTCCGACGGCGGTACGACCGGCGGCTCCACCAGCGGCGGTACGACCGGCGGTTCCGGCAGCACGGTCGGCGGCACCGGCAACGACTTCAGCACCGACGGCGAGCTGGCCTCCACCGGCTCCGGCACCCCGTCCGCCGCGCTGCTCGCCGCCGCGGGCGCCCTGCTGGTGACCGGCGCCGCCGCGACCGTCACCGTGGCCCGCCGCCGCAACACCGTCTGACGCGAAACCGTCCCCCGCAACACCGCCTGACGCGACACCGTCTGACGTAACACCGTCCGGCACAGCCGAAAGCCGGGCGGCCCACCGTGAGTTCAGGTGGGCCGCCCGGCTTCGCGGGCGCCGTACGGACAGTGCGCCCTCACGCGGAGAGCGGGAAGGCGTCCCCCAGCTCACGGAAGACCGCGATGTTCAGCGCGAAGGCGGTCCTGCACTCCTCGACCACCCGCTGCTTCTCCAGGTCGTCGACCGCGAGGCCGTCCAGCAGTTCGCGGTACTCGCGCTTGAAGGCGGCCGGGTTGTCGATGCCCTCGAAGACGTAGAAGCGGACGCCGTCGCCCTTGCGGGCGAAGCCCCAGGTCTTCTCCGCGACACCGCGGACGACCTGGCCGCCGGAGAGGTCGCCGAGGTAGCGGGTGTAGTGGTGCGCGACATAACCGGCGGGCCACTCGCGGGCGACCTCGGCCACCCGGGCCGCGTACCGGGCGGTGGCGGGCAGCGCGGTCGCGCGGTCCTTCCAGCCCTCGCCGAGCAGGTGGTCGAGGTCCTGTTCGAGGGAGGCGACGCGCAGCAGCTCGGTGCGGGTGAAGGGCGCGGCCACCGAGTCGTCCGCCAGCAGGTGCGCGCCCTCCTCCAGCGCCCGGTAGACGAACCAGAGCTGTTCGGTGTAGCGCGCGTACGCGTCCACGCCGAGCCGCCCGCCGAGCAGGTCGTCCATGAAGGTCGAGTCGTGCGCCTCCTGGTGCTGGGCCCGGGTCGCGGCGCGGATCACGGCGGAGAAGGGGGATGCGGCGGACGGTGTGTCCGGAGTGGCCGACGTGTCCGAAGTGGCCGACGGAATCGACGTGGTCAAAGGAACCTCCTGGTCAAGGCTGTGAGCCGACCTCGATCCTCCCAACTTAGGCTTACCTAAGTCAATAGGTTGCCGACATGATGTCGGAAACGGCCGCCATGGGAACACTTCCACCCCGGGTGGGTGTTCATTCCTGGCAAGAGGGAGGATGTGCTCCACCGTCCGCGTACCGTGGTCCGCGGGGCGGGAGTGGCGAGGAAAGGAGCCCGATGGCAGGCAAGAGCAGGGTGTCCGACTGGTTGCGCCGCCGTACGGAGAGCGCTTCTGGCAACAGCCGGGCGGCCAGGGCGGCAGCCGCCGCTGCCGCCGACGACCTGCGCCGCGACGAACTCATCCAGGCGGCCGTCGCCGCCTCGTACCCCGTCGCACCGGCCGTGCACCCCGAGGGCTTCGGCTGTTCCTGCGACCGGATCGGCTGTCACATCCCCGGTGTGCACCCCGTCTCGCAGGCATGGCAGACCCAGGCGAGCATCGACCCGCAGCGGGTCGCCCAGTGGCTCAGCGGCCAGCCGCTCGCCAACTTCATCACCGCCACCGGGCTCAACCACGACGTCCTCGACGTCCCGGCGGAAGCGGGCCGCGTCGCGCTGGAACGGCTCACCGCCGACGGCGCCACCATCGGCCCGGTCGCCCTCCAGGGCGAGGACCGGATGCTGTTCTTCACCGCCACCCGCGGCACCCCCGCCGACGAGGACGAGTGGTGGCCCTGCGCCCTCGACTGCAACCCCGAGACCGCCGACGAGCACCCGGGCATCCGCTGGCACTGCCGCGGCAGTTATGTGCTGCTGCCCCCGGCCCGGCTGCCCTCCGGCGGCACGGTCGGCTGGCTCCCCGACCTCGGTCCTGACCTCCCGCTGCCCGACCCGCTCCCTGTCCTCGACATCCTCACCGACGCCTGCGCCCAGTTCGCCTACGACCCCGAGCCGGAACCGGTCGCCCGCACACGCTGATCCGGGCCGGCCGGTTACCCGCCCGTCGCCGAGACCAGGCCCGCCAGGCGGCTGAGGACGGCCGGTTTCGCGTCCGGTCCCGCGCTGCGGGCCGGGACCGTGGCCGCCTGCTGGGACATGCGGGAGAGGGTGACGGACGTGCGGGGAGTGCCGGTCATCAGGGCCTTGGTGTCCTGGTCGATGCTGAGCTGGTAGCCCTCGCGGTAGGTGGCCCGGGTCTGGTGGCGGCTGGCGAACAGCACGAGGGCGCCACCCGACGTGGTACGCAGCGCGACCGGGGTGAAGTCGCCGCCGTCGGCGGGCTGATCGGCGTACTGCGTCACGGAGTTGGCCGTACGCCGGTTCTTGTCGCGCCCGGCCAGCAGCTCGGAGGTCGCCGGACCGTCGGCGAACGCCGGTGCCGCGGGGGCCTGTTGGAGATACGAGGTGTACGCCGTGCTCAACCGGCCCGGCTGCACGAGCAGATCGGTGCCCGCGGCCGGCAACGCCTCGACCAGACCGTCCTTGTCGGTGGCGAGGGCGGGCAGCGCGTCCGGTGCCATGACAGCCAGGAAGGACGCCTTCCACGGGTCGCCCGCGGTGAACCGGCGGAAGACCAGCAGCCACCGCGAGTCGCCGCCGCGGTTGGTCGCGGTGTCCGCCACGAAGAACTTCGGCCAGCCGCGCTGCCTCGGTACCAGGAAGCGCGAGTCGGAGAAGGCCAGCGGCGTGAACGACGCGTTGCCCTCGGGGTGGTTGGCGTGCTTGGCCCGCACCCCCGCCTCGTCGATGGCGCCCAGCGCGCCCGACTCGATCTCGGCGATCAGCGACTCGTCGTACGCCTTCGTCGCCGCGTTGTTGACCGTCGCGAAATTCGCGAGCGCCTCGGCCGCCTCCGCGGGCCGTACCGACGCGATGTCCGCGCGCTCACCGTGCACGGTGACACAACCGGCCAACGGCACCGCCAGCGCGGTCGCCGCCGCCGCCAGACACAGGCTCCGACGGTTCATGGCAGGGTCAGCACCTCCGCGCCGTCCGCCGTGACCACCAGGGTGTGCTCGAACTGGGCAGTGCGCTCGCGGTCCTTGGTGACCACGGTCCAGCCGTCGTCCCACATGTCGTACTCGTGCGTGCCCAGCGTCAGCATCGGCTCGATGGTGAACGTCATGCCGGGCCGCATCACCGTCGTCGCCCGCGGGTCGTCGTAGTGCGGGATGATCAGGCCCGAGTGGAACGCGGTGTGGATGCCGTGCCCGGTGAAGTCCCGCACCACGCCGTACCCGAAGCGCTTCGCGTACGACTCGATGACCCGGCCGATCACATTGATCTGCCGCCCGGGACGTACCGCCTTGATCGCCCGGTCGAGCGACTCCCGTGTGCGCTCCACCAGCAGCCGCGACTCCTCGGCGACCTCGCCCACGAAGTACGTGGCGTTGCAGTCCCCGTGCACCCCGTGGATGAACGCGGTCACGTCCAGGTTCACGATGTCGCCGTCGCGCAGCACTGTCGAGTCCGGGATGCCGTGGCAGATGACCTCGTTCACCGACGTGCACAGCGACTTGGGGAAGCCGCGGTAACCCAGGTCCGAGGGGTACGCCCGATGGTCCACCATGTACGCGTGCGCGATCCGGTCCAGCTCGTCGGTCGTCACCCCCGGAGCGATGGCCTTCGCGGCCTCCTCCATCGCGCGCGCCGCGATCCGCGAGGCGGTCCGCATCCTCTCGACCGTCTCCGCGTCCTGCACCTCGGGCCCGGTGTACGGCGTCGGCCCCGGCCTGCCCACGTACTCGGGGCGCGGGATCGAGGCCGGCACGTGCCGGGTGGGGGAGAGCTTGCCGGGAACGAGCAGCGACTGACCAGACATGCCGACGAGTGTATCCGCGCCCGATCGGGGAACATGGCCGCAGGCGGCCACCCGCGGCACCCTCGACCACAGGAGACGATCATGGCGCTGTTCAGGGCGAAGAAGCCGGCCGGAAAGCCCGGCGAATGGTTCTACTGCATCGAGCACCACAAGGTCGAGGAGGGCCCCGAATGCCCCGCCAAGGACCGCTTCGGCCCCTACTCCACCCGCGAGGAGGCGCAGCGGGCGATGGACACCGCCGCCGAGCGCAATCTCCAGTGGGACACCGACCCCAAGTGGCACGACACCGCCGACGGTGACGCCCAGGACGCCGGGAACGACAAGCCGGGGGGCTCCTGACGGATCGGTCGGGCGGGGCCGGTCAGGACGCGGTCGCGGGTGCCGTTCCCGCACCGCTCTCCGTCCCTGCCGCCGCCGGGCGCTGCCGCGCGTCGTACGACATCAGCTTCGGGAGAGCGGCGGCCAGGGCGACGACCGCCGCCGCGCACGCGACCCCGCCGGTCCAGACGGAGGTACGGGCGGTGGTGAGGGCGGCCACGCCGCCGCTGCGGAGCTGCCCGAGCTGCGGGCCGACCGAGTACGACAGCAGCTCGATCCCCGCCAGGCGTCCGCGCAACTCGTCGGGGATCGTCTGATTCCACATCGTGGAGCGGCCGACCCCGCTGATCATGTCGCAGCCGCCCGCCGCCGCCAGGCACAGCAGTACGAGCCAGATCCGGCCCGTCCAGCCCGCCGCGGCCATGGCCAGGCCCCAGCCCACGGCCGCGTACACGACCATCCGGCCGTGCCGGTGGATCCGGGTGGTCCAGCCGCTGGTCAGGCTGACCGCCAGGGAGCCGACCGACCCGGCCGCGTACATCAGGCCGAGCGACCACGGCGCGTGCAGGTCGTCCGCGAGGAACGGGAAGATCGCCGCCGGATACGCGAAGAACATCGCCGCCAGGTCGATCGCGTACGTGCCGAGGAGTTCCTTGCGGCTCCACGCGTACCGGGCGCCCTCCGCGATCGAGCGCAGTGACGGCGGCTTCGCGTCGTGCGCGGCCGGTGAACGGCTCAGCCCCAGGCCGAGCGCGACGGAGAGCGCGAAGGTCGCCGCGTCGGCCGCGTACGCCCACGAAAGGCCCGCGTACGCGATCACCAGGCCCGCGACGGACGGGCCCGCGATGGCCCCGACCTGCCACCGCAGCGCGTTGAGCGCCGCCGCGGCGGCGAGTTGGTCGCGTGGGACGATCCTGGGCACGATCGCGTCCAGCGCCGGCCGCTGGAGTCCGGTCAACGCGCTCGACAGCGCCGCCACCACGTACAGCGGCCACACCACCGGGTGCGGCACCACCGTGTTGACCAGCAGCCCCACCGCCAGCAGGCCCTGCGCCGCCTCGGTCGCGTTGATCAGCAGCTTCCGGTCCATCGCGTCCGCGAGCGCTCCGCCGTACAGCCCGAACACGATCAGCGGCACCAGCTCCACCGCGCCGATCGCTCCCACCGCGACGGCCGAGCCCGTCAGCTCCTTGATCTGCACCGGCAGCGCCACGAACGTCAGGAAGCTTCCGAACGTCGTGACGGCTCCCGCCAGCCACATCCTCCGGAAGTCCGCCGATGTCCGCCACGGCGTCATGTCGGGGAGCAGCGTCCGCTTCCGCGGGGGTGGGGGGTCGTCGGCCACGGTCACTGTCACGTGAGGCGATGCTCCCCGCCGGGAGCTCCCCCCGCAAAGCCTTTTTCCTGCCGGATGGCCTACGCGAGCCCCCCACCGGCGGGTGGCCCGCCGACAACCGGATTGCCCCGCCGGGGCGGGTGGTGACCTGCGCCGTCAGGGGCGCGGGGAACTGCGCGGCTGGCCCCCACCGGCGGGTGGTCCGGGGAGGAGCGGGTTGGCCGGTTGGGGCGGGTGGTGGCCACTGCGTTCCGGCGAGCACTTCGCGCAGTAGCGCGACGGCGCACATGGCACGGCAACCTGCCGCCCCCGGAGTGATCCGCGCCACCGAACGCCGTCGAACAACCCCCGCACCTGGCAGGATCGCCGGTATGACTACCCCTGAGGACGTGAAGACCCCGGCCAAGGACCCCCGGGAGCTGCCCGACGTGTCGGGCCTGGTGGTGGGAGTGCTCGGCGGCACCGGTGACCAGGGCCGCGGGCTCGCCTACCGACTGGCCAGGTCGGGGCAGAAGGTCGTCATCGGTTCCCGCAACGCCGAGCGCGCGCAGACCGCCGCCGCCGAACTCGGCCTCGGCGTCGAGGGCGCGGACAACGCGGAGTGCGCCCGCCGCAGCGACATCGTGATCGTCGCGGTGCCGTGGGACGGCCACGCCAAGACCCTGGAGTCACTGCGCGAGGAACTGGCGGGCAAGCTCGTCGTGGACTGCGTCAACCCGCTCGGGTTCGACAAGCAGGGCGCGTACGCCCTCAAGCCCGACGAGGGCAGCGCTGCCCAGCAGGCCGCCGCCCTGCTCCCGGACTCGCGGGTCACCGCCGCCTTCCACCACCTGTCGGCGGTGCTGCTCCAGGACCCGGAGATCGCGGAGATCGACACCGATGTGATGGTCCTCGGCGAGGTCCGCGCCGACACCGACATCGTCCAGGCGCTCGCCGCCCGTATCCCCGGCATGCGCGGTGTCTTCGCGGGCCGGCTCCGCAACGCCCACCAGGTCGAGTCGCTGGTCGCCAACCTCATCTCGGTCAACCGCCGCTACAAGGCCCACGCGGGCCTGCGCCTCACGGACGTCTGAGCCGTAGCCGAGCCCGTTCCGAGCGCCGCGGGGCATGGGGGACAATGGCGGACGACCGTACGCGTCCGCCCGGACAGGAGCCGCACCCCATGCCCCGCCTCGCCCTCTACGCCCTCATCGCGTGCCTGCTCGCCGTCGCCGCCGCGGTGGTGTCCTTCGTGCACGGCAGCTTCCTGGGCATCGTGTGGGTGCTGCTCGCCGGGCTGACCAGCAACATGTGCTGGTATTACTTCCGCAAGGCGAAGATCGACACCGCCACCGCCACCGCCTCCGCTGCCGCCGCCGCCGACGCGACGGGCCAGCCGCAGAGCTGACGTCACTTCCGCCAGAACTGGAACAGCGTGTAGCCGAAGTCCACGTAGTCGCGCGGCACGTGCAGCCAGCCCATCACGGTGTCGATGGCGTGGAAGAACTTCACGTTCACCGCCGGGATCCACAGCACACCGAAGACCGCCAGCAGGCCGAACTGCGCGAAGGGCTCGAACTGGCGTCGGGCGGTCGGCGAGAGCCACGGCTCGATGATGCCGTAGCCGTCCAGGCCCGGGACCGGCAGCAGGTTCAGGATCGCGGCGGTCACCTGGAGCATCGCCAGGAAGGCGAGCGCGCACAGGAACTCGGTCGGCCAGGAGTCCAGCGCGCCGAGCGCGAACGGCAGCATCAGCAGCACCGCGAAGGCGACGTTGACCAGCGGGCCCGCCGCCGAGATCAGGCTGTGCCGCCAGCGCCCCTGGATCCGGCCGCGCTCGATGAAGACGGCGCCGCCGGGCAGGCCGATACCGCCCAGGATCACGAAGACCACCGGCAGCACGATGGACAGCAGCGCGTGCGTGTACTTCAGCGGGTTGAGGGTCAGATAGCCCTTGGCGCCGATGGAGATGTCACCGCTGTGCAGGGCGCTGCGGGCGTGCGCGTATTCGTGCAGGCACAGGGAGACGACCCAGCCGGACACCACGAACAGGAAGACCGCGAAGCCGTGGTCGGAGGCGAACTGGCTCCACACCGCCCAGCCGGACACGGCCATCACCGCGACGATGGCGAGGAAGATCGGGCTGATCCTCCGGTCGCTGTCGCCGCGACGGTCGGCCCTGCGGATCGATGTGACGCTCATGAACGGGCTCCTGGCGTGGGCGGTGGGGCGCTGAGACGGACAGCTGTGGGGCGCGGCGGCCGGGGGCAGCCGCCCGATCATGCCATCCGGGACGGGCGACGACACAGGCCGTGCCCGGGAAACGTCCGGCGGTGTGACCAGGTTCCAGCGCTCCGTCACCGCGGGGCTCAGCCGTACCGGCGGAACCGCGATCGGCGGCAGGGCACCCGAGGCGCGCGAGCGGACGCCACGCCTCCGCCCCTCCGTGGACCGTACGCCCTCGCCGCCGCGGGCGGGCCGGGGCCGACCGGGGCGCGGTGACCGTGCGGGCTCCGTAACAATGGGGCCGTGCGATACGCGATTCTCGGCACCACTCAGGCTCTGCGCGACGACGGCACGCCCGCCACGCTGGCGGGCGGTCGGCTGCGCGCGCTGCTGACGGCGCTCGCGCTGCGGCCCGGCCGGGTGATCGGCGCGGACGCGCTCATCGACGAGGTGTGGGACGGCGACCCGCCCGCCGGGGCGACCGGCGCGCTGCAAGCGCTGATCGGTCGGCTGCGCCGGGCCATCGGCCATGACGCGGTCGGCTCGGTCGACGGCGGCTACCGGCTGGAGGCGGCGCCCGAGGACGTGGACCTCTACC
>NZ_MECL01000030.1 GCF_014596445.1 Streptomyces sp. CBMA29 | reverse complement strand
TGCTGCGCCGCGGCCGTCCCGCCGACGCCCGCGGCCTGCTCACCCGCGGCCTCGCGCGCGTCGCCGCTCCCGACCACCTCACCGACGGCGCCCTCGCCGACATCCTGCGTCTGACGGCTGCCGCCGCCGCGGCCGACCCGTCGCAGGCCGATCTCGCCGCCACCGTATCGGCCCTCGCCGAGGAGCAACTGCGCCTCTGAAGGCCACTGCCCTAGGCCACCGGGCGGCGGGCGTCGTAGGCGACGAAGCCGCGCTGGAAGAGGCCGATCAGGGCGATGGCCGAGATGCACGCCAGGCCGCCGCCGACGACGGCGACGGTGGGGGTGAAGAGGTCGGAGACGGAGCCCGCGAGGAAGTCACCGAGGCGGGGGCCGCCGACCACCACGACGAGGAAGACGCCCTGGAGGCGTCCGCGCATGTCGTCGGGGGCGGCGGATTGCAGCATGGTGTTGCGGAAGACCATCGAGACGGTGTCGGCGCAGCCGGCGAAGGCCAGGAAGAGCAGGCCGAGCCAGAGGTTGCGGGTGAGGCCGAAGACGGCGACGGCCGCGCCCCAGGAGCCGACGGCGAGCAGCACGGCGAAGCCCTGGCGGTGGACGCGGCCGAGCCAGCCGGAGAAGACGCTGCCGAGGAGCGCGCCGACGGCCGGGGCGGCGGCGAGCAGGCCGACGGTGCGGGTGTCGCCGCCGAACCAGAGTCCGGCGACGGCGGGGAACAGCACGCGGGGCTGGGCCAGCACCATGGCGGCGAGGTCGGAGACGAAGGTGGTGCGCAGATTGGGCCGGGCGGCGAGATAGCGCAGGCCCTCGATGACGGACGGGCGGCGGCGGGCCGCGCCGTCCCCTTCGCCGGGGAGCATCGCCGGCAGCCGCCACATCGCGTAGAGGGAGGCGCTGAAGGCGGCGACGTCGACGGTGTACGCGGCCTGGTAGCCCCAGGCGCCGACGAGGACGGCGCCGAGCATGGGCCCTGCCATCTGGCCGACCCCGCCCGCGAGCGAGGCCAGCGCGTTGGCGGCGGGCAGCCGCTCGGGCGGCAGCAGGCGCGGGATCATCGAGGAGCGGGCGGGCGAGTTCATCGCGAAGCAGACCGCCTGGAGCGCGACGACCGCGTAGAGCAGTGCCACGGACCTGAGATGGCCGAAAGCCGCCGCGGCCAGCACGCCGGAGCAGACGGTGGAGCCTGCGGCCGTGATCAGGCCGAGCTTGCGCCGGTCGACCGCGTCGGCGACGGCGCCGCCGTACAGGCCGAAGACGATCAGCGGAACGAGCGAGAAGAGGCCGACCAGGCCGACGTAGAAGCTGGAGCCGGTGATCGCGTAGACCTGGAGCGAGACGGCCATCGCGGTCATCTGCTGGCCGATGTACGAGACGGTGTTGCCGAACCACAGGCGGCGGAAGTCCGGGTGCTCGCGCAGCGGGCTCACATCGGCCAGCAGTCGGCGGCGGGGCTTGGCCAGCGGCGTGGACATCTCCGGCTTTCCGGATATCTCAGGCGCGCGTGACCCGGATGGCGCAGGCCCCTCGTCTCGGTCCTCTTCGCTGTTGAGCACGAGGAACCGTAACAACCATGCGCCGTGCGGCAGCGGCCAGGGCCGGTTTCGCACGCGCGCACGGCACTTCGCCACTGTGCGTAGCGCGCCGGAAACCGGCTGGTGACGGAGGACGGGCAGGCTTACGCTGTGCGGGACGAACCGGTCTCAGGGGATGTACCGAACCCCGGGGCCCGTCCCGGAACGAGTCGCCCACCTCGGCCGCGCTCCGGTCCTCCCCTTCGCCCCCGGGCGTGGGGGGCCCAAGGCGCCACCGCGTCCGCACCGCCCGAAGAGCCATCCCGCCGGGCGCCGGGCGCGGTCGGACGGCCGCGTCGGGTGTCGCCGGTCCACGCGACGCAAAGGAGTCCGCGGTGTCACCTGAGCAACTGAAGCGCAACGAGTCGTCCGAACGAGGCGGCGACGGCGCCTCGCTCCTGGCCGAGGAGCGCCCCCTGGACACCTGGTCCCGGTGCGCGCCGATCCGCCTCGCCGGTTACGAGGACGATCTGACGGAGACCCACATCCTGCGCGGCATCGACTAGCGGGCCGCCCGGACGGCACCGCGTCCGACGAGCAGTCAGCTGTCGGCCTGTCGCCGCGTCATGTCGTGGCGACAGGCCGACTCGTCGGTATGTCGGTAGGTCGACACCCAGCCTCCCGGCAACCCCCCGGCGTCCGCGCGAACGGCGCTCCCCCGGCACTCCCCCGGCACAGCGGCGGCGAAGACGAGGCGAACATCACGTTCACCGGCCCCCGTTGTGGACATGAGTGTCATGTACCGTAAAGGGACTACCAACTTCGCACCCCTCGACCCCTATCCGGGGCCTGCGCAATGACGCGACGAAGAAGAGGGTGCGGCCCGGCAGGCAGTTTTCTTCGCCGCTCTCACGCATGGAATCGCGTGGGCCGGGCAACCGCGTCCCGACTTCGCCGACATCGAGGAGTACGACGATGCTGATGGCCCACCCGACCGTCCTTCGGAACCTGGTGGATCGCTACGAGACGCTGACCGCTGAGGTCGAGACGGCGAAGTCCGTCGACCCGCGCGTGCGGCAGCAGCTCCAGGACACGGCGTACACGCTGTGCGTGTCGACCGGCACCCGGGAGATCACCCCGGCGCTGGCCGCCGCCCGCGTGCACATGGAGCGCGATCTGTTCATGGACGACGACGAGGACGAGGACGCCTCGGCGGCCTGAAGCCGGACCCCGCGACAGACCTCACAGCGGCGGCGACACCTCACGGTGTCGCCGCCGCTGTCGTGTCGGGGCGCGGCCCGCCGGGGCAGGACCCACGGTGAATATCCGTCCGACGCCGTCCGACCGCAGCCCGACCGCAGCCCGACACTGTCGGGCCCCGAAAATCCGTTACCACGTTCCATCGGCCGCTCATGGGTAATTCATAGGAATAGCGGAACCGATAGCCGGAATACCGGGAAAAGTGCTGGCCGCACGTCCTGTCGGCCCGTCAGGAACGGGGCCGCGACACGGTCACTCGTTGGAGTGATTTATCCGCTGGCCATGACCTGATTGGCCCTGAGCGCGTTGTCTCCGGTGCGGGCATGCGGCCCGTTGAGGATTTCCGGAAGGCAGGAAAGCGTATGAACAGGGTTGCCCAGAAGGGCCTCGTCACCGCCATGGTCGCCGGCGGTCTGTTGGCGGGCGCCGGGTATGCCCAGGCCGATTCCGCCGCCCAGGGTGACACCAGCGGATCGCCCGGTGTCCTGTCGGGCAATTCGGTGGAAGTGCCCGTCTCCATTCCGGTGAATGTATGCGGCAATACGATCAATGTGATCGGCTTGCTGAACCCGGTGACGGGCAACGTGTGCGCCAACACCTCGGCTCCGGCCGCCACGCACTCCTCCCCCGGCGCCAGGCCGGGACGGCACGCGGGCGCACCGGCCGACGAGCGCGCCGTCACCACCGGCACGAACTCGGCCTCCGGCGGCGGCGCCCACGCGGCGGGCGGCACCCGTAACTCGTCCGGCCTGCTGTCGGGCAACAGCATCCGGCTGCCGATCGACGTACCCGTGAACATCACCGGCAACAGCGTCAATGTCGTCGGGATCGGCAATCCCTCGACGGGCAACACCTCGACGAACGGCTCGACTCCGCCGGTCGTCACGCCCACTCCGCCGACAACCACCCCGCCCGCCCCGGTCCACACTCCGGTGCCCGCGCCGCCGAACGTCAAGGACACCGCGGCCCCGACGCTGGCGCACACCGGTGCGGACGGCCTGCCGTACACAGCCGGTGGCAGCGCCGCCCTGCTGCTCGGCGGCGTCGTGCTCTACCGCCGTTTCCGGCCAGGCCGCGGCTGAACCGGCAGCGCATGCGGCGCCGCGGCCGAGGCCGCTTCCGGCGTCTTCGACGCTGCCGGTGCCTCCGGCGGCAGCGCGGCCTCGCCGTCCAGCGCCCGCTGGGCGTTGAAGTGGGCGCCGATCAGCAGGGCCAGGTTGGAGAACCACAGCCACACCAGGAAGACCACGGTGCCGGCCAGCGGACCGTAGAGCCGGTTGTACGTGCCCGCGCGGGCGGTGTACGCGGCGAATCCGACCGAGGTCAGCAGCCACAGCAGGACGGCGAGGGCGCCGCCGGGGGCCATCGCGCGCAGGCCGCGAGTGCCTCGCGGGCCTGAGCGGAAGAGGACCAGGACCAGCGCGGCGGCCAGGATCAGCAGCAACGGCCAGCGCAACACCCGCCAGGCGGTGATCACGGGGGTGTTCATGTGCGGCAGCTCCCCTATCCGGTGGGCGACCTCGCCGCTGACCACCAGGCTGCTGGCGCTGCACACCAGCAGGACGAGCAGCGCCACCGAGGTGAGCACGATGCGCGGGGCGGTGCGCCAGGCCGGGCGGTGGTCGGTCACCCGGAACATCGAGTGCAGGGCGCGCCGGAAGACGCTGGAGTAGCTGCACGCCGACCAGACGGCGCCCGCGCTGCCGATGATCACCAGGGAGACGGTCGCGGACCGGTCGTCGGCCATGTCCTGGAGCGCGGAGGCGACGATCGGGCGGGACGCGGTCGGCAGCAGGGAGGTGACCTCGGAGGCCAGCTGGTTCTCCGAGGAGCCGCCCGCCAGGCCCAGCACGGACACTGTGACCAGCAGCGCGGGAAAGAGCGCGAGCACCGCGTAGTACGTGAGGGCCGCCGCCCGCTCCGTGGCGTCCTCCTCCCAGGCCGCCGCTATGGCGCGGCCGAGGGCGCGGATGGCGCGGAAGGTCGCGACGGTCTTCGGCAGGCGTCTCTTGTCAGCCGGCCGCGTGCCGCGGACCGCGCTGTCATCAGTCGTCAAAAGTGCCCCTCACGGCGTCGAGCGGTAGGCGACCTGTGGCCCGCAGTGACGTATGCCCGGTGCCGGTCCACCCATGTGCGCCTTTCCGGGTACTGCCCGCCACGGGGTCGCGGCACCTATCGTCGGCAGCGAACAGTGGCCGAACGCTGGGCACACGACGAAGGGAAGGACCGGACATGGCACAGGAAGTCCGCGCAGTGATCGCACCGGGCAAGGGCGAGCCGGTACGGGTGGACACGGTGGTGGTGCCGGATCCGGGGCCGGGCGAGGCGGTGGTGCGGATCCAGGCGTGCGGGGTCTGCCACACCGACCTGCACTACCGGCAGGGCGCGATCAACGACGACTTCCCGTTCCTGCTCGGGCACGAGGCCGCCGGTGTGGTCGAGACCGTCGGCGACGGCGTCACCGAGGTCGCGCCGGGCGACTTCGTGATCCTCAACTGGCGGGCCGTGTGCGGCCGGTGCCGCGCGTGTCTGCGCGGACGCCCCTGGTACTGCTTCGACACCCACAACGCGAAGCAGAAGATGACGTTGAAGGACGGCACGGAACTGTCGCCCGCGCTGGGCATCGGCGCCTTCGCGGAGAAGACGCTGGTCGCGGCGGGGCAGTGCACGAAGGTCGACCCCGCGGTGTCGGCGTCGGTGGCCGGGCTGCTCGGCTGCGGGGTGATGGCCGGGATCGGCGCGGCGCTCAACACCGGGAACGTGGGCCGCGGCGACTCGGTCGCGGTCATCGGCTGCGGCGGCGTCGGCGACGCGGCCGTGGTGGGATCGCGGCTGGCCGGTGCGGCCAGGATCATCGCCGTCGACATCGACGACCGCAAGCTCGCCACGGCGTCCGCGATGGGCGCGACCCACACCGTCAACTCCCGTGACCGCGACGCCGTGGAGGCGATCCGCGAGCTGACCGGCGGGAACGGCGCCGACGTCGTGATCGACGCGGTGGGCCGCCCGGAGACGTACAAGCAGGCCTTCTACGCGCGCGATCTGGCCGGGACGGTGGTCCTGGTGGGGGTGCCGAGTCCTGAGATGACGCTGGAACTGCCGCTGTTGGACGTGTTCGGCCGCGGCGGCGCGCTGAAGTCGTCGTGGTACGGCGACTGCCTGCCGTCGCGGGACTTCCCGATGCTGATCGACCTGCATCTCCAGGGGCGCCTGGACCTGGGCGCGTTCGTCACGGAGACCATCGCGCTGGACGAGGTGGAGGCGGCGTTCGCGCGGATGTCCGAGGGCGACGTATTGCGTTCGGTCGTGGTGCTGTAGCGGCTCTAAGGTGAAGGCGGGCGCATGCGCGATGAGGCGCATGCGCGCACCTGTACTGCGAAGACGTCATTTCGAGGAGCCTTCAATGGCGCTGCCGCAAGGCACGCTCAGCCACCGCTACCGCGGCGAACACCCCGTCCGTACCCTCCTCTACCTCTTCGAACCCGACCGTCGCCGGGTCGGGTTCGCCGTACTCGCCTTTTTCGCCAAGCACACCCCCGTCTGGCTGCTGCCGCTCATCACGGCCAACGTGGTCGACGTCGTCGTGCAGCACCGGCCGATATCGGTGCTGTGGTGGAATTCGGCCGTCCTGCTCGTGATCCTCAGCCTCAACCTCCCGCTGCACCTGGCGTACGTGCGCTGCATGCAGGGCTCGATCCGCAGGACCGGCACCCGGCTGCGCACCGCGATCTGCCAGCGGATGCAGCAGCTCTCCATCGGCTACCACTCCCGTGTCAGCGCCGGCGTGCTCCAGGCCAAGGTGATCAGGGACGTCGAGACCATCGAGACGGCGGCGCAGCAGACCGCCGACAACGGTCTCGCCGCGATCGCCACCCTGACCGGCGGCCTGGTGGTGATCGGCATCCAGGCGCCCGCCTTCCTGCCGGTCTATCTGATCGTGGTGCCCGCCTCCGCGATGCTGGTGGTGCGGCTGCGCCGCCGGTTGCGGCACGACAACGAGTCCTTCCGCCAGCAGGTGGAGCAACTGTCCTCGCGGGTCAGCGAGATGACGACCCTGATCCCCATCACCCGTGCGCACGGCCTGGAGAACACCGCGCTGCACCGGGTGGACCGCACGCTGGGCGAGGTACTGCACGCGGGGCTGCGGCTCGACCGGCTCAACGGCTGGTTCGGCTCGCTGGCCTGGATCCTGCTCAACGCGATCGGTGTGGCCTGCCTGGCGGGCTCGGCGCTGGTCGCCTACTACGGCTGGCTGAACGTTTCGGCGGGCACCGTGGTGATGCTCAGCGCGTACTTCTCCAGCCTCACCGGCTCGGTGACCACGCTGCTGACGCTGACCCCGCAGATCGGCAAGGGCCTGGAGTCGGTCCGCTCGATCGGCGAGGTGCTCCAGGCGCCCGACCTGGAGCAGAACGACGGCAAGGCCGAAGTCAAGGGCGTGGTCGGGCACTTCGAGTTCCGCGGGGTCGGCCACACCTATCCCGAGAGCGACCGGCCCTCGCTGGTCGACTTCGATCTGGACGTACGGCCGGGCGAGACGATCGCCCTGGTCGGCGGTTCCGGCGCAGGCAAGTCGACCGTGCTCAATCTGGTGATCGGCTTCCTGCGGCCGACGCACGGGCGGATCCTGCTCGACGGCGTCGACATGGAGGAGCTGGACCTGCGCGACTACCGGACCTGGCTGTCGGTGGTGCCGCAGGACTCGATCCTGTTCGAGGGCACCGTCCGCGACAACGTCACCTACGGCATGACCGATGTGCCGGAGGAGAGGGTCAGGGCGGCGCTGCGGGACGCCAACGCGCTGGAGTTCATCGACCGGATGACCCACGGTCTGGACACCGTCGTCGGTGAGCGGGGCGCCCGGCTCTCCGGCGGCCAGAAGCAGCGGCTGGCCATCGCCCGCGCGCTGATCCGCGACCCGCGCGTACTGGTCCTGGACGAGGCGACGTCCGCGCTCGACTCCCGCTCGGAGGCGCTGGTCCAGCAGGCACTGACCCGGCTGGTGCGCGGCCGTACGGTCTTCGTGGTGGCCCACCGGCTGTCCACGATCCGCAACGCCGACCGTATCGTCGTCCTGGACGAGGGCCGTATCGCGGAAGTCGGGCCGCACGCCGAGCTGGTGCGCGGCGGCGGCGCGTACGCGGGTCTCCAGGCCGCCCAACTGGCCTGAGACGCTCGCGCGTCAAAGGACCTGTCGCCCTTCACCCGACGGAGCGGAGCACGCGCTCCGGGTCTCTCCGTCGGGTGGAGGGCGTGGCGGTCAGCCGTTCAGGGCACGGGCGACAATGGCCTGTGCCTCCTCCTGGACGGTGGCGAGGTGGTCGTCACCGAGGAAGGACTCGGCGTAGACCTTGTAGACGTCCTCCGTTCCCGAAGGCCGCGCGGCGAACCAGGCGTTGTCGGTGCTGACCTTGATGCCGCCCAGGGCCGCGTTGTTGCCGGGGGCGTGGGTGAGCACGGAGGTGACCGGGTCTCCCGCGAGTTCGGCGGCGGGCACCTGCTTGGGCGAGAGCTCGGCGAGTACGGCCTTCTCCTCGCGGGTGGCGGGCGCGTCGATCCGCGCGTAGGAGGGGGCGCCGAAGCGCTCCGTGAGGTCCGCGTAGTGCTCGGACGGGGTGCGGCCGGTGACGGCGGTGATCTCGGCGGCCAGCAGTGCCAGCAGGATGCCGTCCTTGTCGGTGGTCCACACCGAGCCGTCGCGCCGCAGGAAGGACGCGCCCGCCGACTCCTCGCCGCCGAAGGCCAGGGCGCCGCCGAGCAGCCCGTCCACGAACCATTTGAAGCCGACCGGGACTTCGGTCAGCGGACGGCCGAGGTCGGCCACCACCTTGTCGATCATCGAGGACGACACCAGCGTCTTGCCGATCGCCAGGTCGGGCCGCCACTGCTCGCGGTGCCGCGACAGGTAGGAGATGGCGACGGCCAGGTAGTGGTTGGGGTTCATCAGGCCGCCGTCGGGCGTGACGATGCCGTGCCGGTCGGCGTCCGCGTCGTTGCCGGTGGCGATGCGGTACTCGTCCTTGCGGGCGATCAGCGACGCCATCGCGTACGGCGACGAGCAGTCCATCCGGATCTTGCCGTCCCAGTCGAGCGTCATGAAGCGCCAGGTGGGGTCGGCGACCGGGTTCACCACGGTCAGGTCGAGGCCGTGCCATTCGGCGATCCGGCCCCAGTACTGGACCGACGCGCCGCCCAGCGGGTCAGCGCCGATCGTGACGCCCTCGCGCCGTACCGTCTCCAGGTCGAGCACCGACGGCAGGTCGTCCACGTAGCGGCCGAGGAAGTCGTAGCGCCCGGTGGTGTCGGCGGCGAGCGCCCGGGTGTACGGGATGCGGCGTACGCCCTTGAGGCCGTCGGCGATCAGCTCGTTGGCCCGGTCCTGGATCCAGCCGGTGGCGTCAGAGGCGGCGGGGCCGCCGCTCGGCGGGTTGTACTTGAAGCCGCCGTCCGCGGGCGGGTTGTGCGAGGGGGTGACGACCACGCCGTCGGCGAGGTGGGCGGTACGGCCCCTGTTGTACGACAGGATCGCGTGCGAGACGGCCGGGGTGGGCGTCCAGCCGTCGCTCTCGTCGATCAGCACCGCGACCTCGTTGGCGGCGAAGACCTCGAGCGCGGTGACCCGCGCGGGCTCGGACAGCGCGTGCGTGTCGGCACCGAGGAAGAGCGGTCCGGTGGTGCCCTGCCCGGTGCGGTAGTCGCAGATCGCCTGGCTGGTGGCGGCGATGTGGTCCTCGTTGAACGCGGTGTTCAGCGACGAGCCGCGGTGCCCCGAGGTGCCGAACGCCACCCGCTGACCGGTCTCGCCGGGGTCCGGGTGCAGCGCGTAGTAGGCCGTGATCAGGCGGGGTACGTCCACCAGGTCGTCCGGCCGTGCCGGTGTTCCGGCGCGCTCGTGCGGCATCCGCGTCTCCTTCGCTGCGTCATCGGTCGGGCCTGCCCTGACCATTCTTACCCCCGATGCGCGCCGGTGATCAGCGGGCACGGTCGCGGGCGCGCGGCGGGCACGGTCGGGGCTGCGCGGCGGCGCGGTTCTCACGGCTGCCGCGGCACAGGGCCGCGACACTCACGACCCGGCGCCCGGCGCTCTATGGTGACGGTCATGAGTAATCCGGAGCCGCCCGCCGAGGGCGTGCGGCTCTCCTCGGCGACCGGGCGATGGGTGCTGGCCTGCTCGGTGCTCGGCTCGGGCATGGCGATGCTGGACGGCACCATCGTCAACATCGCGCTCCCCCGGATCGGGGAGGGCCTCGGCGCGACCCTGGCGGCGCTCCAGTGGACCGTCAACGGCTATCTGCTGACGCTGGCCGGGCTGATCCTGCTCGGCGGCGGCCTCGGTGACCGGTACGGACGCAGGAAGGTCTTCGTCATCGGTGTCGTCTGGTTCGCGCTGGCGTCCGCGCTGTGCGGCGCGGCGCCCGACAGCGGCGTGCTGATCGCCGCCCGCGCCCTCCAGGGCGTGGGCGGGGCGCTGCTGACGCCCGGTTCGCTCGCCCTGGTGCAGTCCACGTACCGCCCGCAGGACCGGGCGAAGGCGGTCGGCGCGTGGTCGGGCCTCGGCGGTGTGGCGGGCGCGATCGGGCCGTTCCTCGGCGGCTATCTGGTGGACGGGCCCGGCTGGCGGTGGATCTTCCTGATCAATCTGCCGCTGGCGGCGGTCGTGGTGGCCATCGCCGTCCGGCACGTGCCGGAGAGCCGCGACCGTACGGCGAGCGGGAGCTTCGACATCCTGGGCGCCGTGCTGGCCGCGCTCTGCCTCGCGGGCGTCACCTACGCGCTGATCAGCGCGTCCGGCCACCCCTCCCCCGTCGCGGTCGCCGTACCCGCGGCGGCCGGTCTGGCGTGCGGCTGGGGCTTCCTGCGCACCGAGCGGCGGCGCGCGTCCCCGATGCTGCCGCTGTCGGTCTTCTCCTCGAAGCTGTTCACCTCGATGAATCTGGTGACGCTGTGTCTGTACGCGGCCATCGGCGGGGTGTTCTTCGTGCTGCCGGTGCAGCTCCAGATCGCCGCCGGGTACAGCGCGCTGCGCGCCGGTCTCGCGACGCTGCCGGTGACCGTCCTGATGCTGCTGCTGTCCGCGCCCGCGGGTGCCCTCGCCCAGCGGATCGGGCCGCGCTGGCCGCTGACGGTCGGTCCGCTGGTCACCGCGTGCGGCCTGCTGCTGCTCACCCGCGTGTCGCCGGACACCTCCTCGTACGTCGTCGACGTGCTGCCCGCCGTCGTCGTCCAGGGGCTCGGCATGTGCCTGTTCGTGGCGCCGCTCACCGCGACCGTGCTGGCGTCGGTGGAGGTCGACCACGCGGGGGTGGCCAGCGGGGTGAACAATGCGGCGGCCCGGGTGGCGCAGCTGCTGATCGTCGCGGCCCTCCCCCTGGCCGTCGGCCTGTCCGACCACGCCTACCGGTCGCCGCACGCGGTGAACTCGGCGTTCGGGAAGGCGATGCTGATCTGCGCGGGCCTGTGCGCCGTCGCCGCGCTGCTGGCCGCGGCGCTGGTGCCGTCGGGCGCGCTGCGGGAGGACGAGGCGAAGGGGCCGGTCGCGCAGCCGCAGTGCGCGGCGCACTGCGGTGTGCTGGCGCCCCCGGTCGAGCCGGGCCGGCCCGAGCAGCCTGAACAACCGGCCTGAGGGGCGGGGGCGGTCTCGGGGTCCGTCGCGGGAAGCCTCGGGGTCAGCCTCCGGGTCGGTCTGTTGGTGTCCGTTCGGTGAGGAGCAGTTCCAGGACCGGGAGCGCCGCGTCAAGCGTCGCGCGCTGCTCGTCGGTGAGCCACGCCATTCTCCGGGCGAGCAGTTCCGCCCGCTCACGGCGGATGCGCTCCAGCAGGGCCCGCCCTTGCGGGGTGATGCTGACGAGCCAGGAGCGGCCGTCGGAAGGGTCGGCCTCCTTGCCGATCAGTCCGGCCTCCGACAGCGGCCTGACCGTACGGGTCAGGGAGGGGGCGACGACCTGCTCGCGGGCGGCGAGTTCGCCGAGCCGGATGGGACCGAACTGCCCGATCCTGGCGAGCGCGGAGAGCTGCGCGTACGTCAGGTTGAGGTCGTCGGCGGACGCCTGGGCGAGCTGGCGGTAGAGCCGGGCCACGATCAGCGCGACCGCGGCCGGAGTGGCGCCCCCGCGCCCGTCGGTGTGGTCCATGGCGGGGGCGCCTCCTCGGTCGGGTCGGTTACTCCTGCGGGGCGCGGGCCGCGCGGACGGCGCGGCCTCGGATCAGTGACGCGCCCGCCGCGACCAAGGACATCACGATGGCCAGTGCGAACACCACCACGAGGCCGTCGTGGAACGGCCCGGAAATCAGGTGCGGGAAGAATTCGCGGCCGGTGAGCGTGTGCTGGTTGGCCGTCGGGAGCTTGCCGAGCAGGTCGGGGCCGAGCAGGTGCTGGATCGGGTTGTAGCCGAGGAAGGCCGCGAAGAGCGTGCCGACCGGCGGCAGATTCGCGATGTCGTGCGCGTTGGCCCCGGGCACGCCCTGGGCGGCCAGGCCGCTGCTGAGGGTGCCGGGCAGCGAGCGGGCGAGTCCGGCGACCATGAGCGAGAAGAACACGCCGATGGAGAGCACCATGCCCGCGTTCTGGAAGGTGGCGCGCATGCCGGAGGCGGCGCCGCGGGCCTCGGCGGGCACGCTCGCCATGATGATCGAGGTGTTCGGCGCCGCGAACAGGCCGCCGCCGACCCCGTTGAGGAAGATCAGGAACGCGAAGACCAGATAGTTGAAGTCGGTGGGGAGCAGCAGCAGTCCCGCGAAAGACGCGGCCATCACCACGAATCCGGCGGCGGCGAAGAGTCTGGCGCCGTACCGGTCGGAGAAGTAGCCCGCGATCGGCCCGGAGAGCAGGAAGCCGACGGTGAGCGGCAGTAGGAAGATACCGGCCCACAGCGGGGTGTCGACGTAGTCGTAGCCGTGCAGGGGCAGCCAGATGCCCTGGAGCCAGATGATCAGCATGAACTGGAGGCCGCCGCGGGCGATGGAGCCGAGCAGGGTGGCCGCGTTGCCGCCCGCGAAGGCCACGTTGCGGAACAGGCCGAGCGGGAACATCGGCTCGCGCACCCTGGCCTCGACGAGGCAGAAGACGGCGAGCATCACGACGCCGCCGATCAGGCCCGCGAGCACCCAGGGGTTGGTCCAGCCCATGGTGTGGCCGCCGTAGGGCTGGATGCCGTAGGTGATGCCCGCGAGCAGCGCGGTCAGGCCGACGGCGAAGGTGATGTTGCCCCACCAGTCGACCCGGGCCTTGCGGCGGATGCCGGTCTCGTGGAGCGAGCGGTAGGCCCAGACGGTGCCGATCAGGCCGATCGGGACGTTGACCCAGAAGATCGAGCGCCAGTCCCACTCGGAGAGCAGGCCGCCGAGGACCAGGCCGATGAAGGATCCGGCGATGCCCGCGACCATGTTCACGCCGAGCGCCATGCCACGCTGGCGGGCCGGGAAGGCGTCGGTGATGATCGCGGCCGAGTTGGCCATCAGCATCGAGCCGCCGACGGCCTGGGCGACGCGCCAGCCGATCAGCCAGAGCGCGCCGCCGCCGCCCTGCATCGGGTCCAGGGAGAGGATCACCGAGGTGACGGTGAAGATCAGGAAGCCGGAGTTGTAGATCTTGACCCGGCCGAGGATGTCCCCGAGCCGGCCGAGGGTGACCACGAGGACCGCAGTGACCAGCATGTATCCCATCAGCATCCAGAGCAGATAGCTGACGTTGCCGGGCTGGAGGGGATCGAGGTGGATACCGGTGAAGATCGCGGGGAGCGAGATCAGGACGATCGAGGAGTTGATCGTGGCGATCAGCATGCCGAGCGTGGTGTTCGACAGCGCCACCCACTTGTAGCGCGGATGGTCGGCCGCTATGCGCGGTGGCCTCCGCTGTATTCGTGCCGCTGGCTCTTCGGCCGTCTTCTCGGTCGCCAACCCTCACACCCCACCGGTCGCGCAGGTACTTAACTTAGGTTAAGTAACTCTAACACCGAAGGGTGAACGGCCGACGCCGACGCTGTCACCGCCTGCGCAACAGCAGCCCCCGCAGATACGCCGCCTGCCCGGCGTGCTGGAGGTCGTCGGAGACGACGCTGATCAGGCGTACACCCAGGGTCACCGGCGGATTCCAGCGCTTGTCCACGACGCGGTCGAGGTCGTCGTCGGTCAGCTCCCGCACGTGGCGGACGGTGTTCTCGTATACGGCGTCGTGGTAGCCGGTGAGCAGGTCGGCGGAGCGCACGCGGACGGCGGCGACGTCGTCCGGGCCGTCGCCGTAGCCGATCGCCCCGGCGGGGAAGGGCAGGCCGAAGCGGGCGTCCCAGCCCTGCGCGGTCCATGCCTGCTCGGCGCCCGCGACCTCGGCGACATGGTCGTCCTGGACGCGGGTCAGGTGCCAGATCAGCCAGCCGACGCTGTTCGCGCCCTCGTCCACGCGGAAGGCCAGCTCCTCGGCGGTGAGGCCGTCCACGGCGTCGTGGACCACTTCCTGAATCCGGCCGAAGGCGTCGGCCAGCAGTTCCGTGCTGTTCATCAGGGCTCCTCGTGAAGGATCGACAGCGGGCCACCGATGACAAGCGGCGGCGCCTCCTACTCCTTCCCGCCCCGCGGAAATACTCCGCAATGACTCCACACCGCAGATTTTTTACGTATCCACATCGATTTTTTGCGATGGGCCCGTAAGATCACCGCCGTACAGCGCACCGGTCCCGGGCGGGTGATGTCGTCCCCGCCCGGGACCGGTCGATTCGCCTGTCCGCTCGGCTACCGCTCAGCGGGCGCGCGGGTCACGAAGGCAGGGTCCACTGCTGGTTCGTGCCGCCCGCGCAGGTCCAGATCTGGAGCCGGGTGCCGTTGGCGGAGCTGGGTCCTGTCGCGTCCAGGCACTTGCCCGAGCCGGTGTTGACCAGGGTGCTGCCGCTGCGGGTCCACTTCTGGGCGGCCGTGCCGTTGCAGTCGTAGAGCTGCACCTGGCTGCCGTTGGCGGTGCCCGCCGCGGTCACGTCCATGCACTTGCCGAGGGCCTGGATCGAGTTGTCGCTGCCGACCGTCCAGTTCTGCGCGGTCGTGCCGTTGCAGTCGTAGAGCTGGACCGCCGCGCCGTTGGCGCTGCTCGCGGAGGCCACGTCCACGCACTTGTTGGCGTAACCGGACCGGATCGGACCGGTGGCGCCGCCGGTGGGCGGCGGAGTGGTGCCGCCGCCGGTGATGGCGTTGAAGATGCTGGAGAACTGATACTGCGACTGGGGTGTGCCGCTGCACGAGTCCGACAACTGGCCGTTGGTGGCGCACGCCTTGTCACGGCCGAGCGACCAGAAGGACAGCTCCTGGATGCCGTTGTTCTTCGCGAAGGTCTCCAGCGACTGCGCGTTGGCGGTGGAGAAGACCTCGTTGGTCGAGTCGTTCACCCCGATCATGGGGGTGTTGCCCTCCATCGCCCAGAGCTGCGCGGAGGTCTTGGTGTTCCAGATCGCGCCGAGCTGACCGTGCAGCGCGGTGGCCGCGCTGATGGCCGCCTGGCCCATGTCCATCGACGGCCCGTAGTCCATCGTCATGATGTTGACGAGGTTGACGTTGAGGCCGTTGCTCTTGGCGTTGTTCAGCAGGCTGAGCGAGTTGGACTCCAGGCCCGTGGGGTTGACCGGGAGCGTGTAGTCGATGTCGAGCTTCTTGCCGGCCGCCGCGTACTCCTGCTGGAGCTGCGCGAGGGCCTGGTTGCGCCGGTCGTTGGCGGTGGTGTTGTTGAGCGCGCCGCCCTCGATGTCGAAGTCGAGGCGGGTCAGGTTGAGTCCGTCGATCACGCGCTTGTACTGGGTCTTGAGCGCGGCGACCGACGTACAGGAGATGCCGATCTCGGTGCCGCCCGCGCCGCCGAAGGAGGCGATGACATCGCCGCCGCCGGACCGCAGGGTGTTGATGGCCGACGTCCAGCTCGCGTCGGTGACCGAGGTACTGCCGTTGAAGGTGGCGTTGCAGCCGCCGCCGTCGATGACGAACGCGAGGGTGAAGTACTTCAGCCCGGTGGCGTTCTTCACCGCCGCCAGCGCCGACGGGGAGTTCCAGACCTCGGCGTAGGGCGCCGCGTACTGCGCGGGGAAGCCGGGGCCCGGATTGGCCGCGGCCTGCGCCGGAGCGCCGGCGGCCAGCAGCAGTCCCGCCGCGAGTGCGGGAACGGCGGCGAGTGCGGTCAGCGCCTTGAGCCGAATGCGCGGTCTGTTCATGGGGGGAGACCTTCCGGTAGCGGACGGCCGGACCCGCGCATTCGGATCGGTTCTGATCCGTGAACGGCGGACTCCGACATGACTGAGGGCGCATCGGCGAAGGTAGGACTGGACCAATGCCACGTCAAGCCCTCACGTTCACCAACTGAAGCCAACCGCACGCCTGTTGCTCTCCAACCCCGCCCGTGAACGCATGCGGGAGGTGCCCGCGTTCGAGAGCCGAACGCGGACACCTCCCAGCTGACGGCCGCTCCTGCGCGGCTGCTGTTAGTTGTTGACCTTGATGGTGAAGGTCGAGGTGGTGTTCTTGATGTCCTGGAAGTTGTCGCTCAGGTGGAGACCGTTGAAGGTGACGGAACCAACGGCCGGTCCCTGACCGGCCTCCGGCAGCTCATTGGCCCACAGACCGAATCCCGACTTGGCGTCGTACGCGTCACCGCTCTTGTGGGCACCGGTGATCGAGATGTTGGTCAAGATGGTGTCCGTGATCGGGAACTGCGGCTGACCGCCCACGTAGTTGGTCTGGAACATGATGCCGCTGTACGTCGGATCGGTGATGTCCACATCGCTGATGCGGATTCCCTGGAACACCTTCGAGGCCGAGAACAGCCAGATGGCGGGGAAGGTCTGGCCGCTCCAGAAGTGACCGCCCGTTCTGGCGAGCGACACGTTCTGGATGGTGGTCGGCACGGTTCCGAAGCCGTTCATCGCGTAACCGAAGTCCAGCGAACTGACGGTGATTCCGGAGTAGACCAGGGTGTCCGCGATGTAGATGTTCCGGAAGGTGTTGTTGTACCCGCCGTACACCGCGACGCCCGCCGCACGCCAGGTCAGCAGCGACGTCAGGTTCTCGAACACGTTGTTCTTCTCGTCCGCGCCGCCGGCGTCGATGGCGGAGAACAGCGCGAAACTGTCGTCACCGGTCGCCCGCGACTCGTTGTTGAAGACGTGGTTGTCCGTGGAGCCGTTCGTCATGTTGACGCCGTCGGCGAACGTGTCACGGATACGGGAGTTGCTGATCACCATGTTGTCGGTGTTGGCACCCCAGTACATGCAGACCGTGTGCTCGACCCAGATGTTGTCGATGGTCATGTTGGCCACGTTGGAGAGGTCGAAGACCTTTCCGGGACCGTCGATGCGCGAGGTGTAGTTGCCGAAGAACGCGAATCCGGAGAACGTCGTCCCGTTGGCGGTGGCGTCCGCGCGGAATCCGGCGTCGGTGTTCGACTGGTCGGCCGGAGTGCGGAACCGGGTGAACCACGGACCGGCGCCGATCACCTTGATCGACCGTCCGTAGACCTGGAACTTCTGGGCGGTCGAGTAGTCACCGGTCGGCAGGTAGACGCCGAGCTTGGTGGTGTCCTGCCGCGCCGCGTCCAGGGCGTTCTGCACGTCCTGCTGGGTGAAGCCGGCCGGCACGACGTACTTCGTCGGGTCCGGGTTCGGGATCACCGTGGCCTGCTCGGTGTTGATGAAGTCGATCGCGTACGTGCTGGTGTTCGCGGCGTCCTTCTGGAGCTTGATCGTGGCTCCCGCAGGGACGGTCGTCCCGAGCAGCAGGTTGGCCTCGTCGTAGATGTGACGGGGGCCGCCCGCGCTCGGACCGTTGCCGGGACCGGTCTCGTTGCCGTACAGCCAGGCGTACTTGGACGTCAGGTCGATGGCCTTGAGGAACGTGCCGTTGACGTAGACGTTCAGGTTGGAGTTGATGCCGTCGCCGCCCGCGGCGTCCGGGATGGAGTAGCGGACCACCAGCGTGTTGGTGCTGGCGCGGGTGGTGAAGGACACCGACTGCCCGGTGGAGTTGAGCGTCACCGCCTTGCGGCCGGACGCCTCGCCCGCGATGTCGCCGACGGTCCGGTTGGGACCGACGACCTGGGCGCCGCCGCCGAGCACGCCGTCCTCGGCCTCGTACGAGTCGTACGGCATGTTGGCGCCGCGACCGACGAAGAAGGACAGGGTGCTGGTGTTGTTGGCCTGCTTGGTCGCCACCTCGTTGGCGTCGACGGCGATCACCGTCTTCACGGTGTACTTGCCGTTGACCGCGGTCCAGCTACCCAGGTTGATCGGGCTGGTGGTCGCTCCGGCCGCGATGGCGCCGCTGTAGGAGCCGGTCAGCGTCTTGATGACATTGCCGGTGGTGGCGTCGGACAGGGTGAGCGTGACGTTGTGCGCACCGCTCGCCGCGGCCACGGTGCCCTGGTTCTTGATGGCCACCGAGAAGGTGACGTTGTTGCCCGCCGACGGGTTGCCCGGCGACCAGGCGACCGGCGAGGCCACCAGGTCGGAGGTGTCGACCGGCTTGACCACCAGGGCGGTGGGGCTGGTGTAGCTGTTGTTGGTCTCGTTCTGCTCGACGACCTTGTTGGACTCGTCGACCTTGGCGGTGAGCTGGTAGCTGCCCGCGTCCTTGGCGCCGATGTTGGCGGTCACGACGCTGCTCGCGCCCGCGGCCAGCGCGCCGACGGTGCCGGTGCCGACCTTGGTGGTGCCGAGGTAGAAGTTGACGTCGGTGGAGGCCGCCGCGTCGGTGCCGATGTTCTTCACCGTCGCGCTGAGCGTGATCGGGTCGGTCTCGACCGGCGAGGCGGGCGAGGCCGTCAGGGCGCTGACGGTCAGATCGGGGTTGGGCCCCGGTACGCCGATGACCTGGAACTCGGCCGCCTGGCCGCCGCCCGCACCGGTGTTGGAGCTGAAGGTGAGGCGCACGTCCGCGACCCGGCCGGAGACCGGGATCGTCACCGAGTTGCCGGTGGACGGGCTGAAGTTGTACGCGGTCGCGGGCGAGAGCTGGGTGAACGTGCTCGCGCTCTGCTCCCGGCCGGAGACCGCGATGGTCTGGGTCCGGTTGCCCCACGAGGCGTCGGGGTTGAGCTTGACCACCACGGAGCTGGTGTCCACGTTGGAGCCCAGCGAGACGGTCAGGGTGCTGGTGCCGCTGCCTTCCCAGTACGTCGACAGGCTGTCGTCGTTGGCGTTGGCCGCGACGAAGTTCTGCACGGTGGCGGACGCGACGATCGGCTTGCCGACCGCCAGGTTCGTACCGCCGACGCTGGTGCCGTTGCGGGTCACCGTGTTGCTGTTCGCCGACTCGTTCCCGGCCGCGTCCTTGGCCCGTACGAAGTACGAGACGGTCGCGGTGTCGGGCTGGCTGTCGGTGTACGTCAGCACGTTGGCCGCGGTGGTGGCGATCTGGCTGCCGTTGCGGAAGACCTCGTAGCCGGTGACACCGACGTTGTCGCTCGACGCCGTCCAGGTCAGCTTGATCTGGCCGGAGGCGGGCAGGGTGTACGCCAGGCTGCCCGGTGCGGTCGGCGCCTGCGTGTCACCCGACGTGCCGGTGCGCGTCACGGTGTTGCTGTGCGCCGACTGGTTGCCCGCCGCGTCCTTGGCGACCACGTAGTACGCCACGGTCGCGGTGTCGGGCTGGCTGTCGGTGTACGTCAGCACGTTCCCGGCCACCGAGGTACGCAGCGCGCCGTTGGCGTACACGTCGTAGCCGGTGACGCCCGTGTCGTCGGTGGAGGCGCTCCAGGTCAGCTTGACCTGGCCGGACACGGGCTGGGTGTACGCCAGGTTGGCGGGCGCGGTCGGCGCGGTGGTGTCACCGGTCGTCGGCCCGTACACCTCGAACTCGGATATCTGGCCCGCGGGCCAGCCGGTGTTGCCGGTGACGTTCAGCCGGACGTACCGGGTCGTCGTCGAGTTGAAGTTGATGGTCACCGTGTTGGCCGACGACGGGTTGAAGGAGTAACCCGCCGAGGCGACGATGTCGGTGAACGTGGTGCCGTTGGTGCTGCCCTGGACGGCCAGGGTCTGCGTGCGCGTCGCCCAGCTCGTGGCCGGCGGCAGCTTCAGCACGACCTGGTTGACCGCCACCGCGGAGCCGAGGTCGACCCGGAGCCACTGCGGGAAGGCGTTGTTGGCGCTCTCCCAGTACGAATTCGCGTCGCCGTCCACGGCGTTGCCCGAGCCGTAGACGTCCGCGTGGCTGGACTCCGCGGTCGGCTTGCCCTTGGCGAGGTTGACCGTCGAGGCCGCGGCGGCCTGCGCGGTGATCTCGGAGAGCTGGGCGGAGGACCCGGCGGAGTTCCCGGTCACCTCGGCGCGGACGTAGTGCGCCATGGAGGCCGGGAAGGAGATCTTGACGGTGTTGCCGGTCGACGGGCTGAAGGTGTACTTCGCCGAGCCGACCAGGGTGTTGAAGGTCTCGCCGTCCTCGCTCGCCTGGATCGAGAGCGTCTCCGACCTGGACTTCCACCCCGAGGGCACCTTCAGCCGCACCTGGTCGATGCGGGTGGTGCGGCCCAGGTCGATCTGCGCCCACTGCGGCAGGGACTTGCCCGAGCTCTGCCAGTAGGTGTTCTGGTCACCGTCGTTGAGGTGGGCGGCGCCGTTCGTGCCGCTGGTGCTACTGACCGAGACCGCGCTGTCGGTCGCCGGACTTGGCTCTCCCGATGCCATGGCGGGAAGAGCGGACCCGCCCAGGAGCAGCAGGCTCGTCGCGGTCACCCCCGCCATCAGCCGTGGGATGGAGCGCTTCGTTCTCATAGCGTCCCTCTATGTCGTGTCCGGCGCTTCGTCGCGACCGGAGCGGTGGGAGGTTCAGGAGACGGACTATCCGAAACGTGCGGGTTGAGCATGTGAAGTTGCGCTCTTCCCATGCAGATCCATCGTTGTTCTGCGAGAAATTTGCGTTTGTGTTGGCAGAGTGTTACAGACGCGCTACGGCGGCGTCTACGCCTCGGAAGGCAACGATTCATGCCATGGCAAAGCCGGTTGGCGGACCTGCCGGTTTCCGGACATGCCTGAGCGCCCGCGCGTGAGAGCGGTCTCACGTCACAGCGGGTTCGCCTCAGTGCTTCCGGGGAAGGCGCGCAGTGCGGCGCCGAGTGTTACGCGCGGTCGTCGGAGCCGGCCAGCGCCTCTTCGACGGAGTCACGGACGGCCAGCACCATCGGCAGTCCGACCAGGCCGAAAAGCCGGGCGACGAAGGGAGAGGGGGCGGCGATCCACAGGCGACCGGGGCCAAGATCGACATCGGCCCGCAGCAACTCGTTCACCGTGGAGGAGTCACAGAAAGTGACCTGCGACAGATCGAGCACCACGCGGGGCGCGTCCTCGCGCCTGGCCGCGGCCAGCGCTGCCCGCAGCGGCTCCAGGGTCTCCAGGTCGAGCTCGCCGCGCAACGCGAGGACCAGCGCGGTCCCGGCCCGGCGGACGGCCACCTCGACCGGTCTCCCGGCACCCTCTCCGCCACCGCTCACAGCGCTTCCTTCACTCTCTGCCGCACCGGCGGCCGTACGAGGCGGTCTGTCGCCCCCGTGCCGCCCGACATGCGCAGTCACGCGTGCCACCCTAGTAAGATCGTTGCCACTTGACAACAATATCCATCGGACAAGAGTCTGTGCCGATGCACAAGTGTTCGTGTCACGGCATGGGTGCGGGTCGGGATGCGAGTGCGCGGGCGACAACGCCCGGGGCGGGGAGCGGAGCGTGATGCTAGGCGGAGTCCGCCGCACGGGGTGCGGGGTCGGCGGTGGTCGCACCGGGTACGGCCGCACCGGCGGCGGCACGGCGGAAGGCCGTCAGTCCCTCGGCGAGCGCCGCCAGCTCGTCCGGCGCCATCCGGCCCAGCACGGCCTTCACCTCGCGGGCCCTGAAGTCACGGAATTCGGCGAGTGCCGCGTGGCCGCGCCGGGTCAGCCGCAGTTCCACCTCGCGACGGCTGGTCGGGCTCGTCTGCCGGTCCACCAGACCGACCGCCTCAAGCCGGTCGCAGAGCCTGCTCACCGAGGAAGGCCGCGATCCCAGCGCGTCGCCCAGCGTCCGCAGATTGGCGCCCTCGTACTGTTCGATCGCGAACAGCGCCCGCACCTGCGACGGTGACAGGGGGCCGGACGGCGCGGCCTCCTGTCCTCTGCCCCACAGGACCTCCAGCAGTTCCGACACAGCGCTGGCGTCATGAGCGACCTGCTCATGACGGTGAGGCGGAACGATGTGGGGCATCTGGCCACTGTGCCACTGACGACGGCCGTTTGTCAGCCCGCGCCGCCCCGCACGGGACCCCTGCCACTCACCGCGCCCGACCTCTTCACCCCGCCCTCACATCGACCGCCGTCCCCGACCACCGACACCGACCACCGACACCGACACCGTCCGCCGGCACCGCTCAGCACCCCCACACCCACCCCCACACCCACCCACCCACCACTCCCACCGACCGCAAAGGCTGTCCCGCCCGTGACGAATTTCCTGGCCGTAGAACGCGCCCTGCGCGCCGCGGCTCCCTACGCTCTGCTGGACACCGCGCGCACCGCGCTGGCCGAGCACTACGGCACGGTCGCGGCCGACCTGCTGCTGGCCGACTACAGCACCACGGTGCTCCAGTCGGTCGACACCTCGGCGCCCTCCAGGCTCTCCCTGCCGGTGCACAACACCCCGCAGGGCAGGGCCTTCGGAAGCCAGCAGCCGGTGGAGCAGCGCTCGGGGCGGGACGGCGAGGTCACGGTGCATCTGCCGGTCACCGTGCGCGGCGACCGGCAGGGCATCCTCACGGTCGTGCTGCCCGCCGACCGGCACGCCGTGCAGGGCGTCGGCGAGCTGGCCGAGGTGGCGGAACTGCTCGGACGCGAACTGGTGGTCGCCGAGCGGGACACCGACCACTATCTGGTCGCCCGCAGGGCCGCGCGGCTCACCCTGGCGGCCGAGATGCAGTGGGAACTGCTGCCGGGCCGCGCCTTCGCCCGGCCCGAGTACTCGCTCGGCGCACAGTTGGAGCCCGCCTACGCCATCCACGGCGACAACTTCGACTGGTCGGCCAGCCCGGACACCCTGTCCCTGGCCATCACCAACGGCATGGGCGCGGGCATCGACGCGTCGCTGCTGACCAGCCTCGCCGTCAACGCGCTGCGCAACGCGCGCCGGGCGGGCATCGGCATCGCCGACCAGGCCGCGCTCGCCGACCAGGCGCTGTGGTCGCGCTACCGCGGCGCCGCCCACGTCGCCACGCTGCTGCTCTCCTTCGACGTGCCCAGCGGCGTCGTGCAGGTGGTGGACGCCGGGTCGCCGCGGCTCTGGCGGCAGCGCGGCAAGACCGTCGAGCGGGTGGAATTCGACGAGCAGCTGCCGCTCGGGATGTTCGAGGAGACCCTGTATGTGGTCGAGGAGTTCCACGTGCTGCCCGGCGACCGGCTGCTGTTCGCCAGCGACGGCGTGTACGCCACGTACTCCCCCGAGGGCGACGCGTACGGCGACCGTGCGCTGATCCGCGGCCTGTCGGCGACGAGTCTGCTGCCCGCCGCCGACGTGCCGGGCGCGGTGCTGCGCGAGCTGCCCGACTACCGGGGGCACGACGCGGACGACGACGCGCTGGTGGTCTGCCTCGACTGGTTCGGCCCGCAGGAGGAGTCCGGCGCCTGAGCCGTACGGCTGTACGGCCGTATACGGTGGCCGCGCACGTCAGCCGGATGAGTACGGATGCTCTCGCGCAGGACGTCAGCGCAGGACGTCAGGGCAGGACCGCACGGGCGGAGCCCAGCCGTTTCTTGATCATGTGCAGCCAAGGGTGCCGGTCGCTCTGCTCGCGCGAGTAGCGGTCCAGTTCCTCCACCAGGCGCTCCGACCGCTTCTCGACGGCCAGCTCGTCCAGGATGCGGTCGACCTCGGCCAGCAGCGCGCCGTGCAATTGCCACTGCCGGGGGTGCTCGCGCACCTTGGCGAGCAGCAGCTGGGCGGTCCTGTCGCGGCTGGCCACGCTGTCGGTGAGGGCCTGGGCCAGTTGCTCCTCCGCCGACTGCGCGTTGGCCGCGACCTGGGTGGTGATCAGTACGGCGAAGCTCTCGATCGCGTGCGCCACGTGGTCGAACAGCTCCTCCAGCTCGGCGGCGACGTCGTCGGGGAACAGCGACTCCTCGGTGCGGTGCTTGGCGAGGTCGGTGAGCGTCCTGGACAGCACGCGCAGCACGACCGCGCAGATCTCCAGGGTGTCGAGCCCGGTGCGCAGCACGATCCGGGAGAGCACGCCCTCGCGGACCCGCGGATTCCACCGCAGGCTGTCCTCGGCCTGCCGCAGCGAGGCGTCGACCTCGACGATGTCGTGGTCGACCCGGCGCGCGTCGTGCAGCCGGGCGGCGGCGCGTTCGACGGGCAGATGTCCGGCCAGCTCGCCGCCCATGTCGCGGAAGAGGCCGCCCATCCGGCGGGCCAGCGACTCGATGGAGCCGCCCGCCGACTGCACCCAGACCGGCGGCGCGAACAGCAGGTTGAACAGCAGGCCGACGCCCGCGCCGATCAGTGTCTCCAGCACCCGGTCCCACGCGGTGTCCGCGACCCGGGTCACGCCGAGGACGAGCATCGCGCTGATCGCGACCTCCACCACGAATTCGCCGACCCGTACGACGCGGCCGATCAGCAGCGCGCTGAAGATCGTCAGGCCCAGGCTCCACCAGGTCAGACCGACCAGGGCACTGAAGCCGATGGCGATCAGGACGCCGACCACCACCGAGTTCACCCGGCGGATGCCGGTGGTGAGCGTGGAGTAGAGGGTGACCTGCACGACGAGGAGCGCCGTCAGGGGCGCGGTCAGCGGCGCGGGCTGCGGGGTCAACTGGACGGCCGTGACATAGGCGATGACCGCGGCGGCGGTGGACCTGAGGATCTGGGCGGCAGCCGGTTCCGTGGTCCACCGGACCAGCTTGACCATGGGTTCTGGTACGTCGGGCATCCGGTGCACGTTCCCGCTCTCGGCGATCTCAGTGGTCCGGGCCCACCCTAAAGTCGATCTCCTCCGGAACGGCCGGTGGCGCGCCTCGTACGGTCATTCGGGATCGGCGCACGGTGCTTCAGGGTTCACCGCACCGCACTTATTGACATGCTCACGCTGCACCGCTGGAATGTGGTTGCTTTCGTTCGACCCCGTTGGATTGTGCGCCATTGAAATGACACGGAGCCGCACATGCCGCACGAACGACACACCAAAACACACCACCTCCGGCAGCGCCTCGCGGCCTCGGCCGCGTCGCTCACCCTCGTCGCCGGGGCGGGAGCCGGACTCACCGCACTGGCCGCGACCGCCGCCGTGACCGCTCAGATCGCCGCCGCGCCGCCGGCCGCGGCCCTCGACAACGGCCTGGCCCTGACCCCGCAGATGGGCTTCAACAACTGGAACTCCACCGGCTGCGGGTCCCAGTTCAACGAGGCGATGGTCAAGGGCATCGCCGACCTCTTCGTCTCCCAGGGCCTCAAGGCCGCCGGATACACCTACGTCAACCTGGACGACTGCTGGGCGCTGCCCAGTCGCGACGCCTCCGGCAACCTCGTCGCCGACCCCGCGCGCTTCCCCGACGGCATCAAGAACGTCGCCGACTACGTCCACTCCAAGGGGCTGAAATTCGGCCTCTACTCCTCCGCGGGCACCAAGACCTGCAACAGCGCGGGCTTCCCCGGCGGCCTCGGCCACGAGCAGCAGGACGCCAACCTGTGGGCGTCCTGGGGCGTGGACTACCTCAAGTACGACAACTGCAACAACAACAACGTCGACGCGCAGCAGCGCTACAAGGCGATGGGCGACGCGCTGAAGGCCACCGGCCGGCCGATCCTCTACAGCATCTGCGAATGGGGCTCCAACCAGCCGTGGAACTGGGCGCCCGCGGTCGGCAACTCCTGGCGTACGACCGGGGACATCAGCGACTCGTGGTCCAGCATGATCAACATCGCGCACCAGAACCAGCAGCTCGCGCCGTACGCCAAACCGGGCGCGTGGAACGACCCGGACATGCTGGAGGTCGGCAACGGCGGCATGACCGACACCGAGTACCGCACCCACTTCAGCCTCTGGTCGGAGATGGCCTCGCCGCTGCTGATCGGCAGCGACATCAGGACCGCGTCCGCCGCCACGCTGACGATCCTGAAGAACGCCGACGTGATCGCGGTGGACCAGGACCCGTTGGGCAAGCAGGGCTCGGTGGTCTCCTCCTCCGGCGGGCTCGTGGTGATGTCGAAGCCGCTGGCCAACGGCGACCGCGCGGTGACGCTCACCAACGAGAACGCCTCCGCCCAGACCGTCAGCACCACCGCGCAGGCCGTCGGCGTCGGCGGCGCGTCCTCGTACGCGCTCAAGGACCTGTGGTCCAAGGCGACTTCGAGCACCAGCGGCGCGATCAGCGGGTCGGTGCCCGCGCACGGCACGGTGATGTTCCGGGTCACCCCGGGCAGCCCGGTGCCGCCGCCGACCGGTCTCAACGAGCTGAGCGACCTGTCGTGGACCTCGGCGGTGAACGCCTGGGGCCCGGTCGAACGCGACCACAGCAACGGCGAACAGGCCGCGGGCGACGGCAAGACGATCACCATCGGCGGTACCACGTACGCGAAGGGACTCGGGGTGCACGCGCCCAGTGACATCTCCTATTACGTGGGCGGTCTGTGCGGAAAGCTGACCGTGGACGTCGGGGTGGACGACGAGGTGGGGAGCAACGGGTCGGTGGACTTCCAGATCTACCGCGACTCCACGCTGGTCGCCGACAGCGGGACCCGTACGGGCAACGACGCGGCGGCGCGTCTGACCGCCGACCTGACCGGAGGAACGACGCTGCGGCTGGTGGTCACCGACGCGGGCGACGGCATGAACTACGACCACGCCGACTGGGCCGACCCCAAGATGGCCTGCGGCAAAGGCCCTTCGGCCGGCGCGCACGCCCTCAGCGACCTCAACTGGTCGTCGGCGGTGAGCGGTTGGGGCCCGGTCGAGCGCGACCACAGCAACGGCGAACAGGCAGCGGGCGACGGCAAGACGATCACTATCGGCGGTACCACGTACGCCAAGGGTCTGGGGGTGCACGCGGCCAGCACGGTCGTCTACTACCTGGGCGGCGGTTGCTCCTCGGTCACCGCCGATGTGGGGGTGGACGACGAGGTCGGCAGCAAGGGCTCGGTGGACTTCCAGATCTACCGCGACTCGGCACTGGTCGCCGACAGCGGTGTCGTCACCGGCAGTGACACGGCCCGCCATCTGACGGCCGCTCTGAGCGGCGGTACGGAGCTGCGGTTGGTGGTCACCGACGGCGGCAACGGCAACGACTCCGACCACGCCGACTGGGCGGGGCCGGTACTGACCTGCGGCTGACGCGCAGGACTGGACCAATCATGGCGGCGGAGACTCTTCTCCGCCGCCATCGTCATGTCCGCCGTCTCAAGCTCTTGCACACAGCGACAAGCCACTTAACTCCCTTATCGGGACGAGTGGTTCGCTGACCCTTCGGGTGTCGACACCAAGGCGGGTCCGGGTGAATTCGCGGGGCGAATCTCGTTCACTTTCTTGACGTGTCAGCAACAGCGCCGTAATCATCGCAGCATTCAGAGAGCGCTCTCTCGCTCGGCGACCAATCAGGAGACGCCGTGATCGGCAACCCCCCACAGACCCGTCCATCCCCCACGACACGATTCCCCAGATCGCTGATCCTCGCCTTCGTCGCGGCCCTCGTCGCGACGCTCGCGCTGGCGGTATCGCAGACTCCGGCCAAGGCCGCGGGCACCCTGCTCTCGCAGGCGAAACCGGCCACGGCCTCCTCCACGGAGAACGCGGGCACACCGGCGTCGGCCGCGGTCGACGGCGACCTCGGCACCCGCTGGTCCAGCGCGGCGGCCGACCCGCAGTGGCTCCAGGTCGACCTCGGGGCCACGTCCACCCTCTCCCAGGTGGTGCTCAACTGGGAGACGGCGTACGCGAAGGCGTACCAGATCCAGGTCTCCGCCAACGGCACGACCTGGACGAACGTGTACAGCACGACCACCGGCGCGGGTGGCACCGAAACCCTCGACGTCACCGGCTCCGGACGCTACGTCCGGATCAACACCACGGCGCGCGCCACCCAATACGGCGTCTCGCTCTGGGAGTTCAAGGTCTACGGCTCCACCGGCACGGGCAACGCGGCCTGCGGTACGGCCAACTCCGCGCTGAACAAGCCCGCGACGGCCTCGTCCACGGAGAACGCGGGCACTCCCGCCTCCGCCGCGGTCGACGGCAACATGGGCACCCGCTGGTCCAGCGCGGCGGCCGACCCGCAGTGGCTCCAGGTCGACCTCGGCAGTTCGCAGAACATCTGCGGTGTCCAGTTGAGCTGGGAGACGGCGTACGCGAAGGCGTACCAGATCCAGGTCTCCGCCAACGGCACGACCTGGACGAACGCCTACTCCACCACCACGAGCCCCGGCGCGACCGAGCTGATCACCCTGACCGGCACCGGCCGCTACGTCCGGGTCTACACCACCGCGCGCGCCACCCAATACGGCGTCTCGCTCTGGGAGTTCCAGATCTTCACCGGTGGCGGCGGCAGCACGACCCCGCCGACCACTCCCCCCACCACTCCCCCGACCACCCCGCCCACCACACCGCCGGGCGGCGCGGTCCTGCTGTCGTACAACAAGCCGGCCTCCGCCTCGACCTACCAGAACGCCAATAGCTGCGTCGGCTGCACTCCGGCCAAGGCGTTCGACGAGGACCCGGCCACCCGGTGGGCGACCAGTGACACCAACGGCTGGGTCGACCCCGGCTGGATCAGCGTCGACCTGGGCGCGACCGCGCACATCACGCAGGTCGTCCTCCAGTGGGACCCGGCCTACGCGACCGCTTACCAGATCCAGGTCTCGCCGGACAACACCAACTGGACGAGCATCTACTCCACCACCACCGGCAAGGGCTTCAAGGAGACCCTGAACGTGGACGGCACCGGCCGCTACGTACGGATGTACGGCACCGCGCGCAGCAACGGCTACGGGTACTCGCTGTGGACCTTCGACGTCTACGGCACCGGCGGCAACCCCACGGCGCCGCCCGCCCTGCCGCCCGACCCGGGCAACCCCACGCACCTGGTGTGGAGCGACGAGTTCAACGGCGCCGCGGGCACCAAGCCGGACACCGGCAAGTGGACCCAGGACATCGGCGGCGGCCAGAACGGCGAGCTGGAGTACTACACCAACGGCGCCAACACCTCGATGGACGGCAACGGCAACCTCGTCATCGAGGCCAGGAAGGAGAACGTCGAGGGCCACCAGTACACCTCGGGCCGGATCAACACCTCGGACCACTTCAACTTCACCTACGGCCACGTCGAGGCGCGGATCAAGGTGAGCGGCACGCAGGGTCTGTGGCCCGCGTTCTGGATGCTGGGGTCCAACTTCAAGACGGGCACGCCGTGGCCCAACTCCGGTGAGATCGACATCATGGAGCACGTCGGCAAGGTCGCCGACTCCGTCTACTCCACGCTGCACGCCCCCGCCTACAACGGCGGAAACGGTTACGGGTCCCCGTACACCCTCGCGGGCAGCGACTTCGCCTCGGACTTCCACACCTACGCCGTGGACTGGGACTCCCACCACATGACGTTCTCGGTGGACGGCCACGCCTTCTTCACCGCCGACAAGGCGACGGTGGAGGCGACCAGGGGTCCGTGGGTGTACGACCACCCGTTCTACATCATCCTCAACAACGCGGTGGGCGGTGACTGGCCCGGAGCTCCGGACGCCACCACGGTCCTCCCGCAGCGCATGCTGATCGACTACGTGCGCGTGTCGCAGTAACCGCGACGCCGCGCCCGCCGCGGTGAGCGCGTCCGCCTCCCCGTATGTGATGACGGCTCACACGGGGAGGCGGACGCGTGTCCGCAGCCGAGGCGCTATTGTCAGGGACGCATCATTTCACTGCCGAAGCCGACCCGCAGCGTTCACCCCTTCGTCACGCACGGCACATCAGTCACAAATTCTACGCGCGCAGAATCATCTCCCGCACCCCCACTGCCCCCCCCCACCTGGAGGTTGACGGATGCTTGGATCCCGTGTGCCCCGCAGCCGCGTCCTGATCGGCGCGGCAGCCGCACTGGGCGCGATCGCGCTCGGCGCGGCCGGTCTCAGCGGCGGCTCCGCTCAGGCCGCCCCCGGCGCCCCGGTCGTGCCGGCCGCGGCGACGACGCACCGCGTGCTCTTCGACAACACCAAGGCCGAGACGGCCGGGAACGCCGACTGGATCATCAGCACGAGCCAGCCCGACCCGCTCGGCCAGAACGCCAACCCCACCAAGGAGACGGACTGGACCGGCGCCTTCTCCGCCTGGGGCGTCGCGCTCCAGAAGGCGGGCGGCTACACCCTCAACACGCTGCCGTCCGGCCGCACGATCACCTACGGCAACAGCTCCAACGCCCAGGACCTCAGCAACTTCGACACCTTCGTGCTGCCCGAGCCGAACGTGAAGCTGAGCGCGGCCGAGAAGACCGCCGTGATGAAATTCGTGCAGAACGGCGGCGGGCTCTTCCTGATCTCCGACCACAACAACAGCGACCGCAACAACGACGGTTGCGACTCGCCCTGCGTCATCAACGACCTGCTGACCAGCAACGGGGTCGACAACACCGACCCGTTCGGCTTCTCCGTCGACCTGCTGGACATCAGCACCGACAATCCGCGGGCGATCAGTGACGCGTCCAACCCGGTGCTGCACGGCCCCTTCGGCAACGTGACGGGCAGCATCCTGCGCGACGGCACCACCTTCACCCTCAAGCCCGCGGACAACCCGAACGTCAAGGGACTGCTGTACAGGACGGGTTCGTCCGGCAACACCGGCGCGTTCTTCGTCACCAGCGCCTTCGGCAGCGGCCGGGTGGCGATCTGGGGTGACAGCTCACCCGCCGACGACGGCACCGGCCAGTCGGGCAACACGCTCTACAACGGCTGGGACGACCCGGCGGGCACCGACGCGGCGCTCGCGCTCAACGCGACGGCCTGGCTGGCGGGTTCGGGATCGGGCAGCACGACGCCGCCCACCACTCCCCCGACCACCCCGCCGACAGGCGGCACCTGCACCGCGCGCCAGCTCCTGGCCAACCCCGGCTTCGAGTCAGGCACTTCGTCGTGGACGGCGACCAGCGGCGTCATCAACAACAACGCGTCGCAAGCGGCGCACAGCGGGTCGTACAAGGCGTGGCTCGACGGTTACGGGACCGCCACCACGGACACCGTCGCGCAGTCGGTGGCCATCCCGGCGGGCTGCGCCGCGAGTCTGAGCTTCTGGCTGCACATCGACACCGCGGAGACCGGCAGCACCGCCTACGACACGCTCAAGGCGCAGGTGCTGAACTCCTCCGGCACCGTACTGAGCACCCTGGCCACGTACTCCAACGTCAACGCGGCCTCCGGCTTCCAGCAGCGCACCTTCAACCTGGGCGCGTACGCGGGACAGACGGTCACCGTCAAGTTCACCGGGACCGAGGGCTCCAAGCTCCAGACCTCGTTCGTCATCGACGACACGGCGCTGAACGTGAGCTGAACACGGCTGCGGCGCGGGCGGCCGGGTCCCGAAAGCGGGGGCTCAGCCGTCCGTACCGGTCTCGTCCGGGTCGAATTCGCACCAGACGGCCTTGCCGTCGCCGCGCGGCTCCACGCCCCAGCACGCGGCGAGCGCGTCGATCATCAGCAGGCCGCGGCCCGAGGTGGCCGCCTCGCCGGGCGACCTGCGGCGCGGCCAGACGCTCGACCGGTCCTGGACCGACAGCCGCACCCGGCGTACCGGCTCCGGCAGCACCTCAAGGGTGAGGACGGCGCCGCCCTCGGTGTGCAGCAGCACATTGACCAGGAGTTCGCCCGCGGCGAGTTCCACGTCGTCGGCGAGGTAGGCCAGACCCCAGTCGGTGAGCGCCTGCCGCAGGGCGGACCGGGCGTCGGCCAGGCCCTCGGGGTCGGCCTGGTGGACGTAACTGTGCATCCGCGGGGCGCGCGGGGTGCCGGTGTCGGGGGCGCGGCGCAGGATCAGCAGCGCGACGTCGTCGCCTGAGCCCCAGCGCTCCCAGAGGTTCTCCGCGAGGTGGTCGGCAAGCGCCTCGGCGGCCTGCGGGCCGAAGTGCACCGCCTCGGCCAGCGCCTCCATGCCGATGGTGATGTCCAGACCGCGCTCCTCGACCAGGCCGTCAGTGCAGAACACCAGCGTCTCGCCGGGCACCAGGTCGATCCGGGTCTCGGGGAACTCGTGCAGTTCCAGGGTGGTGGCCAGGCCCAGCGGCAGCCCGCCGCGCACATTCGGCCAGCCCGTACGGCCGTCGGTGTGCCGGATCAGCGGTCCGAGGTGGCCCGCGCGGGCGGCGGAGACGGAGCCGGTGGCGAGGTCGATCTGCGCGTAGGCGCAGGTGGCGAAGCGCTCGGTGTCCAGTTCCGCCAGGAAGCGGGAGGCGCGGGCGAGCACGGTGGACGGCGGGTGGCCCTCGGCCGCGTACGCGCGCAGGGCGATCCTGAGCTGGCCCATCACGGCGGCGGCGTGCGTGTCGTGGCCCTGCACGTCGCCGACGACCAGGCCGACCCGGTTCTGCGGCAGCGCGACCACGTCGTACCAGTCGCCGCCGACCTCCCGCCCGCTGCGCGCCGCGTGGTAGCGGACGGCGATCTCGGCGCCGTCGACGCGCGGGATGTGCCGGGGCAGCATCGCGGCCTGGAGGCCGGTGGCGAACTCCCGCTCCTGGTCGAAGAGGATCGCGCGCTGGAGGGACTGGGCCAGGATGCCCGCGAGCGTCATGTACAGCTCGCGGTCCTCCGGCCGGAATTCGGTGCGGTCGTGGTAGAAGAGCGCGAGGCCGCCGATGGAGCGGGCCTGGGCGACCAGCGGCAGGAAGGCCGCCGCGAAGTGGCTGTCGGGGTCGCCGCCCGCGCCGGGCTTCATCTGCGCGCGCAGCAGCGGAAACTTCTCGGCCAGCGCGGGGAAGTCCGTGGCGAATCGCGGCTGCTGCGTGATGACGGCCTGGGTGAGCGGCAGCGAGTCGTCGAGCCGCCGCAGCCGCAGCCCCTCGTAGAAGGACATCTCCCGGCCGCTGAAGGCGACCACCTTGAGATTGCCCGCCTCTATCAGGCCGAGCGTCAGTCCGTCGGCGCCGAAGCGCTCCAGGCCGCCCGCGCCGGTCAGTACCGCGATGACGTCGTCGACCGTGACGGCCGTGGACAGCGCCTCGATCGTACGGCGGACGATCGAGGGCAGGCTGCGGCGCTCGTGCCGCGGCGGCGGAGTGCTGGGCGCGGGGGTCTGGGTCAGCTCGGCGGTCGCGTCCCTGACGATGCCCAGGACGCGGTACGCGTTGCCGAGGTCGTCGCGCAGGATGGCGCCCTGGGTGTGCGTCCACTGCTTGGCGCCGTCCCTGCGGGTGACCTGGAAGTATCCGCCGTAGCTGCGGCGGCCCGTTTGCAGGGCCTTGCGCAGCATGATGTCGAGGCGGGACCTCTCCTCCGGGGTCACCCGCAGGACCAGCGAGTCGATCCGGCCGTCGAATTCCTCCGGGAGCAGGTCGAAGACGTCGAGTCCCGCCTGGTCGAGGTCGAAGGTGCCGAGGTCGAGGTCCCAGTCGAAGGTGCCCATGCCGTTCATGGCAAGCCGCTCCCCGGGGCCGATCTCCGGGGCCGTCGGCAGACCCGTCGGGAAAGGCCCCACACGGGGGTCGTAGCCGCCACCTGGGGGCCGCTTGCGTGCCGTCATGCACCTGCTCCGGGGTCGGGCGGCGGTCAGCTGACCACATCCGCGAGGCGGGCCACACGGACCACCAGGATAGCTTTGGCATGATTTATCGCCATGAGGGACATTGTCCAGCGTCCCACATTCCGCCATGGGGTCGCGCTTCCGCGCCGCCCGCGCGGGACCTGTGCCGCCTTCCCATGGGGATACGCGCCCCCGCGGGTGATCACCCGGGACTCGGGCCGCCTGGCCACCCCAAACACCCGATGGGCCATTCGGCCGCCGTCCCCGCGCCCCGCGGAACGCGGTGGCCCCGGAGACGGGAGCCGTCAGGCGGTGGGTGCGAGGACGGCCAGGACGACGAGGCCGGGCCGGGAGCGGCCTGGGGCAGGCGGACCGACCGCGGGGAAGCGGTCGACCAGGGCATCGAAGACGCGGTACGCGCTGGCCTCGTCGCGCGCGGTGATCAGGACGTGCACCACACCAGGTTCCCGAAGGTCTTCCCAGTCCTCTGCCATCACCGGCTCCTTCCGCCATGGATCAGTCCCCGGGACAGACAACGCGCCGTGGGCGCGCAGTTGCGGGCGCCGGCGCGGTTCACTCCCACGGGAGCGCGCGCGGGGGCGTGCGGCATAGGCGCGCGATGACCGGGTACGTGTCGTGTCCAGTCGGCGAGGACCGCGAAGAGGCCCTCGCCAGGACCTTCGGAGGCAGCGATGACCAACCCCGTGCCCGAGCCTTTCCCGACGCCGGGGCCCGATCCGTTCCCGTCTCCGGTGCCCGGCCCCACCCCCGGCCCGGGTCCGGTCCCGGTACCGGATCCGACGCCGACACCTCCGGGACCCGAGCCGGTGCCTCCCGGCCCGGCGCCCGACCCGGTGCCGCCGACGCCCGAGCCGAGCCCCGCGCCGCCCCCGCCGCCGCCGTCGATGTACTGAGCACTGCCGCCGCACCGCCGGTCGCCGGGCCGGACCCGCAGCAGAAACGATTATTCTGCCGTGTCGGGCCCGGCCGCGGGCGACAACCGTGGATCACGCACGGTGCCACTGCGCCTGTTGATACCCAAGAGGGGACGCCGAGGGACCGGTTCGGCCCGTCGGCTCCTCGACGGCTCACCCTTGTCCGCGGATGTCAAGGCCCCCTTGGCGGGGCCACCTTGTTACCGCACCCTGGGGTGCGGAAGTTTTTGCGGGTGGGGATGATCCGGCAGTGGCGTGAGTGAAACCGGTGATGGACATGGAAGACGACAGGGCGGGGCGGCGGCCGGCGGACGGGGAGCGTCGGCACCGGCCGGACGGCGCGGCGACGGCGGTCGCGGCATCCGAGTCCCGCAACGGCGGCGAAGAGCCGCCGGATGTGATCGACGTGGTGTTCCCCGCACCGGGGGCCGAGGG
>NZ_MECL01000029.1 GCF_014596445.1 Streptomyces sp. CBMA29 | reverse complement strand
CTCGGGCGGCGGGCCGCCCAGCTCCAGCAGCCGCAGCCAGACGGCCTGTTCGAGGTCGGCGGCCTCGACACCGCCGCCGGGCAGCGCCTCGGCCGCGGCCTCGGCGGCCAGCAGCGGCCTGAGCAGCGCGTAGGGGTCCGCGGGGGCGTCCGCGTGACGGCGAGCGTCCGCGTCAGGGCGAGCGTGGTCGTCGGCGTGCGGGGCCGCGGACAGATCGGGGTGGTCCATGGGGATCTGCATATCCGCTGGCACGAGACGGCCGCGCCGGACGGTTGCCCGGCGCGGCCGTTTTCACCACATGGAGTGGCGGTGGCGGTTCAGGACTTCCAGAAGTCCTCGCGGGCCAGTACGGCGGTGTCGGCGTTGTCGGTGAACAGGCCGTCGATGCCGGTCGCGAACCACGTCCTGAAGGCGGCCAGCGGGTCGCCGTACGCGTTGGGGTCCGTGCCGACCTGGAAGTCGGCGGGCAGGAACTGGTTCTCGTTGCGCGCGGTGAAGGGGTGCAGCACCAGACCGGCCTTGTGCGCGTCCTTGACCACGGCGGTGGGCCGGAGCAGCCTGCCCGAGGCGTCGCGCGGGATGATCACGTCGGTGGTCGGGCCGATGCCCTGCGCGAATCCGGCGATCCAGCGCAGGCCGGCCGGGGTGACCAGGTCGGCCACGGTCCGCTGGTCGCCGGAGACGACGAAGTCCCAGGGCCGCGAGGTGAGGCCGTTGAGCAGGAAGATCTTGGGCGCGGCGCCGCCGAGCGCGCCGAGCCGCTGGAGGCTCTGCGCCTCGAAGGACTGGAGGAACTGCGGGGCGTCGGCGCGGTGCCTGCCGTACTGCTTGAGCAGCTTGATCAGCCGCTCCTCCAGCGGCAGGCCGATGCCGCGGAAGTACGTGGGGTGCTTGGTCTCGGTGTGCAGCCAGACCGCCTTGCCGCGCTCGCGGCCCTCGCGGTCGGCCCAGGCCAGCACCTCCTCGAAGGTGGGGATCGCCCAGCGGCCGTTGTAGATGGTGTTGCGCTGGCGGACGGCGGGCAGCCGTTCGACGGCGCGCAGCCGCTTGAGTTCGGCGAGGGTGAAGTCCTCGGTGAACCAGCCGGTGGTGGGGGTGCCGTCGATGGTCTTGGTGGTCTTGCGGCCGGCGAACTCCGGGTGGTCGGCGACGTCGGTGGTGCCGCCGATCTCCGGCTCGTGGCGGCAGACCAGGTGGCCGTCCCTGGTGGGTACGACATCCTGCTCGACGACGTCCGCGCCGATCTCCAGCGCGTACTCATAGGAGCCGAAGGTGTGCTCGGGCCGGTATCCGGCGGTGCCGCGGTGCCCGACGATGGTCGGGACCGGCAGCTTGGGCGCGCCGCCGTGGCCGGGGGCGCCGTGGCCGGGGGCGCCGTGCTGGGGCCGAGCGGCGGACTGTTCCCGGGCCTGCGCCGTACCGGCCGTGCCGAGTACCGCGCCGCCCGCGCCGAGTGCCGCCGCGGACAGGACAGCGCGCCTGCCGAGGCCGGTCTTGTGCTGGTCATCCGTCATGCGCGCATCGTGCCGTGAATATCTGTCGCCCCGTCGACATCAGCCGTAACACGCACCTAACGCGTGTCAACACTGCGTAGCGGACGTGTGAACCCGGCGTGCGGCGGGGCCCCGCGCGGAAGTATCGTCCTTGTGTACGGTGCGGCGTCCCGCGGTCCCGCCAGTCCCGCGGTCGGGCTACGGTCGTACCGCGACATCGCAGCACCGCCGCAGTCCGTCCCGCCGTCCGTCCCGCCAGGCGTGTCCGAACCGGAGGATCCGTTGTCCCGCATGTCCCGCAGCTTGCTGAAGGCGATTCTCGGAGTGCTCATGCGCGTCCTGTACCGCCCCGTGGTCGAGGGCGTGGACGGCATCCCCGGTGACGGTCCGGTGATCCTGGCCGGAAATCACGTCACCTTCGTCGACTCGATGTTCCTGTCGCTGGTGGTGGACCGGCAGGTGTACTTCATCGGCAAGGACGAGTACGTGACGGGCAAAGGCGTCAAGGGTCGGCTGATGGCCTGGTTCTTCACCACCTGCGGCATGATCCCGGTGGACCGGGACGGCGGCCACGGCGGTGTCGCGGCGCTGATGACCGGCCGCCGTGTGCTGGACGAGGGCAGGATCTTCGGCATCTACCCCGAGGGCACCCGTTCCCCCGATGGCCGTCTGTACCGCGGCCGGACCGGAATCGCCCGGTTGGCCCTGATGACCGGCGCCCCGGTGGTGCCCTTCGCGATGGTCGGCACCGACAAGGTGCAGCCCGGCGGCAAGGGGATGCCCCGGATCGCCCCGGTCACCATCCGCTTCGGCTCCCCGCTGACCTTCTCCCGCTACGAGGGCATGGACCGGGACCGCTATGTGCTGCGCGCCCTGACCGACGAGGTCATGAGCGAGGTCATGCGGCTGGGCGGCCAGGAGTACGTGGACATCTACGCGACGAAGGCCAAGGCCGCCTGAGACGGCGGCGGTTGCGCCCGGCGGCCGTCGGCCGGCGGACGGCTGATCGCGGGCGTCGACCAGAATGCGTATCTCTTCGGCCACCGCAATCCGCTGACCGGTGAACTCGACGGCTAAGAGATCGAGTTGGTGCGGCGGATCGACGCGGGTCAGCGCGTCCTGGTGCCGGGCACGTCGACCGCCAGGTCCGTCAAGGATCTGGGCGGCAGCGACCTGTTCGCGCCGCCCGCCGCCCAGTACCGCGACTAGGCGGGGTCGCCGTCGGCCCCGTCCCAGGCGTGCGCCCAGGTGTGCTGCACCGTCAGATCCGCCGCGATCTCGGCGAGTTGTACGGCGACGGCGGCCGGCGCCGTGCCACCGCGTCCGTTGCGGGAGGCCAACGCGCCGGGGACGTCGAGGACATGGCGTACCTCGGGCGTCAGATGCGCGGAGATCTTCGCGAACTGCTCGTCGGTGAGCTGGTCGAGCTCGATGCCCTCGGCCTCGCAGACCTTGACGCACTCCCCCGCGACCTCGTGCGCGACCCGGAAGGGCACGCCCTGCTTGACCAGCCACTCGGCGATGTCGGTGGCGAGCGAGAAACCGGCCGGTGCCAGTGTCTCCATCCGCTCCCGGTGGACGGTGAGCGTGGCCATCATCCCGGTGAACGCCGGGAGCAGCACCTCCAGTTGGTCGCAGGAGTCGAACAACGGCTCCTTGTCCTCCTGGAGGTCGCGGTTGTACGCGAGCGGCAGCGCCTTGAGCGTGGCCATCAGTCCGGTGAGGTTGCCGATGAGCCGTCCGGACTTGCCGCGCGCCAGCTCCGCGATGTCGGGGTTCTTCTTCTGCGGCATGATCGACGAGCCGGTGGAGAAGGCGTCGTGCAGGGTCACGAAGGAGAATTCCTTCGTGTTCCACAAGATGACCTCTTCGGCGATCCGGGAGAGGTTGACGCCGATCATCGCGGTGACGAAGGCGAATTCGGCGGCGAAGTCGCGGGACGCGGTGCCGTCGATGGAGTTGCCCACCGAGCCGTGCTGGAAGCCGAGTTCCTTGGCGACGGCCTCCGGGTCCAGGCCGAGCGAGGACCCGGCGAGCGCGCCGGACCCGTACGGCGAGACGGCCGTGCGGTCGTCCCACTGCCGCAGCCGCTCCGCGTCCCGTGACAGCGCCTGTACGTGGGCGAGCACGTGGTGCGCGAAGAGCACGGGCTGGGCGTGCTGGAGGTGGGTGCGGCCGGGCATCGCGGTGTCCGGGTGCGCCTCGGCGAGGCCGACCAGCGCGCTCTGGAGGTCGGCGACGAGTCCGCCGATGGTCCGCGCGTGGTCGCGCAGGTACATCCGGAAGAGCGTGGCGACCTGGTCGTTGCGCGAGCGTCCGGCCCGCAGCTTGCCGCCGAGGTCGGCGCCGACCCGCTCCAGCAGGCCGCGTTCCAGCGCGGTGTGCACGTCCTCGTCGGCGATGGTGCCGGTGAAGTCGCCGGAGGCCACGTCCGCTTCGAGCGCGTCGAGTCCGGCGATCATCCGGTCCAGCTCGTCGGCGGTCAGCAGCCCCGCCTTGTGCAGCACCCGGGCGTGCGCGCGGGAGCCCGCGATGTCGTACGGCGCTAGCCGGAAGTCGAAGTGCACCGAGGCGGAGAGCCTGGCCAGCGCCTCGGCGGGGCCGTCGGCGAACCGGCCGCCCCACAGCCGCAGGTTGTCGTTGCCGCCGCCGGAGCCGCCGGTGTTCGTGTCCGTCACTTCGTCAGGTCCCGCTTCGCGGCGATCTTGCTGGACATGCCGAAGATCTCGATGAAGCCCTTGGACAGCGACTGGTCGAAGGTGTCGCCGGTGTCGTACGTCGCCAGGTTGAAGTCGTACAGCGACTCGCCGGACTTCCGGCCGGTGACGACCGCCCGGCCGCCGTGCATGGTCATCCGGATGTCGCCGGAGACGTGCTCATTGGCCTCGGTGATGAAGCCGTCGAGCGCCCGCTTGAGCGGGGAGAACCACAGGCCGTCGTAGACCAGTTCGCCCCAGCGCTGCTCGACCTGCCGCTTGTACCGGGCCAGTTCACGCTCGACGGTGACGTTCTCCAGCTCCTGGTGCGCGGTGATCAGCGCGATGGCGCCCGGTGCCTCGTAGATCTCACGGGACTTGATGCCGACCAGCCGGTCCTCGACGATGTCGATCCGGCCGATGCCCTGGGCCCCGGCCCGCACGTTGAGCTGCTGGACGGCTTCGAGCACCGTGACCGGCTTGCCGTCGATGGCCACCGGAACGCCCTGCTTGAAGGTGATGACCACCTCGTCGGCCTCGCGCTGCTCGGCCGGATTCCGCGTGTACTCGTACACGTCCTCGATCGGCGCGTTCCAGATGTCCTCCAGGAAGCCGGTCTCGACGGCCCGCCCGAAGACGTTCTGGTCGATGGAGTACGGCGACTTCTTGGTGGTCGCGATCGGGAGGTTCTTCTCCTCGCAGAAGGCGATGGCCTTGTCGCGGGTCATCGCGTAGTCGCGGACCGGCGCGATGCACTTCAGATCGGGCGCCAGCGAGGAGATGCCCGCCTCGAACCGCACCTGGTCGTTGCCCTTGCCGGTGCAGCCGTGCGCGACGGTGGTGGCGCCGTGCTTGTTCGCGGCGGCCACCAGGTGCTTCACGATGGCCGGCCGCGACAGCGCGGACACCAGCGGATACCGGTCCATGTAAAGGGCGTTGGCCTTGATCGCCGGGAGGCAGTACTCGTCGGCGAACTCGTCCTTGGCGTCCGCGACCTCGGCCTCGACCGCCCCGCAGGCGAGCGCCCGCTTGCGGATGACGTCCAGGTCCTCGCCGCCCTGGCCGACGTCCACCGCGACCGCGATGACTTCGGCGCCGGTCTCCTCGGCGATCCAGCCGATGGCGACGGACGTGTCCAGACCGCCGGAGTAGGCGAGTACGACGCGCTCGGTCACGGGGCTCTCCTTACGATGCATACGCTGACTGGTATAAGTATGCACTCGACCGTATGCTTCGTCAACGCGGCAGGTCAGACGGGGTGTGAAGGGGTATAACTGGTCGGACCGGGGCTACGCCCTGGCCAAACCGGGGCTACGCCTCGCCCTGGGCGAGACGGAGCAGGTGGTCGGCGAGTTTCTGGCCGCCGGCCGGGTCGCGGCTGATCAGGACGACGGTGTCGTCGCCCGCGATGGTGCCGAGGATGTCGTAGACCTCGGCCTGGTCCATGGCGGAGGCGAGGAACTGGGCGGCGCCGGGCGGAGTGCGGACGACGACGAGGTTGGCGGACGCCTCGGCGGAGATGAGGAGTTCGGCGGCCAGGCGCCGCATGCGCTCTTCCTTGACCGACTCGCCGAGCGGGGCCTGCGGGGTGCGGAACCCGCCCTCGGAGGGGACGGCGTAGATGAGTTCGCCGTCGTTCGTGCGGATCTTGACCGCGCCGAGTTCGTCGAGGTCGCGGCTGAGCGTCGCCTGGGTGACGCTCAGCCCGTCGTCGGCGAGCAGCTTGGCGAGCTGGCTCTGCGACCTGACCGGCTGGCGGCCGAGGATGTCCACGATCCTGCGGTGCCGCGCGGTACGGGTCTGCGGTACGGCCTGGCTGCCGTTGTGCTGCTGCGCCTCGGTCATCGTCGTGTCAACTCCGTCATTCTCCGGCTCCGCTCGCCCCGGAGGCCCGGTGCACCTGGTCGAGGACGCCGGGCAGCGCCTGGAGGAACGCGTCCGTCTCGTCGTCGCCGACGATCAGCGGGGGTGCGAGCCGTACCGTGTCGGGCACGGCGGCGTTGACCAGGAACCCGGCATCCTGAGCCGCCTTCTGGATCTGCGCTGAGAGCGGCTCGGTGAGCACGATACCCAGCAGCAGGCCCGAACCGCGCACATGATCGACCAACGGGTGTCGCAGCGCCTCGACGCCCTGCCGCAGCTTCTCGCCCTGCCGCTTGACGTGGTCGAGCAGGCCGTCGGCCGCGATCGTGTCGAGGACGGCGAGCGCGGCGGCGCAGGCGACCGGGTTGCCGCCGAAGGTGGTGCCGTGGGCGCCGGGCGTCATCAGGTCCGCGGCCGGACCGAAGGCGAGGGCGGCGCCGATCGGCAGGCCCCCGCCGAGCCCCTTGGCCAGGGTCACCACGTCCGGCTCGACACCCTGCGCCTGGCACTCGAACCAGTGCCCGGTCCTGCCGACGCCGGTCTGCACCTCGTCGAGCACCAGCAGCGTGCCGGTGGCCGCGGTGATCTCGCGGGCGGCGGCGAGGTAGCCGGGCGGCGGTACGACGACACCGTTCTCGCCCTGGATCGGCTCGATGATCACCAGCGCGGTGTCGGTGGTGACGGCCGCACGCAGCGCGTCCGCGTCGCCGTACGGCACGTGCGTGACGTCGCCGGGCAGCGGCTCGAACGCCTCGCGCTTCTTGGGCTGGCCGGTCAGCGCCAGCGAGCCCATCGTGCGGCCGTGGAAGGCGCCGTCGGTGGCGACCATGTGCTGACGCCCCGTCAACCGGCCGATCTTGAACGCCGCTTCGTTGGCCTCGGCGCCGGAGTTGGCGAAGAAGACGCGGCCGGGGCGGCCGGAGAGCTGGAGCAGCCGCTCGGCGAGCGCGACGGGCGGTTCCGCGACGAAGAGGTTGGACACATGGCCCAGCGAGGAGATCTGCCGGGTCACCGCCTCGACCACCGCGGGGTGCGCGGTGCCGAGGGAGTTGACCGCGATGCCGCCGAGGAAGTCGACGTACTCCCTGCCGTCGGCGTCCCAGAATCTGGCGCCCGCGCCGCGGACCAGCGGGATGCGCGGGGTGCCGTAGTTGTCCATGAGCGAGCCCTGCCAGCGCTGGGTCAGTCCCTCGTTGCCGCTCACCGCGCTTCTCCTTCTGCCTGGTCGGATACGGTGCCCGCGGCCGGCGCTCCGGCCGCGTCGGTGACGTCGTCCGGCACGACCATCGTGCCGATGCCCTCGTCGGTGAAGATCTCCAGCAGGATCGAGTGCTGGACCCGGCCGTCGATGACGCGCGCGGTGTTCACGCCGTTGCGCACGGCGAACAGGCAGCCCCGCATCTTGGGGACCATGCCGCTGGACAGGTCGGGCAGCAGTTTCTCCAGCTCCGTCGCGGTCAGGCGGCTGATGACGTCGTCGCTGTTCGGCCAGTCCTCGTACAGGCCCTCGACGTCGGTGAGGACCATCAGCGTCTCGGCGCCCAGCGCGGCGGCCAGGGCGGCGGCGGCCGTGTCGGCGTTGACGTTGTAGACGTGGTGGTCGTCGGCGGAGCGCGCGATGGAGGAGACGACCGGGATACGGCCGTCGGCCAGCAGCGCCTCGATCGCGCCGGTGTCGATGGCGGTGATCTCGCCGACCCGGCCGATGTCGACCAACTCGCCGTCGATACGCGGGCGGTGGCGGGTGGCGGTGATCGTGTGAGCGTCCTCGCCGGTCATGCCGACGGCCAACGGGCCGTGCTGATTGAGCAGTCCGACCAGCTCGCGCTGGACCTGGCCCGCCAGCACCATCCGGACCACGTCCATCGCCTCGGGCGTGGTCACCCGCAGCCCGGCCTTGAACTCGCTGACCAGGCCGTGCCGGTCGAGCTGCGCGTTGATCTGCGGGCCGCCGCCGTGCACGACGACCGGCTTGAGGCCCGCCTGCCGCAGAAAGACCACGTCCTGCGCGAAGGCGGCCTTCAACTCCTCGTCCACCATGGCGTTTCCGCCGAATTTGACGACGACGACCTTGCCATTGTGCCGGGTCAGCCAGGGCAGCGCCTCGATAAGGATCTGGGCCTTGGGCAGCGCCGTGTGCCTGCGCGCGGTGGGCTGGCCCTCCGGCTCCCCGCCGCCGGATTCCTGACGGTCCGTCATGAGCTGTACGCGCTGTTCTCGTGGACGTAGTCGGCGGTGAGGTCGTTCGCCCAGATCACCGCGGACTCCGTACCGGCCGCCAGGTCCGCCGTGATGGCCACCTCGCGGAACCGCATGTCGACCAGGTCACGGTCCTCGCCGACCGAGCCGTTCCTGCACACCCACACGCCGTTGATGGCGACGTTGAGCCGGTCGGGCTCGAAGGCGGCCGAGGTCGTGCCGATCGCGGACAGCACACGGCCCCAGTTGGGGTCCTCGCCGTGGATCGCGCACTTGAGGAGGTTGTTACGGGCGATGGAGCGGCCCACCTCGACGGCGTCGTCCTCGGAGGCCGCGTTGACGACCTCGATCCTGATGTCCTTCGAGGCGCCCTCGGCGTCGCCGATGAGCTGGCGGGCGAGGTCGCCGCAGACCGCGCGGACGGCCTCCGCGAACTCCTCCTGCTCCGGGGCGATTCCGGACGCCCCCGAGGCCAGCAGCAGCACGGTGTCGTTGGTCGACATGCAGCCGTCGGAGTCGATCCGGTCGAAGGTCAGCCGGGTGGCGGCGCGCAGCGCCGTGTCCAGGGCGGGGGCTTCCACGTCGGCGTCCGTGGTGAGGACGACCAGCATGGTGGCCAGGCCCGGCGCGAGCATGCCCGCGCCCTTGGCCATGCCGCCGACGGTCCAGCCCGCGCCGCCCGCGACGGCCGTCTTGTGCACGGTGTCGGTGGTCTTGATGGCGATGGCGGCCTTCTCGCCGCCGTACTCGGACAGTTCGGCCGCGGCCTTCTCGACTCCCGGCAGCAGCTTGTCCATCGGGAGCGGCAGACCGATCAGGCCGGTCGAGGCGACCGCGATCTCGCCCGCGCCGTGGTCGTCGGCGCCGAGCACTTCGGCGACCTTCTCCGCGGTCGCGTGCGTGTCCTGGAAGCCCTGCGGGCCCGTACAGGCGTTGGCACCACCGGAGTTGAGGACCACGGCGGCGACCGCGCCGCCCTTGACGACCTGCTCCGACCAGAGCACGGGGGCGGCCTTCACGCGGTTGGAGGTGAAGACGCCCGCGGCGGCGCGGCGCGGTCCCGTGTTGACCACGAGGGCCAGGTCCGGGTTGCCGTTCTCCTTGATCCCCGCGGCGATCCCCGCCGCCGTGAATCCCTTGGCTGCCGTGACACTCACTGCTCCTCCTCGTTCCCTTCTCCGCCCGCTCGGCACAAACCCGCGCCGATCGTCGTTGCCTGCCGCCCGGCGGCCTCGCGTGCGTCGGTCACCGGTTCTCCTCGTTCCCTTCTCCGCCCGCTCGGCACGAACCCGCGCCGATCGTCGTCGTCGTCCACCACTGCGCGGCCCGGCTCGTCACGGTGCGACTCCGATGGTGGGGAGTCCTGTCGCCTCGGGGAGCCCCAGGGCGATGTTCATGCTCTGCACCGCGCCGCCCGCGGTGCCCTTGGTCAGGTTGTCGATGGCGCTGATCGCGATCAGGCGGTGGGTGCTCTCGTCGTACGCGATCTGGATCTGGACGGCGTTCGAGCCGTAGACGGCGGCGGTCGCGGGCCACTGCCCCTCGGGGAGCAGGTGCACGAACGGCTCGTCGGCGAAGGTCTTCTCGTACGCGGCCCGCAGGTCGTGGCCGGTGACGCCGGGGCGGGCCTTGGCGCTGCACGTGGCGAGGATGCCGCGCGGCATGGGGGCGAGGGTGGGCGTGAAGGACACGCCGACCCGCTCGCCGGCCGCCGCGCTGAGGTTCTGGATCATCTCCGGCGTGTGGCGATGGCCGCCGCCGACACCGTACGGGCTCATCGACCCCATCACCTCGGAACCGAGCAGATGCGGCTTGGCCGCCTTGCCCGCGCCCGAGGTGCCGGAGGCGGCGGTGATGACGGCCTCCGGCTCGACCAGCGCGGCAGCGTACGCGGGGAACAGCGCGAGCGAGACGGCCGTCGGGTAGCAGCCGGGCACCGCGACGCGCTTGGACCCCTCCAACGCGGCGCGGGCGCCCGGCAGTTCAGGCAGCCCGTACGGCCAGGTCCCGGCGTGCGGGCTGCCGTAGAACTTCTCCCAGTCTGCGGCGTCGGTCAGTCGGAAGTCGGCGCCCATGTCAACGACCAGCACCTCGTCGCCGAGCTGCGCCGCGACCGCGGCCGACTGGCCGTGCGGCAGCGCGAGGAAGACCACGTCGTGTCCTGCCAGCACCTCCGCCGTGGTCGGCTCCAGCACCCGTCCGGCCAGCGGCAGCAGGTGCGGCTGAAGCGCGCCGAGCCGCTGCCCGGCGTTGGAGTTCCCGGTCACCGCCCCGATCTCGACCTCGGGATGCCCCACGAGCAGGCGCAGCACCTCCCCGCCCGCGTACCCACTTCCCCCGGCCACCGCTGCCCGCACCACCATCGAACCCTCCTCGTCGATGGCATGACTATACGTTTCAACGCAGTGTTATGCAAAGGTGCCGTCACCCCGCCGCTCGGCACTTCCCCCGTTGTTAAGCTGCGCGCATGTCGAACCTGGGGCCCGTCGTCTGGCCGCCCGAGCCGATCAGGACCGCGAGGCTCGTACTGCGCGGGGCCGAGGCGCGTGACCGGGCGGCGTTCGTCGAACTGCTGGCGTCGCCGGAGGTGCATACCTACCTCGGCGGCCCCCGGCAGCGTGCCGAGCTGGAGCGCGAGCTGCCCGAGGCGCCCGAGCAGTGGCCGGGAAGCTTCGTCGTGGAACTGGACGGCGCGATGATCGGCCAGCTCCTGCTGAGGCGGGCGGCGGAGACCCACCGCCCGGCCGCCCGCGGGAAGGCCGACCTCGGCTATCTGTTCCTGCCACGGGCGTGGGGCTTCGGATACGCCGCCGAGGCGTGCGCGGCGGCGCTCGACTGGTTCGACGCCGTCCTGCCCGGCGAGCCGGTGATCCTGGCCACCCAGAGCGCCAACGTCGCCTCGATGCGCCTCGCGGGCAAGCTCGGGTTCACCGAGGTGGAGCGGTTCCACGCTTGGGACGCCGAGCAGTGGCTGGGCCTGCGCCCGCCGCCACCGGCATCCGCGTAAGCCTGAGGCCCCTGGTCGAGCCATACGTCCCGGCGCGGCCCTGGGCGACGACAGAGGGCGCCATGGGCGGGTCGAGTCATCGAGCCGTCAGACCATGGAGCCGTCGAGCAGTCGGCCCGAGTGCCTCCGGCGTGAGATCTTTGAGGTGTCACCCGGCCGGCTCCGGCCGGCCGACGCGGAGATGGGGGAACATGATCGGTCTGGTGCTGATCGGCGTGCTGGTGGTCGTCGTCGGCGGGTGCGCGTGCGTGGTGTGGGCGAGTCGCGGCGGCCCCCGCTGGGTTCGCGCGGTGGCGTCGGTGACCCTCGCCGCCGGCGAACTGGTGCGCGGCTCCGAGCGCAGCCGGCGGCAGCGGGAGCGCCGGCGTCTGAACCGGTCCGACAGCGGCAGCGACTGACAGCGGTCGGCGCTGGGGCGGATGCGCAGGACGGACGAGATGGTCGCCGCGCGGCGGGAGAGCGCCGTGAGCGACGCCGACGCCGAGCGCGTCCCGTGCCTCTTCCACCCCGCGCCCGGCGGGCTGATCTCCTGGGCTTACGACGGAGAGACCGGCCCCGTACGGGCGGTCTTCGAGCCGTTCTGAGCGCGGAGGGGTCAGGACTTGGCGGCGCGGAGGATCACGAATTTGGGGTCGGAGGCGACGATGTCGCAAGTGCCGAAGAGGCGGCGCAGGCGGAGGTGGTAGCCGAGGTGGCGGTTGCCGATGACCCAGAGTTCGCCGCCGGGGCGCAGGACGGTACGGGCGGCGGTGAACATCCGGCGGGCCGTGATGTCGGTGGTGACCTGGTGGGAGTGGAAGGGCGGGTTGAGGAGTACGAGGTCGGCGCTCTCGGCCGGGACGCCGGTCAGGCCGTCGGCGACCAGGAACTCCGCCTTGGTCGCGGGGTCGGCGTTGGCGCGGAAGGTGGCCTCGGCTGAGGCCACCGCCTGGTGCGACTCGTCGGCGAACAGCACGGCGGACTCGGGGTTGGCGAGCGCGGCGGCCGTACCGACGACGCCGTTGCCGCAGCCGAGGTCGACCACGCGGTCCGGGCCGTGCCGGACGGGGAGGTGCTGGAGCAGGAAGCGGGTGCCGATGTCGAGCCGCTCCGCGCAGAAGATACCCGCGTGGTTGGTGACCGTACGGCCGGAGACCGCGCCGATGCCGTCCGGCAGCGCGTAACCGATCGGCCACGGGCTGGCGGTACGGGCCCGGCCCGCGGCCGGGGCGCAGAAGATGAGCCGCGCCTTCTTCTCGGCCAGTGACGTACGCGTCGGTCCGAGGATCCGCTCGAAGAGGTTGAGCGTCGAGGTGTGGATCTCGGTGGTCATGCCGGTGCCGACCACGACGGTGCCCTCGTGCACGGCGGGCGCGAGGCGGTGGAGCTGGTCCTCCAGCAGCGCGAGGCTCTTGGGGACCCTGATCAGCAGGACGTCGATACGGTCCGGCGGGGTGTCGCGGGTGGACAGCAGCCGGACGCCGTCGGCCTCCTCCGGCGCGTTCCGCAGCAGATTCGCGCGGGTCGCCTCCTGCGCGAGGAAGGAGTCCGAGATCTGGGTGGGGCGGTGCGCGGCCAGGGCGGTGGTCAGCGCGCCCCAGCGGTCACCGACCACGACGACGGTCCCGGACAGGTCCACGGACCTGACGGCCGTACGCCCGTCGGCCGTGCCTTCCGCCCGAGTGTCGGCTCGGGCGTCGGGTCGCGTATCGGCTCGGGTATCGGCTCGGGCGTCGGGCCGTGTATCGGCTCGGGTGTCCGCGAGATGCCGTAGCGCGTACGCGTCGGCGGCGTCCCAGGCCCGCAGTTGGTCGCGCGGGTCCTGCGGGAAGCGAGTGAGGTCGAGGTCACCCCAGGGCGTCGTGAATCGGATCATGGTGCTCACAGGCTAACCGCTACGCCACCACTGAGCGGTCGGCCGGTGGCCGTCAGGCGTCGGACGGGGGTCGGGCCCGCGGTGGCGGCCCGCCTCGGCGTGCTCGTGGAGACGGCGGCGAACCGGCCGCGTCAGCGGTGACAAAGGAGCGGGACCCGGAGGCATGTCCAGCCCCCGGGCCCCTCGAAGTGCCGCCCCGTGCACACACCGGCGCACTTGAGGCCGCGGGTCAATCTGATGTCGACTCGTTCTACCGTTGAACTACCGGCCCGTGAAAGAGGACCAGACAGGATTTGAACCTGCACCTGACGACCTTGCCCGCGGCCGATCGATCCGGTGATCGGCGGCGACTGCTGAGTCTGGAGCGAGAGTCTGAGATTGATCGCGGTCTGCCTCTGCCATTTGGGCTACCCCCGCGGGTGGTGCGGGGTGAGGGACTCGAACCCCCACTGGAACCGCGTCGTTCACGACAAACTTCAGCTTCAGCTTTGCGCTCCTGGCGCACCCTCCGCGCTCCGGCGGAGGGGATCTAGGGTGGTCACTGCGCGAACAGGAACCCGAACACGGCCTCGCCGACGCGCCGGTCGGTGACCTCCGTGCCGTTGGCCTCCTCGCGGGCGAACTTCACCGCCTGCTGCAACTTCTCGACCCGGTCCAGCAGTTCGTTCACCCGGCGGGCGGGGAGCGCGCCGGAGAACTTCACCGTGGTCCAGTAACCGACCGCCACGTCCTCGTAGTACACCTCGACCTGGGCCGGGTGCTTCTCGGTGGCCTCGGCCTTCACATGGTTGCGCGGGACCTTCTTGGTGCGGATCGTCCGTACCGGCTCGGTCTTCCAGGCGTCCGTGGAGGCGTCCAGATTCCAGCCCTCGGCCGCGTCCAGCACCGGCAGCTTGCGCACGAAGGTGTTGAGGTCGGTGAGCTGCTTCTCCAGGAAGAGCAGATACGACACGGGCACATCGCTGACGACGGTGCGGCCGTCGACCGTGACATCGGCGCGCGCCTCGCAGTTGGCCCAGTCCTTGGTGGCGGTCACGTCGAAGAGCCGGGTGAGCACCGCGGCGGTGTCCCGCAGCACATTCTCGGCCTTGACCTGCACCCGAGTGGACTCGGGCGGCAATTGCTCGCCCTCCTCGTCCTTCGGCTGATAGCTCCGCGAGATCCCGGAAAGCAACGAGGGCTTCTGCACGTCGTGATGAGCGGCCGTCAGTTCCTGCTGCGCCTTGGACTTGACGCCCTTCTCGACTGCGATGATCTGGTTGAGTTTCGCCACCCACAGACCGTAACAGCGCGCCGACCACGCGTTCGACCGGTTTTACGGGGGCCGGGCTTCGAATGTCCCGCCCGGCCGCCGACTCCCGGCTCCCGGCTCCCGGCTCCCCCGCAGGTAACCTCACATTAAGGACGAAGTCCCTTTCGGAGCTTGGTCGTTACGGGCGCGCGCGCCTCGGGCGTCTGGTACTGTCACGACCGCCAGTCAGCCATAGGTCGGTCTTCAACGACGGATCTGACTGATGACACGGGGTAGGAATCAGAGCTCGGCGCAGTGCTTCCCGGGGATCCACGGGCCGAGCGATGTGAATTCGCAATAACTTCTTAGTGTCGTTGCGGCGATCGACCGCGCCCGAATACCGGGGTGCGCCGTCCGATCGCGACAACGTCTATTGGTCGCTGCCGGCTGGAGGTTCAGCCGTGGGCGAGATTGAGATCGGGGGCGATCTTGCGAAGGCCGAATCATTTCACCGAGCTTGTGCTGCGTCATGCCGCTGAACTGCCGGACAAGGACGCGTACTTCTTTCTGCCCGGCAGCACGCCGGGCGCTGTCGCACAACGGCTGACCTACGCGGCGCTGGACGCCGAGGCCAAGCGGATCGCCTCCTGGTTACAGGAACACGGCGCCGTCGCCGGACAAGTGCTCCTGCTCTACCCCTCGGGCCTGGACTTCGTCGCGGCCTTCGTCGGCTGCCTCTACGCGGGCTCGGTCGCGGTCCCCGCGCCGCTGCCCGGTGACCAGAACAACCAGGCCACCCGGCTCACGGGAATTCTGCGCGACGCCGAGGTCCGCGCGGTGCTCACCGACTCCGCCAACGAACCCGCAGTCAGCGCCTGGCTGCGCGAGTCGGGCGTGACCGGCGTCGCCGTCCTGGCCAGTGACGACCCCGCCCGGGGCGACGCGCGGGCGTGGAGCCGGCCTCAACTCACCGCCGATTCCCTGGCGTTCCTCCAGTACACCTCCGGCTCCACCAGCGAGCCCAAGGGCGTGATGGTCTCCCACGGGAATCTGATGGCCAATCAACTCGCCATCCAGCACGTCCTCGGCACCGACCAGGACAGCCGCATGGGGTGCTGGCTGCCCGCGTATCACGACATGGGTCTGATCGGGCACATACTCCACTCGCTGTACGTCGGCGGCTCGACCGCGCTGATGTCCCCGGTCTCCTTCCTCATGCGGCCGGTGCGCTGGTTGCAGATGATCAGCGAGTACGGCGTCGCCGTGAGCGGCAGCCCCAACTTCGGCTACGACCTGTGCCTGCGCCGGGTCACCGACGAGCAGTTGGCCACCTTGGACCTGAGCAAGTGGCGGCACGCCTCCAACGGAGCCGAGCCGATCAGGGCGGAGACGGTGCGCGCGTTCGCCGAGCGCTTCGCGCCCGCGGGCTTCCGGCCCGAGTCCGTCAGCCCCTGCTACGGCATGGCCGAGACCACACTGCTGATCTCCGGCGTACGGGCGGACCAGAACCCCGTCTTCCGTACCGTGGACGCGGCGGCCCTGGAGCAGGGGCGGCTGCGCGAAGCCCCGCGAGGCGGCGGCACCCGCGACCTGGTCGGCAGCGGCGTGGTCGACCCGGCCGACTTCAGCGTGAAGATCGTCGATCCGGACGAGCGCTCCGAGCGACCAGAAGGCGGCGTCGGCGAGATCTGGGTCAAGGGCGCCAGCGTCTCGTCGGGGTACTGGAAGCGTCCCGACACCAACGCCGAGATCTTCGACGCCGCGATCGTGTCGGCGGCGGGCACCGACCCGGGCTGGCTGCGTACCGGCGACCTGGGCGTAATGGACGCGGGCCAGCTCTACGTGACCGGCCGCCTGAAGGAAATGATCCTGATCAACGGGCGGAACATCTACCCGCACGACGTCGAGCGCGAGGTGCAGTCCCTGCACCCGGCCTTCCGCGGCGGCGCCGGAGCGGCCTTCTCGGTGGACGACGGTGAGGAACACCTGGTGCTGGTACAGGAGTTCCGCCGCGGCGCCGCGCAGGACCCGGCGGAGCTGTGCGCCGAGGTGCGCGCCCGCGTCCGCCGCGAATTCCAGGCCAGTTGCAGTGTGCTGCTGGTCCGCCCGGCCACGGTGCGCAAGACCACCAGCGGCAAGATCCAGCGCACGTTGATGCGGTCGCTGCTGCTGGAGGACCGGCTGGGCGCGGTCCACCAGGACCTCGACAGACAGGTGGCCAACCTCGTGGCCGGGCCGCTGGTCACTTCGGCGGGCTGAGCCGTGGACCACACACCTCACCGCCTCGCCGAGCGGCTGGAATGGCATCTCGGCGATCCGACGGAGCCGGGCACGCTCTTCAGCCACGCCCGCAGCCTGGAACTGGACGAGCGCGAGGAGTTCCCCGGCGCGCTCTGCGACCTGCTGGACGGGCTCGGCCTGCACGAGTTCTACGTCCCCGCCGTCCATGGCGGCCGACTGACGGACTACGAGCAGTTGGTGCAGCTCATGCGCACGGTGGCGCGCCGCGACCTGACGGTGGCCATCGCGCACGGCAAGACGTATCTGGGCGCGGTGTGCGTCTGGGTGAACGGCTCGGCGGAGCAGTCCCGTCGGCTCGGTGCGGCCATCGCCTCCCGGCTGCCGGTCGCACTCGCGCTGACCGAGCGCGCCCACGGCAGTGACCTGCTGGCGGGCGAGGTCGTCGCGGAGCCGTCCGCCGGGACACCGGCCATCGGTACGGGATCCGCCGGGACGCCAGCCACCGGCTATCTGCTCAGCGGCGAGAAGTGGCTGATCAACAACGCCACGCGCGGCGCGCTGCTGTCCGTGCTCTGCCGTACCGATCCGGCGGGCGGCCCCCGTGGCTACTCCGTCCTGCTGGTGGACAAGCGCGCCTTGCCCGCCGGCGCCTACCGCCACCTGGACAAGGTGCGTACGCACGGCATCCGCGGCGCGGACATCTCCGGAATCGCCTTCGACCGGGCCCGGGTCCCCGCCGACGCCGTGGTCGGTGAGGTGGGGGGCGGCCTGGAGACGGTGCTCAAGGCGCTTCAGTTGACGCGCACCATGTGCGCGGCGCTCTCCCTGGGCGCCGCCGACCACGCGCTCGCGCTCGGCCTCGACTTCGCGGCCGAACGCCGCCTGTACGGCCGGTCGTTGATCGAACTGCCGCAGGCGCGCAGGACCCTGGCGGAGAGCGCGGCCGACGTGCTGGCCGACGAGGCGCTGACGCTGGTCGTGGCCCGCGCGGTGCAGACCCTCCCGGCGGAGCTCTCGGTCGTCTCCGCGGTCACCAAGTACCTGGTGCCGACCCGTACCGAGGCGGTCGTCACCGCGCTGACCCGGCTGCTCGGCGCCCGCGCCTTCCTCAAGGACGTGTACGCGGGCGGCCGGTTCCAGAAGGTGGACAGGGACCACCGGATCGTCGGCCTCTTCGACGGCAACACCCTGGTCAACCTCAACTCGCTGATCAGCCAGTTCCGTTCGCTGGTCCGGGCCCACGAGCGCGGCACCGGGGACGTGCCCGGAGCGGTCACCGCGTTCCGCCTGTCCGCGCCGCTGCCCGCCGTCGCCGTCGACCGGCTCTCGCTGATCGCCCGCCACGGCAGCGGTGTCCTGGCCGCGCTGCCCGACTGCGTCGAGGAGTTGCGCGGCCTCGCCGCGCGCGATCGCGCGGTCGAGCCCGCCCTGCGCGCCGCACGGCGGCTGTTGACCGTGGTGGACGAGGTGCACGCGGAGATGGCCGGGCTCCAGGACGCGCAGGCCGCGACGCCGCCGGCCGCCTTCGAGGCCGCCCGCCGCTTCGCGCTGTGCTTCGCCGGAGCGGCCTGCGTCGGCCTGTGGACGCACAGCCACGTCGAGGCGGAGGCGGGCGCGACGGGTCACCTGTGGCGGGACGCCCTGTGGCTGCGGGCCGCCCTCGCACGGCTGCTGACCGCGCTGGACGTGCCCGACGCGGCGGACCCCGAGGCGCTGGACGACGTGCTCGACGCGGCGGGCGCCCTGCACGCGGAGGGACGGCTGATCTCGCTGCTGCCGTTGTCGCTGCGCCCGGACGGCACCGTACGGAAGGCCGGCCGGACCGCCGCGACCGGCCACGCGCCGACACCGGCACCCCCCTCCGCGGCGGCAGTGGGGAGCGCGTCATGACGGACGGTCAGGAAGCGCGCGTGGCGGCCCGGGTCGCCGAACTCAGCGCCGCCTTCGGCGATCCCGCTGACCCGGCCAACCCGGTCGGCGACGCACGGCTGTTGGAGGCCGACGAGGCCGGGGAACTGTCGGCGGACGGCGAGAAGCTGCTGGACGCGTTCGGCCTCAACGCCGAGTTCGTGCCCACGGCGCTCGGCGGCCGGCTGGAGCGGATCGACTCGCTGGCGCGGGTGCTGCGCGAGGTGTTCCGGCGGGACGTGGCACTCGGACTCGGCTACGGCGTCACGTCGTTCATGGCCGCGGTCAACGTGTGGACCGCGGGCGACGAACGGCAGCGGACCCGGCTGGCGGAGATCCTGCTGGGCGGCGGCCGGGTCTCCGTGGCGTACCACGAACTCGCGCACGGCAACGACTTCCTGCGCAACGAGTTCGAGGCGCGGGTGCGGCCCGACGGCTCGTTCCTGCTGCACGGCGCCAAGCAGGTCGTCAACAACGCCGAACGGGCCCAGGCGTGGCTGCTGTTCAGCCGCACCGACCCTGCGCCGGGGCCGCGCAGCCACTCGGTGCTGATGGTCGAGCGCGCCGAGGTGGCGCGCGAGCGGCTGACCGTACTGCCCCGCTACGGCACCGTCGGCGTACGCGGCTGCCTGCTGTCCGGCCTGGACTTCGACCGGGCACCGGTCCCGGAGCACGCGCTCGTCGGGCAGTTGGGGCACGGCGCCGACGTGGCCCTGCGCTCCTTCCAGCTCACCCGCAGCGCGCTGCCGGGAATGGCGCTGGGCGCCGCGGACACGGCGCTGCGCACGGTGGTGTCCTTCACGCGGGGACGGCGCCTCTACAAGGGGACGGTGGCCGGGATACCGCAGGCGCGGGCCACGCTCGGCGGCGCGTTCCTCGATCTGCTCATCAGCGACTGCCTCTGCCTGGTCGGGACCCGCGCCGTGCACCTGCTGCCGGACGAGGCGAGCGTCTACGCCTCGGCGGTGAAGTACCTGGTGCCGACGCTGCTGGGCGAGGCCGTCCACGATCTCTCGGTCGTGCTGGGCGCCCGGTTCTACCTGCGCGACGGGGAGTTCGGCGTCTTCCAGAAGCACCTGAGGGACCTGCCGGTGCTCAGCCTGGGCCACGCGGGCGCGGCGGCGTGCCAGGCGACGATCATCCCGCAGTTGCCGCGGCTGGCCCGGCGCTCCTGGTTCAGGACGGAACCGGCCCCCGACACGCTGTTCGACCCGCGCGCCGACCTGCCGGGGATTCCGTTCGACCGGCTCGCCCTGACCGGCGACCGGGACGGCCTGAGCGCGTCGCTGGTCGCCGCCGCGGACACGGCGCCGGACGGCACCCCGCATGAGGCGGCCGTGCGCGCGCTGGCGCTGCACCTCACCGACGAACTGCGCCTGATCCAGGCGGAGAGCCTCGCGCTCGCGCCGCTGGACCGCACCGCGCTGGCCTCCCCCGCGAGTTTCGCCCTGTCGGACCGCTACGCGGTGGTGCTGGCGGGCGCCGCGGTGCTCGGCGTGTGGCGCCGGGCGCGGGAGCGGGGCGGGGATCCCTTCCTCGCCGACCCGGCCTGGGCCGCCCCGTCCCTCGACCGGCTCGTGCGGCGACTCGGCCGCCGTCCCGCCGAGCTGCCACCCGACTGCGCCGGGCGGGTGTGGGAGGAGTTGCTGCGCCGCCACACCGAGCGCCGCGGTTTCGATCTCTACGACACCGCCCTGGCCGGTTGACGGCGCCCGCCGCCCCGTACCAAGAACCCCTGCTCGGATCTGGAGGAACCCGTGACCGACACGACTACCGGCAGTTCGGCGCCCCGCCCCGACAGCACACCGCGGCCGCACACGGCCGAGTCGCTGGCCGGGTGGCTGGTCGGCCACGTCGCCGCCTACACCCGGCTGTCCGCCGACGAGATCGATCCGACCGCGCCGCTGACCGACTACGGCCTCGACTCCGTGGCGGCGCTCAGCCTCTGCGGTGACATCGAGGACGAGTTCGACCTGGTCGTCGAGCCCACGGTGGCCTGGGACCACAGGACCGTCGACGCGCTCGTGGCGTACCTGCTCGACGCACTCGGGCCGCGGTCGGAACCGGCCTGACGCGTAGACCGGCCGCCGCGTACCCGGCGGTCGCCCGCCCGAAGCCACGACCGACCGAATCCACCACGCCTGCCCCCCCGCCCCCCGCACCAGCAGTTGCCGACCGAATCCAAAGGAAAACGAGAATGCACCTCAGCCCCAGCCCGTCGTGGCCGCAGATCGTGCTCGCGGTACTGCTGGCCTCCGATGTCCTGATGTCCCTGCGCCCGCCGAAGTTCATCCAGGTCTGCCTCGACGGCGTCAACCTGCCGCGGGACTGGTGGTGGGTGCTGATCGTCGTCAAGACCCTCGCCATCGTGGGCCTGTTGGTGGGCATCAAGCACGACGGCATCGGCTTCGCCGCGAACGTCGGCGTGATCGTCTACTTCCTGTGCGCGTCGTTCGCGCACATCCGGGCGCGTTTCCTGAAGCAGGAGTTCTGGGTCAACTGCCTCGGGTTCCTGGCCATCGCCGTCGCCGCCTTCATCGTCTCGTTCGCGGTCTGAGGAGGCGTCCGGTGAAGAAGCCGCCGAAGAACCTGGGTCTGCTGTTCGACTGGCACGTCGAGCAGTCACGCACCACCGAGCTGATCCTGGACCGGCCGTTCGACATCGCCCCCGAGGGCGGCGCGGACTACGACGCCGCCGCGCTGGCCGAACTGGTGCGGGAGGCGTCGGCCTGGCTGTACGAGGCCGGCGCGCGCAAGGGCGACCGGATCGCGGTCGTCAAGCGCAATCACTTCGACATGATTCTGCTGGCCGCCGCCGCGGCGCGGATCGGCGCCACCGCGGCGACGATCTCGGGGGCCAACTACCCGGAGCACCTGGCGGTGATGCTCAAGCGGCTCGACCCCTCGGTCACCGTGATCGCCTCGTACGTACTGGAGGCGGCCGATCGCGCCGGGGTGGACCTGCGGTCGTTCGGCACCACCGTGCTGATCGACGGCGCCGACGCGGGAGCCGGTCTGCTCACGATCGACGGGCTGCGGGGCAGCGCCGTCCCGGCTCTCGATCCGCGGGCCGACAGCGAGCCGATGATGATCACGCACACCTCGGGCACCACGAACACGCCGAAGCTCGTCGCGCACACCGCAGACTCCTGCCGGGCCGGCACCCGGCTGGAGCTCCTGCCGATGCCGCTCGCCGTCAACGGCCAGAAGGACATCGCGCTCAGCTCCATATCGTTCGCGCACTCGCGGGCCTACGCCTGGGCCATGGCGCAGCTCCGGTGGGCGCCGAAGGCGCTGGTCATCGCCAGCAGCCACGAGGCCGACGACGTCGAGCGGGTGCTCGACCGGGCCCGGCCGACGACGATCGAGGCCACCCCGAACGTCTTCCAGCGCTGGGTGCCGCTGGTACGGCGCAGGCCGGAGCTGTTCGCGCGGGTCCGGTACTACATGAACACCTTCGACCTGATGCACCCCTCCATCGCCCGGCCGTTCGTGAACGCCTCCGAGCGCAGGTTCGTGCTGTGGGGGCACAGTTGGGGCCAGAGCGAGGTCGGCCCGATGGCCGGCTTCGGCTACACCCGCGGCCAGATCAACCGCCGTGCGGCCGCCGGGGGGAACATGAACATGATGGGCAACCCCTGGCCGGGGCTGGTGAGCGTCAAGGCCGCGGACCCCGAGACCGGCGAGCCGGTCAAGCGCGGCGAGGTCGGCGTGCTGTTCGCGAAGGCCAAGTCGATCTGCGTCGACTACGTCGGCGAGACCGACCGCTACGCGGAGAAGTGGAAGGGCTCCTGGTGGAACACCGGTGACGTCGGCCACCGGGACGCCCTCGGCCGGATCCACTTCGTGGACCGCGCGGTGGACGCCATTCCGGGCGGGAGCGCCACGGGGCTGGAGAGCGAACTGCTGGACCGGATCGACAACGCCGTCGAGGTGATCGTCCTGACCCGCGGCGACCAGAGTCCCGTCCCCGTCGTCAGCCTCGACGGACCGGACCTCACCGCCGAGGAGTGGGCCGAGGTGACGCGCGGTCTGGCGCCGCTCGCGGATCCGGTGTTCATCCCCTGGGACCGCCTTCCGCGGACGTCCACGTGGAAGGTGCGCCGTAAGGAACTGCGCTCGATGGTGTTCGGGGAAAGCGCCGACGACACCGTACTGGAGGAGCGATTCACGTGACAGCGACGCGCGATCCGTACGGCACCGCCCTGGAGTCGGTGCTGCGGACCGTCCCGTACAACAGCGGGACGGAATACCTGCACTGGTACCACAAGAGCGCGCCCGACCCGCGGCACGGGCTGGCGTGCATCTACCAGACGCTCTACGTGGCGGAGCGCGCGACGGCGCTCGGCGCGCCCGAGGCCAACATCCTCCAGGATCTCCGGCACATAGCGGCGGTCTTCGAGACCGGCGGCGACGTCGTGGTGCTCGACCCGTACCTCCTGCACCTGACGCCGATCCGCTTCCCCGCGCAGGAGGTCGCGGCCGGGCACTCGTCGGTCGAGGTCGATGCCGCGCCGGTCCGGCTGGACGCCCGGGGCGGGCGGCGCCCCGGCCGGCTCGCGGCGGTGTACCGGTCCTCCGACCACGGCTACCGGATTCGGCTGAGCTACTCCAAGTACAGCGTGGAGAAGGACACGTACGTCCTGAGCAGGCACTTCACGCTGCGCTCGGAGAACGAGTTCGTGTACGCCGACTTCTCGTCCGACATGCTGGGGCTGCTCACCCACCCCGAGCAGAACAGCGTGTCGATCCGGGCGCTGGTGGCCGGGGCGGAGGTGACCGCCGAGGCGATCATCCCGTTGAAGGGCTTCGCCGACCGCGAGTTCTCGGCCGCCGACATCTGGCTGCGGTCCGGCCAGGGCGTGGCGTGCCGCAACGGCGACGGCGTACCCGCCTCGGCGGTCTGGGCGGACCTGGAGCGCAGTACGGACCTGGGGCGCGCGGACATCGAGGAGCATCTGGTGTCGGCCGCGCAGGTCTATCAGAAGATCGCCGATCACCGGACGGACCTGCCGGGCTACTCCTTGCAGGACGCATGACGAATCGGGAGCGCATGGAACTTCGGCGCGTTTTCATCGCCGGCACGATCCAGGGGGCCAACGCCGGTCTGCGGATCGACGACCAGGGCTATCGCGAGCAGATCGCGGTTCTGGTGCGGGCGCGTTTCCCCGAGGCGGAGTGCTTCGACCCGAGCGCCGGGGTCACCCGTCAGCTCGCCGACCCGACGACGATGTCGGTGATCGGCGAGCTGATCGGCGACGTTCCCCCGGTGCTCGACCTCGGGTCGCTGCCCGCCGAACTGGCCGCGCTGCGCGCCACGTTCAACGAGATGACCCGGGAGGCGGCGAAGTGCGACCTGTGCGTCGCCTTCCTGCCGGGCCGCACGCTCAGCATGGGCACCGCCATGGAGATGCAGGCCGCGTTCTCGGCCGGTGTGCCGGTCGTGGCGGTGACCTCGCTGGTCGACAACCTCGCCGTGATGTCGGTGTCGTCGTGGGTCGCCCGTGACCTGGACGCGCTCGCGGGACTCCTCGACGGACTGCGGGAGACGAGCGTGCCGCTACCGGGGCAGGGTCACGGCGAAGACCGTGCCCTGGCCGGGGACGCTGCTGGCTGAGACCGTACCGCCGTGGGCTTCGGTGAGGTGCCGGACGATGGCCAGGCCCAGGCCGCTGCCGCCGGTCCTGCGGCTGCGGGACTTGTCGGCGCGCCAGAAGCGGTCGAAGACGTGGGGAAGGTCGGCGGCGTCGATACCGGTGCCGGTGTCGGCGACCTCGATCACGACCCGGTCGCCCTCGCGGCGGCAGCGCAGCGTGACGCTGCCGCCGGGAGGGGTGTGCCGGATGGCGTTCGACAGGAGGTTGCCGATCACCTGGCGCAGGCGCAGAGGGTCGGCGCGGAGCATGGGGTCGCCTTCGGTGCGGGCGGTGAGGGTGACCCGGGCGGCTTCGGCGAGACCCCGGTGGGCGGCGGCCGACTGATCGAGGAGGTCACGCGGGCGCAGGAGTTCGGGGTGCAGTCTGAACCGGCCCGCGTCGGCCTGCGCGAGATGCTGGAGGTCGTCGACGATGTGCTGGAGCAGCAGGGCTTCCTCCAGCAGCGAGTCGATGAACGCCTCGTCGGAGTCGGCCAGTCCGTCCTGCGCCGCTTCGAGCCAGCCGCGGATCGTACTGAGCGGGGTGCGCAGTTCGTGGGCGACGTCGCTGACCATGGCCTTGCGCTGGTCCTCGACGCGTTCGCGCCGTTCGGAGAGGTCGTTGAACGCGGCGGCGAGACGTCCGATCTCGTCGTTGGTGGTCACCGGTACCCGCGAGCGCTGCTGCGCCGGGCCGCGGGCGGCGGCGGTCAGCGCCCGCAGCGGTCGCACCAGCCGGGTGCCGACGGTGACGGTGACGGCCACGGTGAGCAGGAGTACGAGGGCGGCGACGCCCGCGACCCGGACCGTGTTGGCCGGGGAGAGGCGGAAGCCGGGTGTGGCCGAACCGCTCTGGGCGGTGACGAACAGCAGCGCGGGAGCGGCGACGTGCGGGGCGAGTTGCTCGCGCCGGGCGGTGTCGACGCAGCGCTGTACAGCCTTCTGGCCGCTCGCGCCGGGTGCGAAGCTGAGATCGACCGTCACCGGGGCCAGGTGCTGGCGCTTGAGGCAGTCGCCGACCAGGGCGTTGAGCTGATCGAGCGCGCGGCTCTCGGTGCGGGTGGGGATGTCGAGCACGTACAGCCCGCACGACGCACCGGTCTTCTCCCGGGACGAGTTGCTGCCGCCTATGACGAGGGAGGGCCGGCCGCTCGACGTCTCGGCCACTGGGGCCGGGGCGCCTATGATGTTGCGCAGGCACGCTTGCAGCGTCGCCACGCGGCCGAGGAGTTCCGCGCGCTCGGCTTCCGGCAGCCGGTACGGGCCGACCGCTCGCGGGTCGATACCGTCCGCCGTGACGCCGGGCACCAGCGTCGGGTCGGCGCGCAGCGGGTCGACCAGCGCCGAGGCACGGGCGGGGAGCGTGGCGCCGGAGACGGCTGCCGATACGGACCCGGACGCGGCGATGGGCCGACGGTCCTGGGTGGTCAGGGTGATGTGCCGCTTGTCCTGCTCTGCCAGCCGGTCCAGGGTCGGCCGGACCGCCGACCAGTCGGTGTGAGCGGCGGCGTACCCGATGAGCGTGTTGTAGATCCGGGCGTCGCCCGCGAGGACTTGTCCCTGCTCCTGTTCGATGGCGCTGGTGGCGGTGCGCGCGGCGAGCCACGCGGTGGCGGCGACCGAGCACACCGCGATGGTGATCGACGCGGCCAGCAGCCGGACCAGCAGGCTCCGGTGCAGCGGCACTCGGCCGCCGCCCCCGGCGTCAGCGCGCACGGGTGCCGTCCGTGAGGCAGTAACCGACGCCGAACACCGTCCGCAGATAGACCGGGTCGCGGGGAACCGGCTCGATCTTCTTGCGCAGGTTCAGGACGTGCACGTCGATGGTGCGCTCGGTGATGTAGCGGTTGTCGCCGCGTGTGCTGACCAGGAGCTGGCGCCGGGTGAAGACCCGTTCCGGCTCGGCGGCCATGGTGGCGAGGACGTCGAACTCGCCCGGCGTGCAGGCCACCCGTCGGCCGTCGATCTCCACCGTGCGGCGGACGGGGTCGAGGGCGAGCGCGCCGATCCGCAGCACCGGGTCCTCCGCCGCCGCGGTGGCCGCGCGGGTCCGCCGCAGCAGCGTCCTGATCCTGGCCATCAGCTCGCGGGGGCTGTACGGCTTGGTCAGGTAGTCGTCGGCGCCGAGGTCCAGGCCGAGCAGCAGGTCGTCCTCGGTGCTGCGGGCGGTCAGCATCAGCACCGGCACATCGCTCTCGCGCCGCAGGATGCGACAGACGTCGAGGCCGTCGACGACGGGCATCATCACGTCGAGGACCAGCAGGTCGGGCGGGTGACGACGCACCTCGTCGAGCGCGGCCCGCCCGTCGTGGACGAGTCGGGCGGTGTGGCCCTCGCGCTCCAGATAGCGGCGGATCACCTCCGCCTGTTTTGGGTCGTCCTCGGCCACGAGGATCCGGGCTTTCATGACAGTGACACTAGATCGGCGATTCGAGGTCAGACGACTTTCTGACTGCGTCCTGACAGGATCGTCATATCTGCGGGCCATGGTCTGCGCCATGTCGAACTACTTCAGCCGGGCGTGGTCGGAACCCGGTCGCGGATCGTCGCACGCTTCCCGGCCGTTCCACACCCGTACTCCCCGAGCCGCCCTCATCGCCTGTCTCGGCGCGGCCTCGCTGGCCGTCCTCACCGGATGCGGGGGCGGAGGCGGCGGAGGCGGAGGCGGCGGCAGTGACACCGGCGGCAAGAGCGATGTCGCCTCGATCGGCAGCCCGTCGGCGAACGGCGGCAGCGGTGGCTCCTCGGCGGGAAAGAGCGCCAACCCCGACGCGGGCCGCCCGCAGATCCGGCTGGACAGCACCCAGAACGAGATCAACCGCATGTACGACGCCTGGCTCGCGTGCATGACGGAGAACGGGGCGCCGAAAGACAAGACGCTGAACAAGCCGGATTCCCCCTGGATCGTGAAATGCCAGGGAAAGCAGCCGCTCGACCCGCCGGAATTTGACCCGGCGAAGAATCCGCATTTCATGGACGACACCCGCGCCATGGTGCAATGCATGAACAAACACGGCATCAAAAGCGTGGTCACGCAGGAGGGTTGGGGCCTGGTCGACGGAGCCAGCATGAGCGTTCCCGGCTTCGAGCAGGTCCAGAACACCTGTCAGGTGGAGGCGTTCGGTGACAAGTGACGACACCGGGCCCGCCCGTTCCTCGCGCCGACGGCGGGCGGGAGACACCGCCGGGGGCGGACCGTCGCTCAGCCGACGGCGGACGATCCTCAGGGCGGTCGCCCTGGGAGCGGTAGCGACGGGCGCGCTGGGTGCCATCGCGTGGCAGGGCCGCGCCGGGAAAACCGGCACCCCGGTGGACAGCGGGTCGCGGGTCGCGACCGCCGCCGTGGTCAGGACCGACCTGTCGAACTCCCAGACGCTGAAGGGGACGCTCGGCTACGGCCGCCCGAGGGCGGTGAAGGGCGGCAAGCCCGGTCTGGTCACCTGGCTGCCGACGACCGGGGTCACGGTCCGGCGCGGCGAGCCGCTGTACCGGGTGGACAACGTGCCGGTCTCCGTCTTCTACGGCGGTACCCCGCTCTACCGGACGCTGTCGGCCAGGGGCACCACCGGGCCGGACGTGAAGACGGTGGCCGACAATCTCGGCGCGCTCGGTTACGACATCGGCGCACAGCCCTCGGTCGGCACGTGGGTCACCCAGCACGCGGTCGCGCAGGACGGCGGTACGGGCGCCGCGGGTGCGGCAGGCGGTGCGGGCGGCGCTTCGAGCGGTGCTTCGGACGGTACGGGTACGGCGACCGGGCGGCCGGGCGCCTCGGCGGGTGGCAGCGCGCCCACGACCCCGGCGGCCGTCCAGGTCAAGCGCGGCGACAAGGTGCTGACCAGCGACCTCATCGCCGCCGTCAAGCGGTGGCAGACGGCGGCCGGTCTGCCGTCCACCGGTGTGCTGGGCGTCGGCGACCTGGCGGTGCTGCCCGGTGCCGTACGGGTGGACGGGGTGCAGGCTCAGCTCGCCGACCCGGCCGACGGGACCTTGATGACGGTGACGTCGACCGCCAAGTCGGTGTCGGTCGCGGTGGCACCGGACGACGCGGGTTCGATGAAGCGGGGCGACTCGGTGACGGTGGCTCTCCCCGACAGTTCCACCGCCGAGGGCACGATCGCCTCCATCAGCACCAGCGTCCAGCTCAGCGAGGGCGGGGCCGGGGACGGCGGTGTCGGCGGCCCCGGTCAGACCGAGTTGACCGTGAGCATCACGGTGGGCGACACGGCCGCGGTGCGTCGGTTGAACTCCGCGCCGGTGGACGTGCGGTTCACCTCCGAGACCCGCAAGGGTGTGCTGGCCGTGCCTGTCGGCGCGCTGCTGGCGCTCAGCGAGGGCGGCTACGCGGTCCAACTGCCGGGCGGCCGGCTGGTCCCGGTCAGAACCGGGATGTTCTCCAAGGGCATGGTGGAGATCAGCGGCAGCGGCATCAGCGAGGGCACCAAGGTGGTGACGACCTCATGAGCGGCCGGGCGGAACAGGGGGCCGTCCTCGCGGTGCGCGGCGCGAGCATGGTGTACCCCGGCGGAGTCACCGCGCTCGACGACGTCTCGCTCACCGTCGAGCGGGGCGAACTGCTCGGCATCGTCGGCCCGTCCGGCTCGGGGAAGTCGACCCTGCTGAACATCATGGGCACGCTGGACCGGCCGACGAGCGGCACGGTGGAGATCGGCGGGCAGAACGTCGCGGAACTCTCCGACCGCAGGCTGTCGGCGCTGCGCGGCCGTCAACTCGGCTTCGTCTTCCAGCAGTTCCACCTCACCGAGGGGCTGACCGCCGCCGAGAACGTCGCCACCGGCCTGCTGTACGCGGGGGTGCCGCGCGCCAAGCGCAGGCCGCTGGCGCTGCGGGCGCTGGAACGGGTGGGTCTCGGCCGCCGCGCCCGGCACCTGCCGCACCAGCTCTCCGGTGGCGAGCGGCAGCGGGTGGCCATCGCCCGCGCCCTGGTGAACCAGCCCGTCCTGGTCCTCGCGGACGAGCCCACGGGCGCGCTGGACACCGCCAACGGCATCGCCGTACTGGAGTTGCTGACCGCGCTGAACCGCGAGGGGACCACCATCGCCGTCATCACCCACGACCGGGACATCGCGGACCGGCTGCCCCGCCGGGTCGAGGTCCGCGACGGCCGCGTCCTGTCCGATGTGCGCACCGGCGTACTGCCCGACGCCCTTACGGAGAGCCGGTCATGACCCTCACACCAACGCGGCCGGCCGGCGCCGCCGCGGCCGACGGGGCCGCCGACAGCAGGCCGGTACGGCTGGCGCCGCTGGACATCCTGAGCCTGGGGCTGCTGGGCATCAGGACCCGGAAGATGCGGGCGGCGCTGTCCGCGCTCGGCATCTCGATCGGGATCGCCACCCTGATCGTCGTCACCGGGATACCGGCGTCCAGCCAGAAGGACCTGATGACCAAGCTCTCGGCGATGGGCACCAACATGCTTCAGGCGGTGCCCGCCCGCCAGGACCCGCCGGTGCTGCTGCCGCCGGAGTCGGTGGACATGGCCGCGCGGATCGGACCGGTCACGGTGGCCAGCGCGGTCGCGAACACTCACGCCGAGGTCTACCGCAACGACCGTTCCCTGGCGAGCGACTACACCGGTATGGCCGTCCTGGCCAGCAAGAACAATCTGCTCCAGGCGGTCAACGGCACCGTGAGATCCGGCCGGTTCCTCAGCGCGGACAACGAGAGGTTCCCCACCGCCGTCCTCGGCTCGGCCGCCGCGACCAGTCTCGGCATTCCGAAGGTCGCCGCGGGGCAGCCCGCCCCGCAGATCTCCATCGACCGCCACTGGTTCACGGTGGTCGGCGTCCTCGACAAGACCCCCCTCTCGCCGGACATCGACCGCTCGGTCCTGGTCGGCTGGGACGCCGCGCGCAGCGTGCTGAAATTCGACGGCCACCCCACCGTGATCTTCCTCAAGGCACAGGAGTCGCAGATCGAGGCCGTACGCGACGTGCTGCCCTCGACCGTCAACCCCGAACTGCCCGGCGTGGTCCAGGTCAGCCGCCCGTCGGACGCGCTGGCCGCCAAGCGCGCCACCGAGAGCACCTTCTCTGCGCTCTTCCTCGGGCTCGCGGGGGTCGCCCTTCTCGTCGGCGGCATCGGAGTGGCCAACACCATGGTCATCTCGGTCCTGGAACGCCGCCGGGAGATCGGCCTGCGCCGCGCTCTGGGCGCCAACCGGGGCCAGATACGCGGCCAGTTCCTCACCGAGTCCGTTGTCCTGTCGGGGCTCGGCGGCCTGACCGGCACCGTTCTCGGCGCCCTGGCCACCGTCGCCTACGCCGCTCATCAGGGCTGGCAGCCGGTCGTGCCGCTCGGCTCGGTGATCGCCGGCTTCGGCGGCGCGATCCTGATCGGCATGCTCGCGGGGGTCTACCCCTCCGTCCGCGCCGCCCGTCTCACGCCCACCGAAGCCCTGTCGACGCCGTAGCCGTACAACGCCCCGCGCGGGACGCGGCTCACGCCCTGCGCGGGAGCCTGCTCACGCCCGGCGCGCCACGCGGTAGCGCTGGTAGAGGACGCTGGAGCTGAACGCGCGGGTCTCGACGAGTTCGAGGTCCACCCGGTGCTCGTCCCGGGGGAAGAACGGGACGCCGCCGCCGACGAGTACCGGGTAGACCCGGGCCCGGTACTCGTCGATCAGGCCCGCCGCGGCGGCCTGGGCGGCGAGCGTCGCGCCGCCGATCGCGATGTTGCCCTCCCCCGGCTCGCCCCGCAGCCGTTCGATCTCCCCCGTCAGGTCGCCGGAGGCCAGCCGGGCATGACCCTCCACCGCGGACAGCGTGGTGGAGAACACCACCTTGGGCAGCGGCTTCCAGAGCGCGGCCCATTCGCGTTGGGCGGCGTCCAGCGGCGGATCGTGGTCGGCGGTCTCCCAGTACAGCATCGTCTCGTACAGCCGCCGTCCCAGCAGGTAGACGTCGAGTTGTCGGATCTCGTCGATCCAGGAGCGAAAGACGTCCGGGTCCGGCTCCGTCCAGTTGAAGTCGCCGTCCGGCCCTACGATGTAACCGTCGAGTGAGACGTTCATCGAATAGGTCACCTTGCGCATGAGAAGTCCTCCTCCGTTACGAATTCGAAAGTCACGACCCGATATTTCGACATACCCCACGCGATTGCCGAAGAGTCTCGCATCATTGATCGGCTCGTATGCAGGCTGGTATACCTTCACGCATGTCACGCACCGCACAATCCATGACGCCGCGCGCGCTTTTACTCGCGCTGGTCACCATAGCGTCGACCCTGGTCCTCTCAGCCCCCGCGGCGGTCGCGGACGAGGTGAAGGCACCGGCCGGGTTCGTCGCCCTCAGCTCGGTCGACCACTCGATCATCCAGGAAATTCGTTACGCCACCCCGCACGACTTCGTCGGAGCGCCGGTGGACGGTTACGTCCAGCCGATGTGCGTTCTCACCCGCCCGGCGGCACTGGCACTCCACAAGGTCCAGCGCGCACTGCTGAAAACCGGGTATTCGCTGAAGGTCTACGACTGCTACCGCCCCCAGCGCGCCGTCGACCACTTCGTGCGCTGGGCGGAGGATCTGAAGGACCAGAAAATGAAGGGTGAGTTCTACCCGGACGAGAACAAGGCCGATCTGTTCACCGACGGCTACATCGCGGCGAAGTCCGGCCACAGCCGGGGCAGCACGATGGACCTCACCATCGTCAGGCTCCCGGCCGCCAAGACCCGCGCCTACGTCCCCGGCGAGCCGCTGACCCCGTGCTACGGCGTCCGGGCCGACCGCTTCCCCGACAACTCGATCGACATGGGGACCGGCTTCGACTGCTTCGACACCCTCGCGAACACCCTGGACCCGCGGATCACCGGCGTCCAACTGGCCAACCGGCTGACCCTCAAGAACGCGATGGAAGCCGCCGGTTTCACCAACCTGCCGGTCGAGTGGTGGCACTACACCCTCGACAACGAGCCCTACCCGGACACCTACTTCGACTTCCCCATCGCGTGGTCGTCGCTGAGCTGATCCCTGAGCCGGGGCCCGGCCGCCGCCCCTTGAGGGCTCGGCGGCGGGCCAATCCGGTGGACAACAGGCGTCAGGCGTCAGGCGAGGGAGCCGGAGGCGCGGCCGGGCGGCGGGCCGCCCGGGTCTCCGCCCTCGGAGGCGGCGGACGCCGCCGTGTCGTCGCCGTCCTGCGGCAGGGCGGCGCGCTTGGGCAGGAACACCAGGGCCAGGACGGCCGCGACGACGACGATGACGCCGCAGGCCAGCAGCACGGTGTGCATCGCGATGACGAACGCGTCGCGGACGGCGTCGAGAACGGTCTGGCTCTTGAGCTTGGCCGCCACGGCGACGCCCGCCGCGGGGCTGCGACCGGCGGCGTCCTGGATCTGCTGGGGCGACTGCCCGAGGTCCAGATGGCCGCGGTACGTGGTGTTGGCCGCGGAGCCGAGCACGGCCACGCCGATCGCGCCGCCGACCTGCCGTACCGCCTGGGTGAACGCCGACCCGACGCCGCTGCGTTCCTTGGACAGCGAGTTGAGGGCCGCCGCCATCGTCCGGGTCAGGGACATGCCGAGTCCGGCGCCGATGATCGTGAGCCAGATGGCGATGAACCCGTAGCCGGAGGTGGTCGAGGTGGCCATGCCGATGAACAGGCCGACGCCCATCAGCACGAAACCGAGCGCCGGAACGGCGCGCGGACCGAGCTGCGCGGGCAGCTTGTTGATGACACTGGCGCCGACCAGCAGGCCGCCGATCAGCGGCAGCAGTCGCAGGCCGGTGCCGAGCGCGTCGGTCCCGAGCACCGCCTGGTAGTACTGCGGGAGGGCGAAGATCAGGCCGAACATCGCGAAGCTGACGACGGTGGCGAGGACCGAGCCCCACACGAAGCCGCGGCTGCGGAACAGTTCGAGGTCCACCAGCGGGCTGCCGCCCGCGGCGGTGACCCGGCGCTCCCAGAAGGTGAACAGCACCAGGGCCAGGGCGCCGCCGACGATCGCCAGCACCACCACCGTGTCGCCCCAGCCGCGTACACCGGCCTCGATCGTGCCGTAGGTGATCGCCGTCAGGCCGAGGCTGGAGATCAGGACGCCCACGTAGTCGATGCCGATGCCCGCGTTGCCGCGGGACTCGGGGACCAGTTTCGCGACCGCGAAGCTGCCGAGCGCCACGAGCGGCACGTTGACCAGGAAGACCGAGCCCCACCAGAAGTGGTTGAGCAGCGCGCCGCCGACGATCGGGCCGAGCGGCAGGCCGAGCATGGTGGAGATCGCCACGACCGTGATGGCCTTGGTGCGCTCCTCCTCGCTCTCGAAGATGTTGAGCAGCACCGATGTGCTCAGCGGCACGAGGAAGGCGCCCGCCAGGCCCAACAACGCGCGGGAGGCGATCAGTTCGGTCGCCGTGCTGGAGTAGGCGCAGGCGAGCGAGGCGACGCCGAACAGGATCAGCGCGGCGAGCAGGAATTTCTTGCGGCCGTATTTGTCACCCAGCAGGCCCGCGGGCAGCAGGACCGCGGCCAGGACCAGCGTGAAACTGTCGACGATCCACTGGAGTTGGCTGGTCGAGGCGCCGAGGTCACTGCTGATCGTGGGGACGGCGACGTTGAGGATGGTCGAGTCGACGCCGACGGCCAGCAGGCTTAACCCGATCGCCCCGAGTGCCCACCATTTCCTGGTCTCCGTGCTGCTCATTCCGCCGCTCCTAGGTCTCGGGGACATCGGCCGGGCCGTCGGTGTTCACCGCGTCCCAGCGCTTCCACATGGGGTCGGCCTCGGAGTCGAGCCACGCGAACAGCCGGTGGGCCGCCCGCACGCGCCCGGCCCGTTCCGAGTCCTCCGGGAACAGCGCCAGCCCCTCGCCGGTGATGTCCACGAAGGACGTCAGACTCTCCAGCCGTCGTTTGAGCACGCCCGACCAGGCGTCCTCGGTGATCTGGTAGTAGGTCGAGCGCTGACCGGCCCGGGTGACGGCCTGCACCATCCGCGCCTCGGTCAGCAGTTTCAGCGTGGTGGTCAGGGACGCCCGGCTGGCCTGGACCGCCTGCGCGATCTGCGCGGGGGTCTGGGCCGGCGGCTCGCTGACCATGAGCCAGGCCACCGTCCGCCCCATGATCGGCGGCCATCCGGCCTGGCTCATGAACCAGGACGTGACGCGTTCCATCCACGCCTCGACGTCCGGGCCCGGCCTCGACTCCCCGCCCTGGCCGAGGGGTTGGGGTGTGGGGTCAGGATCCGGACCGGTCATGTCTGCCATCGTACGGAACCTTCTCGTTGTTGCTGTACCCGCTACTCGTTTCAGTCATCAATGTAACGTCAAGATACGGCTTCCGCACGGTCGTCGGCGGTCACGGCGCGCCACTCGGCGGCGGACAGGGTGGGTTCCGCGGGTGCGACCGTGCCGACGACGGCGGCGAGCGCGGCCTGGACGTCCGGCGCGCCGAGCGCGTCGGCCTCGCCCGACAGGGTGTTGACCAGCAGCGCGGCGGAGCAGACGACGGGGTCGAGCAGCGCCGCCTCGCCGATCGTGTCGGCCTGGCGGCGGCGTTCGGCGGCGTAACGGGTCAGCCGCGGGTCCTCGGACCTGGTCTGCACGTCGGGGTAGCAGACGTCCTGCGACGTGGCGAGTATCCAGGGCGTGTCGACGACCGCGCCGACCGCGCGCTGCACGGCCTGCGCCGCGCCGGGGACCAGGCCGCCGCACTCGGTCAGCGTCCGGTCGAGTGCGGCGGCGGCCAGAGCGGCGCTGCTCATGCCGTGTCCGTAGACCGGGTTGAACGCGGCGACGGCGTCGCCGACGACCGCGAGCCCGTCGGGCCAGCGCACCAAGCGTTCGTAGAAGAGCCGACGGTTGGCGGTCGAACGGGACGCCTGCACGGGGGTCAACGGCTCCGCGTGGCGCAGCAGTTGGGAGATCAGCGGGTGGCGCAGGGAGTCCAGGTAGTCGCCGAACCCCGCTTCGCTGCCGGGCGGTTCGGCGCCGCGGGTCCCGGAGAGGGTGACCATCCAGCGTCCCCGCTCGATCGGCAGCAGGATGCCGTTGCGGCCCGGCACCCCGGCGCGGTGGTCGGCGTAGACGCTGACCAGCGGGAAAGGTCCGCGGGCGCCCTCGGGTGCGGCGAAGATCCGGGTGGCGTAGGCCATGCCGGAGTCGATGACGTCCTCCTGGACCGGCGGCAGGCCCAGCACGCCGAGCCAGCGCTTCATCGGGGAGCCGCGGCCGGTGGCGTCCACGACGATGTCCGCCTCGACGACCGACATCCCGCCGCCGGTACGCGGCTTGTAGGTGACGCCGGTGATCCGGTCGGCGTCGCCGCGCAGGCCGATGATGTCGGTGTCGGCGAGCACGGTGATCCGCTTGTCGCGCAGCGCCTGGTCCCGCACGGTCCAGTCGAGCAGCGGCCGGCTTGCCGCGATCATGAACTGCGTCTCGGGCATGCGCTGTTGCCAGCCGTAGGCGGTGAGCGAGACCAGGTCCTCGGGCAGCCGAATCCGGTGGGCGCCGTCGGCGAGCAGCCGGTCTACGGTGCCGGGCAGCAGCGATTCCATGAGCCGCGCGCCGCCGGACCACAGGACGTGCGTGTGCTTGGCCTGCGGGACACCACGGCGCGGGTCGGGCCCCTCGGGCAGCCGGTCCCGGTCCAGCACCGTGACGGTGTCGACGTGGCGCAGCAGCGCGACGGCCGCCAGCATTCCGGCCATGCCCGCGCCGAGCACGACGGCGCGGCCTCCGGCGACGGGTCCGGTGGGTCCGCTGGGTCCCGTGGGCCGCGTGGATGTTCCGACCATGGTGTCCTCTCACGTTCCTTTCCTGATGGATGCCCTGGGGTACGGCTCCGGGCGGGGTCCTCGGCCGGGCCTCATGCCGGGGCCTCGGACCGGGCCGGTCGTCGCGCGTACGGGCGGCGGTCGGGGTCCGCGGCCGGGCCGGGCGGCCGGCTCATGAGGCGGGGACCCGGCCGAGGCAGGCGGCGACGGCCGTGGCCACGGCGGGCCACTGCTCGGCCAGGTAGAAGTGGCCGCCGGGAAAGCGCCGGAAGGACGTCCCGCCCGTGGTCTCCCGGCGCCAGCCCTCGGCGTCCGCACCGCGCGCCCAGGGGTCGTCCTCGCCGAGGAACACGCTGATCGGGCAGCGCAGCGGTACGCCGGGACGGTAGGCGAAGGCGTCCAGCGCCCGGTAGTCACCGCGCAGCACCGGCAGCACCATGGCGAGTATCCCGGGGTCCGCGAGCAGTGCGCCCTCGGTGCCGCTCAACGCGGTGAGGTCGGCGACGAGTTCGGCGTCGCTGCGGCGGCCGAGGTGTGCGTTGCGGTGCACGGCGGGCGCTCCCCGCCCGGAGGCGATCAGCGCCACGGGGCGGGTCCTGCCGCCCGCCTCCAGGCGGCGGGCCACTTCCCAGCCGACCAGGGCGCCCATGCTGTGCCCGAAGAGCGCCAGCTCAGCGGTGTCGGGGAGGTGCCCGAGCGCGTCGGCGACGGCGTCGGCGAGGCGTCCGATGTCCTCGGTGCAGGGCTCGTTGCGCCGTTCCTGCCGCCCGGGGTACTGGGCGGCCAGCACCTCCACGCCCGGCGGCATGTGCGCGCTCAGCGGCTTGAAGAAGGTCGCCGATCCCCCGGCGTGCGGCAGGCAGACGAGCTGCACCGCGCCGGGACCGGGCGCCGCGGGCGTGTAACGGGTGATCCACGGACCGGTGTTCAGGTCCCAGGCGGTCATGGTTTCCTCCTCAGCGCCGCCGGGCCGGTTCGGCGACGACGGATGGAGCGGTGGGCGTACGGGGCGGATGCCGGGTCCGGCCAGGTCTCCCGTGGCGCGCGCACGGGGCCTGCGCGCCGGATCGGGACCCGGGTGGCGCCCCGCGTACCGGATCGGGACCCGGGCGCGGCGTCGGCAGGAGGTCTTTCCGGCCGGCGCCGCGGGCGTGTCAGTCGGGGTCGAGGGCAGACAGCCAGTCGTCCACGGCCGCCGCCGTGGCGGCGGCGTGCTCGGCCTCGATCATCGAGAAGTGGTCGCCCGGCACGTCGACGGTGTCGTGCGGCAGCGCCCAGTCGACCCGCCAGCCCTCGGCCGCACCGCCCTGGTGGCCGCCGATGGGTTCGCTCGCCCGTACCAGCAGCGTGGGCGCGGCGAGGGTGTCGAGGCCGTAGTCGAACCCGGCGTAGCGGGCGCGGGCGGTCAGCCATGCCTCGCCCGCGTCGTCGGCGGAGGTCTCCACGACCTCCCGGCGCTCGCGCAGCGAGTTCTGCAAGGTGTCCGTCCAGTCGGCGCCGAGCCCGTGCCCGCCGCCCCAGGTCGGTGTGTCGATGAGTACGAGTCCGGCCGGGGCGTGGCCGTCCGCCGCCAGCCGGGCCGCGGTGACGGCGGCGATGTTGCCGCCGCCGGAGTATCCGAGGACCGCGAACCGCCGTCCCCCGGCGGCCTGTTGGGCCGCCTGCGCCAGCGCCTCGGTCAACGCGTCGACGCAGAAGGGCAGTTCCTCGCCGGACACGAAGCCGGGCAGGCCCACGACGGTGGTGGCGCGCCGTCCGCCGAGGCCGGCGGCGAACCGCGCGTACTGGTGGAAGTTCTGCCGCCAGATGAAGGTCGGGAAGCAGATCAGCAGCGGCTCGTCCGGGCCGTCGGCGAGCTTCACCGTCCGCAGGGGGCGGGTCAGTTCGGCGGTGGTGGTGAACTGGGCGCGGTAGTCGGCGAACCGGGCGAGCAGGTCGTGCGCCTCCTCGCCCCGGCCGAGTTCCACGGCGCGTTCGAACAGGCCGCTCAGGCCCTCGGCGGAGCGCACGGCGGGCGCCGCCGGTGCGGGCGATCCCGTGGCGGTGTCGCCGAGTTCGCGGTCGAGGTGGGCGGCGAGCGCGTCGACGCTGGCGTGGTCGAAGACCAGGGTGCTGGGCAGCGCGATGCCGGTGACGGCGCTGAGCGTGGTGGACAGTTCGACGGCGGACAGCGAGTCGAAGCCGAGGGTGGACAGTTCGCGGTCCGGGTCGACGTGCTCGCCCGACGGGTGACCGAGCACCCGGGCGACCTGGAGCCGTACCACGCCCAGCAGTTCGGCCGGCCGCTCGTCGGGGCCGAGCCCGGCGAGCCGCACGCGGAAGGTGCCGGACTCCTGCTGCGCC
>NZ_MECL01000028.1 GCF_014596445.1 Streptomyces sp. CBMA29 | reverse complement strand
GCAGCGGTTCGCGCCGGGGCGCGGGCCACAGCAGGCCGACGGCGATCACCGACGCCGCCCCGGCCAGCAGCCAGCCCGCGAGCCGGTCGGGCAGCGCGCTCACCGGGGCGGGCAGCGTCACCGGCAGCACGAAGGCGACCAGCAGCGCGGTCGAGGCGCTGGCCAGCACCGAGCTGACGACCCCGGCGAACAGGACGAGGAAACCGACGACGAGGGTGACCAGGACGGCCGGCCACGTCGTCCGCGACGCGAGCGTCCCGACGGTCACCAGGACCGCGCCCGCCGCCACCAGCCCGGTCTGCGCGGCGAGCCGTTGGCTCATGGCGCCGCTGAAGTCGACGAAGAGCAGGCCGGACAGCGCGCCGAACGAGGCGAAGGTGGCCATGGCCGGGTTGCCGACGACCTTGTCGCACAGGGCGAACAGGGCGGGCATGACGATCGCGGCGCGTCCGGCGCGGCGCAGCGCGGACAGGTCCGCGTCGCGGGTGCGGAGCCGGTTCAGGACGTTCAGCACGGCGGCGCCCCGTGTCGTCGTGCCCGCCGCGCGGCGTCCGGTTCTGTGGTCATCAGCAGAGCATCGCACTGCGTACGGCCGCCCGCGGGCCCCCGTCGCGGGGTGTCGGGTCATACGCTGCGGAAGTGAATCTTCCCACCGCCGAGAGCGTGCGCGCGCTGCACGAGAAGTACGCTCCGACCCGCGAGTCCCTGTCCCTCGTCCGCACCCACTGCGAGATCGTGGCGCGGATCGCCCTCGACCTGGCCGCGCGTTCGCCCGAGCCGGTCGACACCGGGCTCGTCGAGACCGGTGCGCTCCTGCACGACATCGGTGTCTACCGGCTGGGCGACGACGCGTACGTCCGGCACGGTGTGCTCGGCCATGAACTGCTGCGCGCGGAGGGCCTGCCGGAGGAACTGTGCCGTTTCGCCTCCCACCACACCGGTGTCGGGCTGACGCGCGCCGACATCGAGCGGCAGCGGCTGCCCATCCCGCCCGGTGAGTACGTCGCCGGGTCCGTCGAGGAGCGGCTGGTGATGTACGCGGACAAGTTCCACTCCAAGTCCAGCCCGCCGAAGTTCCTGGACGCCGCCGCGTACGCCGGGAAGGTGGCGCGGTTCGGCCCGGACAAGGTGGTCGCGTTCCGTGCGCTGGTCACCGAATTCGGTGAGCCGGACCTCGAACCGCTGATCGCCGAGTACGGGCACCGCGTCCGGCGCGGTGACGTGCAAAGGACCTGACCGCGGGGTGTGCCGGGACGGCGGCCGGCCGGACGCCGTGCGGGGCTCGCCGGGGGCGCATGGCAAACTCACCGGGGTCGCCGACGCGGCGCCGTACGTTCCGCTTTCCGGGACGGCCGGGGCGGGCACGACGTCGGCGGCGCGATGTCGCGGTGCGGAAGTAGGTGTGGCGATGCTGGCGGAGACGGTCTTCCGCAGCGAGGACCTGGCGGTCGAGGACCGATTCGACGCCTGGCGCGAGTGCATGAACCGTACGCACGCCCCGATGCGGCTGGAGAGCGAGTGCGCGGCCGACTTCACGGCGCATCAGCGGCTGATCGGGCTGGGCGCGGTGTCGGTCTGGCCCGCGACCTTCGAGCAACTGGTCTTCCTGCGCACCCCGAAGCTGATCCGGCAGTCCGACCCCGAGGTCTACCACCTCTCGCTCCTGCTGAGCGGTGAGGCCGGGGTGACCTGGGGCCGGGAGGAGAACTCCTACGCCGCGTTCGACATCCACACCAACGACTCCTCGCGGCCGTACGAGATCTGGACCGGGCACGGGTCGATCTCCTCGGTGGGCGTCGAAATCCCCAAGGTGCTGCTGCCGCTTCCGCAGCACCGGCTGGACAAGGTGATCGGGCGGCACATCACCGGACGCGAGGGCGTGGGCGCGCTGCTCGCGCAGTTCCTCACCCAGCTCGCCGCGGACACCGTGCCGTACGCGCCCTCCGACGGTCCTCGGCTGGGCGCCGTGCTGGTCGACCTCGTGGCGGCGCTCCTCGCGCACGCCCTGGACGCCGAGGCGGCGCTGACGCCGGAGACGCGGACCCGGGCGCTCACCTTGCGGGTGAAGTCCTTCATCCGCCAGAATCTGCACGACCCGGAGCTGACGCCTCGTCATATCGCCGCGGTGCACCACATTTCGCGCAGTTACCTGCACCGGCTCTTCCAGGCGGAGGCCGAGACCGTCGCCTCGTACATACGCCGCTTGCGGCTGGAGGGCGCGCGTCGCGACCTCGCCGATCCGGCGCTGCTGGAGACGCCGATCCATCTCATCGCCGCCCGCTGGGGCTTTCCGCGGGCGGCCGACTTCAGCCGCGCCTACCGCGCCGTGCACGGAGCGGCGCCCACCGACCACCGGCAGCAGTCCGTACGTCCGCGTGCGGGTTCCTAGGGCGTGTCCGCAAAGTCTCGTCCGGCGGCCGGTGTGGACGCATTGCCAAGACGTCAGGCGACCGGCTGCTAACGACAGGCCGGCGCCATGACCGGCAGGCTGGCCCGTGCACGCCCCCGGTCGGGCCCGTCACCCGCGGACCCCGGCCACGGGGCGGCCCGCCCGTCGCCCGTGAGGGCGGTCCACCACGGGCGGTTCGCCGACAGACAGGAACCGATCATGCGCATCGACCCGCCGAAGGCCGCCCGCCGCCGCGCCAACTGGGTGCCGTTGCACGACGACGAGACCTAGGCGGTCGCGGTCCGGGTGACAGGGGCGGGAGCCACGGGGGTGTTCCCGCCCCTCGCCATGCCGTCGCCGGACGGTTTGTGTTATCCGGCCGCGTCCCACGGGGTCTCCGACGTGTACCGATGCACGTGGCACGGCTGGAGGCGGCACGATGGGACGCAGGCGGCGGACGAGATCCGTACGGGGCTGGTGGGGGCTGGTCGTGGCCGCCGTGGTCGCGAGCGGGGTGGTCTACTCCTGGCCGTCCTCGCCGGGCGGTGACGGCTCCGCGAGTACGGAGGCGGTGACGCGCCAGGCCGCGGCTTCGGCTCCGGCGGCCCCGACCGTGTCCGGGTCGCCTTCGGCCTCCGCGCCCCGCGCGACCGCCTCGCCGTCGCCGACCGCGCGCCCCTCGCACCGGCCGAGTCCCAAGCCGTCGTCGCCGAAACCGTCCGCGCCGAAGTCAGCGGCGGCCGGGGGCGGTTCGGGCGGCGGGCGGACGATCACCGTCGTCAACCGTACGCAGGAGACGGTGTGGGCGATCGTCACCGGCACCGCCGCGTATCCGAACGGCCGTGAGCTGCGGCCGGGGCAGAGCACGTCCCTCACCGTGGGCAACAAGTGGGGCGGCCGGATCTGGGGCCGTACCGGCTGCGCGTCCGGCGGCCAGGGCGCGTGTCTGACCGGGGACTGCACGTCGCAGTGCGCGGGCGCCAACCCGCCCACCACACTGGGTGAGTTCACCTTCGACGCGTACGCGGGGCTCGACTTCTACGACGTGAGCATGGTCGACGGCGCGAATCTGCCGATGTACATCAACATCTCGCACACCGTGACCGCCGATCCGGTGAGTGCGACGGGCTGTTACAAGGGCGCGTGCACCAAGCCGGTGGACTGCCCCAGCGCCATGCGGGCCATGTCGGGCGGCCAGGTCGTCGGCTGCAAGCCGCCGTGCGCGGCCTTCGGCGGGGACACCTACTGCTGCCAGGGCGCGTGGGCCGGGCGGGAGAACTGCGTGCCGTCGAAGTGGCCGGTGGACTACACGCAGGTGTTCAAGAAGGCCGCGCCGTACGCCTATTCGTACGCCTTCGACGACGCGGCGACGATGTCGTGCAAGGGGCGGTGCGACTACCGGGTGACCTTCGGCGTCACCTGAGACGCGCGCGGGGCCTCACCCCACCTCTCCCCCAGAAAGTCCTTCAGCAGTTGGGTGACGGCGGCGGGCCGTTCCATGCTGGGCAGGTGTCCGGCCCAGGGCAGTTCGAGGTGGCCGGCGTCGGCGAGCAGTCCGGGCAGCCGGGCGGCGATCCGCCGGAAGTCCGCCAGGTCGTGGGCGCCGGAGACGACGAGGGACGGCGCCCGTACCGCCGCGAGGTCGCACGGCGGGCGGAGCTGGTCGAACTCCGCGGCGGCGAGCTGCACTTCGTAGGCGTTCCGCTGCTGGACGCGTACGGCCTGCCGGGTGGCCTCGTCGCCCTCGGGGCCGATCCAGGTCTCGACCATCAGCTCGACGGCGCCCGCGAGGTCGCCCGCCGCCAGCAGCGCCTCCTCGCGTTCGTCCAGCGCGTCGAGCTCGGCGGAGGCTTCGTGCCCGGCCATTCCCGGACACAGCAGCACCGTCGCGGCGACCCGCTCGGGGTGGCGCGCGGCGATCTCCAGCGAGGTCTTGCCGCCGTAGGAGGAGCCGACGAGCGCCGCCTGCCCGATGCCGAGCGCGTCGAGGAGCCCGATCACGTCGTCGGCGTTGTTGTACGGCGCGTCCGGCGCGGGGGTCAGGCCGAAGCCGCGCAGGTCGGGGCGGACCACGCGGTAACCCGCGTTGACCAGCGGCTGCCACTGCGGGTCCCACATCCGCCGGTCGCAGATCCCGGCGTGCAGGAGTACCAGTGCGGGGCCGTCGCCCGCCGTGTCGTGAGAGAGAGTCATCCGGCAGACGGTACGCACCGCGCCGCGTGATTCCCTCCGGTTTTCGCCCTCCGCGACGAGGGCCGCGCATCCCGATGGGGGTGCGCGGCCCTCGCGTGATTCGGCGTATCCGTCGGTCAGTTGGGGTTCTCGGCGTTCGTGAGGGTCTCCCAGGCCACGAAGAGGTTGTTGGAACCCGCCGGCCGGTTGTTCTGCGTGAGGGTCTGCGTGTTGGTCATCGCGACCCCGCGCCGGGTGTGCAGCGCGTTGAATCCGGTCTCGGTGATCGGGCCGAGGCCGCGGTTGACACTGCCGTTGCACAGCCAGCTCGGCGGCGCCGTACCCAGTTCGTACTTGGACTGGAAGCCGAGCGCCTGCCGCAGCCGCTCGCCGACGTCCGTGCCGTACAGGTCGTCGCCCTGGATGCGGCTGGTCTCGGCGATGTGCGAGATCGCGGAGATGCCGTAGCCGGTGTGCGTGAAGTCGCGGCAGGTCTCCTGGGTCAGCCCGTCGACGAAGGTGGACTGGCCCTGCCAGTAACTGACGATCTTGGCCTTGGTGTCGAGGTTCTGGCTCGGCACCGTCTTGGGCAGCGCTCCGTCCGCGGCGATGTAGACATAGGCCGCCGCGCGGGTGCGGAATTTGGCCATCGCCTTGTCGTAGTCGGTCTTGTCGTCGAGGAAGACGGAGATGCCGACGGCGGCCTCCATCATCGACAGCTCCCAGTTGCCGTTGCTGTTCGAGCCGTTGATGATCTCGGGCAGGTAGACGTTGCGGAGCATGGTGCCGAAGCGCCCGGCGTTCGGCCAGCCGCCGGTGTAGGTCGACTTGATGATGTCGGCGGCCTTGGGCCATGACGAGCCCGCCCAGCCGGTCTGCAACGGGGCGTTGCTGTTGGTGTGCTGGGTGATCGTCGCCGACCACGCGTCCATCAGCTTGATGGACTCCTGCGCGTAGCGCGCGTCACGGGTGAAGTACCAGGCCAGGGCGTCGGTGTAGGCCGCTATCGCGTCCTCTCGCTCGTCCGTGCAGCCGTTGTTGGGGTTGGAGTACGAGCCGCACTCGACGTTCGCACGCGGCTTGGGCGTACGGGTCAGCGAGGCGTATGAGCTGGCCATCATCTGGTTGTACGCGCTCTTCCACGGCTCGGCGTTGGCCTGCACCTTGGCGCGGGCGAAGTCGAGCTGGGCGGCGGAGACGGTCACTCCGGGGTGGACGAAGGCGGCCGGTGCGGCGCTGGCGCGCTGGGCGCCTCCGGGCCAGGCGGAGAAACCGGTTACAAGGGCCGCAGCCGCACAGGCGGCGGTGACCAGCAGAACAGGACGCCGTACGCGGCGGCGGTGGCGCGCGGGCGAGGGCGTGGGGGTGCCTGCCATGCGGTGACCATCCGATCTTGAGTGGGGGCTGTTCGCGAGCGGGGCGTTCCCGGGTGTGCGCGTTGGTGAGCGCGTGTTCCCCGGCGTGCACCCGCATGTTCTTGAGTGTGAACTGAGCTTGCATTTCTGAACACTTGACTGACCGCAGACCATAGGTACGGACTAATCCCTCCGTCAAGCCCCTGCGCCGGGCGGGCGGCGTCATCGACGAAGAAAACGGTTCCACTCGTTTCGGGGCCGGGAAAGTGTTGTCCGGCATGTCCGCTCCTGCGCCGGTTCGGATCTCTTTCGCGCACCGGTCGGAGCGGCGACGGGCTTCTCGACGTCCGGCTGCGAGAATTTTTCGGAGCTGGCCGAAATTCGATGGGCCGCCGATGTCAAGAAGCCGTCCGCGGCTCCGACTGTGTGGTGCACGGACCCGGAAGGGGTTCGGCGTACGGCACACACGTACGACATACGCGCGGGGCATCCGTGGATGGCGTCCGCGCGGGACGAAGGAGTAGCGATGAAGTTTCTGCTGATCATGCACATGAACCCGGCGGTGTGGAACGCGCTGACCGAGGAGGAGCGCAACGAGGTCATGGGCGGCCACGACGCCTTCATCAACACGGTCACCGAGTCCGGCGAGATGATCCTCACGCAGGGCCTGGCCGACATCTCGCAGAGCGCCGTCGTGCGGGTACGCGATGGGCAGCGGGTCGTCACCGACGGGCCGTACCTGGAGACCAAGGAGTACCTCGGCGGCTTCTACCTGATCGACTGCGAGAACCGAGAGCGCGCTCTGGATCTCGCCGCGATGATCCCCGACGCGAAGGTGGAGGGCCTGGGCATCGAGGTGCGCCAGGTGATGTTCTCCAGTGGACAATTGGAGATGTGAGCACCGACACCGTGACCGAGGACCTGCTGCGCGAGCTGACGCCGCAGGTCCTCGGTGTGCTGGTCCGCAGGCACGGCCAGTTCGAGGAGTGCGAGGACGCCGTGCAGGAGGCGGTGCTCGCCGCGGCCGTGACGTGGCCGGCCGACGGTGTGCCGGAGCATCCGCGCGGCTGGCTGATCACCGCGGCCTCCCGCCGGCTGATCGACCAGATCCGCGGCGACCACGCCCGCAGGGCGCGGGAGACGGCCGCGGCGGCCCGGTCCCCCGAGCGGGAGGCGGGCGTCAGCCCTGGTCCCGGCGGGGACGGCGCGCCGGAGGGTGACGACACCCTGATACTGCTGTTCCTGTGCTGCCACCCGGCGCTGACGCCCGGCTCGCAGACCGCCCTGACACTGCGCGCGGTCGGCGGTCTGACCACGGCGGAGATCGCCCGCGCGTTCCTGGTGCCCGAGGCCACCATGGCCGTACGGATCAGCCGGGCCAAGCAGCGGATCAAGGCGGCGGGCAGCCGCTTCACCCTGCCGGAGGCACGTGAGCGCGAGGAGCGGCTGCGGGTCGTCCTGCACGTGCTGTACCTGATCTTCAACGAGGGCTACACCGCGTCCTCCGGGGCCGCGCTGCACCGCGCCGACCTCGCCCACGAGGCGATCCGGCTGACCCGTATGGTCGATCGGCTGCTGCCCGAGGACGGCGAGGTCGCCGGTCTGCTCGCCCTCATGCTCCTCACCGACGCGCGCCGCGCCGCCAGGACCGGTCCCGGCGGCGACCTGATCCCGCTGGACGAGCAGGACCGTACGCTCTGGGACGCCGGCCTGATCGCCGAGGGCACCGCTTTGATCAGTACGGCCATGGCCCGCTCGGCGCTCGGGCCGTATCAGCTCCAGGCCGCCATCGCCGCGACGCACGCCGCCGCGGAACGCACCGAGGACACCGACTGGCACCAGGTGCACACCCTGTACAAGATCCTGGAGCGGATCGCGCCCAACCCGATGGTCACCCTCAACCGCGCCGTCGCCCTCGCCGAGGTCCAGGGGCCGCAGGCCGGGCTCGACCTGCTGGCCACCCTGGACGACGACGCCCGCGTCGAGGGCCACCACCGGCTCCACGTCGTCCGCGCACATCTCCTGGAGCGCTCCGGCGACCTCCCGGCCGCCCGCGAGCACTATCTCCTCGCCGCCCGCGGCACGGCCAGCCTCACCGAGCGCCGCTTCCTGGAGTCACGCGCGAGCCGTCTGAAGCCGGGCGCGCACTGAGCGGGTGACAGCGGGGTACGGCGACCGCGTACCGACGGGCGGGCCAGCGCTCGGGGGTCAGCGCTCGGGCGTCAGTGCTCGGCCGGGGGCGGCGCGGTGTCCGTCGAGGGGGTCAGGCGGAGGGTGACGATCTCGAACGGCCGCAGGCGCAGGGCCACGGCGCCGTCGCGGATCTCGGCGGGCGGCTGGTCGGCCAGCGGGCGTTCCAGCAGGTCGCAGGGGGTGGCGGCGCGAAGGGCGAAGCCAGGGGTCAGGGTGGTGCGGGTCCGGGCGCCGTGGGCTTCGTAGAGGCGTACGACGATGTCGCCGCTCGCGTCGTCGGCGAGCTTCACGGCGCTGACGACGACGCCCTCCTGGTCGACCGTCGCCAGCGGGTCGACCGCGGTGGCGCCCGGCACGCGGCGCTCGGGCAGGTGGATGGCGTACCCCTCGCGGACGGCGTCGCCGATGGACGCGCCGGGAAGCAGGGCGTAGCGGAAGCGGTGGACGCCCTGGTCCGTCTGCGGGTCCGGGAAGCGGGGCGCGCGCAGCAGGGACAGGCGCACGGTGACGGCGGCGCCGGGGGCGCTGCCGCCGGTGGAGCGGGTGACGTCGTGGCCGTAGGTGGAGTCGGTGACCAGGGCCACGCCCCAGTCGGGCTCGGCGAGGTGCAGGAACCGGTGGTTGCACGCCTCGAAACGGGCGGCGTCCCAACTGGTGTTGGTGTGGGTGGGCCGGTAGACGTGGCCGAACTGGGTCTCGGCCGCGTAGCGGTCGGCGTGGACGTCGAGCGGGAAGGCCACCTTCAGGAACTTCTCCGTCTCGCGCCAGTCGACCTCGGTGGAGACGTCGAGGCGCTTGTGCCCGGCGGTGAGGGTGAGGTCCTGCACGGCGCGCGAGAGGCTGAACGAACGCTCGACCCGGACGGTGACGGCGTGGGCCGTCGCGGCGGTCACCTCGACGCGGTCGGCCGCGGTCAGGTCGGTGACGGTGTTGCGGTAGTACGCGTCCACGTCCCAGGCGTCCCACATGTTGGGGAAGTCGGGGTGGAGCTGGAGCAGGTTGGCCGGGCGTCCCTCGGGGAGGGTCTCGCGGTCCGCGGCGAGGTCGTGGACCGACACCACCAGCCCGCGGTCGTCGATCTCGACCCGCAGCAGGCCGTTGTCCAGTACGTGGCCGCCGCCGGGGCGGGCCGAAGCGGTGACCGTCCCGTCGGCGCCGGTGTCGGCGACGCGCGCGGCGCCCCCTGCCGGGACACCGCCGCGGGCGTGCGGGGCCGCGTTGAAGACCAGGGCCCCCTCTCCGTCCTGCGACGGCGCGCCAGCCAGGGCGAGTTGGGCGGCGTCGATGATCGACCGCAGCTCCACCGCGAGGGCGGCGTACGTCGCCTCGGCCTCGCGGTGCACCCACGCGATGGACGAGCCGGGCAGGATGTCGTGGAACTGGTGCAGCAGCACCGTCTTCCAGATCCGGTCCAACTCCTGGTACGGGTACGGCGATCCGGCCCGTACGGCGGCGGTCGCGGACCACAGCTCCGCCTCGCGCAGCAGATGCTCGCTGCGGCGGTTGCCCTGCTTGGTGCCGGCCTGGCTGGTCAGCGTGCCGCGGTGCAGTTCGAGGTACAACTCCCCGACCCAGACCGGCGGTTCCGGGTACTCGGCGCGGGCCTTGGCGAAGAACTCCGCCGGGGACTCCCACTCCACCCGGGCCGAACCCTCCAGGTCGCGCAGCCGGGCGGCCTTGGCGATCATCTCGCGGGTCGTGCCACCGCCGCCGTCGCCCAGCCCGGTCGGCGCCAGCGACCGCCCGGCCATGCCCTTCTCCCTGAAGTTGCGGGCGGCGTGGGCGACTTCGCGGCCTTCCAGGCCCGCGTTGTAGGTGTCCATCGGCGGGAAGTGCGTGAAGACCCGGCTGCCGTCGATGCCCTCCCAGGCGAAGGTGTGGTGCGGGAAGGAGTTGGTACGGCTCCAGGAGATCTTCTGGGTCAGCAGCGCACTCGACCCGGACGCCCGGATGATCTGCGGCAGCCCGGCCGCGAAGCCGAAGGTGTCCGGCAGCCAGACCTCGTCGCTCTCGATGCCGAACTCGTCCAGGAAGAACCTCTTGCCGTGCACGAACTGACGGGCCATCGCCTCGGAGCCGGGCATGTTCGTGTCCGACTCGACCCACATTCCGCCGGTGGGCACGAACCGCCCGTCGGCGACGGCCTGTCGGACCCGGGCGTAGACCTCGGGGCGGTGCTCCTTGATCCAGGCGTACTGCTGTGCCTGGGACATGGTGTAGACGAAGTCGGGCTCGTCCTCAATGAGGGCCGTCATGTTCGCGGTGGTGCGGGCCACCTTGCGGACGGTCTCGCGCAGCGGCCACAGCCACGCGGAGTCGATGTGCGCGTGACCCACCGCGCTGATCCGGTGGGCCGAGGCGTGCGCGGGCGCGGCCAGTACGTCGGCCAGCAGGGCTCGGGCCGCCTCGGCGGTGCCGCCCACGTCCTGGAGGTTGATCGCGTCGAGCGCCCGTTCCACCGCGCGCAGGATGTCCCAGCGGCGGGCCGAGTCGGCGGGCAGCTCCGGCATCAGCTCGCCCAGCACTTCGAGGTCCTGCACGAGTTCCCAGACCGTGCGGTCGAGCACGGCCAGGTCCATCCGGCCCAGGACGTACTGCGGCGCGCGGCCCGCCGTCTCCTTGTCGCCCAAAGCGGTCGGGCGGAAGGGCGGGTTGTCCAGCACGATCGGGTTGGCGGCGGCCTCGACGTGCAGCAGGATCTGCTCGCCACCGGTGACGGGATCGCCGACACGCACCCACTGATTGCGCGGGTTCAGGCCCTTCACCGGGGTACCGTCCGGCCGGTAGACCAGGCCCTCGCACTGGAAACCGGGGGTGTCCCGCTCGAAGCCGAGGTCCAGCAGCGCCTCGACGGTGCGGCCCGCCCACGCCTCGGGCACGGTGCCGCTGACGGTGAGCCAGCTCGTCCCCCACGGCGGACCCCACGGCTCGCCGGGCGCGATCGGCCCGCGGGCCGCGGCGATGCCTTCGGCCACCGGGACCGGCTCGTCGGGCGCGTCCCAGATGCCGACGGTCAGCGGCACCCGTTCCCCGTACACCGCGGGGCGGATGCGCTCGTTGAGGACGCGTTCCAGGCGGGACTCGATGAGGCTGCGGTCGTCGTGCATGTACGGGCTCCGGGGTGTGGTGGGCGGCCGGGTCGAATGGCTGACGGGCGGGGCGGAGACGGGCGGGGCGGAGACGGGCGGGGCGGAGACGGGCGGTGCTCGGCGGGCGGCGGGATCGCAAGGCTCCGGGCGGACAACGCGCATGTTCCCAGGGCACGTTGGGCGCGCGGCGCGCGGCTAGGACACCTCCGGGCCGCGGTCCTCACCGTGGGCGATGATCGTGGTGCGCACCACGACCCGGCGCGGCGGCAGCGCTCCGGCGCCCTGGCGGGCCAGGCGCTCGCCGAGCAACTGGGCGGCGCGGCGCCCGATCTCGTCGGGGTCGTAGTCCACCACCAGCACCGGCACGCTGAGCACGTCGGCGAGGTCGAAGTCGTCGAACCCCGCGAGCGTCGCGCCGGCGCCGTGGTGCCGCAACGCCCGGTACGCGCCCAGGGTGTTGCGGTTGTTGGTGCAGAACACCGCGGTGGGCGGGGCGGGCAGCGCGAGCAGTTCGGCCGCCGCCGCCTCGGCCGAGGCGAGATCCTCCTGGCCGCGCTTGACCAACGCGTCGTCGGGGTCGATGCCCGCCTCGTGGAGGGCCGCGCTGTAGCCGCGGTAGCGCTCGGAACCGGTGTACACCGACGGCGGGTTGCCGAGGAAGCCGATCCTGCGGTGTCCGGCCGCCAGCAGTCGGCTGGTCGCCGCGTACGCGCCGCCGAAGTCGTCGACCAGGACGCAGTCCGCCTCGAAACCGGCCGGGGGCCGGGCGACGGTGACCACCGGCAGGGAGGTGGGCAACTCCTCGGCCAGATACGCCTGGTCGGCCCCCGCCGGTACGAGGATCACGCCGTCGACCCGGCGCGCGGAGAAGTCCCGGACGGCGTCGCGCTCGCGGCCCGCGTCTCCGGCCGTGTTGGTGATCATCACCCGCAGGCCCTCCTCGGCGACCGCCACCTCGATGCCGAGCGCGAGCCGGGCGTAGAAGGGGTTGGCGAGGTTCGTGACGATCAGGCCGATGGTGCCGGTGCCCTGTCCGTGCCGGAAGTTGCGGGCCAGAGCGTTGGGCCGGTAGCCGAGCTGCCGTACCGCGGCCTCGACGCGTGCGCGTTTGCCCGCCGACACGCCGGTGTCGCCGCGCAGGACGCGGGACACGGTCATCGCGCTGACCTCGGCGAGGGTGGCGACCTGTTTCATGGTCGGTGGTGCGGTGGTGAGCGGCGCGCCGGCCACGGTGGTCTCCCTCTCGGCTCGTTGACTAGAGAATAGAGGCATCGTTGTCTTCCGGAACCTCGGCCGCGTACCGCGCCGCGCCGATCAGCCCGGCTTCGGCCGGCCGGGCCGCGGGCAGCGGCGGCGGGAGGTCCGCGGGGAGCCCCGCGCTCAGTGCCGGGCCGATCAGGTCCCAGGAGCCGGTCATCGAACCGCCCACCACGAGCGCGGTGGCACCGAAGCGGCGCAGCCACGGGTCCAGGGTCTCACCGAGGACGGCGAAGGCGTCGTCCAGCACCCGCCGGGCGGCGCCGTCCCCGCCCCTGGCCTCGGCCGCGATCTCCCGTACGTCCAGGTCGCGCCCCGACGCCTGCCGGTAGGCCGCGATCAGGGCCCGCCGGGACACCCGGTCCTCCAGCGGGGCGCCGTGGTGGGTGAGCAGGTCGGCGCGGCCTTCCGGCGGTACGGTCGGGCCGTCGTTGACGGCCGCGCCGTCGTGCAGGAAGGCGGAGCCGACGCCGGTTCCGAGCGTGATGCCGACGACCCTGGCGTGTCCGCGTCCCGCGCCCTCCGCCCACTCGCCGCGCAGGAACGCCTCCGCGTCGTTGAGGAAGACCACACCGGTGCGGGACGGCAGACCGGCCCGCAGCAGAGCGCCGAGGTCGGTGCCTTCGAGCGCGTCGAATTTGCCGACGCCCCGGTAGCGGGCGATGCCCCGGGCGTAGTCGAACGGGCCGGGCAGCGCGACGCCCCAGCGGGCGGGGGGCGCCGGCGGCAGGGCGTGGGCGGCGCGCAGCACGGTGGCGGTGATCCGGTCGGCGCCCGCGTGGCCGTCGAGGGGTTCGCGGTGGGAGGCGAGCACCCGGGAGCGCGCGCCGCCGAGCCGCACGAGGGCGGCGGTCACATGCGTGCCGCCGATCTCCAGGACGGGGACCGACCGGCCCGGGTCCGCGCCCCTGGCGTCGGTGTCCGCGCCGTCCTGCGCACCGGAGTTCGCCTGCGTCCCGGCGCCGGGACGGACGTCTCCCCCGGCGCCGGTGCTCCCTCCACGCTCGCTCACTTCACGAACGCTTTCACGATCCTGGTCTCGCCCGCACCCGTGCCGGTCAGGGTGTACGCGCCGACCGCGGCCGGTATGACCAGTGTCTCGGCGTATCCCAGACGGTGCCGCGCGCCGGATTCGGTGCGGACCACGACGCCCTCGCCCTCGACGACGTTGATCACGTGGAAGCGGCCTTCGGTGCTGTCCGGGGCGGTGACGGCGCCCTGGACGGAGAGCCGGTGGACCACGAAGAACATCTCGGGGAGCTGCCCGATGACCTCCTCGCGCCAGCCGTCGCCCTTGCGCACCGCCTGCGGGGCCTGGACGAGGTCCCGGCCGACGGCCTCACCGGTCCGCTCGGTGTCGAGGTTGCGGAAGGCGTGCTCGACGTGGACGGCGCGCTGCCGGTCCTGGGCGTCGCGGCGCAGCCAGTCGTAGAACCGCAGCGAGTAGAGGTACGGGGTGGCGCTGACCTCCAGCACGACATTGCCCTTGCCGCTGCCGTGCGGGGTGCCGCCGGGGATGAGGAAGAGCTGGTGCGGGGTGGCGGGGAAGGTCTGCACGAACTCCTCGATGGCGAAGGCGTTCCCGCCGGAGTCGGCGTCGTGGGCCCGGCCGCGGAATTCCTCGACGTCGGCGTCGCCGCGCAGGCCGAGGTAGACGGTGTTCTGCTCGCTGCCGACCATCAGGTAGTACGTCTCGTGCTGGGTGTACGGCCAGCCGAAGACGTCCTTCATGTAGTCCGGCCGCGGGTGGCAGTGCACGGAGAGATTTCCGCCGGCCACGGTGTCGAGGTAGTCGAAGCGGATGGGGAAGGAACTGCCGAACATGTCGTGGACGCGCGGGCCCATGACCCGTTCGGGGTGCAGCGCCACGAGGAGCTGGAAGGGGATCTCGACCTGGGCGGTGTCGTCGCCGATGAGGATCCCGGACTCGGGTGCGATGAGTTCGTAGCCGAGCGCGGTGTTCGGGCCCTCGGGGTGGAAGCCGAGTTCGCGGCGGGCCCACTGGCCGCCCCACGGCGTGGTGTTGAAGGTCGGGCGGGTACGGAAGGGGCGGCCGGTGAGGTCCGCGGCGCTGGCGCGCAGGGCGGCGCCGCTCAGTGACACCGGCCCCGCGGGGTCCTGGAGGTCCAGCCAGCGGTCGATGCGGTGGGCGAGGCCGTCGCGGTGCCGGTCGAGGACCGGCCAGTCGATGTAGAACAGCCGACGATTGCGCGCCGTGCCCTCCCGCTGCCCGAGGTTGGTAACGGTACCGGCGGTGACGGCCGCCTCGGCGTACCGCTTGGGCAGATCCGCGTACCAGAGGACGTCGTGTGCGACGAGCGCGGCGCCGGGGCCGTAGACGACGGTGAGTCCGTCGCCGGCCTCCGGGGTGGGCAACGGGCCGAAGAAGTCGGCGAGAGTCGCCTCGGACAAGGCGGCGAAGTGCGGGTCGTCGGCCAGCGGTCCTGACGCGCCGAGCGCTTCGATCTCCGACCAGGGGGCCAGGTGGGAGCGGATGTCCACAAAGGACAGACCGGGGCCGGCCGCCCCGAGGCCCGCGCGCACGGCGTCCCAGTCGAGCGCCCATGGGCCGTCCACCGCCAGGACGCCTCTGGGCTCCGGCAGTTCGGCCAGGGCCGCCTCCCAGCCGCGCCGGGCCCATGCCCCGACGGCGTCGTAGCGCGGATTGGGCTGGTAGGGCAGGCCACTGCCGTCGTGGTGCACGGGGACACCTTTCGTCGTTCGGGTCACTCAGTACGGTATCGGTACCATAACCCATTGCCAGCGATCGGCCTCGATCGGTCGACCATCAATGGCATCCCACGCGGCATTTTCGGGTTTCCGGCAGATGAACCCTTGCCACCCCTCATTGTTACCGTTACCTTCAAGGCGGTCGTGCACCCGGCGGCTGTTTCCAGCCGGGGTCGCACAGGACGGCAGATGACGGAAGGACAGGTCGATGCAACCTGGCCGCGCTGATGACAGGGCGGAGCCCGACGGCTCGACGAGCCCCCCAGACGGTCCCACCCGCCGCGGAGTGCTGGCCGGCGCCGGGGGCCTCGCACTGGCGGCGGCGCTCGCCGGCTGCGCCCGGGGCAGTTCCACCACGAGCGTGCCCGGCGCGGCGAATCTCTACAACGACAACGCCACCTGGTCCGACGGCTACAAGAAGGCCGGCGCGGTGCTCAAGCGGATCAGCGGTTACGACCTGCGCCCGCTGTCCAACGCCTCCACCACCTCCTACCAGGAGGTGGTCCACACCTCGGTACAGACCAACCGGGCCGCCGACGTCGTCAAGTGGGCGTCGGGCTATCCGCTGTACTCGCTGGCACGCTCCGGCGGGCTGACCGAACTCGGCGCCCCGTGGGAGGCCGCGGTCCAGCGCGGCTGGGTCTCCACCGAGCTGAAACCGGCGGTCAGTTACGAGGGCAAGGTGTACGGCATCCCGCTGTACCAGTCGTCGTACGTGTTCTTCTACGCCAAGCCGGTGTTCACCAAGTACGGACTCCACGAGCCGGCCACCTGGGCGGAGTTCACCCACAACGCCGAGGTGCTGAAGAAGAACGGTGTGACGCCGTTCCTCGCCACGCAGAACGGCGTCTGGCCGGCGTTCGAGTGGTTCGAGGAACTGGTCAGCAAGATCGACCCGGACTTCTACACACGGCTCGTCAACGGACAGGCGAAGTACACCGACGACACCGCGGTGGAGGCGCTGACGCTCTGGCGGGACTTCTACGCCAAGGGCTGGATGACCGCGCCCGACTTCGACGGCGCCAACGGCCCGGCGCGGATGAAGGCCGGGAAGCTGGCGATGTTCCTGCACGGCACCTGGGAGTCGGCCGCGATCGGCGCCGCCGGGCTCACACCGGGCACCGACTACGGCGCGTTCATCATGCCCACGGTGCACGACGGCACCAAGCCGTCGGTGATCGCCGAGTCGGGGGTCTTCGCGGTGCCGAGCCGCGCCGCCAACCACGACGGCGGGATCGCCGCCGTCTCCCACTGGCTGGACCCGAGGGTGCAGCGGGTGTGGTCGGACTTCCTCCAGGACAGCTCGGCGAACCCGACGGTGCCCGCGTCCAATCCGGTGATCGAGGGCGTGCAGCAGGACATCAAGCGCAATCGCCGGACCCTGCTCACCCGCTACAACGAGGCGAGTCCGCCCAATCTGATCCAGGGGAACATCCTCGACCTGGGCAATTTCATGATCCATCCCAGCGCGGTCCGCTCGACGCTCGGCTCGATGCAAAAGCGCGCGGACAAGGAATGGGACATCTGGCGGAAGGGCGGCTCATGAGTGTGACGACCGATTCGATCCGTGCGCGGCGCGGGCTGCCGAGCGGCGGTCCGAAGCCGCCGCCCGCGGCGAAGGGACGGACCGCGGCGCAGCTCAAGGAACGGCTGATGGCCGGCGGTTTCCTGCTGCCCGCCGCCTTGTTGGTGACCGCGGTCCTGCTCGCGCCGTTCTGCTACACGCTCTATCGCAGCTTCTTCAGCGACTACACCCACTCGACCTTCAACGGGTTCGCCAACTACCGCGCCTTCTTCACCGACCCGAACCTGCTCAAGTCCCTGGAGAACACCCTGATGTGGGTGGTGGGCGCGATCGTGCTGCCCACCGGCATGGGTCTGCTGATCGCGATGCTCACCGACGCGACCCGGTGGAGCCGCGCGGCCCGGCTCGCGGTGACCATCCCGTACGCGATCTCCGGTTCCGCGGTCGCGGTGGTGTGGAATTTCATGCTCACCAGCGACGGAGCGGTGAACGGCGCGCTCAGGGGGCTTCATCTGGGCGGCCTGACCGGCACCTGGCTGCTGAGCTGGCCCGGCAACACGATCGTGATGATCATCGCGAGTTCATGGCAGGCGACCGGCGTCGCGGTGATCCTCTTCATGGTCGGACTCCAGGGCATCGCGCCGGACACGCTGGAGGCGGCGGCGCTCGACGGCGCCGGGCCGTGGGCGCGGTTCCGCCATATCGTCCTGCCGCAGTTGCGTCCGGTGTCGATCATCGTCATCGGGATGAGCCTGGTGAACGGGCTCAAGGCGTTCGACCTGATCTTCGTCCTCACCCAGGGCGGTCCCGGCCGGGCCACCGAGACGCTGGCGGTGTCCATGTACCAGGAGACCTTCCTGTTCCTGCGGCCGGGCGCGGGCGCCGCCATCGCCGTACTGCTGACGGTCATCGTGCTGCTGGCGTCCTGGACGTATCTGCGCCGCCAAGTACCGACCCAGGGCAAGGTGTGACATGAGCAGAGTCATCCGCAACACCGTCGTCGTCCTGGTGGCGCTGCTCTGGTTCGTGCCGACGTATCTGCTGCTGGTCAACGGGCTGACGTCGGTGGGGAGTTACTCGGGCAGCCCGCGCTGGTACCCCAACAGCTTCGGTCTGTTCTCCAACATCCGCGCGGCGTGGAATCTCGCCGACCTCGGTCCCGCCATGGCCAACAGCCTCTACTACGCGGTGGCCAGTTCGGCCGGCGCCGTACTGCTGGCCTCGCTGGCCGCGTTCGCCGCCGCGATCATGCCGGTACGGCGCCGCGCCCTGTGGTTCTGGCTGATCTACGCGGGCACCCTGCTGCCGCTCCAGGTCTTCCTGCGCCCGCTGTTCCTGGCGTACGCCAACACCGGTCTGTACGACACCCAGATGGGCATGGTGATCATCTACGTCGCGATCGCCATCCCGTTCGCCTTCTTCGTGCTGCGGAACTTCGCGGCCACGCTGCCGTCCGAGGTGATCGAGGCGGCCCGGCTGGACGGCGCTTCCTGGTGGCGGCTGTTCTGGAGCATCTACGTGCCGCTGTCGAAGTCCGCGATGGTCGCCGCCTTCGTCTTCCAGTTCGTCGCCGTCTGGAACGACCTGCTGTTCGGCATCACGCTGGCCACCAGCCGCAACATCCGGCCGATCATGGCGGCCCTGGCCGACCTCCAGGGCAACTACTCCAACGTGGGTCCGCCGGTGGTGCTGGCCGGCGCGCTGGTGGTGTCGCTGCCCACCGTCGTCATCTTCTTCCTCTCCCAGCGGTTCTTCGTCTCCAGCCTCAAACTCAACGCCTGACAGGGAGTCCTGCCATGACAACAGCGCGTACCGCCCGCCGGGCCGGTCTGCTGCTGACCGCGCTGGCCACCGCCGCGGCCGGTCTACTCGCCGCCCCCGTCGCGCACGCCGAGGGCCATCGCACCACCGACTGGGCCGGACGCGCCGAGGCGAGCTACCAAGCGCTCCAGCGCGACCTCTATCTCGGCCCCGCGGGCCACAAGCTGTACCGGGAGACCACCCCGGCGGCGCCGGACGGCAACCCCTACTCGTACCTGTGGGAGTTCCGCGAGGCCACCCAGGCCACGGTCTATCTGCGGAACATCCCGCACAACGCGGGCCGGTACAGCACGGACGTCGCGGACCGTTTCGCCGCCCTCCCGCAGTACGCGGCCACCGATCCGGCCCGTCCCGGATACGACTCCTACCCGTCCGCCCCGCTGGGCACCGGCGGAGACCTGTTCTTCGACGACAACGCGGTGGTCGGCCTGTCGTTCCTCACGCAGTACCGGGCCGACGGCGACCGGGCGATGCTGGCCAAGGCCCGCGCGGCGTTCACCACCGACACCCGCGCCTGGGACGACGATCCCGCCAAGACCTGCCCCGGCGGCATGCACTGGGTCGAGACCGACGCCAACACCATCAGGGCGGCGAACGTGACCGGCCTGTTCGCGCAACTGTCCGCCGGCCTCTACCAGATCACCAGGGAACCGACGTATCTGGACTGGGCGCGCAAGGCGTACGACTGGAACAGGACCTGCCTCCGGCAGTCCCCCGGCCTCTACCAGAACGACCGGGACGACAACGGCACCGTCAACACGACGCTGTGGACGTACAACTCGGGCGCGATGATCGGCACCGCCACCGAGCTGTACCGCGCGACCGGCCGCCGCGCGTACCTCGACGAGGCGGTGCGCGACGCCGACGGCGCCCTCGCCTACTGGACCGCGGACGACCGGCTGTACAGCCAGCCGGCCATCTTCAACTCCTTCCTCTTCCAGGACCTGCTCCTGCTGGACTCCCAGCGCCACGACCCGCGGTACCGCCAGGTCCTCAGCGACTACGCCGACCGGCTGTGGGCGGAGAACCGGGACCCGGCAACGGGGCTGTTCCGCTTCCAGGCGAGCAACGGCGGCGCCCCCGACCCCGCGCAGCCAATCGCCACGCTCAACCAGTCCGCCGCAGTCCAGCTCTTCTCGCTGCTGGCGTGGGACCCCAGGGACTACGACCGCACCACCTGACGGCGACCGCGCCCGCCCCCGTCCCCGTCCCCGTCTCACCGCACACCCCACGCCAAGGAAGCACGCATCCGATGACCTCAGGTCACACCCGCCCCTCGTGGTGGGACTCCACCATCGCCCGTGACGCGCTGCGCGACGGCGCCGTCGCCCATGTCCACCAGCACGGCGGGACGACGGTCCGGCTGTCCCCCGAGCCGTTGTTGCGGCGCGCCGCGTCGGGCGGGCTGACCCAGTCGGTCCGGGTCGACGTCGATCCGGCCCCGCGGACGCCTCTCACCCACGCGGTGCTGCGGTCCGCCGACGGCGCCCCGGTCGACTGCGAGGTGATCGACGGTCCTGCCGGCGCGGTACGGGTGCTGGTGCCGGAGGTCGACGCGGAGGTGTCCGCGACGCTCGACCTGCCGGGGCTCGGGCTTTCCGAGCCGCTGCCGTTGACCTTGCGCCCGCAGCGGCACTGGACCGTGCACCTGGTGCAGCACGCGCACCTGGACATCGGCTACACCGACCCGCAGGGCACCGTGCTGGCCGAGGGCCGCGCGGCGCTCGACACCTGCCTTGAGCTGATCCGGGCCACCGACGACTGGCCGGAACCGGCGCGCTACCGCTGGTCGGTGGAGGGCCTGTCGACCTTCACCGACTGGGCCGCGCACCGGCCGCCGGGGCAGGTCGCCGAATTCGTCCGGCGGATTCACGAGGGCCGGATCGAGCTGACCGCGCTGCCGTTCAACCTGCACAGCGAGACCTGCTCGGTGGACGAACTGCACGAGCTGCTGCGGGACGCGGTCGACCTCCGGGAACGTCACGGGGTGTCCCTCACCACCGCGATGCAGACCGACGTGCCGGGCCAGGTGGTCGGTCTCCAGGACGCGCTCGTCGAACACGGCGTCCGCGGCCTGTCGGTGGCGCACAACTGGGCCGGGCGGGCCGTCCCGCACCTGGTCGGCGGGGCGCGGCTGCCGCGGCTGTTCCGCTGGCGTGCCTCCGACGAACGCTCGCTGCTGGTGTGGCGGACCGACACTCCGCACGGGCTGGCGTACATGGAGGGCTCGATCATCGGCTTCGACGAGTCCGCGGCGGCCGTCGACGACCTCTTCCCCGCGTATCTGACGGCGCTGGCCGCCCATCCGGTGCCGCACCAGGGCAAGGGCGTCCCCGGCTACCCGATCCTGGACGCCCCTTACGAGGCGGACCCGTATCCGTGGGACCTGCTGCACCTGCGGGTGCTGGGCACCTTCGCCGACAACGGGCCGCCGCGGCTGGTGGCCGCCGAGACCGTACGGCGCTGGAACGAGACGTGGGCCTACCCCCACCTGCGGCTCTCCCGGCACGAGGACTTCTTCGCCGACGCCGAAGCCCGCCTGGGCGACCGGCTGGAGACGTTCGAGGGCGACTGGTCGGACTGGTGGGTGGACGGGGTCGGCTCCGGGGCGGCGCCGATGGCGATGAACCGCGCCGCCCAGTCCGCGCTCACCGACGCCCAGACGCTGGACGCGCTGGCCGGGCTGCGCGGCGCCGAGGGCGGACCGGCCCCGGCCGCGGACACCGCCGACGTCTACCGGGCGGCGTCCCTGTTCAACGAGCACACCTGGGGCGCGGGCGACCCCTGGACGTACGGCTGCCGGGGGCACCAGTCCGGGGAACGGCAGTGGCACTGGAAGTACGGGCAGGCCGTGCGGGCCCATGACGGGGCCCTCGCGCTGCTGGAGCGGGCCGGGCACCGGCTCGGTTCCGCGCTGCCGGTGGGCGCGGGCGTCCGTGCCAGCTTCCATGTCGTCAACACCCGCGGCCGGACGCGCACCGACATGGTCCGCTTCTTCCTGCCGGAGAGCGTGCTGCCGCTGGACCGCCCGGTCCGGGTGACGGACGGCCGCGACGGCCGCGACCTGCCGGTGGTCTGCGAGCCGCAGAGCAATCCGCTGCACCGGGCCGCCGGACGCCATCTGCACGTGACGGTGGCGGACGTGCCGCCGCTGGGTACGGTCCGGCTGGACGTCACGGAGGCCGAACCGGCTTCGGTTGAGGATGACGTGGCGGACAGCGCCGTGCCGGACAGCGCCGTGCTGGAGAACGACTTCCTGGCCGTCCGGGTCGATCTGCGCCGCAGCCGTATCGCGTCCGTCGTGGACAAGGCCACCGGCGCCGAACTCGTCGCGGACGACGCGGTGTTCGGCTTCAACGGATACGTCTACGACCAGTACGCGACGGCCGGCGGCTTCAACCACCAGTCGAGCAAGACCGTCGCCGACGACTCCATGCACCTGCTGGCCGGGCGCGAGGTGGCACCCGCGTCCGTACTGGTGGAGCGCACCTCCTCGGCGGTGGCGGAGACCCTGGTGTACGAGTGCGTGCCGCCGGGCGCGGCCCGGCTCCGCACCACGGTCACACTGCCGCACGGCGTCGCCCGGCTCGACATCGCCAACCATCTGGCGAAACCCGCCACCATGACGAAGGAGAGCGCCTTCTTCGCCTTCCCCTTCGCGCTCGACGCCCCGGTGGTCCGGATGGAGGCCAGCGGCGGCGCCGTCGGCACCGGCCTGCCGCTGATCCCCGGTTCCGCGCTGCACATGCGGGCGATCCGCCGCTGGGTCACGCTCGCGGAGGGCGACACCGCCGTGGGCTGGGCCACCCATGACGCGCCGCTCCTCCAGCACGGCAACATCGCCGTCCCGTACGTGCCCTACCCGCCGTCGGTGCCCGGCCAGGAGCCGGGGACGCTGTACTCCTGGGTCCACAACAACATCTGGGACACCAACTTCCCCAGCCAGCAGTCCTTCGAGCAGACCTTCCGCTACAGCGTGGCGGTGCGCCGATACGGTGACCCGGCGTCGGCGTCGGCGCTGGGCATGCGCGCCTCCGACCCCGGCCACCCGCTGCTCGCGGTACGGGCCACGGGCGCCGTCGGCGGTGACACGGCCGAGACGTCCCTCGTCTCGGTGGACCACCCGGACGTCCGGGTGGTGGGGCTGCTTCCCCAGGAGCCCGACGCGTTCCTGATCCGCCTCCAGTCCTTCGCCGACGAACCGGTGACAGCGGACGTGGCGCTGACCGCGCCGTACACCGCCGCGCTGCGCTGCTCCTACCTCGGCGAGAACGGCGAGCCGGTCGCTCCGCGGCCGGACGGCACGCTCCGGGTACGGATCGCCGCCGGAGGCACGGCGGCGCTGCTGGTGATCACGGAACCCTGACCGGCCGCGCTCGACCGACACTCCCCCGCCCGCGGGCTCGCGGGCGGGGAGGTCTGCCGTTGGCCTGCTCGCGCAGAATCCGGGCTCAGCCGTTGACCTCCTCGGAGAAGTAGAGGAAGGCGCCCAGCCCGTGGAAGTCGTTCGTGGCCTGGGAGCGGGCGATGTAGTACGCGTAGTCCCCGACATTGGTGCCGACCGAGATCGAGGTCAGATACGTCAGGCCGTCGCTGTGCAGCGAGATCCGGTCCAATTCGCCGCGCTTTCCGGCGTCCACCGTGGCCTGGTAGGTGGCGGCCGGGACGTATCCGCGCTTGATCGCCGCGTCGGCGGTCAGGGTGAACATCGCCGAGCACGACGTCTCGGTCCAGTTCCCCGCGCTGCTCCCCTTGTCCACGACCTGGAACCACCGTCCGCTGGCCGGGTCCTGGTAGGCGGCGATGCCGCGCACCAGATTGCGTACGGTCGCGGTCAACTGGGCCCGCAGCGGGTGGTCGGCCGGGATCAGGTCGAGGATCTCGGTGGCGGCGACGCCGTACCAGCCCACGGCGCGGCACCAGTATTCGGAGGACAGGCCGCTGTTCGGGTCGGACCAGGTCGCCGTCCTGGACGCGTCGTAGGCGTGCTTCAGCAGCCCGTTCGCCTGTTGCAGATGGCTGGCGTAGACCACGAGCTGCTTGGCCGCGATGTCGTAGGACTGCGCGCTGTCGCCGATGTACTTGCCGTACTGCGCCATGAACGGGTCGGCCATGAAGGTGCCGTCGGACCAGAGCTGGTTGGCGCGGTCGGCGCTGTTGGCGTGCCAGAAGCCGCCGTCACTCGTGGTCGGGTATCCGGCGCCGGGGAGCAGCCGGTCGTGGATCTGTTTGGCGGCCAGGCCGTACTTGGACTCGCCGGTCTCGCGGTACAGGGCGATCATCACCTGTCCCGGCATCATGCTGTCCAGGCTGTTGAAGGTGATGTCGATGTGCCCCGAGGCGTCCACGAAGCGGTCGGCCCACGCCTTGATGTACGCGATCAGGGCCGCCCGGCGCGCGGGGTCCGCGGTGTGCTGGGCGACCTGGTACTGCCCCATCAGGTAGAGGGCGACCGGGTAGCTCCAGCCGCCGACGGTCGCCGGGGTGTACCGCTGCATGGTGGAGTCGACCAGCGCGTTGGCCCAGTCCGTGCTCTGCGGGTCGGAGACGGTCAGCGAGTCGAGGTTGGGCAGGCCGCCCGCCGTGGTGCCGGTCACGCGGATCGCGTTGGTTCCCGCCCGCAGCGTCACCGGTATCCGGGTGACGGCCCAGGTGTTCCAGTCCGTGGTCGCGGCGAAGGCCGGTGTGGAGATCACCGTGCCGTTGACGCTGACGGTGCCGGCGCGTCCCGCCCCCGTCCCGTTCGCGTAGCGCAGGGCCAGCGCGAAGCCGCCCGCGGCCGGCGCGCTCACGCTGAACTCGACGTAGGCGCCCGCCTCGTTGGCGGTGTTGACGAAGCCGGTCCCGGTGTATCCCAGGTGGTCGCGGTCCACCGTGCCGTGGAAGACGGTGGCGTTCTCCGCCTCGTAGAGCGATGACGCCGCGTGCGCCGAGCCCGACGTCACGCCGTAACTCGCGACGAGCATGCCGATCACCACTGCTAAAGCCCTCATGCGCATGTGCGACTTCCTTATCTCGCGGGCCGACGGGCCGCTGGCTGTCAGACGGTGAATCGTGCGACGAAGGTCTTTCCGACCGCTCCCGCGACCGCTACCGACAGGCGGAGGTTGGGCGTGGTGGCGAGGACGGTCACCCCGGGGTCGACGGAGGTGGCGGCCGAGACGGCGCCGTCGACGGTGACGACGACCGACCCGGTGAGCTGCTGGGTCGGGTCGCTCACGGCCACGCTGAGCGTTCCGTTCTTCCGGTGCGTGACGACGGAGGCGGTCCTGTCGACCTGGATTCCGGCGGCCTTGGGCGCTCCGGCCTGCCATACGTTGGCCATGGCCACGCCGGAGCCGGAGCGGCTGACGGCCTGCACGGCGGCGGTGTTCGAGGCGACGGTCACGTCGTTCGACGCGGCGAACGCCGAGGTCTGGGCCGAGGTGGCGGCGGGCAGTTGGATGTAGCGGTAGCTGCCCGCGGTCGGGCTCACGCCGTGGTCGACCCACATGGTGATGAACCTGCGGGTGTACGCGGTGGTGTCGTCGTAGACGCCGCGGTGGTCCATGTCGGTCCACTTGCCGGTGCGGTCCTGGCGCAGGAGGGTGACGTGGCCGCCGACCGGGAAGACATAGCCGCCGAGGTTGTCCACGAAGATCGACCGCGGCTGGACCACGGTCGGCGTGTTGCTCGGCGTCGACAGGACAACGTTGCCATCGACGTGGATGTTCGCCTGCCCGTTGGGGCCGGTGTTGCGGTTCTCGATGACCGACTCGATCGTATGGCCGTCGCCGCTGGTGATCCCGGCGCCCAGGCAGATGACGGCGTCGTCGACGCAGAACCACGACTTGTGGCCCTTGAGGGTCTGGACGGCGAACGACAGCCCCATCCCCGCGGCCACGTTCCCGTCCAGCAGCGCGCCGCCCGCCCAGGTGTTGGTCGAACCGCGGTTCGTGCCGAGCGCGAGGGTCTTGGTGTCGAGCGTGACCCCGGGCAGCCGGTACTTGTCCGCGGCCGGCCAGTACCCGTTCACCCAGTGACCGGGCTGCGTGGGCAGATAGAGGTACGTGGCGCCCTCGCCGGTGTACCAGCCCTGGAGATTCTCCTTGTTCGCGGACTCGTACGGCTTGATGCGCGTGCTGTCCATCGCGATGCCGAACGCGAAGGTGGGCCGCCGGTGCACGATCCGCGCCATCGAGGTCGACACGACGGAGGTGGTGGACTCCGCCGCCGTCGCGATGGCGCTGTCGGCGACGACGGCCCGGCCGAGCGCGACGGACGAGATCCGCACCTGTTCGAGCGGCGCCGCGTCGAAGGCGAAGAAGTCCTGGTAGGTGTCCGCGGTGATCCAGCCCTTGGCCTGCGACCGGACGGTGAGCGCCTGATCGGCCGGGAAGACGCGGGCGAGTTGGAGCAGGGTGGCGGTGGTGAGGCGGCCGATACGGTGGTCGGTCTCGTAGAAGCGGGAGAGCGCGCGGCCGCGCACCATGTCCATGAACGCCCCGCGGTAGATCCACGGCCGGTAGTTCGCCTGCGTCCAGGTGTAGACGCGCTGCACCTGGTCCGTTGTCGCCGCCCACGGGGTGCCCTGCACGGTGACCAGCAGATAGGTCAGGTACTGGAGCAGCGACACCCCGTAGGAGCCGTTGTAGGCGTAGACCGAGTGCTGGATGAAGCCGCCGTCGGGGTAGAAGCCGTCGCCGCTGGTGCTGTACGGGAAGAGGTGCGCGATCGCCGCCATGGCGCTGTCGATGACGGCCGCGTCCTGGCTCAGCGCGCCGCGCACGGTCGCGATGGCGCAGTTCCAGTTGAGGTTGGCACCGGTGGCCGTCCCGCCGTTCACCTTGGTCGGGTCGGGCGCGTAGCGGGTGATCGCGGCCATCGCGGTCGAGACCTGGCTCGCCGAGAGGTGGTCGTACAGGGCGACGCAGGTGTCGTTGAGGGCCAGCGGTATGCCGATCTCGAAGTCCCACCAGTTGTCGTACCGCGCGGTGACGCCGTACTTGTGGGCGAGGAACCAGTCGAGTGCGGACTTCAGGTCCGCCAGCAGCGTCGCATTGCCCGACAGCGACGAGCCCGGCGAGGCGTAGGCGAGGGCGAGTTGGCGCAGCCGTCCGATCACGTCGCGCTGGACGGCCGAGACGGTGGAGCTGTTCAGGTCCGCCCACAGGTAGGTGCGGGAGGTGGAGGTGTTCAGGGTCGACCACAGGCCGTTCGCCGTGTCGGCCATCGCCTGCGCGTAGGCGGAGATCACCTGGTCGGAGGCGTCGTAGCTGCCGATCAGCGTGTTGCCCCACTGGGTGCGGACCGTCGCGAAGTCCGAGGCCGTCGCCGCGGCGGCCCGGCTGGGCGCGACGCCGGCGGTGCCGAGGAACCACGCGGGGGCCAGCGCGGCACCGGCCAGCAGGGCGGAGCGACGGGTGAGGCCGCGGGACGAGTGATCAACGGACATGGAGCACCCTCACGGTTGGGGGGAGGACATCGGCCGCGGGAGCGGCGCGGCCGATCGGGAGACGCTCGGCGCCGTGAGGGATCGTGGCTTCCGGATTCCTGGAAGTCAAGGGATAATACGTATTAGTACGGGGCTGCGCGCCGTCCGCCGCGCCGTACGACGACGGCTCAGCGGAACAGGTCGAGCGGAACGGCGGCGGCCATCGCGGTGTGGCCCGCGTCGTTGGGGTGCAGGCCGTCGCCGCTGCTGTACGCGGCGGCCAGCTTGTCCGGGTCGGCCGGGTCGGCGGTGACGCGGGCGAAGTCGATCACGGCGTCGTACACGCCGCTGGTGCGGATCCAGTCGTTGACGGCGTTCCGTTTCTCGCCGTTGGCCTGGCTCCAGAAGCCGAAGGCGTCGTCCTTGAACGGCATGATCGTGCCGCCGATGGCGGTCAGGCCCGCGGCATGCGCGCGCGCCGCCAACTGCCCGTGCCCGGCGATCAGTTGCTCGGCCGTCACCGTCTCGGACAGCGACGCCACGGTGCCCGGGTGGCCGAGGTCGTTCACGCCGATCAGGGTGATGACGTACGCGGCCGCGGGCTGGGCGAGCACGTCGCGGTCGAAGCGGCGCAGGGCGCTCGGTCCAAAGTTGAGCGCGTACGCCTCGGCCGGGTCGCCCGCGGGCGGATTGGGGTCGTGCAGCAGGCGGTTGCCGGAGATTCCCGCGTTCACCACCGCGCGGTCTGCGGCCGGGCGGGCCGACCGCAGCCGCGCGGCGAGCTGGTCCGGCCAGCGCAGATCGGCGCCGACGGTGCTCTTGCCGCCGTCGGTGATCGAGTCCCCGAGCGCGACGATCGCGGACGCCTGCCGTCCGGCCCTGACGCTGACACCGGACACGAAGTACACCGCCTGCGGCTCGGCGGTCGGCGTGACCGCCGTCGCCGCGGTGACGTTGCCCGCGGCCACGGCGTTCTTCTGGAGGGCGTACGCGTGCAGGCTCGTGGCTGCCGTACGCTCCGGCAGATAGAGGCTCACCACCAGGTCGGCGCCGCCGGGAAGGGCCAGGTCGACCGGATCGCTGACGGCCGGAGCCCCGGCCGGGATCAGTACGGAGCCGCTGCCGCCGAACGTCACCCGGCGGTCGGTGGCCGGGACGATCGCCGTGCCTTGCGCTCCCGCCCGGCGGGCGACCCGGACCTCGCCGATGTGCGCGGCGCTCTCACCGAATTCGTTCGTCAGCCGTAACCGGAGCGCGGAGCCGCCGAGGCTCAGACGCAGCACGTGCCGGACCGTCTGGTTCTCCAGGTGGACGACGGCCGCCGCCGGCGCGGCGTTCGGGGCCCCGGCCCAACTGCCGACCCACTCGACCCCCGGGCCGCCGGGGCGCGCCCGCGCCGACTCCGCGAAGGTCAGGGATCCGGCGCCGGCCGCCGCCGCGGAGGCCGCGCCGCCGATCAGCAGGGCCCTTCGCCCCATGGCGCGCCTCGGCGTGCCGTCCGACGATGAACCCGACATCTGGCCTCCCCGGATACGAGTCGCCGCGCGCACTGTACGCGCCCCGCTCCGACGCTATCAATGGGGCGTCGCAGGGCCATCGGGGAAAGGCCGGAAGCGGTAACCGGCGGCGCCGGGTGCCCCGGGCGTCAGTCCTTGGTACGGGCGGGCAGACGCCAGCCGGGGCGTACGTAGTGGCAGGTGTAGCCGTCGGGGTAGCGCTCCAGGTAGTCCTGGTGCTCGGGCTCGGCCTCCCAGAAGGTACCGGCGGGCGACACCTCGGTGACGACCTTGCCGGGCCACAGGCCGGAGGCGTCGACGTCGGCGATCGTGTCCTCGGCGACGCGCTTTTGCTCGTCGTCCTCGTAGAAGACGGCCGACCGGTAACTGAGACCCATGTCGTTGCCCTGGCGGTTCTTCGTGCTCGGGTCGTGGATCTGGAAGAAGAACTCCAGCAGCGCCCGGTAGTCGGTCCGCTCCGGGTCGTAGGTGATCTCGATCGACTCGGCGTGGGTGCCGTGGTTGCGGTACGTGGGGTTCGGCACGTCGCCGCCCGCGTACCCGACCCGGGTGTCCGTCACGCCGGGCAGGCGTCGGATCAGGTCCTGCATGCCCCAGAAACATCCGCCGGCGAGGACGGCCTTCTGTGTCTGAGCGGTCATCTCAGTCCTCCTCGTGTTCCATGGCGGTAACACACGGCGGACGCCCCGTGTTCCGGGGCGTCCGCGGCGGTGTCTGCGGTGCTTCGGGCACCCACGGGAAGCGTACTGGCCGTGGGCGGCCGGTGTGTCCCGCCGGGGTGACGCGGCTGCCGGCGGCGGGGTCGTACGGGACAGGGCGCGCTCGTACCGGCGCGTTGTACGGGGTCGCGCGTGCCTCAGGCGGTGAGGCCGGCCTCCGACAGCAGATAGGCGGTCATCGGCTCGTACGCCTGCGGGTCCACCACGTGGTCGTCGAGCGGGACGGTCACCGCGATGGTGCCCTCCGCCTCGCCGAGGAAGAGCGCCGGGTCGTTGCAGTCGGCGAAGGCGACGGTCCTGATCCCGCGCTGTCCCGCGCGGCCCGCCCAGCCGTGGTCGGCCACCACCAGGTCGGGCAGCGGCTCGCCCGCGGCGGTCAGCGCGTCGAGAATGGCCGACATCGGCTGCGGCGCGTGGGTGTGCCACAAGGTGGCGCCGTCCTCCAGTACGGCGACGCTGCCGAACTGGCGCACGTCGCCGTAGGAGTCGTCGTCACCCTCGGTGGTGGACAGGCCCTTGGGAATGGCGACGACGGTGGCGCCGGCCGCGCGCAGCGCCCGCGCGACGGCCTGGTGCACATCGAGCAGCCCGCCCGGGTGCCCGGTGGCGACCAGGACCCGCCACCGCTGCCGCGCCGCCTCCCGCAGGACGGCCGCCATCCGGTCGAGTCCGTCCACGGTGAGCCGCGCGTCGATGGTGTCCTGCCCCTGGAGGTGTCCGGGGTCGGCCACCACCCCGACGCGCTCGGCCATCACGGCCAGCACCGTCTCCTCGGTCCACCGCTCCCCCAGTTCCAGCCCCAGCCAGAAGCGCCGGTTCCCCTTCACCAGCTCGCTGTAGTGCCGCAGATTCCCCTGCCGCGGGGTGGCGACATCCCCGGCGATGCGGGTCCGTCGCAGATGGTCGATCAGCTCGTCACGCGAAAAACGTATATCCACCGAATCCATGCCCCCATTGTCCGTGTCCCCCGCCGTCGGCCGACGGCGGGGGTGGGACTGACCTGCGGATTCCCCCACCGCCGCCCGTCGCGCACACAGCCTCGTACGTCCGCGCGCGGGTTCAGCAGGGCTCGGTGGCGGGCGGGCACAACGAGCAAAAGCGCGATCAACTCGCATTTTCCCGCGGACGTCTGGCCGCTGCCGACAGCCGCGACCTAGCGTCTCGCTTCGTCATCACGGCAGGACACGAGGGACGGGCCGTCACGGCCCGTCCGGTGTTCCGTGCCGTTCGCGTCCATCATCCGGGAGAGCACCGTGAGACCACTACTTCGTGGGGCTGCCACCCTCGCCCTCACCTCCGCGCTGGTGGTGACCGCAACCCTGACCAGCACGGCCAGTTCCGACAACAACGCCGACCATCTGACGAACTGGGCCGTCGCCCCGCAAAAGGCCGTCACTCCGCAGACCGACGAGCAGGACGCGTACAACCAGGCCCACGGCCGCCCGCTGCCCACTCCCGAACTCCTCCAGCCCTCACTCGACTCCGGGCTGCGCCCGTACCGGGCCAAGCCGAAGAACTCCCTGCACGGCGACTACCAGTGCGGCGCCTCCGATGTGCTGGCGGACCTCTCCAAGAAGTGGATCAAGGAGTTCGAGAAGCAGTACCCCAAGGTCCACATCGCGGTGAACCCGCCCTACGCGGGCAGCCTCGGCGCGCTGGAGCTGATCAAGGGCAATCTCGACTGCGTCTTCGTCTCCCGTGAGCTGAAGCCCTCGGACATCGACGGATTCCACGACGCCTTCGGCTACGACCCGCTGAGCGTGCCGGTCTCCGGCGGCAGTTACCGTCACTACGGGTTCCTGGACTCCGTCGGCGTCATCGTCAACAAGGACAATCCGCTCGACAAGCTCTCCTTCGACCAGCTCGACGCGGCGCTGTCCACCACCCGGAACCACGGCGGCAAGGCCGCCACGACCTGGGGCGACCTCGGACTCACCGGCGACTGGGCCGACAAGCCGATCCACATCGTGGGCCTCCAGCCCTGGAACGGCTTCGAGGAGTTCTTCCGCCAGCGCGTGCTCAACACCGACGGCAAGCGCGGTGAGTGGCGCCCCGGCGCCGCCGACGGCTCCACCCCGGCCGACCCGGCCGTCCACTGGGAGAAGACCGTCTTCAACATCGCCAAGGACGTCAAGGACGACCCCTACGCCATCGGCTACACCGGCCTTGCCTACGTCGACCAGGCCGTCAAGGTGCTGTCCCTCAGCGAACACACCGGCTCCCCCGCGTACGCCCCCACCTACGAGAACGTCGCCTCCACCGCCTATCCCCTCAGCCGCGTCACCTACTTCAACGTCAACAAGCGCCCCGGCAAACAGCTCGACCCCGTCATGGAGGAGCTGATGCGCTTCATCCTCAGCAAGCGGGGTCAGCAGGTGGTCGCCGGGCAGCAGGTCTTCCTGCCGCTGCGGTCCGGCCAGGCGGCCGGCAGTCTGCGGCAGATCGACACCGCCCCCTGACCCTCGCTCCCGCCCGGCCGGCGGCGGTGGAGACCCCACCGCCGCCGCCTCACGCCCGGGGTCAGAGCCGGGTGAGGGTGGTGGGGGCGGTGTAGGACTCGGTGCGCAGGGCGGGGCGGGAGGAGGGGAGGCCGGCGGCGGGGAAGGTCAGGGTGAGGGTGCGGGACTCGCCGGGCAGGAGCCAGAGGTAGTTGTCGCTGTAGAGAGTGGGCAGGACGCGCTCGCCGGTGTGGTCGTCCAGGAGGGACAGCCGGACCATGGCGGCGACGGCGGAGCCGCGGTTGCGGACGGTGGCGGTGAGGCTGCGGCGGGCGCCGGAGTGGGTGAGGCGCCCGAGGTCGGTGGACAGGCGGGTCTGCTTGGCCTTGTTCAGGACCCGCATGTCCTTGGTGTCGCGGTAGCGCCAGTAGGTGTTCTCGGACAGCACGCGGCCGAGCGGATCCTCCAGGCGGAGCCGGAGCAGGTGGAAGGACGGCAGGGTGTCCATCCGGTCGGCGGTGAACGCGGTGACCGACGACGACGGCGCGATGTTCACCAACTTGCGCTGTTCCGGGACGAGTCGGCGGCCGTCGAGGTCGTAGTAGTCGGCCGTCACCCGGGCGCCGGTGACAGCGTGCGGGGTGTGGTTGACCGCGATGACCTGCCACTTGTCGGGGTCGGCCTGGACATGCAGCGCCTCGCACGCCTTGCGGGCCCCGTAGTAGGTGCCGTTGACGTCGAAGTCGTAGTCGTAGGTCTGCCACACCGTGCTGTGCCACGCCGGGTGGGACATCCACAGCATCAGGCCGCTGGCGTCCTTCCACAGGTTGGCGTTCCACGCCTCGAACATGGCGCGGGTGTTCTCGTAGTTGACGAACTGCGCCTTGCGCGCGAAGTCGTCGAGGCCGGTGGCGGTGTCGAGACGGGCCTCGATGGCGGCCTGGTAGTTCTGCGGCGCCTGATTCCCCCGCGTGCTCCAGTCGTGGTAGTACCACGCTCCGCCGACCGGCCACTCCGGCTCGTCGCCGACGAGATTGCGCATGCTGGCGGCCGTGGACACCACCGGCATGCCGATCTCGGTGTGGAAGCCGAAGCTTCCGCTGCCGTACGTGGACGGCGCGTAGTACCGCGCGGGCTCCACCCATCCGTAGGGGCCGCCGCCGGTGATGATGCCGCCCGCGGAGTTGTTCTGGTACATCACACCGGGCGCCTGCGAGGTGACGGCCTCGCGCATGCCGGTGTCGATCGCGGCGGGCGGATTGCCCTCGTTGGCCCCGCACCACACGACGACGCTGGGGTGGACGCGGTAGCGCCGTACGGTGTCGCGCGCCAGGTCGTTGTACGCCTGGTGGTCCGGCGGGTCCATGCCCCACGCGTTGGGGAAGTCGTTCCACACCAGCAGACCGTGCTCGTCGCAACTGGCGAAGAACTCCTCGCGGTTGCTGCTGGCCACCCAGTTGCGGATCATCGTGAAGTTCATGTCGCGGTGCATCCGCACCGCCGCGTCCATCCGCGCGGCGGGCATCCGGCGCAGCAGTTCGTCCCAGCCCCAGTTGCCGCCGCGGCAGAAGACCCGGACGCCGTTGACGCTGATCTTCAGCGGCTCGGGCGTGTTGTCGACGGACTTCACGTCCGTCCAGGTCTTCGCGTCGGCGGACACCTGGATCGTGTACGTCTTCGGGTAGGCCGCTTCCCACACGATGGCGACGCGGTCGAAGCTCTGGGGCGAGCCGAGGTCGACCTGGATCCACTGGTCGTCCAGATACTCCGACGACCAGCGGGAGCCGGGGTTGCCGTCGGTGGCGTTGGACGCCGGGGCACCGGAGTCCTCGGAGGAGGCGCTGGCGGTCTTGTGGAGTGCCAGGTCGGTGCCGGGCCTGGCACTGTCGACCACGGAGAGCGTCCACAGCGAGTTGCCCCAACTTGTCGCGCGGGCACCGCCGTTGATCCGTACGTAGCGGGCGGTCACCGCGCTGAAGTCCTCGGTCTGAAGGCTGGCGTCGCCGCCGTTGAAGGGCAGCGGGACCGCGGTGTTGTCGACGGACCTCGCATCGGTCCAGGCCGAGCCGTCGGCCGAGACCTGGACGACGTACGTGCGCGCGTACGCCTGCTCCCACGTCAGGTCGACGCGGTCGAAGGCGACTTGGGCGCCGAGGTCGACCTGGACCCACTGGTCGTCCTCGAAGGACGAGGACCAGCGGGTGCCCTGGTCGCCGTCGGTGACATTGCCCGGCTGGTGGTCGTCCTCGTCGACCGACGAGGCGGTGGCCGTCTTGCGCAGCGCGAGGTCGGTGCCGGGCGCGGCGCTGTTGACCACCGACAGGCTCCACAGCGACGAGCCCCAGGCGGTGGCGCGGGTCAGGCAGCGCACCCGTACATAACGCGCGGTCCGCGCCCCGAGGTCGACGGACTGCGTGTACGCGTCGCCGCTCGCGGTGAAGGGCAGCGGCACGGCGAATTCGTAGCCGAACTGCCGGATGCCGAACCGGGTGGTGCGCCGGTCGCTGGTGCGGCCGTCGACGGTCGCGGTCAGCGTCAGGTCGTGCAGGGCGGCCTCGCCGTAGCCGTTGGGCCACCACAGCCTGGGGTTGCGCAGCCGCAGTTTGCCGTACACGGACGGGGTGAAGGTGACGTCCTTGCCGCCGCCCGCGGGCACGGTGACCGTCTGGGTCACCTTGACGTCGTCGAAGGCGGCGGTGACGGTGACGCGCCGCTCGGCGGTGTCGGCGTTGCGCACGGGGACGACGATCGTCACCTCCGCGCTGCGGGTGTCGGGCAGGCCGGGCAGGACGGTGTCGACGCGGGGGTCGCCGATGACGGCGTGGCCGGTGGAGCGCAGCCGTACGTGGTTCCAGATTCCGGAGACGCGGTCCCGTACGGCGGGCATCCAGTCCCAGCCCGAGGAGGCCAGGTAGGTGGGCGAGTTGCGGTTCATCATGGTGGCGCCCGCGTCCACGAAGGCCAGTCCGGCCGGCCCCTTGTCGCCGGGGCTGCCGGGGAACGGCATCGGGGTGATCTTCACGGCGAGGGCCTGTTCGCCGCGGGCGGTGAGCAGCCCCGTCACGTCGTGGGCGGAGCGGGCGAAGGGGTAGGTCAGGCCGCCGACCCGCTTGCCGTTCAGCCAGATGTCCGCGGTGTGGTTGACGCCGTCGAACTCCAGCCAGATGTGGCGGCCCGAGCCGGTCGTCAGGTCGCGGGGCAGGTCGAAGCCGCGCCGGTACCACCACGAGTGGCGGGACAGCGCCTCGGGGATGTGCAGGTTGTTGAGACCGGACACCGGGTCGGGCAGGTGGCCCTGTTCGACCAGCGAGGCCAGGACCGTGCCGGGCACGGTCGCGGGCAGCCAGCGGCTGGTGTCCACCGACGGACGGGACAGGTCGGCGCCCTCGCCGCCCGCCCAGTCGTCCATGGTCAGCGTCCAGCCGGACTCCAGCGGTACGGTGCCGTCGGCGGCGGTCTTCAGCGCGGGGGCCTGGTGGTGATGGGTGCCCCAGTCGGTCCAGCCGGTGGCGGCGGGGCGGTGGGCGCGCGAAGTGCCGTACACCGCGAGGCCGTTGAGGCCCAGCGGGTTCGCGTTGGAGCGCTTGCGCACGGTCAGCCGCACCCAGCGCGCGGTGACCTTGCGGTCCAGCGCGATGTCCACGACTCCGCCGGTGCCCGAGGTGGTCCGGTACACGGTGGTCCAGGCGTGCTGGTCGCGCGAGGTCTCGATGACGAAGTCCACCGCGCAGCTCGACAGGATCTCCTGCCCTGTGGTGCTGTCGCGCGGATTGCCGCTGTCGGAGGGGGTGAAGACCGGGTCGTTCACCGTGGCCTCGAAGGTCAGCTTCACGGAGTCGACCTCGCAGTCCGCCTGGAGGTCGACACAGATCCACTGCGGGTCGCCGGCCGCGGCCCGCCAGCCGGTGCCGCGTACGCCGACGGTACCGATCCCGTCGACCGCGAATTCGCCGGGCGTGGGCGCGTAGTCCGTGGACGACACGGTGATCGGACGGTAGGCGGCGAGTTCGGCCCGCGCGGCGGCGGTCCCCGACGGCGCCGCGGGCCCGGCAACGGGGGCCGGGGTGGAAGCGGAGGCAGCCGTGGGAAAGGCGGTGCCCAGGCCGAAGCCCGCCAGGAGGGTGGAGCCGGTGGCGACGATCCTTCGCCGGGAAAGGTGCGGCTGATCCGACATGTCCAAAAAGTCCAATCCCACATGAGCCGACGGAACGATCGGCCCGGCTCTCAACTCAAATGACAACGTTGCCATAGGCTGTAATCCCTACCGGCTTCTGTCAAGACCTGCCGCGATGTCCGGATCTCGGACGAGGGCCGAAAAGGTCGTGCGGATGCGTGGGAGCCGCCGCCCTGCCCCGCGCGCGGCCCTGGCGGGCGGCGCGGGGACGGAGTCGGAGGGGCCGGTGGATCAGCTCGTGACCGGCGCCGTACGGATCATCGTCCACGAGACCGGCGGAAGCTCGGCGGACAGCCCGCCTGCGTCCACGAAGTGCCGGGTGCTGGAGCGCGGCTCGACGCGGCCGGGGGCCGTCTTGGAATTCGTGGCGAGCAGGTCCTGCCCGCCGAGGACGACGTGCTCGATGACGTCGTGCTCGGCGCCGGCCATCCGCAGCCGCAAGGTGGCCGCCTGGGTGTCGTCCCGGTTGACGGCGAAGATCGTCGTCTCGCCGGTCTCGGGGTCGCGGGTGGCGGTGACGTCGACGGCGGCGACGTCACCGAGCGTCGTGGAGTGCAGCACGGGTGAGTCCGGCTCGACGCGCAGGACCTCACCGCGGGCGTGCCGGGCGGTGAGGGCGAAGGGGTAGAAGATCGTCTGCCGCCAGGCCCCGGTGTCGGGTTCGGTGCGGATCGGCGCGATGACGTTGACGAGCTGCGCGAGGCAGGCGATGGTCACCCGGTCGCTGTGCCGGAGCAGGCTCATCAGGAGGTTGCCGAGGACTACGGCGTCCTCGACGGTGTACTCGTCCTCGATCAGCCGGGGCGCCTGTGCCCATTCGAGGTTGTCCTGGCCCTCGAACCGGCTCTCGTACCAGAGGTTCCACTCGTCGAAGGAGAGCTGGAGCTTGCGGCGGGAGCGCTTCTTGGCGGCGATGTGGTCGCAGGTGGCGACGACTCCCTCGATGAAGGTGTCCATGACCTGAGCGGAGGCGAGGAAGCCCACCCGGTCGTCGCCGTGCTGCTCGAAGTACGCGTGCAGCGAGATGTAGTCGACCACGTCGTACGCCTCGTCCAGGACGTCGGCCTCCCAGGAGCCGAAGGTCGGCATCCGTTCGTTGGAACTGCCGCAGGCGACGAGTTCGACGGACGGGTCGATGCGGCGCATGGCCTTCCCGGTCTCGGCGGCCAGGCGGCCGTACTCGGTACCGGTCTTCTGGCCGACCTGCCAGGGCCCGTCCATCTCGTTGCCCAGGCACCAGGTCTTGATGCGGTGCGGTTCGCGGACGCCGTGGGCGATGCGCAGGTCGGAGTAGCGGGTGCCGCCGGGGAAGTTGGCGTATTCGAGCAGGTTGCAGGCGTCCTCGACGCCGCGGGTGCCGAGGTTGACGGCCATGATCGGTTCGATGTCGGTCTGTCTGGCCCAGGCCATGAACTCGTTGAGCCCGAAGGTGTTGGGTTCGAGCGAGCGCCAGGCCAGGTCGAGGGCGACCTGGCGCTCGTCGCGGGGGCCGACGCCGTCCTCCCAGCGGTAGCCGGACACGAAGTTGCCGCCGGGGTAGCGGACGGCGCTCACGCCGAGTTCACGGGTGAGCTTGATGACGTCGAGCCGCAGTCCGTCGACGGCCGACTCGGGATGGCCGGGCTCGTATATGCCTCCGTAGACGCACCGGCCCATGTGTTCGACGAACGAGCCGAACAGGCGCGGCGGAACCGGGGCGATGACAAAGGCGGGGTCGATGGTCGCGGTGCAGGTGAGCACTCCGGTCTCCGGTTTCTCTGTGATGTCTCAGCGACATGGCCATGACGGAAAAGGGCAGGCGGGCGGAAAAGGGCAGGCGGAAAGAGCGGTACGGCGCGGGGGGGATGGCGGGGCGACGGCCGGGCGCGGAAAGGCTGCGGGGAATCGGCCGGGCGGCGTTATTTGATTCCCGTGGTCGCGACGCCCTGCACGAAGAAGCGCTGGAGGACGAGGAAGGCGATGGCCAAGGGGCTCAGCGAGATCGCGGCGCCCGCCATGAGCGCGGCGTGGTCCACGCCCGACTGGCTGGAGAACAGCGTCAGAGCCGCGGGCAGCGTCTGCATGTCGACGTTGTTCGTCACGACCAGCGGCCACAGGAAGTCGTTCCACAGGGCGGCGAACTGGATGATGAACAGCGAGGCGAGGGCCGGTTTGGCGTTGGGCAGGATGATCCGCCAGTAGACCGTGAAGTCGTTGGCCCCGTCGATCCTGGCCGCGTCGTCCAGCTCGCGCGGCAACTGCATGAAGAACTGGCGGAGCAGGAAGATGCCCAGCGCGCTGGTCGCGCGGGGAATGATCAGGCCCTGGTACGAATTGAGCCAGCCGAGGTGGAACAAGGTCAGGAAGACCGGCACGAGGGTGACCTGGAAGGGCACCATCAGCGTGGCCAGGATCAGCAGGAACACCACGTTCTTGCCCCGGAAGCGCAGCCTGGCCAGCGCGAACGCGGTCATCGAGTCGAACAGCAGCAGGAGCACGGTCGTGCCGCCCGCGAAGACGAACGTGTTGAGCACGAGCTTGCCGAACGGGAGTTGGCCGAGCACCGCGTGGACGCCGTGCAGGGTCCAGTCCCGCGGGATCAGCCGGGCGGGGTCGGCGTAGAGGTCGGCGTTGGTCCGGAAGGCGACGCCGAGCATCCAGACGAACGGGATGATCATCGCGACCGCGCCGACGGTGATGGCCGCCCAGGACAGGACCGTGCCGCACCTGGCGCCGTACCGGACGGCGACCTTGGCCGCGGGCCACAGGCGTACCGGCCCGGTCGGCCGGGGGCCGCTCCCGTACGGGCTCGCGCCGCCCCTCGCAGGGCGCGGCCGGAGTGTGTCAGTCGGCATCGCGGAACCTCGACAGACGCAGTTGGAGTGCGGAGATCGCCAGGATGATCACGAAGAGAATCCAGGCGACGGCGCTGGCGTAGCCCATCTGGAATTCCACGAAACCCTTCTGGTACAGGTACATCACGACGGATTCCGTGTGGAAGATCGGCCCGCCGCTGGTCATGGCATAGACCAGGTCGAACAGTTGCAGTCCGGTGACCGTGGCGATCAGCGTGGTGAACAGCAGGGCCGGACGCAGCGCGGGCAGGGTCACATGGCGGAATCGCTGCCACGCGCCCGCGCCGTCGAGCGCCGCCGCCTCGTACAGGTCGGGCGGGATCTGCTGCATACCGGCGAGCAGCACGATCATGGTGAATCCGACGTTCTTCCAGATGCCCACGACGATGACGGTGGGCAGTGCTAGGGAGGTGGATTGCAGCCATTCGGGAGGCGTGACGCCGATTCCGGAGAGCCAGGCGTCGACCAGGCCGACCTGCGGGTCGAGCAGGAATTTCCAGACGATGCCGCTCACCACGAGCGAGGCGATGAAAGGGAAGAAGTACGCGGTGCGCAGCAGCGCCGAATACCAGGTCGTCCTGCGCAGCCGGGAGGCGATGGCCAGAGCGATCAGCACTTGTCCCACGGAGACGGCGGCGGTGTAGATCACCGTGACGCGCAGCGCGTTCCAGAACCGCGAATCGTGGTAGAGCGCCGTGTAGTTGTCGAGACCCACGAATGTGTGGTGGGCCTCGCCGACGGTCCAGTCGTGCAGGCTCATCCAGCCGGACTGGACGATCGGCTCGGCGATGAACACGCCGATCAGCAGGACGCTCGGCGCGATGAACAGATAGGCGCTGTTGATACGGGGTCTGCGCCGCCGTACGGGTGCGGGCTTCCCGGCGGAGGGGAAGGGTGTGCTCGACATGACGGCTACTTCTTGCAGCCGGTGAGCGAATTGATCGCCTTGGCGGCCGAGTCGGCGGCGGACTGGACGTCGGCGCCGCGTTCGATCTTCTGGATGAGCGGGACGTAGACGTCGCTGTCGATACGGGTCGAGTTCGGCTGGCCGGCGAGGTAGAGCTTGGCGTGCGGCAGCGCGGCGGCGAACTGCGCGACGGTGGGATCGCCGTTGACGGCGCTGCCGAGGTCGGTGCGGGCGGGCGGGAATCCGGAGACCTTCGAGAACTGCGTCTGGGCGGTCTTTCCGGTGTACCAGGCGAGGAATTCCTTGGCCTCGGTCTGGTGCTTGGAGGTGCGGGCGATCATCAGCGGGACCGTCGAGGCCAGTGTCACGGGACCCGCGGAGCCGACCGGGACCTGGGCGATGCCGAGGTCGACACCCGCGGACCTGAAGCCCGCGGCGGCCCACGGGCCGTTGATCTCCATCGCGGCCTTCTTGGCGGAGAACAGCGTGTCGGCGTCCGCGCCCGCCTGGCCGACCGGGCTGATGTGGTCCCGGCTGACCAGGCGGCTCCAGCGGGTCAGCGCCTGGACGCTGGCGGGGCTGTTGACGACGGCGCAGTTGTCGGCGCCGACGATGTCGCCGCCGCTCATCCACTGGAGGATCGGCCACATCTGGATCGTGTTGTTGTCGGCGAGCGAGAGGCCGTACTGGCTGGGCTTGCCGCCCGGTCCCTTGGTGAGCTTCTTGGCGTCGGCGATGAACTCGTCCTCGGTGGCGGGCGGCTGGCTCAGCCCTGCGGCGGCGAACATCGCCTTGTTGTAATAGAGGACGAGCGTGGCCATGTTGGCGGGCACCGCGTAGAGCTTGCCGTCCACGGTGAAGGCGGACTTCACGGCGGCGGGGAAGGCGGCGGAGTCGATCTGTCCGGTGCCGGCTCCGACCGCGGGGTCGAGCGGCAGCACCGAGTTGGTCTTGATGTAGGTGAAGATCGCGCCCGGGTCGGAGCTGGGGGTCGCAAGGTCGGGGCCCTGGCCGGTGGCCCAGGAGGCGGGCAGCTTCTGGCCGATGGTGGCCCAGGGTTCGGCCGTCATCGTGACCTGGATCTTGGGGTGACTGGCGTTGAACTCCTTGATCAGCGCCTGGTACGAGGGGGCGTCGGGGCCGGTGAAGCCGGTGAGCATGGTCAGCTTGACCACGCCGCCGGACGTACCGCCGCCGGCGCCGTTGTCGCCGCAGCCGGCGAGGAGGAGTGAGACCGTGGTGGCGGCGGCGAGTGCCGCGGCCGTTCTCCCGAATCTGACGTACATACCGATCGTTCCATTCCGTTCGGTGCCCCGCGTCGTCGCGGGACCTGAGGGTCGGCAGGGCTGTCTCCTTGGGCTGGGCGGGGCGGTCGCTCAGCCGGGGTGGCTTCCGCAGGACTCCCGGATCACGAGGTCGAACGGCAGCACGGTGTGGACCGGGTCGGGTGCGGTCCCGTCCACCAGGTCGAAGAGGATGGCCGCGGCCTTCTGGCCGAGCGATTCCGCGGGGACGTGGACGGTGGTGATCCCGGGTGTGGTGAGCCGGGAGACGCCGAAGTCGTCGTATCCGGCGAGCGCGATGTCCTCCGGGACGCGCAGCCCGCGGGAGCGGATCTCCAGCATCGCGCCGTAGGCCATCTCGTCGTTGGCGGCGAAGATCGCCTGGACGTCGGACATGCTGTCCAGCACCTGCCGTGCGGCGAGCCTGCCGGACTCCTCGCTGAAGTCGCCCACGGCCAGGGTGTGGGTGCAGGGCCGTCCCGACTCGGCCAGCGCGGTGCGGAAGCCCTCGTAACGGTCCACCGCGGTCTGGTGGTTGAGCGGGCCGCTGATGTGCGCGATACGGGTCAGCCCGTGGTCCTCCACCAGGTGGCGGGTGATGGCCGCGGCGCCCGCGATCTCGTCCACCCCGACGCTCACCGCGTGCGGCAGGTGGACGAACCGCCCGATGAGGACCACCGGCAGCGCGGCGTCGACCATGCGGTTGACGTTGGGGTCGTTGATCGACGCCGAGGCGACGATCGCCCCTGACGCGGCCTGCGAGCGCAGCACCCGCTCGTACGCCGCGACGCCGTGGGTCTCGTCGGGGTTGGTCGACACCATGAGCGCGGCGTCGCGGGTGTTGGCCTCCGCGGTCACCCCCACCAGCAGGTGCATGAAGTAGGGGTGGCCGAAGACGTGCTGGCCGGTGTTGGGCACGACGACCGCGATGGAGGTCGAACGGCCCGCCCGCAGTGCCCGCCCCGCGGAGTTCGGGACGTAGCCGAGCCTGGCCGACGCGGCCCGTACGGCCTCCTTGGTCGCCTCGCTGATCCGCGGGTGGTTCGACAGCGCCATGGAGGCGGCGCTCTGGGAGATCCCCACCGCCGTCGCGACGTCCTTGAGCGTGACGGTGGCGCGCTTGTCCGCCGACGCCATATGGCACCCCTCTCAGCAAGAAGCCACCGCCTGAAGCAGGGAACCACCGTCGGGAAAATGTGCCGGCCGGATGTGGTGCGCCAAGGGTTGCTCTAACGATTCAGCGCCTCGGACGCTAAGTTACGGCGAACCGCTCGTCAAGCCTTCGGGACAAGATTGTCCGGGCGTATTAGCGCAGGGTCCGAGGGTTGACGGGCACGACGAGACGCCTCTAGCTTCGAAGTCGCTGAATCGTATGAGCAGTTCGCATCTCTCACCGTGTTCCGTGCCATCCCCCCACGGAGAAAGGTCGACGATGACCGCTTCGACGACGACCGCTCGCGACCACCGACCATCTGTACGCCACCTGTTGAGGCGCTTACGCGGCGTCCTGCTCGCCCTGGGCGCGACCTTGACCCTGACCCTCGGCCTGCTGGTCGGCGTCACCGGTCCCGCGCACGCCGCCACGAACCAGCCGTGCGACATCTACGGCACCGCGGGCACCCCCTGCGTGGGCGCCTTCAGTACCGTGCGGGCGCTGTACGGCTCGTACAACGGCGGCCTGTACCAGGTCACCCGCGTGCGGGACAACGCCACCCTCGACATCGGGCCGACCGAGACCGGCGGCTACGCGAACGCCGGGGCGCAGAACGCCTTCTGCAACGGCGCGGTGTGCGTCATCACCAAGATCTACGACCAGTCGCCGCGCCACAACGACCTGACCATCGAGGGCTCGGGCACCGCCGGGGCGGCCGATGTCGGCGCCCTGGCGAACGCGCTGCACGTCACGGTGGCGGGGCACTCCGTCTACGGCGTCTACGTGCCGCCGGGTGTCGGGTACCGCCATGCCGTTGGTTCGGGTGTCGCCGTCAACGGGCAGGCCGAGGGGATGTACATGGTGACCAGCGGTACCCATGTCAACCGCGACTGCTGCTTCGACTTCGGCAATGTCGAGGCGATCCCGAACGACACGGGTGCCGGTCACATGGACGCGCTCAACATGTCGTTGGCCCACGCGTGCAGCCCCTGTTCCGGCGACGGGCCGTGGGTGCAGGCCGACCTGGAGAACGGCATCTTCCAGGCGGACACCAACGCCCACAGCGTCAACGGCGGCAATTCGAGCCCCTTCGTCACGGCCGTGCTGAAGAACAACGGCCAGACGTCCTTCGCCCTCAAGGGCGGGAATTCGCAGTCCGGCGGGCTCACGACCTGGTGGAACGGCGCGCTGCCACCGGGCTACGCGCCGATGCGGCAGGAGGGCTCCATCGTCCTCGGCACCGGCGGCGACAACAGCAACCGCGCGGTCGGGTCGTTCTTCGAAGGCGTCATGACCTCCGGCTATCCCACCGACGCGGCGGACAACGCCGTACAGGCGAACGTCGTGGCGGCCGGATACGCGGGCGACACGGCCGGGGTCGCTCCGGCGACGGTCGCCGCGCCCGGCGGGAAGTGCGTGGACGTGACCGGTGACGACGTCGCGAGCAAGGGCGCCGCCGTCCAGCTCTGGGACTGCCAGAGCGGCGCCGCCGATCAGCACTGGGTCCACGAGCCCGACAGTTCGCTGCGGACGCTGGGCCGCTGCATGGACATCAACGGCAACGGCACCGCGAACAACACCCAGGTCGAGCTCTGGGACTGCAACGGGGTCGGCGGGCAGAAGTGGGTGCAGCGGGCCGACGGCTCGCTGTTCAACCCGCAGTCCGGCCGCTGCCTCGACGCGACCGACGGCGCGACCGCCAACGGCACCCGCCTCCAGATCCACGACTGCAACGGCACGGCCGCGCAGGTCTTCACCGTCAACGGCGGATCGATGATCGCCGGGCCCGGCGCGAAGTGCCTGGACATCACGGGCGACGACAGCGGCGGCAATCTGTCCGCGGCGCAACTGTGGGACTGCCAGTCCTACGCCCGCGACCAGCACTGGGTGCACACGTCCACGAACCGGCTCACCACGCTCGGCCGCTGCCTCGACATCGCGGGCAACGCCACCGCGCAGGACTCGCTGGTGGAGCTGTACGACTGCGACACCGCGGTGGGCGGCCAGGTGTGGGTCCAGCAGTCCGACGGATCGCTGCTCAATCCGCAGTCCGGGCGTTGCCTGGACTCTCCGAACGGCGCCACGGCCAACGGCACCCGCCTGCGGATCCACGACTGCAACGGCACGGCGGCGCAGAGGTTCGCCCTGAACTGACCGCGCCGCCGCCGAGGCCCGGTGGTACGGGAGCGCGAGCCCCGTACCGCCGGGCCGTCGGTGCCACGGCTCAGACGCGACGGATTCAGGCCGCCCGGCGGCTGCCGGTCCTGCCGCCCGACGTCGCGACCGTGACACCGAGCGGCCGGGCGAGGCCCGCCACGCCCTCGTCCAGCCGCTGGAGGTGGCGCAGCACGCGGAAGGTGACGGAGCCCGAGCGCGGTACGGCGGAGCCGGAGCCCTCCAGCATGGAGGCGATGCTGGGCTCGGTCCGGATCGCGCCCTGCGCCGTCCCGTCCGTGGCCGTCGTACCGTCCTTGTCGTCCTTGATCTCCTCCACGTGGGCGATGAGCACGTCGAGGTTGTGTTCCAGGCGTACGCCGACGGCCGCCAGCCGGGGGTCGGCGGCGATGCTCTTGCTGTACGGGACCAGTTCGGCGGTCGCCGCGAGCGACCGCGCGTGGTAAGCGCAGGTCTCCAGCAGCGCGACCAGATAGCGAGCGGTGCGCCTGCGGCCCCGCAGCGGGGTGATCGGATGGGTCAGCGGGTGCGTGGAGCGGCGCAGGTCGTCGAGCGCGGTGTCCAGTTCGCGGGCCATGTCCAGCAGGTCGACCGCCGGGCCGCCGCTGAGCTGGGCGACGGCGGCGGTGGCCACGTCGCGGAGCTTGGCCAGGACGGTGATCAGTTGTTCGTCGGTGCGCAGATCGGTGTGGACCGGGAAGATCAGCACCGCCGCGATGACCCCGCAGGCGGCGCCGAGCGCGGTCTCCTCGATGCGCAGCACGAGCACCGAGACGCTGTACGTGTGCAGCAGGCTGTAGAGCAGGCCGAGCATCGCGGTGACGAAGAACGACATCAGCGCGTACGACACCGGGGCGGTGAAGAACATCGCGAAGATCAGCACCAGGACGAGGGTGAACGCCGTCCAGGTGTGGTTGCCGACGACCCCGGCGAGCAGCACACCGGCCACGACGCCGCACACCGTGCCGATCAGCCGCCGGTAGCCCTTGACCAGGATCTCGCCGGTCGAGGAGGTGTTGAGGAAGACCACCCAGCAGGTCAGGACCGCCCAGTACCAGCGCTGCGTGGACAGGAACTCGCCGCCGATGATGGCCAGCGCGGACCCCGCGGAGACCTGGACGGCGGCGCGGGTCGTCCGGCGCCCCAGGCCGGTGCGGTCCTGCTCGCTCTCGCCCTCCCCCGCCAGCGCCAGGTCCTCGGCCTCGAACTCCTCGCGGGAGCGGATCGTCTCGGGTGTGTCGTCGGACTCGTCGCCCGGCCCGTCGAGCGCCAGCCGCAGGCCGAGGACGGCGCGCGCGGCCTCGCCGATGCCGCGGAAGGCGTCCTGGACGGCGAGCGAGGCGCGCGGCAGATTCTCCTCGTCGCGGTAGGCCAGCAGGCGGTTGCGCACCTGGGCGACGGCGGTGCCGGGGTCGTCGGTGCCGAGCCGGGTCACCAGCAGATGCAGCGCCCGCAGCTCGGCGCGCAGTTTGCGCAGCGCGTCGTCCTCGTCGTCGGTGCGGCGCGCGGGTGCGGGCAGCGGCGCGTTCGGCAGGTGGAGCGTCAGGGTGTCGGCGCGTTCCGCGCTGCGGGCGGTGAGCAGGAGCAGGCCGAGGCGTTCGACGGCGATCTCGGCGTCCGCGACCCGGCGTTGCAGCAGGGCGGCGGCGGCCTCGTCGTCGGTGCCCACCTCCAGTGCGCTCTGGATCATCAGGGCGGCCTCGTGCAGCCGGGCGACGTCCTTGCGCAGGTCGCCGATGACGCTCTCCAGCCGGTCGGAATCGGCGTCGAGGAGGTCGATCTGGGAGGCGACGAGTTGGGCGGTTCTGGCCCGGAACGCCTGGCGCAGCCGTCCCAGGGTGCGTTCCGGGGTCTCGGGGACGAGCGCGAACCGCATGACGGCGCTGCACGCGAAGGCGACCGCGAGCGAGAGGTAGAGCGACGGCAGACCGGCGCCGGTCGCGTGGACGAACAGGGAGAGGAAGTAGATCTGGAAGCCGATCATCCCGAGCGCGGTGCCGCGTTCGCCGAAGCGGCGGGCGTAGGCGGCGCCGAAGATCAGCAGGATGAAGGCGAGGTCGCCGATGACGATGTGCGGGTTGAGCAGGGCGCCGAGCGACACCGAGGCGAAGGCGGTGGGCAGCCCGAGGGCGAGGGTGACGGCCTGGTCGCGCACCCGCTTCTCGCGGATGGCGAAGGTGGAGACCATGGCGGCCATGGCGCCCGCGACCATATGGGTCACGGAGATGTGCAGCAGGGACAGGATCAGCAGGGCGAGACCGATCGAGCCGACCGTCCGCAGTCCCGCCATCAGCCGCAGCAGGCCGGGGTCGGAGGCCGAGTAGCGGTCCCAGACCCTGTGGCGGATCCTCCGTGCCGTTCTCATCGTGCTGCCGCGTTCCCTCGTCAAGACCGGATCCCGCCCCAGCATCCCACGAGCGTGCCCGGCCGGTGCGACCGCCCACCCCCTGCCGGGTCAGTGTTGCTCCGGACGACGGGTCGCTCAAGGGCCGGTTTCCGGCCGCGGCGCGGCGCATGTTCGCCCTGCGCGGTCATCCGCGCGATCGGCGTGCATGCGGCGCGCCGCGATGGGGTACGTACGGCTGCGGGTGCCCGTAGGCGGGCATCCACAGGCCGCGGATCCACCAGGTTCCGCGACCGGTGCGGACCACAGACGCAGAGGACTCACACGCATGGCCAACGGCACGGTGAAGTGGTTCAACTCCGAGAAGGGCTTCGGGTTCATCGCCCAGGAAGGCGGAGGCCCCGATGTCTTCGCCCACTACTCCAACATCCAGGGCAACGGATACCGGGAGCTGACCGAAGGCGAGCCCGTCACCTTCGACGTCACCCAGGGTCAGAAGGGCCCGCAGGCGGAGAACATCGTCCGCGCCGGCTGAGCCGTACACGGTCCTCCGGATCCGGGTCCGCCGTCACGGCGGGCCCGGACCCGTCCGTTCGCGGGCGACCGCCTCGGTCCGACGGCCTCAGTCCTCCGGCAGGAAGAAGTCGTGGTCCGCGGCCAGTTCCTCCAGCGCGTCGAGGCGCTGCTGGGTCCGCTCGGGGTGGACGTCCGCGAGCAGTTCCAGCAGGGCGGCGGCCATCTGGACGGGGGCGATCTGGGAGTCGAAGACGAAATGCGGATTGACCGGCGCGGGCAGCAGCACGTCGGCGTGGGAGGCCAGCGGGGTGAGGGTCGAGTCCGCGAGCAGGACCACCTTCAGGCCGGACCGCCGCGCCGCCTCCAGGGTGAGCAGCGCCTGCGTCGGGTAACGCGGCATGACGATGGCGAACAGCGCGGACGCCCCGGCCAGCCGCGCCTGCGTGACCTTCTCCAGCATGTGGCTGTCGCTCCCCCACAGCGCCATGACGTTGGGGTGGATCTTCGACGCGAAGAACGAGAACCACGAGGCCATCGGCACCGAGCCGCGGAAGCCGCAGACCGGCATCGGCGCTGAGTCCGCCAGCAGCCGGGCCGCCTCCTGGAGCGGCGCGAGGTCGGCGAGGTGATCGCGCAGGTAGCGCAGGCTGTCGATGCTGTGCTCGACGGCGAGCTGCATACGGTTCAGCGCGGGGTAAGCGCCGCCGGCCGCGCGGTCGGGGCGGGGAGCGAGGACGATCTCGCGGATCGCCTCGATCATCGCGCCGTAGCCGGAGTACCCGACGGCCGTGGCGAAGCGGATGACCGACGCCTGACTGACCCCGGCTCGCGCGGCCAGCTCACCGCTGGACAGGAAGGCGACCGAGGGTCCGTGGTCGCAGATGTAGCGGGCGATCCGGCGCTGCGCGGGCGTCAGCCGGCCGGACTGGAGCTGCGTCACGAACAGCGAGTCCAGCGCGGCCGGGATGGCCGCGCCGCCGCCCGAGCCCGCGGGGTCGGTGCCGTCCGCGGGCTCGGGGTCCGTGTGGCCCGGTCCCGGCTCCGCCGTGTCCGTACGGCCGTCCGCGGGCCCGCTGACCGGCATCCGCCAACCCCTCTCCTGTGCGCCACGCGCGGTCGGACGCCCTCCTGCCCGCCTCACGCGAGCGAGAGTTCCACCAGCGCGCCCTGGCGCAGCCACGTCTCCAGACCGACCAGGCGCATCTGGAGCGCGCCTTCGACGACCTCTCCGATGTAGGAGATCTTAAGCGGCTCGTCGGCGGTGTCGTCACCGTAGACGATGCAGAACTGCTGCCGCGGGCTGTAGAAGCAGACGGCGCCGGTGGCCTCGCCCTTCTCCTCGCGCCGCATCCGGCCGACCTGCTCGGTGCGGTACATGTTCTCCCAGGGCGCGACGATCGGCAGCGAGAAGAAGACCATGTCGCCTATCAGCTTGCCGTGCTGGAGCGTGCTCTTCATGGGCAGCTTCTCGCGCAGGACGGCAGCCAGACGCGGCACCTTGTCCTCCCAGACATCGATCAGGCAGACCTGTTCGCCGCCTACCGTGAACCGCAGTTGCATGATGACCTCTCCGAACTCTCTTCAGGGATTGTGACGTTGGCTGCCGGTCGCGGTTCAGACCGCGGCGCGGTCCTTGCGCGGGAAGGCGTTGCCCAGCGCCCACGGATAGACCGCGTCCACGCACATGTGCAGGCGGTTGGCGTACGAGATGGCCGCCGCCGTCAGCCGCCGCAGATCGGCCAGCGACTCGACGGCGCAGGCTCCCGCCACGTAGCGGTGGATCAGCGCGGCGGCGTGCGGCAGTCCGACGAAGTCGAAGAAGTCCGCCTTGTAGCCGATGATCTCGGCGATGACCGCTTGGAGCGTGCCGAGGTCGGCGGTGTCGGACTCGGCGACCTGGAGCAGCCCCCAGAGCATTTCGTCGGCGAGTGTGCGGGCCTCGCCCTCGGCGAACATCAGGGTGCTCAGGTACTGCCCGCGCGCCCCGGTGCCGCGCGGCACCTCGCCGCGGCCGAGCGCGGCGACCTCCTCCGGGACGGTGAACCAGATCGCCTCGCGTTCCGCGTCCAGTTCGCGGATGAGGGCGTCGATGTCGACGGTTGACATGGGGGTCCTTTCGTCGGGGGTGAGCACGGTGGTCGGATGGGAACGGTGGTCGGACGGGGCGGGCGGGCGGGAGTTCAGAGCACGGCGTCGAGGAACTCGCGGGTACGGGCGTGCCGCGTGTGGTCCAACACCTCCGCGGGCGTGCCGTGTTCGACCACGACGCCCTGGTCGAGGAAGGTGACGAACGAGCCGATCTCGCGCGCGAAGGCGATCTCGTGGGTGACGACGATCATCGTCATGCCGGACTCGGCCAGGTCCCGCATGACCGCGAGCACCTCACCGACCAGTTCGGGGTCGAGCGCGCTGGTCGGCTCGTCGAAGAGCATCAGCTTGGGCCGCATGGCCAGGGCGCGGGCGATGGCGACGCGCTGCTGCTGTCCGCCGGACAACTGCGCCGGGTAGTGGCGCGCGCGGTCGGCCAGACCGACCCGCTCCAGCAACTCCATCGCCTCGGCACGGGCCCGGTCGCGGGACAGCCCGCGAACGGTGCGCGGCGCGGTGGTGACATTGTCGAGCGCGGTCATGTGCGAGAAGAGGTTGAACCGCTGGAAGACCATGCCGATCTCGGTCCGGTTGCGGGTCACCTGCCGTTCGCGCAGCTCCACCAAATGGTCACCGGCGACGTGGTGGCCCATCAATCGGCCGTCGACCACGATGGCGCCCGCGTCGATGGTCTCCAGCCGGTTGACGCACCGCAGGAACGTCGACTTGCCGGAGCCCGAGGGGCCGATGAGACACGCCACCTCGCCCTTGGCGACGGTCAGATCGACGCCTTGGAGCACCTCGACGTGTCCGAAGGACTTGCGTACGCCGCGAGCGTCGACCATCAGCCGCCGCCCGTCCTTGAGTTCACCGCTCATCGGGCAGCTCCTCTGTCTCCCGCGCCTTCGTCGAAAGCGGCCTCGACCGCTGCCGCTTCGGCCACGGCGACCTCGGCCGCACCGACTGGGCGCGGTCGAAGCGGCGTTCCAGGAAGCTCTGCGCGACCGAGAGCACGCTCGTGAACAGCAGGTACCAGAGGCTGACCACGATCAGCAGCGGGATCGTCTGGAAGTTGTGCGCGTAGATCGACTGCGCCGAGTACAGAAGGTCGGACAGCGAGATCACGCTGACCAGCGAGGTCGTCTTCAGCATGCCGATGAACTCGTTGCCGGTCGGCGGGATGATCACCCGCATCGCCTGCGGCAGCAGGATCTTGCGGTGGGTCTGGGCCGCGCTCATGGCCAGCGCGCGGGCCGCCTCCAACTGCCCCTCGTCCACCGATCGCACACCGGCCCGGACGATCTCCGCCATGTACGCGGCCTCGTTGAGCCCGAGGCCCAGCAGCGCGGCGGAGTACGGGGTGATCAGCGCGGTCGAGGAGCCGGAGGCGAACACCGGCCCGCCGAACGGCACTCCGATCGACAGCTCGGGGAACAGCGCCGCCAGGTTGTACCAGAACACCAACTGCACCAGCACCGGTGTGCCGCGGAAGAACCAGATGTAGAGGTGGCTCACCCCGGAGGTGAAGGGGTTGGCCGACATCCGCATCAGCGCCAGCACCGCGCCGAGCACGATCCCGATCACCATGGAGAGCGCGGTCAGCCACAGCGTGGTGACCAGGCCCCGCAGGATCGAGGAGTCGAACAGGTAGTGGCCGACCACCGACCAGGCGAAGTTGCCGTTCTCCACCAGGGTGTCGGCGGCCACCGCGAGCAGCAGCAGGACCAGTGCGGCGGTCACCCATCGCAGCGGGCGGGCGGGGCGGCGTACCGGCAGTCCGGCCACCTCGTCCGCGCTCAGCACGACGTCCTCGGCGGAGGCGACCCGTGCGGCGGCGGGGGCGGTCATGGCGTCGGGGTCGGAATCGGGCTGCTGGCCGCCAGGTTGATGCCCGGCTCCGTCAACTGTAGGTCGTCCAGGTCCCACTTCTTCATGATCGTGGCGTACTCACCGCTGGCGATGACCGCCTTGAGGGCGCCGAGGAACGCCTGCTGCAACTGCGTGGCGTCCTTCTTGAAGATCATGCCGTTGTAGTACTTCTGGAGCAGCGGATTGGTGACCATACGGATCGGCTTCGGCGCGGCCTTCTTGAGGGCGTCGGCCGCCGCGTAGTCGTTGAGGACGAAGTCCACGCGGCCCGAATAGAGGGCCAGCAGCGCCGCGTTGGCGGTCGGGAACTTGTGCACGGAGATGGCCGGCTTTCCGGCCTTCGTACAGTGCGGGTTGAACGTGGTGTCGATCTGCTCCGCGAGGTCGAGGCCCTGCTGGGTTCCCGTGCTGAGACCGCACAGCGACAGCGGGTCGGAGGTGACCTTGGTGTCGGACTCCAGCGTGTAGACGGCGCCGGTCGCGTACGCGTTGTCGACGAAGGTGACCTGCTTCTCGCGCTCGGTGTTGTCCGATATGCACTCCATGGCCATGTCGTAACGGCCGCTCTGGACGCCCGGTATGAGGCTGTCGAAGGTGATCGACGTGGCGTCCACCCGGATGCCGAGCTTGGCGGCCATGGCGTTCCACAGGTCGGGCTCGTACCCGACCATGGTCTTGGCTCCGCCTTCGACGCTCTCGCACGGCGGGTACTCGGCGTCGGTGGCCAGTTTCACGACGCCGGACTTCCTGATCGCCGCGGGCAGCAGCGCGTTGAGCGCGGGGTCACCGCTCGCGGACGCCGCAGCGGTAGCGCCGCCGCTCCCGGTCGGACCGGCGTTCGCGGCCGATCCACCGCCGTCGCCGCACGCCGCGACCGTCACCACCCCCAGCAGTGCGGCTGTGACGGACACGAGGACTCTCACCGAACGATCCATCTCTTCCTCCCACCTCGGGCTCCCGGATCACGGTCCCCTCACCCGCCACCCAGGTCCCTTTGCGCACGGCCGCGTCATTACGTGGCCGCCGTGAATCGACCTATGCAACGTAAGTTTGTGACGCATCCAATGCAATGCCTCGGGAAGATGAATTTTTCTATTCACAACGAGGTAACATGTCGGCAATCGCCTGCCGTGCCCGATCCGGCCACCTGTCCGGCGCGCCCGTACGGCGGTCAGTTCCGCTCGCGGGAGGCGCGGAGGGTGCGCGGTCGGTCGATGAGATGGCCGGGGCCGTTGTCGTCCTTCGACGCGGCGGGACCGCGCAACACGTCGGTGACGTCATGGAGTTGGCCGGCGAAAGGCCCCGCTGTCGCCGGGCGGCACGCGCACGCCGAAGTGCGCCGGGCAGTCGGCGAGGGACTCGTGCGGGGTGTCGACAGCGCCTGCGTAACGGGCGGGTCGGGTCGGGCCTGGCCCGTACGACCGACCGGCAGCGTGTCGGGCGCGGCCTCGCGACGGCGGACCTGACGCGGGACGCGCGCGGGTTCGCCGTGCGGGTTCGTCGCGCGGGAAGCCAAGGCCGGTCCAGGGCGTGTCCGGCGGATCATGGGCGGACCAGGCGGCACCTGGCACGCTCCCCCATGATCCGCCGGACAGGCGCTAGGCGGCCCCGCCGCCCATCAGCCGTCCGAAGGCGGCCGGGTCGGCGTCGTATCCGCGGATGTTCTGGTGGAACCGCCACTCCCCCGCGTCCCCGCGGGTGAATTCGGCGACGGTCGCGGCGGTGGCGTCGGCCACGTCGGCGAAGTCGTACTCCAGGAGAGCGTTGTATCCCTCCAGTAACCGGATGTCGGGGTTCGCCGCCTGACCGAAGGTGAGCCGGCCGTCGCGCTGCTGGATGGCGACGCCCACCACGACCCGGCCGTACGAGGCCGACAGCCGGTCGAGTTCGATGGTCATGCTCTCGTCGGCGCCGAAGCCCTTGCCGGTCTTGCTGTCACGGTTCAAGGTGATGGTGCCGTCGGGCGAGCGGCTGTCGAAGTACACGAGGTACGCGGGCTCGCCGCGCCGGTCGTCCGTGGCGAAGGTCGCGGCGATCAGGTCGAGATCGGTGTCGGGCGAGCCCAACGGACTGGGATCCCACCGCAGTTGGACCTCGATCTTCCCGCTGCCCTTGTTGAGGCTGCTGCTCACCGGGTCTCCCCCTCCTCGGAACCGCGCCGACGTGCGAGAACGTACCGATCATGCCGGAAGCGAACGTGCCGGATGTACGGGCCGCGCCGCCCGGTCGTCCGCGCCCCGGCCGTGCCCGCGTCGCCGACCGCCGGGGTCCATGCCTCGATTAACCACACCGCCGGGCGCGCTGTCCACACCGCCTCCGGCCGCGCCCGGCGTACTTTCACCGCCGGGGCGCGCCGCAGCTCCCGGCCTCGCGCACTGGCGTAGACCAATGATGGTCACCGGAGCCCCTTCCGCCACACGGTTCTACGCGCGTAACGTACGCCGTTGTCATGGCCACACCACCAAGGAACCACCCCTCTCGCCCTTGGAGGCGCACATGGACAACGCCGGACACGACTCCCGGCGCGGGTCGGCGCCACGCCGCGCGCTCGCGGCGATCGGCACGCTGACCGCTCTCCTCGCCCTGTTCGTCGCGGCTCCCGGCGCGGCCACCGCGGCCTCCCCTTCCGGCGGCGGCAGCCCGATCGCACACCCAGAACTGGACTGGATGGGCTCCACCATTACGGCCCACGAGGGCCGGTCGAGCGGCGGCGGCGCGGTGACCCCGAACGCCGCGCAGACCCTCGGCTTCGACGTGAGCCACTACCAGGGCACCGTCAACTGGGCGGGCGCGTACGCCAACGGCGCCCGGTTCGCGTACATGAAGGCCACCGAGGGGACGACCTTCCGTGACCCCAACTTCTCGGCGAACTACACGGGTTCGTACAACGCGGGCTTCATCCGCGGCGCGTACCACTTCGCGACCCCCAACTCCTCGACAGGCGCGGCCCAGGCCGACTACTTCGTCGCGCACGGCGGCGGCTGGTCCAAGGACGGCAAGACGCTGCCGCCCATGCTGGACATCGAGTACGGGCCGTCGTCGACCTGTTGGGGGCTGAGCCAGGCCGCGATGCGCACCTGGATCACGTCGTTCATCAACGAGGTGCACGCCAAGACCACCCGCTGGGCGACGATCTACACCACGACCAACTGGTGGACGACCTGCACGGGCAACACCTCCGCCTACTCGGCCAACGACCCGCTGTTCATCGCGCGGTACGCCTCCAGCGTCGGCGCCCTGCCGGCCGGCTGGCCGTTCTACACCTTCTGGCAGCACGCCGACTCCGGCGTCTTCCCCGGTGACCAGGACTACTTCAACGGGGCGTTGAGCGGACTGCTCAATCTCGCCAACAACACCTGAGCGCACGACGGCGGCCCCGCGCCCACGGAAGGGAGGAACCGTGGGCGCGGGGCCGCCGCATGCGCTGCCTCAGGGCCGTCAGCGGACGGCCGCGAGGTCAGCGGGAGCCGTGGTGGCTCTCGAAGGCGTAGCCGCCACTGGCCTCGAAGCCACCGATCTCACCCTTGACGGTGGTGATCCCGTACGGGCCACCGAGGTTGGTCTTCTCGAAACCGGCGAAGCCGCCCGCGGTGTGGAAGCCGCCCATCCCGGAGTGACCGCCGTCGTGCGAGACGGCAGCAGCGGCCGGAACGGCCGACAGGAGCCCGGCGGCGGAAACGGCGGCGACGGTGATGGCGATACGACGAAGCATGTCACTCTCCTGCGTGTTGGTGGGTGAGTCTTCACCGTGACCCGGTACCGCCCGGCCCGCACCTCGTCGCGCGCACTCGGCTGACGGGACGCCCCGAACGGGCTACGTGCCCTCCGGCGCGGTCAGCGTGAACAGTCCGCCGTCCGGGTCACGGACGACCGCCGACTCCCCCGCGGGACCCGCGTGGTGCGCCACGACACCGCCCCCGTTGGCGCGGACCGCCCGCAGCGCGGCGGGCAGGTCGCGCAGGGTGAAGAAGACCTCCCAGTGCGGGCGCTCGACGGGGTCGGGCGCGGCCTGGACGGCGCCGCGGCCGAGCCGGGCCACGACCCGCCCCGCACTGCGCAGCACCACCTCGTCGCCCTCGTACGCCACCTCGCAGGCGCCCGGCCGGTCGCTTGCCCACAGCAGCACCTCGCCGTAGAAGATGGCCGCCTCGAACGGGTCGGGGGTGCGCAGCCGCAGCCACACCGGCTGCTCGTCGCGCCAGCGCGGCCAGGATTCGGAGAGCAGGCCCTCCCAGATGCCGAAGACGGCGCCGTTGCGGTCGGCGGCCAGGGCTGCTCGGCCGGATTCGAAGGCGATCGGGCCGACGGCGACGGTGCCGCTGCGCTCCCTGATCCTGGCCGCGGTCTCGTCGGCGTCCTCGACCGCGAAGTACGGCGTCCAGGCGACGGGCACCTGCCAGGCGGAGGCCAGTTCGGCGATGCCCGCCACCGGCCTGCCGTCGTCCAGCGCGACGCTGAACCGGCCGCCCAGCTTCGTCCCGCGGTAGGTCCAGCCCAGGACCGCCGCGTAGAAGCGGTGGGTCGCGGCCAGGTCGCGCGAGGTCAGGCTGACCCAGCACGGCGCGCCGAAGACGGCGTCGCTGGATGTCGCGCCCGTCCCGGGGCGCGGGCTCTGTCGCGTGGACACGGCAATCACCACCTGACGGGTTCGACGGGGGGCCGGACGTGTTCCCGCGGGCCGCCGGGCCGGCGGGGCGGATCGTCCTGGTCCGTCCCTCAGTGTGCCGTCGATGGGCCCGGACCTCCTGTCGAGCCGGTCGCGCCGTCACGCTCCGTGGCGCCTGCCGCCTGACAGTGAGCGCGTACGGCGCGGTGGCCGGGGTTCGGCGGAGGACCGCCGGGCGCGTCCTCCGAGGGCGAACACGGTGGAACTGCGGGTGGCAGGCCGCGTACCTAGGATGGGAGTGGCGGGCCTCGGCGCCATGCCGTGGCCCGGCACCGGTGATCCGCACGAATGGGGGCATGGATGCTGGGGACAGAGCCCAGCGGCGCGACACGGACCGTGATCGTGACCGTCGACGACGATCCCTCGGTGTCGCGTGCGGTCGCACGCGACCTGCGGCGGCGCTACGGCGAGGAGCACCGGATCGTCCGGGCGGAGTCCGGGGAGTCGGCGCTGGAGGCGCTGCGCGAGATGCGGCTGCGCGGCGACGCGGTCGCGGTGATCCTGGCGGATTACCGGATGCCCGCGATGAACGGCATCGAATTCCTCGAACGGGCGATGGATGTGTATCCGGGAGCCCGCCGGGTGCTGCTGACGGCGTACGCCGACACGGGCGCGGCCATCGACGCCATCAATGTGGTGGACCTCGACCACTATCTGCTCAAGCCCTGGGACCCGCCGGAGGAGAAGCTGTATCCGGTGGTGGACGCGCTGCTCGACGCCTGGCGCGCCTCGGACCACCGGCCGGTGCGGGAGACGAAGGTCATCGGCCACCGCTGGTCGGCGCGTTCGTCGGGGGTCCGCGAATTCCTGGCGCGCAATCAGGTGCCGTATCACTGGTACGCCTCGGACGAGCCGGAGGGCCGGAAGCTGCTGGCCGCCGCGGACGAGGACGGGGTACGGCTGCCGGTGGTGATCACCCCGGACGGCAAGCCGCTGGTGGAGCCGACCGACCAGGATCTGGCCAGCAGCGTCGGTCTGGCGACGACGCCCTCGGCGCGCTTCTACGACCTGGTGGTCATCGGCGGCGGCCCCGCCGGTCTCGGCTCCGCGGTCTACGGCGCGTCCGAGGGGCTGCGGACCGTGCTGGTGGAGCGCACCGCGACCGGCGGACAGGCGGGGCAGAGTTCCCGGATCGAGAATTACCTGGGCTTCCCCGACGGGGTCTCCGGCGGGCAGCTCACCGACCGCGCGCACCGGCAGGCCACCCGCTTCGGCGCCGAGATCCTGACCGCGTGCGAGGTCACGGGACTCGAGGTCAGCGGCTCGGCGCGGACCGTGACGTTCGCCGACGGCTCCGCGGTCTCGGCGCACACGGTGATCCTGGCGACCGGCGTGTCCTACCGGCAGCTCGACGCGCCCGGCGTGTCGGAGCTGACGGGCCGCGGGGTCTTCTACGGTTCCGCGCTGACCGAGGCGGCCCGCTGCCAGGAGCAGGACGTGTACATCGTGGGCGGGGCGAATTCCGCCGGGCAGGCCGCGGTGTATCTGGCCAGGGGCGCCAAGTCCGTGACGATCCTGGTCCGCGGCGACTCCCTGACCTCGTCGATGTCGCACTATCTGGTGCAGCAGATCGGGGCGACCCCGGCGATCAGGGTGCGTACGCGCTCGGAGGTCGTGTCCGCCGAGGGCGAGGACCATCTGGAGCGGATCACGCTGCGCGACACCACGACCGGCGAGACCGAGACGGTCGACGCGGGCTGGCTGTTCGTGTTCATCGGCGCCGCCCCGCTGACGGACTGGCTGGACGGGGTGGTGCTGCGCGACGAACGCGGGTTCGTCGTGGCGGGTCCCGATCTGGCGCCGCCGGGCGAACGCCCGGTGGACTGGCCGCTTGAGCGGCCCCCGTACCACCTGGAGACCAGCGTGCCGGGGGTGTTCGTGGCCGGTGACGCGCGCGCCGAGTCCGCCAAGCGGGTGGCGTCCGCGGTCGGCGAGGGCGCCATGGCCGTCATGCTCGTCCACCGATACCTGGAGCGGCTATGAGCGTCCAGTACCTGCCGTGCGACGTGGCCGAGCTGCGCTCGCTCTTCTTGTTCGAGAAGCTGACCGACGACCAGTTGGACTGGCTGTGCCGCAAGGGCCGGGTGCAGATGGAGGAGCCGGGCGCCGTCTATCTGGAGGGCGAGCCCGCCACCTGCTTCTACGTGCTGCTCGAAGGCACGGTGGTGATGTCGCGCCGGGTGGGGGCCGACGACGTGGAGGTCTCGCGCACCTCGGACCGCGGGGTGTACGCGGGCGCCTTCCAGTCGTATCTGGGCGACCGGGTGCCGCAGGTCTACAACAGCTCGCTGCGGGTCACCGAGCCGTCGCGTTTCTACGTACTGTCGTCGGACCACTTCGCCGAGCTGATGCGCGAGTGGTTCCCGATGGCCGTGCACATGCTGGAGGGGCTGTTCTTCGGCAACCGCAGCACCAAGCAGGCCATCGGCCAGCGTGAGCGGCTGCTGGCCCTGGGGTCGCTGTCGGCCGGTCTCACCCACGAGTTGAACAATCCGGCCGCGGCGGCGCTGCGGGCCACGGCCACACTGCGCGAGCGGGTGGCCGGGATGCGGCACAAACTCGGCATGATCGCCGGGGGGCCGCTCGACCGGGCCACGCTCGCGACGCTGATCGAGCTCCAGGAGCGGGCGGTCGAGCAGTCCGCGAAGGCCGTGCAGCTCACCCCGATGGAGACCTCGGACCGCGAGGACGCCATCTCCGACTGGCTCGACGACCACGGTGTGACGGCCGGGTGGGACCTCGCGCCGAATTTCGTGCAGGCCGGGCTCGACACGGACTGGCTGGAGCGGGTCGCCGCCACGGTGACGCCCGACACCCTCGACAGCGCGATGCGGTGGCTCAACTACACGGTCGAGACCGAACTGCTGATGAACGAGATCCAGGACTCCACGGCCCGGATCTCGACCCTGGTCAACGCGGCGCGGCAGTATTCGCAGCTCGACCGGGCGCCGTACCAGGTGGTGGACGTGCACGAGTTGCTGGAGAGCACGCTGCACATGCTGACCGGCAAATTCGGTCCCGGCATCAAGGTGGTCAAGGACTTCGACCGTACGCTGCCGAAGATCCCCGGCTATCCGGGTGAACTCAACCAGGTGTGGACCAATCTCATCGACAACGCGGTGGCCGCGATGGAGGGGACGGGCACGCTGACGGTGCGTACGGCGCTGGACCGCGAGCAGCTTCTGGTCGAATTCCGTGACACCGGAGCCGGTATCGCGCCGGAGATCCGGGAAAGGATCTTCGAGCCGTTCTTCACCACCAAGCCGGTGGGCGAGGGTACGGGGCTTGGACTCGACATCTCCTGGCGCATCGTGGTGAACAAGCACCACGGCGACCTCCAGGCGGAGTCGGTGCCCGGCGACACCCGTTTCCTGGTCCGCCTGCCGCTCACGGCGGAGCAGCCGGAGGCCGCACCTGATGCGGCGTCCGACGCCCGGCCGGAGGCGGCGCGGCAGGCCAGCCCCGACAGTCCGTCCGACAATCAGCGGGAGCCGTCATGACGACCACCCCAGGTATCGACCCCACCGCCCAGCCCAGCGGGGCCGGTTGCGCCGACTGCGACGCGGCGGGCGGCTGGTGGTTCCATCTGCGCCGCTGCGCCCAGTGCGGGCACGTCGGCTGCTGCGACTCGTCGCCCGCGCAGCACGCGAGCGCGCACTCGGCGGCCACCGGCCACCCGATCATGCGGACGTTCGAGCCGGGCGAGGACTGGTTCTGGGACTTCACGACCGACGCGTACGTCGAGACCGACGTGGCGCTGGCCCCGCCGCAGAGCCGTCCGGCCGACCAGCCGGTGCCTGGCCCGGCCGGCCGGGTCCCGGCCGACTGGCGCGCCCGCCTCAACTGAGCGGCGGACGCGCCGAGTCGGCGTACCGCGCGGACCGGCGTACGTCGGGCGGGAGCGCGCCGTCACGGCGTGCTCCCGGCCCGCGTACGCCGGATCCGTCAGCGGTGGGCGCTGCTGTTGCGGCGGCGGGTGAAGTAGACCGCGCCCGCGCCGAGCACCAGCAGGGCGGCGCCGCCGCCCGCGAAGGCCACGGTCTGCGAGCCGTTGCCGCCGGTCTCGGCCAGGTCACCGCTGGAAGTGTCGGAGGCCGGCTCCACGACGGGCGAGCCGACCGGGCCCGCGGAGTTCGTGGGCGACGCGGTCGGTGACGTGGTGTCGTCGACGACCGGGGCGCTGGAGCTCGGCGTCGTCGACGGAGTGTCGGACGGGGTGTCCGACGGCGAGTCCGACGGGGTGTCGGTGACCGAGTCCGACGGGGACGGGCTGGTCGTCTCGCTGTCCGAGGGCTCCGGCGAGGTGGTGGTCGAGTCGCTGGGCTCGGGGCTGTCCGTCGTCTCGCTCGGGGACGGCGACGGAGAGTCGGTGACCGAGTCGCTGGGCGACGGCGACGGGGTGGAGCACGGCGCGCTGCCGTTCCACGCCGTGATCAGGTTCTCGGGGGTCGCGGAGTACGGGTAGCGCGGCAGCTTGCCGTGGCCCTTGCCCTCGCCGCCGTCGTACTTGGTGCCGTTGCCGTACAGGTCGATCTGGCCGAAGCAGGACGGCGCGTAGGCGCTGACGTCCAGGGTGGCCTTGGTGTTCTTGTGGTCGAGCGTGGTGGTGTCCCAGCCGAGGAACGCCTGCGTGCCGGAGGTGTCCCAGGTGGGGCCTTCGGCACTGTAGGACGCGAGCGACACGTTGTAGGTGCAGCCCTTGGTGACCTTGTCCGTAAGGCGGACGGTGATCTTCGTCGGGATCGTGTTGTCGATCCGGCCGTTGGTGGACCAGGTGCGGCCACCGTCCTCGGAGTGCTCGATGTGCGAACGGCCGCAGTTGTTCTTGTCGTTGCCGGACGCCTGCGCCGTACCGACGCCCGCCAGCGTGACGGCGGCGGTGAGCGAGCCGAGGCCGACCACGCCTATGGCTCGTCTGGTGATGGAACGCTGCACTGAATCTGCTCCCTGCACTGTGAACGGGCAGCGGAGGCAGGCGGAGCGGGTCGGACCCTACGCCGTACGCGAGACTCGTGCCCGATGGCCTGCGATGGAGTCTCGCCGCCGACGATGATCGGCCTGTTGGCCGGTGACCGAGTATGCCCCTGCGGGGGACGGTCTGTACAGCGCGAAAACGCCGTTTTCGCGGCTTTGCGGTCGGATTATCGCCCTGCGAATATGTCGCCGCACTGATACCGAAATGGGGCGGCGTTCACGGGAGTTCGCAGGAGTTCCCAGGAGTTGACTGGAGTTCACACGCGGCGGGGTGCTTCACCAGGAGTGCGTGCAGGTGCCGCCGGGCGCGTGGAAGCAGGCGGTGACGGTCTTCCCGTCGGGGCGCGGGTGGGCCTCCCACTCGTCGGCGAGCGCGTCCACGATGGCCATGCCCCGGCCGTGGGTGCGCTCCTCGTCGGGCGCCTTCTCGGCGGGCAGCATGCCGGAGGAGTCGCTGACGCTCAGGTGCAGGCAGCAGCCGTCCCAGACCATGACGACCTGGGCCTCGCTGTGCGCGTGCACATGCGCGTTGGTGACGAGTTCGGAGACGGTCAGGACGACGGAGTCCGCCGTGTCGGGCGCCTGCGTGCTCCAGCCGAGCACGTCCAGGTGCTCGCGCGCCCACTCGCGCCCGGCCCTGACGCCGTACGAGACAGGGAACGACCTGGCCCAGCCGACTGCTTTCACGGACATCTCGCACGCTCCCGCACCGAGTCGTTGTGTGCTCGCCGGCCGAGCCCCGGCTCCGGTGAAGGTCGGGGCCCCCGGCCGCCATGCCGGTAGGGCGAACGGCGGCCGGGCGCGATCCCCTGCGAGTCCCCCGCGGGGGATGAACGTCCCCTACCCCCGCCCGCGAACGCCATGCCGGGCGAAGGTGTCGGCCCGTGCGTACGCCGCGTCGCGGCCGGACGGCAGCCGGAGGGCAGCCGGAGGGCAGCATCATCGCGTACGTCGTCGTCACTCGTACGCCGATGCTCGCCGCGGCGCTCGACCGCCGTCCTGGCACCTCAGCCGATACGGTGTGAGCAGGGGTCGATGCTCGGGTTCGCGGTGCGCGTGGAGGACCGGTGGGAGAGGACGGCGACAGCTCGGGCGGGCGCTTGCCCCGTTTGCAGCTCGACGAGCTGCTTGACGAGTTGCAGGTCCGCATCGGCGCGGTGCGCGGCACGCAGAACCGGGTGCACAGCCTGCTGGAGGCCGTGCTGTCGGTGGGCCGGGAGCTGGACCTCGCGCATGTGCTGCGGCGGATCGTGGAGACCGCGGTCGTCCTGGTGGACGCCGAGTACGGCGCGCTGGGGGTGATCGGCGACGACGCGCGGCTCTCGGAGTTCCTGACCGTCGGAGTGTCCGAGCGGGAGGCCCGCGCGATCGGGCCGCTGCCGTCGGGGCACGGTCTGCTCGGTGAACTGATCCGCCGTCCGGAGCCGCTGCGGCTCGCGGAACTGTCCGATCACCCTGCCTCGTACGGCTTCCCGGCGAACCATCCGCCGATGCGCTCCTTCCTGGGGGTGCCGATCCGGGTGCGCGACGAGGTCTTCGGAAACATCTACCTCACCGAGAAGCGCGGTGGCAGGGAGTTCGACGGCGACGACGAGACGCTGCTGTCGACGCTGGCGGTCGCGGCGGGTGTCGCGATCGAGAACGCGCGGCTGTACAAGACCGCCCGCGAGGGGCAGCGGTGGATGGCGGCCAACGCGGAGATCGTGAGCACGCTGCTGTCGGGCGCCGGTGAGATGGACGTGCTCGGGCTGATCGTCGAGCACGGCCGGCACATCCTGGCCGCGGACCTGGGCGTGGTGGCGCTGCCGGTCGAGGGGACCACCGACCTCCAGGTGATGATCGCCGTGGGTGTCGACGCCGAGACCCACCGCGGTCTGGTGCTGCCGTGCGAGGGCTCGTTCATGGGCGCCGCGATGGCCGCGGCGCGGCCGATCACCACGGTGGAGATCGCCGAGGACCCGCGGGTGACGTCGGGGCCGCCGCGCTGGAGCGGCCTGGGGCCGACGATCGCCGTGCCGATGATGGCGGGCGGCACGGTGCGCGGTGTGCTGCTGCTCGCCCGTGAGCTGGGTTCCGTCCCCTTCACCGAGGCGGAGTCCTCGCCGCTGCTGAGCTTCGCGGGGCAGGCCGCCCTGGCGCTGGAGCTGGCCGAGCGGCGGCGCGGCGCCGAACAGCTCGCGCTGCTGGAGGACCGCGACCGGATCGCCCGTGACCTGCACGACCTGGCCATCCAGCGGCTGTTCGCCACGGGGATGACCTTGCAGAGCGCGGTGCGCTTCGTCCAGCATCCGGAGGCGAGCGAGCGGCTGCTGCGCGCGGTGGACGACCTGGACGAGACCATCAAGATCATCCGATCGACGATCTTCGGACTGCGCTCGCACGACCGGGAGCGGACCACGCGTGGCCTTCGGATACGTGCCTCGATGGCGGTCGAGGACGCGGTCCCCACGCTCGGCTTCACCCCCGGCCTGCGGATGGAGGGGCTGATCGACACCGATGTGCCCGCCCCGGTCGCGGAGGAGACCGTCGCCGTCCTGGTCGAAGCGCTCTCCAACGTCACCCGGCACGCCCGAGCGACCTCCGCCGAGGTCTCCCTGGTCGTCGCGTCCGGAACCCTGACCGTTACGGTCGACGACGACGGCGTGGGCGCCCCTTCCGGCGGGCGCCGCAGCGGGCTGCGCAATCTGGAGGAACGGGCCGGGCGGCTCGGGGGCGAACTGGCCCTCTCCACCAGCCCCCGCGGCGGCACCCGCCTGGTCTGGCGCGTGCCGGCCGCACCGCCCTCGGCGGGTCCCAAGGCGTAGCCGGGCACCGCGCGCGGCCGGGGCCTACGGCGTTCCGCCGTCGGTGACGTCGGCGGCGGGGCGGCGGGGTGTGGCCGGGCCCTGCGGGCCGTAGCCGAGGCGGATCAGCATCTGTACGTGTTCCATGCCGCCGCGCGGGTCGCGCAGCAGCCACCGCAGGTCGTCCCATTCCAGCGCCTGATGGAGCAGTGACGCGCGGACGGCATGGGCGGTCGCGACGAGCAGGACGTGCTCCAGCGCCTGACCGGCGCGCAGCCAGTCCGCGGGGTGGTCGTGGCCGGTGGACAGGACCGCGATCACCGGGCGCCGCTCGAAGGCCGCGGCGGGCTGGTAGTTCTCCGGGCGCAGCGCGGAGAAGTCCCGCAGCGGCAGCCGGCCCGCGCTGTCCCGCGGGCCGAGCGCCCGGCCCGGGAGGCCGTCCGCGCTCCCCTCACGGATCCAGCTGCGGCTCTCGGTCCGGCGGTCCGAATCGCTCATGCCGCGCCGCTCGGCCTCCGTGGTGAACTCCAGCAGGCGGGCGGTCTCCTCCGCGGCGGGCCGTACCAGCCGGGCGCCCTCGGCGTCCGCGGCCTCGGCCAGTTCGGTCAGCAGTTCGGCGGGGAGTGCCTGCTCGGAGAACGGCAGACGGCTGCTGTGCCGCCGCCAGATCGCGTCGTACAGGCCCTGCCGGTCGTGGCGGGCACCGGTCGGCAGCGGTCCGGCCAGGCGTACCGCGGCCAGCAGGTCGGGCTCGGCGGGGTCGGGCAGCAGCCGCAGCACCGGGTCCCAGCCGAAGTGGGCGACCGCGACCCGGAGGTTGAACAGGGCGGCGCCGACCGACAGGTGGACGGCGCGGCCCATCGGATCGGTGTGCCGCAGCCCGCGGTCGACGGCCGCCCGTACCTCCAGCGTGCTGGTGTCGGGGTCGAGCCGGAACCGCCACGGCTGAGTGTTGTGGATCGAAGGCGCCGCGCCCGCCGCGGAGATCAGTTTCTCCAGGGTCTCCGCGTCCAGTAGTGCGGTCCGCATCGCGTTCTCCTCCCGGCCCGTCCTGCTTCCAGGCTGAGGGAGCACGACGGGTGGCGGGAGGGGCCGTTGGTGCCCGGCCGGAGGGCCGGTCGGCCCCCGTATTCAGCGGCGGCCGTGCTCCGGCCCCGAGTGCTGGCCGGTGTCGTGCGTGGCCATGACGGCCGCCTGGATGCGGCGCTCCACGCCGAGCTTGGCCAGCAGCCGCGAGACGTTGTTCTTGACCGTCTTCTCCGACAGGTACAGGCGCTTGCCGATCTGGCCGTTGGTGAGTCCCTCACCGACGAGTTCGAGGATCTCGCGCTCGCGCGGCGACAGCGAGGCGAGCGCCTCCACCTCGGGTTCCGCCTCCGCTGTCGCGCCGCCGCCGCGCAGATTGCTCATCAGCCGGGAGGTGGTGGCCGGATCGAGCATCGACTGTCCCGAGGCGACGGTCCGCACGGCGGCGACCAGGTCGGAGCCCTTGATCTGCTTGAGCACATAGCCCGCGGCGCCCGCCATGATCGCGTCGAGCAGCGCGTCGTCGTCGTCGAAGGACGTCAGCATCAGGCAGGCGAGACCGGGCAGCCGGGACCGCAGCTCGCGGCAGACGGTGATGCCGTCGCCGTCGGGCAGCCGGACGTCCAGGACGGCGACGTCCGGGCGCAGGGCCGGTCCGCGGGCCTCGGCCTGCGCCGCGGTCGCGGCCTCGCCGACCACCTCGATGTCGGGTTCCGAGTCGAGCAGGTCGTGGACGCCGCGCCGGACGACCTCGTGGTCGTCCAGCAGGAAGACCCTGATCGGCGCCTGCGGTGAGAACTGCCGTACTTCGGTCATGTCCGCCGATCCCTCGCCCTGTCGTGTGCCGCGCCCGGTTCTCCGATCATGAACGGTCGTACGGACCCGTTGCTAGGGCCGAACGGTCCCTTGGCCGGTATCGGACGTCGGGGCTGGGTCTGGCCCGCCGTTGTCGGAATGGCGGGCCCACGGCCGGGAGGCCGCTCACCCTCCTTCGCCTCCGCGTCTCCGGCGGCTCACGCGGCTCACGCGGTGCTCACCCGTCGAGCAGTCTGGCCCGGGTGCTCTGCAACCGGTGGGCGACGACCTCGCCGACCCTCATCGCCAGGGCTCGTCCGAACACCGGGTCCGCTTCGGCCAGCGCCCGTACGATAGTGGCGTCGAACTCCTGCGCCCGTACGGGGCTTTGGGCCTGGGCGCCCATGTGCCAGAGATACGGCGGGAACAGCCAGGACCAGCCGAGCAGATCTCCGGGGCCCAGCATCTCCACCTCGGGGGCCGGGCGTCCGGGCCGGCGGAGGTCGAGTGTGACGGCGCCGGTGCGCACGACCCAGAACCGGTCGGCCCGCTCGCCCTCCTCGTAGATCCGGGTGCCCGCGGGGAACGACACCTCTCGGGCAAGGCTCTCCAGCCGCTGCCGTCCCGGGGACGGGAGCGAGCTGAACAGGCCAGTAGTAGCGGTTCTCATCACCGTTCCCCTTCGGCTCGCGTCGCTTCGGCTCCGCCGACGCGCTCTCACCTGCCGCCCCTCCCCCTCACGGTGCGGCGCGCGCACCCCGTATTCCAGGGCCACCCGGGGTAGCCGCCCCGGCCGAACGGCCCTCGCGAGGTCCCTGCACAGGGGCCAATGGGCCCACTGTTCATCTGCATAAACAGGGGAATGGGTAGATAAAGGGACGAAAGCGAGGGATCTCAGGGGCGGCCGGTCGATATCCCGGCCGGTTCGCCCGCGGCGGCGAGAAGGGAACGGCCATGGCGTGCGGAAGCCTGCGGGTGTATCTCGGGGCGGCCCCAGGAGTGGGCAAGACGTACGCGATGCTCGGCGAGGGCCACCTGCGGGCCGGCCAGGGCACCGACGTGGTCATCGCCTACGTGGAGGACTACGGCAGACCGCTGACCCGCCGGATGGCGGAGGGCCTGGAGCAGGTGCCGCGCCGGACCATCGGATACCGCGACTGCGCCTTCACGGAGATGGACCTCGACGCCGTCCTCGCCCGCCGCCCGCGACTCGCGCTGGTCGACGAGATGGCCCACACCAACGTCCCCGGCTCGCGGAACGAGAAGCGCTGGCAGGACATCCACGAATTGCTCGACGCGGGGATCAACGTGATCTCCACCGTCAACATCCAGCATCTCGAGTCGCTCAACGACGTGGTGGAGCACATCACCGGAGCCAAACAGCACGAAACCGTTCCGGACGACGTGGTCCGCGGCGCGGACCAGATCGAACTCGTGGACATGTCCGCCGAGGCGCTGCGGCAGCGGATGGCCGACGGCGACGTCTATCCGCCGGAGCGGGCCGAGCTGGCACTGGTCAACTACTTCCGCGCCGGAAACCTCACCGCCCTGCGCGAGATCGCCCTGCTGTGGGCCGCCGACCGGGTGGAAGAGGCACTTCAGCGCTACCGCCGGGGCCACGGCATCCAGCAGCCCTGGTCCGCGCGCGAGCGGGTGCTGGTCGCCCTTTCCGGCGGCGCCGAGGGAGACACCCTCATCCGGCGCGCCAAGCGCACCGCGTCCCGCGGCGCGGGAGGCGAATTCCTCGCCGTCCACGTCGAGCCCGACGACGCGTCGACGTCCCCTTCCGCTCACCTGCCGAACGGCCAGCGCGCGCTGGTGGAAGAACTCGGCGGCACCTACCACACACTCACCAGCGGCGACCCGGCCCGCGCCATCCTCGACTTCGCCCGGCAGGTGAGCGCCAGCCAGATCCTGATCGGCGCCACCCGGCGCACCCGGCTCCAGAGGCTGTTCAGCCGGGGTGTCGGCGAGATCATCGTCGAGGGTTCGGGCGACGACATCGACGTATGCGTCGTCACGCATTCCCGTGCCGCCCACGGCCGGCTGCTCCGTGTCCGCCAGGCGCGGCCGGACGGCTGAGGACGCGCGGCGCTCCGTCTGACGGGCCACCGGCGCCACGCGCCCGCGATGGTTACTCCATGAGTGACGCGGAACGGATGCCCGCCCGGATCGGCGCCACGCGCCCGGGGTGGTTACCCCGGCCGACCGACGCCCCGTGGCAGACTCGCGCGAGGAACGCCGTGTCCCGGCGCGGGGGCGCTGGCCCGAACGGCCCCCGAACGCTGCCCGGTCGGCTCTGTCGGACCGCGGGCGGGTCCTCCGAGGCTGGGACGACGACTTCGACTGCGCGGAGGAAGACATGCCTCAGGCACCCCCGGCCGAGCCGGGCAGCGCTCTTGACGACACCGAACTGGCCGCCCTGGTCGCCCACTGGAGGGCCGCCAACTACCTGTCCGTCGGCCAGATCTACCTGCTCGCCAATCCCCTGCTCAAGGAGCCGCTCCGCCCCGAGCACATCAAACCGCGGCTGCTCGGCCACTGGGGGACCTCCCCCGGCCTGAACCTCGTGTACACCCACCTCAACCGGGTGATCAGGGCCCGCGGGCTGGACGCGCTCTGCGTGTGGGGCCCCGGACACGGCGGCCCCGCGGTGGTGGCCAACTCCTGGCTCGACGGCAGTTACTCCGCGACCTATCCCGACATCGGGCGGGACGCGGACGGCATGGCCCGGCTGTTCCGGCAGTTCTCCTTCCCCGGCGGCATCCCCAGCCACGTCGCGCCCGAGACGCCCGGCTCGATCCACGAGGGCGGCGAGCTGGGATATTCGCTGTCCCACGCGTACGGCGCGGCCTTCGACAACCCGGACCTGCTGGTGGCGTGTGTCGTGGGCGACGGCGAGGCGGAGACCGGTCCGCTGGCCACTTCCTGGCACTCCAACAAATTCCTCGACCCGGTGCACGACGGCGCCGTCCTGCCGATCCTGCACCTCAACGGCTACAAGATCGCCAACCCGGCGGTCCTGGCCCGGCTCCCCGGGCGCGAGCTGGACGAGCTGCTGCGCGGCTACGGCCACGACCCGATCCACGTGACGGGCGACGACCCGCACGACGTGCACCGCGCGATGGCCGCGGCCATGGACACCGCGCTGGACCGTATCGCCGCCATCCAGGACGCGGCACGCGCAGGCGGCGACGGCGAGCGGGCCCGGTGGCCGATGATCGTGCTGCGTACGCCGAAGGGCTGGACGGGACCCGCCGAGGTCGACGGGCTTCCGGTGGAGGGCACCTGGCGGGCGCACCAGGTGCCGCTGGCCGGGGTCCGCGACAACCCGGAGCACCTGCGCCAGTTGGAGCGGTGGCTGCGCTCGTACCGCCCCGAGGAGCTCTTCGACGGGGACGGCCGCCCGAGCGCCCAGGTGCTGAGCCGCACGCCGGACGGCGAGCGGCGCCTGGGTCTGAACCCGCACGCCAACGGCGGGCTGCTCCGGCGCGACCTGCCGGTGCCGCCACTGGAGGACTTCGCGGTGGCGGTCGACAAGCCGGGGGTGAATCTGCACGAGCCCACCCGCGTGCTCGGCGAGCTGCTCAAGCAGATCATGGCCGACACGGCGGAGCACCGGGACTTCCGGCTGGTCGGCCCGGACGAGACCGCCTCCAACCGGCTCGAAGCCGTCTACGACGTGAGCGGGAAGGCGTGGGAGGCCGAGGTACTCGACACCGACGAGCACCTGGAGCGCGGCGGCCGGGTGATGGAGATCCTGTCCGAGCACACCTGCCAAGGGTGGCTGGAGGGCTATCTCCTGACGGGCCGTCACGGCTTGTTCTCGTGTTACGAGGCGTTCGTGCACATCGTCGACTCGATGGCCAACCAGCACATCAAGTGGCTGCGCACCTCACGGCCGCTGCCGTGGCGGCAGCCCATCGCGTCGCTCAACTACCTGCTGACGTCGCATGTCTGGCGGCAGGACCACAACGGCTTCTCGCACCAGGACCCCGGCTTCGTGGACCACGTCCTCAACAAGTCCCCCGAGGTCGTGCGGGTCTATCTGCCGCCGGACGCCAACACCCTGCTGTCCGTGGCCGATCACGTGCTGCGCTCCAAGGACTATGTGAACGTCGTGGTCGCCGGGAAGCAGCCCTGCTTCGACTGGCTCGACCTGGAGGCCGCCCGCGCGCACTGCGCACGCGGCGCCGGTATCTGGGAATGGGCGGGCTGCGAGGACGGCGCGGAACCGGATGTGGTCCTGGCCTGCGCCGGTGACGTCCCCACGCAGGAGACCATCGCCGCCGTGTCCCTGCTGCGCGAGCACCTGCCCGAACTGTCGGTACGGGTCGTCAACGTGGTCGATCTGGCGCGGCTGCTGCCCAAGGACGAACACCCGCACGGCATGCCCGACGCCGAGTACGACGCGCTGTTCACCCCCGACAAGCCGGTGATCTTCGCCTACCACGGCTACCCGTGGCTCATCCACCGGCTCACCTACCGCCGCACCGGCCACGCCCATATGCATGTGCGCGGTTACAAGGAGAACGGCACCACCACCACGCCGTTCGACATGGTGGTCCGCAACGACCTCGACCGCTACCGGCTGGTCATGGACGTCATCGACCGCGTCCCCGGCCTCGCGGTGGCGGCGGCGCCCGTCCGTCAGAAGATGGAGGACACCCGGCTGCGCCACCACGACTGGATCCGCGAACACGGCGTCGACCTCCCCGAGGTCGCCGACTGGACCTGGACCGGCTGAGGCCGGGAGACACCAGAGGTGACGACGGCGGGCCTTCCGGATTCCGGGAGGCCCGCCGTCGGTGAACGGGGGCGGGTCACTCACCGCACCGGCGGGACCGTGGCCGGATCGGCGCCCTCGGTCACACGCTGTGGTGGCCCCAGCGGGAGTCGGCGTCCGTCCATTCGGCGTCCCAGCGGGCGCACCGGCGGTGGTCGAGAACCTTGGTGGTGATTCCGCAGCCGATCAGGACGCCGGCGCAGATTCCGAAGGCCGCTCCTACGCCGATCACATCGGCCTGGAATTCCCCGGCGGAGCGGGACAGCGGCTGCGCGACCTCGACGCCGCGGCTGTTGGTCCACACCGGAACGACGGCGCCGCGGGAGGTGCCGGGGCTGGCCGTGACGATGCCGGTGAGCACGGTGCCGTCGGGTGCCTTCCACTGCGCCGGTACGTCCACCCGGGACAGCCGGTAGCCGTCCGGGGCCTTCTGGGTCAGTACCGCGCCGGTGCTGTGCCGGTCGAGACGTTGCTGTGCGTACTCGCGCTGGAGACCGTGCGCGGTCGAGACTGCGACCAGCACCGCGACCACCAGCGTGGCCAGGGCCGCCGCGAGGAAGGCCCACGCCTCCACGGCGTACGAACGTCGGCGCAGCGGGTTCTTCCGCAGACGCCACAGCCAGGTTCTGCGTTTCATGGTCGGTCCCTCCTCGTCGAGCGACACGACGGGGGCCGACTGACCCCGTGTCTCCACGCTCCCGCGTCCCGCGCCGCCTGCGGAGGGCCGAACGGCCCTGTCGGGTGGGCGGACCGGACCGTGTGGGATGTCGAGGGCTCCGCCGGGCTCCGCGACCGGACCGAATGAGCGCCTCGGCCACCCGTCACCGAAACGGAGCGGCCATGAGCACACGGTGAGTGGTCGTGGGATCGCCGGACGGGTGAGGTCTCTCGGGGCGCCGGACGGTACCGGCGGGGACGGCGGCGCACGGTGGCCGCCGGGTCCGCCGGGGCCGCCGCGAGGCGCCTGCCGCGTCAACGCCTCGGCACGTTCGGCCCAACCGGGCCGCCGGGCAGAGCCGTTCGGCCCCGCGGGTCGGACCGTGAGCCCCCAGCCTCCGGCCAACACCACGCAGCACAGTGGTGGCTGACCGAACGTCAACCCCCATGGAACTGGGAGCCGTCATGGCAGTCCACGACCACACCCGGCAGCACGCAGGGTTCCGCCTCCTCGCTTGGAACAAGGCGTCCGCCCACCGCGGCGGCGACGCGACGGCAGTCGGCACCGACTCCGCGCTCGTGGCCAAGTCGCTTGCCACCGTGCGGATCGCGACCGGCTTCGTCTTCCTCTGGGCCTTCCTCGACAAGACCTTCGGCTGGCACTACGCGACCGGCTCCGGAAAGGGCTGGATCGACGGCGGCTCGCCCACCAAGGGCTTCCTGGCGGGTGTCTCCGCCGGTCCGCTAGAGTCGTTCTTCCACGACATCGCGGGCAGGGGCTGGACCGACTGGCTGTTCATGCTGGGCCTGCTCGGCATCGGCGTCGCCCTCACGAGCGGCATCGCCCTGCGCCTGACCGCCGCCGCGGGCACCGCCCTGATGGCGATGATGTGGGCCGCGGAATGGCCGCCCGCGCAGCACCTGTCCACCGGCGCGCCGAGCATGTCCTCCAACCCGTTCGTGGACTACCACCTCGTCTACGCCCTCGCGATGATCCTCTTCGCGGTCGCCGCGGCGGGCACCACCTGGGGCCTCGGCCGCGTCTGGGCCCGCATCCCCCTCGTCGCCCGCCACCGCTGGCTCGTGTGAGCCCCGCACCGCCCGCGTGCGACGGGGCACCGCCACCACGGCGGTGCCCCGTCGCAGGCACGCGCGCCCTCGATGTCCGTCGTCGGCGCCGTCAGCGGCCGTCAGCGGTCGCGTCGTCAGCGCGAGGCCCGGCGGAGCCGCTGTACGCGCCGCAGGCGGCGGAGCCTGGCCAGGAGCGTGCCGCGCCGCGCGGTCGGCACGTCCTTCGCGGAGGACGGCCGGGGGTCCGCGGGCGCGGGAGGGCCTGGCGGCGCGGGCGAATCGGGCCGCGGCTCGGCGTCCCGGGCCGGGTCGTCCCGGGCCGGGTAGAGGCCCTCTTCCGGGTAACGGGCGGTGGCGATGGCGTCGACGATCTGGTCGTCGGTGAAGGCGGCGCCGCCGAGGACGTGCGGGAGAAAGCCGACGAGAACGCCGTCGCGCGTCACCACCGCGTCCAGCCCGGCGGCTCCGCCGAGGTTCCACTGGGCCTCGCTGCCGTCCCCCAGCGCCACGCCGATGCCGAATTCGTAGACGCCCGCGTCGGCTCGGTGGGCCATGACGCCTCGTACGCGCAGGGCGGTCACCATGCGCTCGATGCGTTCAGGATCCATGGCAGAAGTCCTTCTTTCCATCGCCTCTCCCCCCGGTCCGCCGCGTGGACGCGGCCTTCGGTCAGGTGGTGTGGCCCGCTCCGTGCGTGGCACGGGGCCGGGCCGGCGGGTGCGGGTGGCGCCGGGTCAGCCCTGCGATGTCCTCGGCGGTGACCACGCCGACGACGCGGTTGTCGTGCAGGACGAGAACGGGGCTGCCCGAGGTGGTCGCGAGACGGTCGAAGACGTCGGTGACCCGGTCGTCGGGGTCGACCAGCAGGCAGCGGTCCAGTGGCAGGGCGACGTCCCGTACCCGGGTGTCCCGCCTGCGCGCCGCCGGGACGGACATGAGCGCGGACGCGGTGACCACGCCGCTGGGCCGGCCGTCGAGGTCGGTCAGCGGAATCATCGTACGGACGCCGGGGCCGGAGGCCGAGGTGGCCAGGAACGCGTCCACGGTGTGCCAGTCCTGGCCCGCGACCGCCGGGCGCATCGCCTGGATGACACGGACGCCGCGCAGAGTTTCGTACAGCACCGAGCGGCGGACCTCAGCGTAGGCGGTGAGCGAGATGAAGGCGCCGAGCAGGACCAGCCACAGCCCCGCGGCCTGGCCCATGAGGACTTCGAGCCAGCCACCGGCGAGCAGTGCGACCCCGAACACCTGGCCGCAGCGCCCGGAGATCCTGGCCGCGCGCTCACGGTCGCCGCGGATGCGCCAGATCACCGCTTGCAGGACCCGGCCGCCGTCGAGCGGGGCGGCGGGCAGCAGATTGAAGACACCGAGAAGTCCGTTTGCCCACGCGACCCAGGCGAGTACGGCCGCGGCCACGGCCCAGTGCAGCGTGTCGTCGACCGTCACGGCGGCGGCCAGGCACAGCCCGCCGAGCACCAGGTTGGTCAGCGGTCCGATCGCCGCCACCCAGCCCTCGTCGCGGGGCGTGGTCGCCGACCCCATTCGCGTGACACCGCCGAGCGCGAAGACCGTCACGTCCTTGACCTCGATCTTCGCGCGGCGCGCCGCCAGGGCGTGGGCCGTCTCGTGCGCGACCAGGCTCACGGCGAGCGCCAGCGCGCCGATCAGCGCCCCGGTCCGGTAGGCGGCCGCGGAGTGGCCCGGCGCCCAGGCGGACAGGACGCCGCCGCCCAGGGCGACGCTCACGAAGACGATCAGCAGGGGCGCGCTCCAGTGCATCCGCAGCGGTACACCGGCGATCCGGCCCAACCGCACCGATCCGTTCATCGCACCCTCCAGCCCCCGCCCACCGCACACCGGGCAAACAGCGACAAAAGTCGCCCTCTCCTCCATGGTCCTCCCCCGAGCCCCGGACCGTGCGGCCCGGCCGGCTCCGGGGCGGGATCTTGACGTCTCCCTTGCACCGCCGCACCCGCGTCTCCCAGCGCACCCGACGAGCGGAAGCCGGGGCGCCCGGTGCGGGATTCCTTCTGCGCAACGCCTTGACGCCACCACAGTGAGCGCTAACAATAACGGCCAAGTGATAGAGCGTCAGGCCCACGCGTGACGCGCTCTCGCGCTCTGCGTCCAGGCCGAGCCGCCACGGACGGACACAGGAGCCGAGAGCGCGTCGGCGGGGCGAACGGTTGTCCGGTATCCCGAGGCCGCCAGGGACGGCGCAGGCCAGGATCGTTCACGCACGACTGGCACGCCCCGGCGGGCGGCACCGGCCGCGTGTCGCCTTCGCGTTGCCGAGGCACTGGACCATGTCGCGTTGTTAGCGATCACAATTCGAGCCCATCCGACCGTCATGAACCCGCCGTACGGCCATGTGCGACGCCCCGCCGCCCGCTGCCCGCGGCGGTCCCCCCACTTACGTCGAGGAGGACATTCATGTCCCTGACCGCATCGAATCCCCTACCGGGCCGCTTCAGGAAATGGGCGCTCTGCCTCGCCGCCGCGGTGACCCTCATCGCGGGTGTCCTGATCGGCGGCACGGGCACCTCCCACGCGGCGGGTTCGCTCCCGTGCGACGCGTACAGCTCGGGCGGCACCCCCTGCGTGGCCGCCCACAGCACCACACGGGCGCTGTACTCCACGTACAACGGCTCGCTGTACCAGGTCAGGCGCGCCTCCGACAACGCCACACAGAACATCGGCGTGCTGAGCACGGGCGGATACGCCAACGCCGCCGCGCAGGACTCGTTCTGCTCCGGGACGACCTGCGTCATCACGGTCATCTACGACCAGTCCGGACGCGGCAACAACCTCACCCAGGCGCCCGGCGGCGGGGCCGCGGGCGGTCCCGACAATCTGGCGAACGCGACCGCGGCGCCGACCACGGTGGGCGGCCACAAGGCGTACGGCGTCTACGTGGCGCCCGGCACCGGCTACCGCAACGACCACACCAGCGGGATCGCGACCGGCGACCAGCCGGAGGGGATGTACGCGATCCTCGACGGCACGCACTACAACGGCGGCTGCTGCTTCGACTACGGCAACGCCGAGACCAGCAACAACGACACCGGCAACGGCCACATGGAAGCCATCTACTTCGGAAACATCAAGGTCTGGGGCTACGGCGCGGGCAACGGCCCCTGGGTCATGGCCGACCTGGAGAACGGCCTGTTCTCCGGCGTGAACCAGCACTACAACGCCAACGACCCGTCCGTGAACTACCGCTACCTGACCGCCATGGTCAAGGGCGGCCCGAACCAGTGGGCGATCCGCGGCGGCAACGCGCAGTCGGGCGGCCTGTCGACGTACTACAGCGGCGTCCGCCCCAACGTCTCGGGCTACAACCCGATGCACAAGGAGGGCGCGATCATCCTCGGCATCGGCGGCGACAACAGCAAGGGAGCCCAAGGCACCTTCTACGAGGGCGTGATGACGTCGGGCTATCCGTCCGACGCGACGGAGAACGCGGTGCAGACCAACATCGCCTCGGTCGGCTACGGCGGGTCCTCGTCCGGCTCCGGCGGCCTGACCCCCGGTTCACGGATCTCGCTGCGGGCCACGACCGCGTGCTGCACCGCCGACTACATCCGGCACGACGACAGCGACGCCAATGTGGTCATCTCGCCGGTGTCCTCGTCCAGTTCGGCGACCGACAAGGCCGACGCGACCTGGATCGTACGGGCGGGCCTGGCCAACAGCGCCTGCGTCTCCTTCGAGTCCGCGAACGCCTCGGGACAGTATCTGCGCCACTACAACTTCCAGCTCAAGCTCAACGCGAATGACGGCAGTTCCCTCTACGCCCAGGACGCGACCTTCTGTCCGCAGGCGGGCAACAACGGCCAGGGCAACACCTTCCAGTCCGTCAACTACACCGACAAGGACATCCGCCACTACAACAACACCGTCTACATCGGCAGCAACGGCGGCTCCAACGCCTGGGACAGCGCCACGTCCTGGAGCGACGACACGAGCTGGGTCGTCTCCCAGCCCTGGGGCTGACCCGTCCGACGGCTACGGGCCGCGCCGCCACCCGGCGACGCGGCCCTCCGCCGAGGTCGCCCGGGTTCACCCGCTCGGGCCGCCTGCCAGGCCGACCAACTTGTATATGAGATACAATGCGGCCATGTCATCCGAGCCCGAACCCGTCATCGACAGACCCGAGAGTCTGACCAATGTCGTGTACGACGCCATCCGTCGGCTGATCATCACGCAGTCGCTGGCACCGGGTGCCCGGGTGTCGGAGAACATGCTGGCCCAGCGCCTCCAGGTGAGCAAGACACCGGTGCGCGAGGCCGTACTGCGACTGGCGCACGCGGGCCTGGTGATCGCGGACGGCAAGCGGGGCGCGCGCGTGCCGGAGCTCTCCGCCGAGCGCCTGGCGGCCGCGTACGAATTCCGGGAGGGCGTGGAGGCGCAGACGGCGAAGCTGGCCGCGGCCAAGGCGGGCCAGAAGGCCCGCGAGACCATGCGCGGTGCGGCGGCGGCCTGTATGGCGGCGGCCCGCAGCGGTGACATGCAGGGCTTCCAAGAGCACGACCGGGCCTTCCACCTCGCCGTCGCCGACGCGGCGAACAACAGCTATCTGCGCGGCTGCGTCGAGGACGCCTACGACCTGGTGTGGACGCTGCGGCTGCGGGACTCCCCGGCCAGCGGGGACGTCGTCTACACCGCGGGCGAGCACGAGATGATCCTGGGCGCCATCATCGACGGCCGCGAGGACGCGGCACGCGGCCTGATGAGCACGCACATCAGGAATGTGCAGGCCTTCGTACTCGGCGCCATGGCGGGCAGCGGCACCTGATCGTCGCCTCACACGTGTGGGGGCCCGGCCACCTCGGTGGCCGGACCCCCCACACGTGTCGTGTCCGCTCACTCCAGTTCGCGGTCCCTGGTCTCGGGTCCGACCGCCACCGCGATGAACGAGATCACCGAGAGCCCGACCGCGAAGATCGCGATCGGCCACACCGAGTGGTAGGCGGCGTAGAGGGCCGCCGCGATGTACGGCGACAGACCGCCCGCGAAGACGGAGCCGATCTCCCGGCCGAGGGTGATCCCCGAGAAGCGCACGGACGTCGGGAACAGCTCCGCGAACAGGGCGCCCACCACGGAGGTCAGCGCTCCCCACCCGATCGAGATGCCGAGGATCAGGGCGATCGTGAAGGGCACCGGCGAGCCGATCCTGACAAGACCGAACAGCGGGAACGCGGCCACGATCGAGAATCCGGCGCCGAACAGGAACACCGGTTTGCGCCCGATCCGGTCGGACAACCGGGCGAACTGCGGGATCAGTGCCAGCGCCACCACGCACGAGATCGCCAGGCAGATCAGTGCCGTGGTGGGGTTCATGTCCAGTTCCTGCTTGGAGTAACTGAGCAGGTAGGTCGCGTAGACGAAGAAGACGCCGTTGTCGACCAGACGCGCGCCCAGCACGATGAGCACCGACCGCCAGTGGTGGCGTACGACCTCGGCTATCGGCATCCTGGCGCGCTCTCCGGCCGCCTCCGCCTCCTCGAACACCGGTGACTCCGAGACGCGGGAACGAATGATCATCCCGACCACCACGAGCACGATGCTCAGCAGGAACGGCAGCCGCCAGCCCCACGCCTCGAACTGCGCGTCGGTGGTGAGATACGTGATCAGCGCGTAGACGCCCGACGACAGCAGCAGGCCGCCGACCACACCGCAAGCCATGAACGAGGTGTGGAACGCCCTGCGTTCCTTGGTGGTGTGCTCGACCGCGAGCACGATCGCCCCGCCGAGTTCGCCACCGGCCGCGAAGCCCTGGACCAGCCGCAGCACGACCAGCAGCGCGGGCGCCCACCAGCCGATCGCTGCGTGCGTCGGCAGCGCGCCGATCAGCGTGGTGGCCACGCCCATCATCAGCAGCGTGATCACAAGGATCGTCTTGCGGCCGAGCCGGTCCCCGAAGTGGCTGAAGACGAAGCCGCCGACGGGCCGGGCGGCGAAGCCCACGCCGAAGGTGGCGAACGACGCCAGGGTGCCGTTGGTCGGGGAACTGTCGGGGAAGAACACGGACCCGAACACGAGCGAGGCGGCCGTGCCGTACGCGAAGTAGTCGTACCACTCCAGCACGGAGCCCACCGTCCCGGCGATGATCGCCTTGCGGGTCTCCTTGCTCTGCGCACCGGCGGTCACCGGGTCACGTATCTCTGCGGGGCTCGAAGTTGCCATGGCTGACGTCCTTGTCGTCCGAGGGGGGGATCACGCGGGCCGCGTGCCGGCCCCGGAGGGCTGAAAGAGCTCGATCGTGACGCCGTCCGCGGTGCGCAGATAGCAGGTCACGGCTCCGGCGTTGGCGCCGGAGGGAACGACGACGGGTTCCGGGCCGCGCGGGGTCGCGCCCAGGGCCAGGGCGCGCTCGAACTCGGCGCGCGCGTCGTCGACCTGGAGGCAGACGTGGACATTGCCCGCGTGGTACGTCTCGGGGTCCACGGCGGTGGGGTCGCGGTCGAGGTACTGGAGCAGTTCGAGGTAGCCGCCGGAGGGCAGGTCGACCTGGCTGCCGAGGATCCGCACGCCGGGGTAGCCGGACATCGCGGCGATGAACGGGCCCTCGATGACGTAGCGGCGCACCGATGTGGTGTGCAGCAGCTCTTCCCAGAACCGCTCTGAGGTGTCCATGTCCCGTACGGTGATGCCGATGTGGTGGACCCGGAATCCGGTGGTCATGCCTGGCTCCCTTCCTCGCCGTTGTCGGCGGCAGGCTGTTTGAAGGCGGTGTAGACGGCCGTGAGCGCCCGCTCGATGGGGATGCGCTCGGTGCTCGACGCTCCGACGAAGCCGTGGGCTCCGGTGCGGGCGGCGACGTACGCGGCGTCGGCGGGCTCGATGATCGGGCCGCCGTGGCTGAGCAGGATGATGTCGTCGCGGACCTCGCGGGCGGCGTCGAAGACCGCGCAGAAGACCCGTGCCACCTCGTCGAGCGGTGTGGTGCGTTCCTGGGTGATGCCGACCTCGCCGCCGCCGGTCACCCCGGCGTGGCCGACGACGACGTCCGCGCCCGCGCGCACCATCTCGGCGGCCTCTTGTGGTGTGTAGACGTACGCGAGGGCGGCAAGGCCCCGCTCGCGCGCCGCGGTGATCATGGCGTACTCGCGGCCGATGCCGAGGCCGAGCGCTTCCAGGTCCTTGCGGTAATTGCCGTCGATGCGTCCGACGGTCGGGAAGTTGATCACACCGCTGTAGCCGGTCGCCGCCATCTCGTCGAGCAGGTCGTCCATATCGCGGGTGATGTCCTGCGCGTACACCCCGCCGATCACGGGCGTGTCGCGCACAACGGGGAAGATCCGCTCGCGGCCGAGCTGGAGCATGACGTCGTTGGCGTTGGCGACGGGGAGCGCGCCCATGATGCTGGGCAGGCCGTCCTGGCGGAATTTCCCCGACGCGTAGACCACCAGCAGGTCGACGCCCGAGCGGTCGGCGATGCGGGCGACCAGCCCGCTGCCCGCGCCGCTGCCGACGATCTGTCGCCCCTGGGCGATCTCGGCGCGCAGCCGCCGCAGGACTTCGTCACGGGGGATTCTTCTGTTCATGTCGGTTCGCTTCTCTCGGTTCCCTCGGTGGCGGCCGTCGCGGCCCTGCCGCCTGTGTCGGCCGTGCCGCACGAGAAGTCGGCCACGGTGTCGAATTCCGCCAGTACGGCGGCGGCGAACGTCTCGTCGGTGAGATGGGCGTCCACCTCCCGGATCGGTACGGTGCCGGGCAGGGCCCGGCGCAGCCGGACGGTGAAGGCACCGTCGGCCACCGGGTCGAAGAACGGCTGCCCGGTGGCGTCCAGGGCGGAGAAGCCGCGGGACGGTACGACGACGCGGACGCGTTCCGGGTGGCGGGCCAGGCCGATTCTGGCCGCGAAGTACTCGGCGACCGCCTCGCTGTCGGCGGCGGAGGCGCGTACCAGCGTGGTGGTGGGGCTGTGCCGTACGGTCGCGCGCCCGGCCAGTTCCGCGGGCACCGTCTCCGGCGGCCCGTAGTTGATCACGTCGATCGCACCGGGTGCCAGCACGCACGGGATGCCCGCGCGCAGCGCGGCCTCCAGCCGCCTCGGCCCGGCTGACCGGGCGCCGCCCGCGACCTCGTCGGTCACCTCGGTGGTGGTGAGGTCGATGACGGCGCTGAGCGCGCCCTGGTCGATCATGGCTTCCATCGCCCGGCCGCCCGAGCCGCGGGCGTGGAAGACGCAGACCCGCAGCCCGCGCCGTTCGAGGCCGGTGACGACGCGGGCGACAGCCGCCTCGGTGACACCGAAGGAGGTCACGCCCACCTGGGGCCGGTCCGTGGTCGGCCGGTAGGGCAGCGACACGACGGCCGCCATGGCGGCGGCGGCCCTGCGCAGCACCACCTCCAGCAGGTCGCTGTCGCCGTGGAAGTCGACCACCGGCTGGACGAGGTGGATGTCGCCCACGCCGACCAGTGCGGACACGTCGTCGGTGACGCCGGTGGAGACCAGCATCCGGGGAAAGCCGACCGGCGCCCGCCGGATCGCCGGCGCGGCGATGCTCGCCCCCGTGCCGCCGCCGATCGCCAGAAGTCCGCTGATCCCGTGGGCGTGGCGCAGGTCGTCCACGATCGCGGCCAGCCCCGCGCCGAGCGCGGGAAGCCGGTCACGGCCGCTGCCCTGTACGGACCCCAGGACGGCCAGACCGCGCTGCTCCACCTGGTCGGCGGTGATGTCGGAGGCGACGGCGCGCGGCGCTCCGGGGCCGAGGCCCGCGCCCGTGCCGGTGTCGATGAGCAGCACCGGGCAGTGGCGGCGGCGCAGTTCGTCCAGCAGCACGCGGACCGCCGGGCCCTTGGTGTCGAGCGTCGCGGCGACCACCAGGGGTGCGCTCGGGGTGGTCACCTCGGCACCTGCTGCCAGGCGCGCGCCTCCACCGACGCCTCGACCGCCTCTTCGACCTGCTTGGCACGCAGGCCCTCCTCGAAGCCGGTCTGGACCTGCCCGTCACCGGCGATCGCCTTGACCAGTTCGAGGAACTGGAGGGTCTTGGTCTCGCCGAAGCCGATCTGGTAGCCGGGCACCCGCCAGAAGTGACCGGCGTAGGGGTGCGCGGGGCCCATCAGCAGGGTGCGGAAGCCCTGGCGGTCCTTGGGGTCGCGGGAGTCGTAGAAGTTCAGCTCGTTCATCCGCTCCCAGTCGAAGACCAGCGAGCCCTTCGTGCCGTGCAGTTCGAAACCGCAGTGATTCTTGCGGCCCGGCGAGGAGCGGGTGTTCTGAAGGTAGCCGTAGGCGCCGCCGGTGAACTCCGCGAGGAAGGCGGAGTCGTCCTCGACGTCGACCTCGACGGCTTCGCCGGTGGCCGGGTCGCGGCGGTAGGGGACGTGGATGCGGGACAGGCCGACCACGGAGTCGAAGTCGCCGACGAGGTAGCGGGCGATGTCGATGACGTGACTGCCGGTGTCCCCCAGCGCGCCGGAACCGGCTCCGGCGCGGCTGTACTTCCAGGTCATGGGGGCGGTGTCGTCGGCCCCGAAGTCGGCGAGCCAGAAGCCGCGGAAGTCGCGGACCTCGCCGATCGTGCCGTCGTCGATCAGCCGCCGTGCCTGCTGTACGGCGGGTGCCAGTCGCCAGTTGAGGCCGATCTGGTGGACGATGCCCGCCCGCTGCGCGGCCCGCGTCATCTCCTCGGCCTGAGCGGCCGTGTTCGCCAGCGGCTTCTCGCAGGTCACGTGCTTGCCCGCGGCGATGGCCGCGAGCACCACCTCATGGTGCATCGCGTTGGGCAGCACGATGTCGATCACGTCGACCTCGGGGTCCTCCACGACCGCGCGCCAGTCGCTCGACCAGCGGCGGAATCCGAACGCTTCGGCCGCCGCCCGCGCCAGTTCGTCCGTGGCGTCGCAGATGACCTCGCGGACGGGTTCGAGCGGGAGCCCTTCCACGTAGACGGGCAGGTTGGCGAGGGCGACGCTGTGCGCCCGCGCCATGTAGCCGCCGCCGATGATGCCGATCCTGAGAGCCGCCATTGCCTCTTCCTCCAACGCCACAATCCCACAATGTTGTATATGAGATATGAGATTTATGAGGGCATAATAGTGTGTCTTCGCCACAGCGCAACCCCGGACGCACCCTCATGGGGTCGGCGATCGCGAGCCGACAGGGTGACCCGACACCCGCTCGGTGCGCGGGCTCCGCAGGTCCGCCACAAGTGGCCGCCGAATCAGTGGGGTTGCGACCATCGGCGTGACGGCAGGGTTGCCAGACCTCTCGCCGACCCCGCGCTGCGACTCTAGTGTATAAGATATGAGATGCATACCTCGATGGTGTGCCGACTTACGAGACGCGGCGCGCGGTCCTCCCCAGGGGCGGCCGCATCGCGCGCACTGGAAGGACTCGGATGACGAAGCTCTCAGCCGGAGTGTGGGGCGTCGTGGCGACGCCGTTCCACGACGACCTCGGCGTCGACCTCGACAGCCTCGCGACCCTGGTCGGCCGCTACGAAGAACTGGGCGTGGCCGGGCTGACCGTGCTCGGCGTCTTCGGCGAGGCCGCCAAGCTCGACAGCGCGGAACGCGCGCGGGTGCTGTCCACCGTGATCGAGACGGTGGACCTGCCCGTGGTGGTCGGCGCCACCACCTTGGCCACCGCCCCGGTGATCGAGGAGGCGGAACTGGCCAAGCGCGTCGCGGGCGACCGGCTCGCGGGCGTCATGGTGCAGATCAACAGCGTCGCCCCCGCGGTCCTCGCGGCCCACCTCAACGCCGTCCACCGCGCGACCGGCGTCGGCCTGGTCGTGCAGGACTACCCCGCCGCCAGCGGCGTGTCCATGCCGCTGCCCAGCCAGCTCGAAGCGCTCGCCGACGTCGACGGCATCGTCGCCGTCAAGGCCGAGGCGGCCCCCACGGCGGCCCGCGTCGCGGCCCTGAGCGAGCGATTCGACATACCGGTCTTCGGCGGCCTCGGCGGCATCGGCCTGATCGACGAACTCCAGGCGGGCGCGGCGGGCGCGATGACCGGCTTCTCCTACCCCGAGGGCCTGCTCGCCACCATCGACGCGTACCGCGACGGCGGCTTCGCGGCGGCCCGCGAGGCCCTCGCGCCGTACCTCCCGCTGATCGCCTTCGAGCAGCAGCCGGGAATCGGGCTCGCCATCCGCAAGGCGTGCCTGGCCCACCGCGGACTGATCGCCGGAGGAGCCGTACGGCCCCCGGCGCCGGGCATACCCGAGGCGCTGATGCCCAGCCTTCACCACCACCTGGCCGCCGTCGAAAGCGTGGTGAATCACTGATGGACCTGCGCATCAAGGGAAAGCGCGCCCTCGTCCTGGGCTCCACCGGCGGGCTCGGCGCGGCTTCGGCCCACGCCCTGGCCGCCGAGGGCTGCGCCGTGGCCGTCTGCGGACGCCAGGAGGAACGGGTCCTGACAATGGCCGCGGAGCTGCCCGGCGCCGCCGTCGGCATCCCCGTCGACCTCACCGAACCGCGCGCCGCCGACACACTCGTCGAGGCGGCGCAGCGGCACCTCGGCGGTGTGGACATCCTCGTGCTCAACGGTCCGGGACCGCGGCCCGGAACCGCGGCCGACCTCGACCCCGACACCCTCACCGACATCCTCGACCCGCTGCTCGACGTGCATGTCCGCCTGGTACGGGCCCTGTTGCCCGCGATGCGCGCGGCGGGCTGGGGCCGGGTCGTGGCGATCGGCTCCTCCGGGGTCGCCGCGCCGCTGCCGAATCTGGCCGCCTCCAACGTCGGGCGCTGGGCGCTGGCCGCGTATCTCAAGACCCTGGCCGCCGAGGTCGCGGCGGACGGCGTCACCGTGAACATGGTGCTGCCCGGCCGGGTCGCCACCGACCGGATCGCCCGGCTCGACGAGGCCGCGGCCGAGCGCTCCGGCACCGACGTCGAGACCGTACGGGACGCGTCCCGGGCCGACATACCCGCCCGCCGCTACGGAAGCCCCGAGGAATTCGGCGACGTCGTCGCCTTCCTCGCCTCCGCGCGGGCCTCGTACGTCACCGGGTCCGCCGTCCGTGTCGACGGCGGCCTCGTCCGCGCCCTGTGAAACTCCCCACGAAGGAGCGTGCCTCCATGACCGGCACCCGCATCGTCGTCACCGAGTCGCTCAACGACGCGGGAGTGCGCAGGCTGCGTGCCGCGGCCGATGTCGTCTTCCTCGACAAGTCGCTGCCCGAGCGCGAACAGCGCGCCGTCCTCAGGGACGCCGACGTGATCGTCAGCCAGATCTACCCCGTGGACCGTGAGCTGATCGCCTCCGCGCCCCGGCTGCGGGCCGTCGCCAAGCACGGCGTGGGCGTCGACAACATCGATGTCGCCGCCGCCACCGAGCGCGGTGTCCCGGTGCTCTTCGCACCGGGCGCCAACGCCGCGTCGGTCGCCGAGCACACCCTCGCCGGTGCGCTCGCCGTCGCCCGCAGATTCGGCGAACTCGACGCCGCCGTACGCCGAAGGGACTTCTCCGTACGGCAGGACCTGCACCAGGTGGACCTGGAGGGCGCGACCATCGCGGTGCTCGGCTACGGAAACACCGGGCGCCGCGTCCTGCGGCTCGCGCACGCCGCTTTCGGGATGCGCGGGATCGCCTACGACCGGTATCCGCAACCGCCGCAGGCGCTGCCGCCGGGCAGCAGATTCACGTCCTCGCTGGAGGACGCCCTGCGCGGCGCCGACGTGGTCACCGTGCATCTGCCGCTGACCGCCGAGACCGACGGCCTGCTCGGCCGGAAGCAGTTGGCCCTCCTCCCGCCCGGCGCCATCCTCGTCAATGTCGGACGCGGTGGCGTGGTGGACGAGGCGGCGCTGGCCGCCGCGCTACGCGAGGGCCGACTGTTCGGCGCGGCGGTCGACGTGTTCACCACGGAGCCGCCCCGGCCGGACAACCCGCTGCTCGCGCCGGACCTGCGCACCCTGCTCACCCCGCACGTGGGCGGCCTCGGCCGCAGCGCCAGCGTGGCCATCGCCCACATGCTCGCCGACGGCATCCTCGCGGTACTCGGCGGCGGCGCCCCGGAGCATGTCGTCACCACCGACTACCGCGCCGCCGCGCCCGCGGTCTCCCCCACCGCCTGACCGTCCGGGGGATCGGCGGTCTCGCGGGGACGGGCCGCGCGTCAGACCGCGATGGCGCGCGGGGCGGACTTCAGGGAGACGGCGGCTTCCGCGGTGTGGACGAGGAAGGTCAGGGTCTCCTGGAAGTAGAGGCGCACGCTGGTGTCGTCGTGGGAGAGGTAGCCGATGGACAGGTCCTGGCCGAGGCGCAGTTCGAAGTCGCCGCCGCGGCCGGCGATCAGGAAGGCGCCGTCGATGGCGGGCGCCCAGATGATGTCGCCGTCCAGCAGCCGGGCCAGGTGCTGGTGGATCGGGTAGCCGTGGTCCGAGGTCTCGTTGACCGCGGTGTACGCGTCGGCGCTGAGCGCCAGGTGGTAGGTGCCGTCCACGCCCGCGAGGCGCAGCGCGGTGATCGCCTGGCTGACGGCGTTCGGGTAGTCGCGTACGTCGTCGGACAGGGTGATCGCCTGGTTGGAGGAGGCGGCGCGGATGCCGTCGATACCGGCGGCCGGGTAGCCCTCGAAGATCACCCGGTCCTCGGCGAAGGCGAGCTGCCGGGCGGCGTCCTTGACGGGCTGCCAGTCCGCGTCCTTCGCGCCGCGCTCGACGTCGTCCACCTGGCGGCGGTCGACGCTGAAGGGCAGCCGCAGTTCGACCACCGGCTGCGAGCGCCGTACGTGCGCGGCGACGCCGTCGGCGGGCGACTCGATGGCGTCGAGGTGCCCGGTGGCGACGGCGGACAGCTCGGATCCGGCCGGTTCCGGTACGTCCACGATCCGGCGCCCCGCCACGTTGCGCTTGAACGTGCGTCGCGCCTCGTCCTCCAGATCGGCCCAGGCGGCGGCGGAGATGGGGGCCAGTTCACGATGCAGGTTGTTCACGGCGTGGTGCTCCTCTTCAGGTCGCCGATACCCAGCGAGTCGTCGGGTACGGCGGGGGCGGATTCGACGGGGACCGGGGCAGGGGCGGGGGCGGGTTCGGCCGGGGTCGCGGTGCCCGACGCGGACGCGCGGGCGGGCGGGTCGGGGAGGTCGTCCAGGAAACCGGCGGACGGGGCGTGGAACAGGGTCCCGGTGACGGCCGTGGAGAAGTCCAGGATGCGGTCGTGGGTAGCGGGCGGCAGGCCGAGGAACATGTTCCGCAGCATCCGCTCGGTGACGTCGGGGGTGCGCGCGTAACCGATGAAGTAGGTGCCGAATTCGCCCCGGCCAGGACTGCCGAAGGGCATGTTGTCGCGCAGGATCTCGCGCTCGGTGCCGTCGGCCTCGGTGATGGTGTTGAGCGCGACGTGCGAGGCGTCCTCGTCCAGCTCCACATTGCTCAGCTTGCGGCGGCCGATGATCTTTTCCTGTTCCTCGACCGGCAGCGCGTTCCAGGCGTCCAGGTCGTGCAGATACTTCTGCACGATGACGTAGCTGCCGCCCGCGAAGCCGGCGTCCTCGTCACCGATGAGCACGGCCCGGTGGGCGGCCGGGCCGACCGGATTCTCGCTGCCGTCGACGAAGCCGAGCAGGTCGCGGGCGTCGCGGTAGACGAAGCCCTGGGTCTCGTCGCGGAGGGTGACCGAGCCGCGCAGCCGGTTCATGATCTCGGTGGCCAGCGCGAAGCACAGGTCCATCCGGGTGGCCCTGATGTGGAAGAGCAGGTCGCCGGGGGTGGACACGGCCCGGTGCCGGGCGCCGCGCAGTTCCTCGAAGGGGTGCAGCTCGGCGGGGCGCGGTCCGTCGAAGAGCCGGTCCCACGCCGCGGAGCCGATGCCCGCGACACAGCTCAGCCTGCCCTCGGGGCTGCCGAAGCCGATCGACCTTTGCAAGCCCGCGAGGTCGGCCAGCAGGTCGCGCGTCACGGCCTCGCCGCCGGGGTCGACGGTCACCACCAGGAAGGTCGCCGCGGTGGTCAGCGGGCTCAGCACCGCCTGCGGTTCCGCCGCCGGGGACGGTACCGCGGGCACGCCGCTCTCCTGTGTCGTCACAGCATTCCTCACCAGGCTCGGATCGGACAGGGACCCCGTGGATCGGACGGGGTCCGCGTACCAGCGGGACATCTCCACTATCGCAAAGCACCAGGGCTCGTGCCCGCGCCCCGGCCGGACATGCCGGTCGGGGCGCGGGAATGTGCGACGCGGTGGTGTCCGCCGGGGTCGATCCGTACAGGTCAGCCCGGTGGCGGCGGCGTCAGCCCAGGGTCGCGAGCGCCTGGTTCAGCGTCCGCGACGGCCGCATGACGGCCGCGGCCTTGTCCGCGTCGGGCCGGTAGTAGCCGCCGAGTTCGACTGGCGAGCCCTGGACCGCGATCAGCTCGCCGACGATGGCCTGCTCCTGCTCGGCCAGCGTCGTGGCGAGCGCGCCGAACGCCTCGGCGAGCTTGACGTCGTCGCTCTGCGCGGCCAGCTCCTGGGCCCAGTACAGGGCCAGGTAGAAGTGGCTGCCGCGGTTGTCGATGCCGCCGAGGCGGCGGCTGGGCGACTTGTCCTCGTTGAGGAAGGTGCCGGTCGCCCGGTCGAGGGTGTCGGCGAGGATCTGGGCGCGCGGGTTGTCCGTGCTCTGCGCGAGGTGCTCGAAGCTCACCGCGAGGGCGAGGAACTCACCGAGGCTGTCCCAGCGCAGGTAGTTCTCCTTGACGAGCTGCTGCACGTGCTTGGGCGCGGAGCCGCCGGCGCCGGTCTCGAACAGTCCGCCGCCGTTGATCAGGGGGACGACCGAGAGCATCTTGGCGCTCGTGCCGAGTTCGAGGATCGGGAAGAGGTCGGTGAGGTAGTCGCGCAGCACGTTGCCGGTGACGGAGATGGTGTCCTCGCCGCGGCGGATCCGCTCCAGCGAGAAGGCGATGGCGTCGACCGGCGGCAGGACGCGGATGTCGAGGCCGTCGGTGTCGTGCTCGGGCAGGTACCGCTCGACCTTGGCGATCAGGTTGGCGTCGTGCGCGCGGTCCTCGTCCAGCCAGAACACCGCGGGGGTGCCGGCGGCGCGGGCACGGGTGACGGCGAGCTTGACCCAGTCCTGGATCGGCACGTCCTTGGTCTGGCACATACGGAAGATGTCGCCCGCGCCGACGGCCTGCTCCAGCACGGCCCGGCCGGCTCCGTCGACCACGCGCACCGTACCGGTGACGGGGATCTCGAAGGTCTTGTCGTGGCTGCCGTACTCCTCGGCGGCCTGGGCCATCAGGCCGACGTTGGGCACCGAGCCCATGGTCGCCGGGTCGAAGGCGCCGTGCGCGCGGCAGTCGTCGATGGTGACCTGGTAGATGCCCGCGTAGCTGCGGTCCGGGATGACGGCGAGGGTGTCGGCCTCCTGGCCGTCCGGGCCCCACATGTGACCCGAGGTGCGGATCATGGCGGGCATGGACGCGTCCACGATGACGTCGCTGGGCACGTGCAGGTTGGTGATGCCGCGGTCGGAGTCGACCATGGCCAGCTCGGGGCCCTCGGCGAGCTCGGCGTCGAAGGACGCCTTGATCGCGGCGCCCTCGGGCAGCGACTCCAGGCCCTTGAGGATGCCGCCGAGGCCGTCGTTCGGAGTGAGACCGGCCGCGGCGAGCGTCGCGCCGTGCTCGGCGAAGGTCCTGGGGAAGAAGGCGCGCACCACGTGGCCGAAGATGATCGGGTCGGAGACCTTCATCATGGTGGCCTTGAGGTGCACCGAGAACAGCACGCCCTCGGCCTTGGCGCGGGCGATCTGGGCGGTGAGGAATTCCCGCAGCGCCGCGACCCGCAGGACGGCGGCGTCCACGACCTCACCGGCCAGTACGGGTACGGACTCGCGCAGCACCGTGGTGCTGCCGTCGTCCCCGGCCAGCTCGATACGGAGCGATCCGGCCTCGGAGACGACCGCGGACTTCTCGGTCGAGCGGAAGTCGTCGCCGTCCATGTGCGCGACATTCGTCTTGGACTGCGGCGTCCAGGCGCCCATGCGGTGCGGGTGCGCCTTGGCGTAGTTCTTCACCGAGGCGGGGGCGCGGCGGTCGGAGTTGCCCTCGCGCAGCACCGGGTTGACGGCGCTGCCCTTGACCTTGTCGTAGCGGGCGCGGACGTCCTTGTCCTGGTCGGACTTCGGGTCGTCCGGGTAGTCGGGCAGCGCGTAGCCCTGCTCGCGCAGCTCGGCGATGGCGGCCTTGAGCTGCGGGATCGACGCCGAGATGTTGGGCAGCTTGATGATGTTCGCGGCGGGCGTCTTGGCCAGTTCACCCAGCTCGGCGAGCGCGTCGTCGATCCGCTGGTCCTCGCGCAGGTACTCGGGGAAGACGGCGATGATCCGCCCCGACAGCGAGATGTCGCGGGTCTCGACGGTGACCCCGGCGGTGGAGGCGTACGCCTCGATCACCGGCAGCAGCGAGTACGTCGCCAGGGCCGGAGCCTCGTCGGTATGCGTGTAGATGATGGTCGAGTCAGCCACCGGTCACTCCGTCCAGGTCTGCAACATTGCTCGACATCAAGATATCCCGTGACCGACCCGTGTCCCACCCGCCCCCACCCCTGCGGCGTCCGGGGCGCGGACCGGACCGTACGCGCAGGTGTCGCGTAGGTCGCGATACAGGTCACCGCATGGGCGATTTGTTCCGTTTGCGGCACTTTGGAACCTCGGCCATGCTGAAGGAGATCCAGCCGAACAAGGAGATGATTCCATGAACTCGGATCTCACAGCCCCGGTCGAGTCGGCGGTCCTCGCCGCTGAGGTCGAAGGACTGCTGGACTCCGCGGAACCCGAGGGCATCTACCGCGACACGCGCGAGTGCGGCGGCGGCCTGCTCCTCGCAGGACTTCTGCTGATCTCGCCCCCGACCCCCCGTCCGACGAAGACGGACGCGTCCTGAACTGAGGGGTCACGTTGGCAGAGCAGGCGCAGGGGACATCCCCGCTGAGCGCTGTGGTCGCCGACGTCGCACAGGCAGTCGCCCTCGCCCTTCGGGGCGGGGGCGGCTCCTATGCGCTGTCGCGCGCACTCCCGCGAGGCGAAGCGGTGGCATCGGCCGCGATCCGGGTACTGGGCGCCGACGTACTGGCGCCGTACGCGCGGGACCGCGGTCCCGCCCATGACGGCCCCAACGATGACAGGGACGGCGCGGCGGGCACGGCCGATCAGGCCCTCGTCCGCGCCGCGCTCGCGGCCTATCCGCCGGGGGCCGACGCCTCCGAGGTGTCGGTGTGGAGCTACCGGGGGCTGGTGGCGGCGGCGCGCGCCTTCCTGCCCGCGGACGCCGCCGGCCGGCCGCCGGAGCCGCCCGCCGCGACGGACTGGGCCGCCACCGACGCGTGGCCGCGACTGGCCCACCGGGCCTCGCAGTTGGCCTCGCTCTCGCTGCCGGGGGTCGACACCCCGCTGGCCGGGTGCCTGGCGGAGCGCACCGACGATCTGGCCCGCGGCTTCGTCCGCGCGGTCCGCCGCCGCGACTGGCTCCAGGCCGCCGGACTCGGCCGCTGGCTGGCGGGCCTGCCGGACGTACCGGACTCGCTCGGTCTGGACAGCGGGCTGGTGTTCGTCCGTCAGATGAGCGGCGACGACCCCCGCGTGGCGCTGCACATCACCGCGGCGGCGCGTTTTTACGGGCGCGGTTCGTGACCGGCGGCCGGGTCCCCGCGGCGGGCGCCGGCCCGGAACTGCTGGACCGCATGGCCGTCTCGGCGCTGACCTGGCTGGACGGCATGCGCCCGTGCTTCCGGCTGCCCGCGGACGTGACGACCGACGCCGATCCCAACACCACGCTCAAACCCCTCGGCGAACTGGCCGAACTCAGCCACCTCATCCGTACGCACCACCCGCTGCCCGCCGTCCGCGACCTCGCGGACGGCCTCTTCCGCTTCGCCTGGCACGAGACGCGCGAGGGTGAGCTGTTCGGCGAACTCATCCGCGGCGAGCCGCGCGCGACCTACCCGGTCGAGCTGTACGGGGTCTTCGCGCAGACCGGGCTGAGCCATCCCGGCGTCGAGGACCTGGTGCGCACGATGACCGGGCTGCGCGGCTGGCGGGTGGCGCGCGAGGACCACACCCGTACTCTCGGCGTCCTCAACGCCGAGCGGCGGATCGGACTGCGCCACCACGCCGACTTCGACGCGGTGCTCGCCATGACGGGACTCGGCCGGACGGTCGAGCCCTGGACGCTGGACCGCAAGGCGGCCTACGGCGTGACGCACGACGTCTTCCACCTCACCGACTGGGGCCGCGCCCCGCACCGGATGCCCGCGGACCGCGCCGATTATCTGCGGCTGTGGCTCCCGTCCTGGCTGGAGAGCTGGCTGGAGGAGGAGCTGTGGGATCTGGTCGGCGAACTGCTCGCCGTGGCGGCCTGCCTGCCCGTGCCCGTGCCCGACGCGGCGGCCTGGCGCCTGCTGGCCGGGGCGCAGGGCGCGGACGGCGCGGTGCCAGAGACCGGCGCCGCGCCGCCGCCGGGCACGGCCGCCGCCGAGGCGTTCACCGCCTGTTACCACTCCACGTTGGTGACCGCCTTCGCGGCCACCCTGGCCCGGATCGGCCCGACGCGGCCGGCGGGCCCGACCGCGGGCGTACGGCGCCCGGTCCTGGAAAGCGAGGCAGCATCGTGATGACGACGGCCGCATCCCCCGCGCTCCTGCACCAGGTGGGCGAGCGCGCGCTGGCCTGGCTCGACGCGAACCGGGAGCACTTCCGGCTCACCGACGACGACCGCGCCACCAGCGGCGCGGTCATCGAACGTCTCAAGCCCATCGGCGAGTTGGCGATCAACATGCGGGTGCTCTCGCGCGAGGGTGTGGCCGGGTCACGGCAGCGCGACCGGTCGCTGCGGCTGCTGGACTTCGCCTGGCGCGAGTTGCTGGACGGCGGCAACGTACTGGCCGCGCTCCAGCGCGACGAACCGCTCTCCCCCGTACCGCTGGAGATCTACGCGACCTTCTACGAACTGGGCCACCGTCACCCCGGCGTGGAGGACGCGGTCGCCCTCTCGCGCCGCACGGCGTCCTGGCGGGCCCTGGAGATGGTGCCCAACCGGCGCCTGGGCCTGCTCAACGCCGAGCGCAAGCTGGGACTCGTGCCCAGCGGCGACTTCGACCTGGCCGTGGAGCGCACCTGGCTGGGCCAGACGCCGGAGCCCTGGACGGTGCAGTTCCACATCGCGTACGACCTCACGCACACCGTCTTCCACCTCACCAACTGGGGCGAGGCGCCGGACCGTATCCCGCCCGCGATCGTCGACTACCTGACGCGGTATCTCCCGGCCTGGACCGAGGACTGGGCCGATCTCGCCCATTGGGACCTGCTCGGCGAACTGCTGGTCGTGGACGCCTGTCTGCCGCGTCCGACGCTCGACGGCGAGGTGTGGGAGCGGTACGCCGCCGCGCAGTCCGACAGCGGTGCGATGCCGGTGCGCAACGGGATGCCGGACGGGGACGCGGCCGAGGTCTTCGACCAGGTGCACCACCCGACGCTGGTCGCCGCCTTCGCCTCCGCGATGGCCACCTCCCGCGCGCTGTCGGCGGACGCGGACGCCGTCGCGTGAGCGCCACGGCGGTGGACCTCGCACCGGACGAGGCCGAGGACCGTACGGCCGACGGCACGCCGGTCCGCGACCTGCTGGAGCGGGCGGTCACCGAGGTCAGGGCGCCCGATGTCGTGCTGGCCGTCTCCCGCGCGGGACGGCGGACGCTGGTGGGCGGCGGCAGCGCGCCGCCGCGGGCGGCGCGCGAGGAGGCGCGGTACGAACTCGGCTCGCTCTCCAAGACGTTCACCGTGCTGCTGCTGGCGGAACTCGCCCGCGACGGCGTACTCGGTCTCGACGACCCGCTCGCCGCGCATCTGCCGGACCTGCCGCTCCCCCACCCGTACGCGCGGCGGATCACGCTGCGGCACCTGGCCACCCACACCTCGGGGCTGCCGCGCGTGCCGCGTGACCTGGTGGCGGGCGCCGTGCTGCGGCCGTACACCAACAGCTACGCCCGTTACGACACCGGGCGGCTGCTGCGGGCCTTCGCCCAGACCCGTACCCGACACGCCCCCGGCAGCCGCTGGCACTACTCCAACCTCGGCATCGCGCTGCTGGGGCCCGCGATGGAACACGCCACGGGGACGGACTACGGCACGCTGCTGGCGGGGCGGGTGCTGGCGCCGTTGGGGCTGGACAGCACCACGACGGGGCCGGGCGGCGGCCTCGCGGCGGTCGGCTACCGGACCGACGGGCGTACGCCGCTGCCGCCGACCGACATGGCGGCCTTCACCGCGGCGGGCGGGGTCCGGTCCACACCGGCCGACCTTCTCCGCTACGCCGAGGCGCATCTGTGGCCCGGCGGCACGGCGTCGGAGGCGGCGCTGCGCGACGTCCAGGTCCCGCAACTGCGCCGGGGGCTCGGCCACCGGAACACCCACACGCTGACCTGGTACCACCATCCGGCGCCGGGCGGCCCCCTGCTCTTCCACGCGGGGGCCACCTTCGGGCAGCAGACGTTCCTCGGCTTCCACCCGGCGACCGGTACGGCGGTGGCCGGATGCGCCACCCGGCACGACCGCGGCTGCCGCATCGTCAAGACGGCCTACGCGCTGCTGTACCGGCTGTGCGGCGAACCGCGGGTCACGCCCTGACTCAGGAGGTCGCCGCCTCCGCCTTCTCCTCCTGCGAGAAGTCCCCTGCCGTGGTGCGCAACGGGACCTCCTTGATGAGCAGCGACAGCACGAAGGCGATCACCAGGACGCCCGCCCCGACGAGGAACGCGACGTTGATCGCGTCGGTGAAGCCGGTCTTGAAGGGGTGGGCGAGCGCCGGGTCGACATGGCTGAGGAACGACGTGTCGTTGAGCGTGCCGGTGCTGCCCGAGGACGCCGAGGTGAGCGTCTTGAGCTGGTCCGGGTGCGCGGCGGCGGCCTGCTGGAACGCTTCTCCGCCCTTGGCGGCGGCGAAGGCGGAGCCGATCTTGCCGCCCACGACGGAGTAGACGATCGACAGGAAGACGGCGACGCCGAGCGTGCCGCCCATCTGCCGGAAGAAGGTGGTCGAGGAGGTGGCGACACCGATGTCACGCGGCGGCACGGCGTTCTGCATGGCCAGCACGATCGTCTGCATGTTCAGGCCGAGTCCGGCGCCGACGACGAACATCGACACGTCCACGTAGAACAGGCTGCTGTCGGCCGACATCTGCCACAGCATCAGCATGCCGCCCACCAGCAGGGCGCAGCCGACGACGGGGAAGATCTTGTAGCGGCCGGTCCGCGAGGTGATCTGGCCGGACACCATCGAGAAGATCATGATGCCGAGCACCAGCGGCAGGGTGAGCAGACCGGCCTTGGTCGGCGAGTTGCCCTTGACGAGCTGGAGGTAGAGCGGCAGCAGCGTGATGCCGCCGAACATGCCGATGCCGATGATCGCGGACTGCGCGGAGCCGACCGCGAAGACGCCGTTGCGGAAGAGCCGCAGCGGCAGCAGCGCCTCGTCGCCCGCCCGGCGCTCGGCCAGCAGGAAGGCGACGATGCCGACCGCGCCGATGATGTAGCAGGACAGCGAGGACGCGGCGCCCCAGCCCCACTCGCGGCCCTGTTCGGCCACGATGAGCAGCGGTACGAGGGCGACGATCAGCGCGGTCGCCCCGAGGTAGTCGATCCGGTGCGGCCGTCGTTCCTGGCGCACGTGCAGGACCCTGGCCACCACGAACAGGGCGAGGATGCCGATGGGGACGTTGATCAGGAAGATCCAGCGCCAGCCGTCGATGCCGAGAAGCGAGTCCTGCCCGGCCAGCGCGCCGCCGATGACCGGCCCGAGCACGCTGGACGTGCCGAAGACGGCCATGAAGTAGCCCTGGTACTTGGCTCGTTGGCGCGGCGGGATGATGTCGCCGACGATGGCGAGCGCGAGCGAGAACAGCCCGCCCGCGCCGATGCCCTGGAGGGCGCGGAAGCCCGCGAGCATGTACATCGACGTCGACAGCATGCACAGCGCCGAGCCGACGATGAATATCGCGATGGCGAAGAGGAAGAACGGCTTGCGCCCGTACTGGTCGGAGAGCTTGCCGTACAGCGGTGTGCTGATCGTCGAGGTGATCAGGAAGGCGGTGGTCACCCACGCCTGGGCGGTCAGGCCGTTGAGGCTCTCACCGATCTTGTAGATGGCCGTGGAGACCACCGTCTGGTCCAGCGCCGCCAGGAACATGCCGAGCAGCAGCCCCGAGAGGATGACCATGATCTGCCGGTGTGTGTACTCCGTCGGGGGCGCCGCGGTGCCGGCCGGCGCGGCGTCTGCCTGAGCACTCATGGTGCTGCTTCCTCTCCCGTAATGCTGCTCTGTTTGCCTTGGGCAACATTACGCCGACCGGTTCCGCGACCCCCTACCGGCTGCTGGGGAGTGCGGGGGCGGGCGGGGTGCGGGGACGGGCACGGTGGCGGCGCCCTGCTCGGTGCTCTTGAGCCCGCTAGAAGAAGCCCTGGTTCGGCAGGGGCGTTCCGTTGAGTTCGTAGCGGCCCACCGCGACCGCTTTGAGCGTCTTCGGATTGTGGGCGGCGATCGTACGGATGTTGCGCCAGTGCCGGTCGAGGTGGGCGCCGCGGCGGACCAGCGAGCCGCCGCCGACGTCGAAGAGCTCGGACGCGGCGCGGTTGGCGAGTTCGTCCACGACGACCTTGGCCTTGGCGTTGAGCAGCGACGCGCGCGAGGACAGCTCGGCCTCCTCGGGAGTGCCGTGCGCCGCGTAGGCGTCCTCCAGCGCTCGTCCGGCGGTGAGGACCAGGGCCTGCGCGGCGAACGCCTGGCTGTGCAGCAGCCCCACGCTGTACTGCACGATCGGGTCCTCGGTCGGCGCGTCGGCGGGTGCGTGGTAGAAGGTCCGCTTCTTGCCGCGGACGTGTGCAACGGCGTCGGCCGCCACCCGGCGCAGGATGCCCGCGATCATCGCGTTCAGTTGGATGTGGAAGAACGTCGCGGGGTACGGGACGGAGTCGCGGGCGGCGGTCGCCCGCGCGAAGTAGTCCCCGGGTGTGATCGCGACATCGTCGAAGGTCACCGTGCCGCTGCCGGTGAAGCGCTGGCCGAAGCCGTCCCAGTCGTTGGGGCGCAGCACGCCGGGGCGGTCGGTGGGGACGATGACCTGGGCCCTCCCGCCGTCCGCGTCGGTGACGCCGACGACCAGCCAGTCCATGTACAGGCTGCCCGTCGTGTAGTGCTTGGTGCCGTTCAACCGCAGGCCGCCGGCCGTGCGGCTGACGGTGGTCCGGTACGGGAAGTCGGTGGCCCCCGCCTTCGCGCCCAGCTCGGTGGAGGCGGAGCCGATCAGCTCGCCGCGCGCGACGCGTTCGAGCCAGACCGCGTCCTCGGGGCGGGCGCCGCGCAGCAGCCCCTCCACCACACCGAAGTGGCTGCGCAGGATGTGCGCCACGTTGGAGTCCGCGGCGCCCAGGTCGATGAACACCTCGAAGAGCTGCGTGAGGCTCGCGCCGCCCCCGCCCAGTTCGACCGGCACCCGCAGGGCGCCGAGCCCGGCCCTTTTCGCCGCCTCGACGGCCGCGTAAGGCAGTTCGTCGCGCTCGTCCCGCCCGATCGCGCCGTGGCCGATGTGCTCGATCAGCTCCCGCAGTCGCGCCGAGCCGAAGGTGACACCGCTCGTGGCCTCGGCTGTTTCCGTCATGCGTGCTCCCCTGCTCGCTGTGGCGCCCGGGTTCCCGCGGCACCTCAGCGTCGATCCGGCGGCGTGACCGATCAACAAGGTTCGGCTACGGCGTCGTTGCGGCTGCGCTTAACTGTCGCCGGGGTGCGCTCGTGACCGCGGCGCGGTCCCCGTCCTGGCCCGCGCGGGTGCGCGGCGCCGCACGCGGTACGGTCGGCGCGGTCAGGACGGCGCGGTCAGGACGGCGCGGTCAGGACGCGACCCGCAGGACCGGTCTGTGCAGCGCCTGTTCACCGATCAAGCGCAGCGTGCGCAGGACGAGCGCGATGTTCGGATCGTTCCTCCGGGTGGTGCGCGCGACCGAACTGACCGTGCGGTAGCCGATCGGCACGCCCTCCACGATGAGGTGCTCCAGGTGCGCCGGTACGGACAGCCGGGGCACGATCGCCGAGACGACCTCGGTGGCGGCCAGGTCGCAGACGATCTGGGCGGTCACCAGCCGGTGGGTGATCCGCGGGGTGAACCCGGCCCGCTCGGCGGCCCGCAGCAGCGCGGTGTCCAGGGTGGAGTTGGCCAGACCGGTGACCCACACCTGTTCGGCCAGCGCGGCGAGCCCCAGGCCGCGGACCCGCGCGTGCAGCCCGGTCGGTGCCAGCAGCACGAACGGCTCGACCAGCAGCACCTCCCGGCTCAGCCCGTTGAGCAGGTCCTGCGCCTCGAAGTCGCACCGGTAGGTGACGGCCACGTCGACCTCGCCCTGCCGAAGCAGCCGCAGCGCGTCATCGGCCTCGGCCTGCTGGAGGTGGATCTGCACGTGCGGCTCCTCGGCGCTCAGCAGGTGGATCAGCGGCGCCGCCAGGACGGGTATGCCCAGGTTGTAGGAGACCATCGCGATCTGTCCCGAGACCTGGTCGCGGGTGGCCGCGAGGGCGCTCATCGCGTCGTCGACGGCGCCGAGCACGACGCGTACGTGGTCCACGAGGATCCGGCCGCTGCGGGTGAGGCCAAGGGTGCGCCCGTCCCTGCGGAACAGGATCGAGCCGGTCTCGACCTCCAGGACCCGGAGTTGCTGTGAGACGGCGGAGTTGGTGATGCTGCGCCGTTCGGCGACGGCGGTGACCGTGCCGAGATCGGCGAGATCGCGTAGCAGCATCATGCGACGCAGGTCGAGCATGCTCATGGTTGACCTCAGATGTTGTCGAGTTGACCCCCACGACACCCAGGCGCGACGCGGCCGGTACCGGCCGCGGTGGTCTGGGTTCGATTCTGACGAGCGGCGGCGCTCCTAGGAGGGCAGGCCGCGCTTCGGCACCAACGGCGTGGTGCGGATCAACGACGACAGGCGGCGACGCAGACGCGCATGAGATCGACATGGCGTCGCGCGAAGAGGTCCGTCCCGGTCACGGACCGAGGATCGCACACCCACCCCGATTCCCACCACGTCCTCGATCGTGTCGCTTGGCACAGTGCCGCCCCGGCCGCCCCCGCCCGCCCCACTGTTAAGCCAGGTCCCGGCTATTGCTGTAGCCAGATCTTCTTGTTCGTCCCCTGCCGTCCCCGCAGGCTGAGGCCCTATTCGCAGCTCGGCGTCGCCGTCGAGCACTCGATCGGGGAAGTCCATGGGTCTCGAACTCGAAGGAAAGCGCGCCGTCGTCACCGGGGGCGGCACAGGCATCGGTTACGCCGTCGCCGAGGAACTGGCGCGCGAGGGCGTGCGGGTGGCGATCACCGGACGACGGGGGGACGTACTGGACGACGCGGTCGTACGGATCAGGGAGTCGACCGGCGCCGACGTGCTCGCCGTGCGGGCCGACACCGGTCACGACGACTCGGTGCGCGAACTGGTCGAGACCGTGAGAACGGCCTTCGGCGGTATCGACATCCTCGTCAACAACGCCGCCGAGCAGCCCGCGCAGAAGGGGCCGAGCTTCCAGGACGCCGACGACGCCTGGTTCCAACGGCAGCTCAACGTCAAGGTGATCGGCTATCTGCGCACCATCAAGGCCGTCGCCCCGCTGCTGATCGAGAACGGCTGGGGCCGGGTCATCAACATCAGCGGCACCGGAGCCCGTTCGACCGTCTCGGTGATCGGCTCGGTCCGCAACGCCTCGGTGATCGCGCTGACCAAGAACGTCGCCGACGAACTCGGCCCGCACGGCGTCAACGTCACCGTCGTCCACCCAGGTCCCACCCGCACCGAGCGGTATGTCGAGCTTCAGAGCGGCGGCGCGGCCGACGGCGCGGCGCCCGCGGCGCCCGGCAACGTCATCGGCCGGGTGATCGAGCCGCACGAGGTGGCGTGGGTGGTCGCCTTCCTCGCCTCGCCGCGCAGCGTGGCCGTCGTCGGCGACGGCGTCCACGTCGGCGGCGGCGTGCCCGGCGCCATCCACTACTGATCCGACCAGAGTCCAGGAGAGTTCCCATGACTGAACCCGTCGCCCCCGCTCCCGCCTCCGCCATCGCCGTCGACGACTTGCGCGTGCTGCTCGACGGCGGCCAAGAGTACGCGCTCATCGACGTGCGCGAGTCCGGCGTCACCGCGGCGCGGGGGTCGATCCTGCTCGCCGTCTCGATCCCGCTCAGCGTCCTGGAGCTGAAGGCGGGGGCGCTGGTCCCCCGCCGTGACACACCGGTCGTCGTCTACGACGGCGGCGACGCGGAGCTGGCCGGGCGCGGTGCGGCCCGGCTGCGCGCGCTCGGCTACACCGACGTCCGGGTGCTCGACGGCGGCCTCGCCGCGTGGGCAGCGGCCGGGCACAAGGTCCACAGCGGCGGCGATCACGTCATCGGGCAGGCGTTCGGCGAGTGGATCGAGGAGGTCTACCAGACGCCGCACATCAGCGTGCCGGACTTCCTGAGCCGCCGCGCGGCCGGTGAGGACATCGTGCTGCTCGACAGCCGCCCCCTCGGCGAGTTCCGCGGCCACAGCATCCCCGGCGGGACGTCGATACCGGGCGCCGAACTCGTCTACCGCGCGGCCGAGGCGGTGTCCTCGCCCGACACGCTCGTCGTGGTCAACTGCGCCGGGCGCACGCGGAGCATCCTCGGCGCCCAGGTGCTCATCAACGCGGGCCTGCCGAACCGGGTGGTGTCGCTGGAGGGCGGCACCCAGTCCTGGGTGCTGGAGGGGCACGAACTCGACCACGGCGAGACGTCCTCGGTGGCGCTGCCGACCGGCGCGGCGCTGGAGGCGGCGCGGGAGAGCGCGGTCCGCTTCGGCGAGCGCTTCGGGATCGAGCACATCGACGCGGCGGCGCTCGCGGCCTTCGGCAAGGACGACACGCGTTCGCTGTACGTCCTGGACGTGCGCACTCCCGAGGAGTTCGAGGCCGGTCACCTGCCCGGCTCCCTGTCGGCGCCGAGCTGGGATGTCGCGCCGTGGGTGTTCCGGCATGTCGGCACGCACCATGCCCGTGTGGTCCTCGTCGACAACGACGGCGTACGGGCCGCGGTCGCCGCGTCCTGGATCGCCCAGATCGGCTGGGCCGAGGTGTTCGTCCTCGACCGGGCCCTGGAAGGTGCCGGCCTGGAGACCGGCCCGGTGCCGCCGCCCGTCCTCGACCCGCCCTCCGGCGGCTTCGACACCGTCACCGCGCAGGAGCTGGACGGCGCCCCGGCCGACACCCGGCTCGTGCTCGATGTGGCGGCCAGCCCGCAGTACCGCACCGGTCACGTCCCCGGCGCCCGCTTCGCCATCCGCGCCCGGCTCGCCGCGTCGGCGGCCGAGCTGCCCGGCACCGGACCGGTCGTGCTGACCTCCGCCGACGGGGTGCTCGCGCGGTACGCCGCCGCCGACCTCGCGGCGGCCACCGACCGTCCTGTGCGGGTGCTCGACGGCGGTACCGCGGCGTGGCGCGCGGCCGGTCTGCCCGTGGAGACCGACCGGGCGCAGTGGCTGCACGCGCCGGAGGACGTCGTCGCCTCCGGCTGGCGCGAGAGCGACCCCGAGGACCGCAAGGCCGGATTCCGCCGCTATCTGTCCTGGGAGCTCGGCCTGGTAGCCGAGTTGGCGCAGGACGACACCGTTCCGTTCAAGAAGTTCGCCTGAGGCACTGACCCTAGTGAGGACACGCTCATGACCGCCATCGCCAGGCCCCTCACCACCAGGCCGGTCGCCACCGCCGCTGAGGTGACGCGTTGACCGGCGCCCCTTCCGTCACCGACACCGCGCCCGCGCCGGGCGCGCGGACCGCCACGAAGACTCCGCGGGACGCGGCGGGGCTCATCGACCTCAGCCCGCGCAACCGCGGGCGCGAGAGCGTGCGCAAGCGGGTCCGCTTCTGGAGCGGCTGGACCTTGCGCGTCGGCGTGCCCGTCGCGCTGATCGCCCTCTGGCAGCTCGCGTTGACCTGGGGCTGGACCACCGAGGACGTGCTGCCCTCGCCGAAGACCATCGTCGAGGCGTACCAGTACCTGTGGAACAACGGCTCGCTCCAGGCCGCCGTTCCGGTGTCGCTGCGGCGGGCCGGTGAAGGGCTGGTGCTCGGCGGCAGCGCGGGGCTGGTGCTCGGGATCTTCGCCGGGCTGTGGAAGATCGGCGAGGAGATCTTCGACGCCACCCTCCAGATGCTGCGGACGGTGCCGTTCATCGCGCTGGTCCCGCTGTTCGTCACCTGGTTCGGCATCGACGAGCCGTCCAAGCTCGCGCTCATCACCGCGGCGGCGCTGTTCCCGCTCTACCTGAACACGTTCCACGCCGTGAAGGGCGTCGACCAGAAGCTCATCGAGGCGGGCAGGACCTTCGGGCTCAGCGGCTTCCGGATCGCGCGTCGGATCATCTTCCCGACGGCGCTGCCCGGCATCCTCACCGGTCTGCGCTTCGCCTGCTCCTTCTCCCTGCTGTCGCTGGTGCTGGCCGAGCAGGTCAACTCCACCGCCGGGATCGGCTATCTGATCATCAACGCCCAGAACAACCAGCGCCCGGACATCGTCATCGCCGGCATCTGGATCTACGCGGTGCTGGGCATCCTCATCGACTTCGTCATGCGCGGCGTCGAGCGTCTCGTCCTGCCCTGGAGGGCCCGTGTCGGTATCAACTGAATCGCCGGGGGACCTTCCCGCGGACAGTGCGGGATACGCCGTCACCGCGCTGGGGGTCCGACGGGTCTTCGACGGCCGGGCGGTGCTCGACGGGGTCGATCTCCGGCTGCGGAAGGGGGAGTTCGTCGCGCTGCTCGGCGCGTCCGGCACCGGCAAGACGACGTTGCTCCGTATCGTCGGCGGACTCGACACCGCCGACGAGGGAGATGTCGTCGTGCCCCGCGTGCGGTCGACCGTCTTCCAGGAGCCGCGGCTGGTTCCCGCGCAGAAGGTGTGGCGCAATGTCGTGCTCGGCGCGCGGCGCCCGCGAGCCGCGTACGGGAAAGCGCTCGACGCGCTGGCCGAGGTCGGTATCGAGAGCCACGCCAAAGCCTGGCCCCGGACGCTGTCCGGCGGTGAGGCGCAGCGTGTCGCGCTCGCCCGCGCGCTGGTCACCGAGCCCGATCTGCTGCTGCTCGACGAGCCCTTCGCGGCCCTGGACGCGCTGACCCGGATCAAGATGCACGACCTGCTGGCGGCGCTGTGCGCGAAGCACGAGCCCGCTGTCGTCCTGGTCACCCATGACGTGGACGAGGCGATCCTGCTCGCCGACCGTGTCCTGGTCCTCTCGCGCGGCTCGATCGCCCTGGACCAGCGGGTCGAGATCGACAAGCCCCGCCATCGCGACGATCCGCGGTTCCTCGAACTGCGGGCGGCGCTGCTCGACCAGCTCGGCGTGGCCCGCACTGTCGGCGGCGGCAACGAGGCGGTGACCGACGGTCATTGACGTCCCGTCAGAACAGAGCACCACGAACCGTCTTCGCCCGACACATCCCGAGGAAGTCATCGCACATGTACAGCACCGGCAAGCACTCCCCCTTCGTCCAGCGCACGTTCACCGCCTTCGCGGCCGTCGCCCTCGCCATGGCCGCCACCGCCTGCGGCGGTTCCGGCGGCGCCTCGGCCTCGGCGAAGAACGCGGGTTCGGGGTCGAACGGCGGCTCGACGGGTGGTTCCTCCGCCTCCGCCGCGGTCGACCTGTCCGGCGTCAGCCTCACGATCAGCTACCAGACCGCCGACTTCCCCGCGCTGCTGAAGGAGTCGGGCCTGTTCGAGGACACCCCGTACACGTACAAGGTCCCGATCATCGCGGGCCCGGCGAACCAACTGGCGGCGCTGTACGGCAAGCAGATCGACGTCGGCCAGGTCGGTGAGAACACCGCCGCCTTCGAAGCCGCCAACGCCTCGGCCGACTGGACGAAGACCGGTGCCCCGATCCAGGGTTTCGCGGTGACCTGGACACCCGACGCTCCCTACCCGGCAGCCGTGTACGTGACGAAGAGCTCCGGCATCACGACGCTCGCCGAGCTGAAGGGCAAGAAGATCGGCTACAACTACGGCGGCAACATCTACGCCGCCTACGTCGTCGCGCTGGAGAAGGGCGGCTTCGGCCCGAAGGACGTCCACGGTGTGCAGTTCCCGAGCAACCAGGCCGCGGCCAACGCCTTCAACGCCGGGCGCCTGGACGCGGTCGTGACCAGTTACAGCAACGTGAAGAAGCCTGTCGACGCCGGAAAGGCGATCAAGATCGCGGACAACGCGACGCTCGGCATCCTCGGCGGCAGCGGCTGGATCGCCAGGACCGAGGTGCTCGACAACCCGGCCAAGCTGGCGGCGCTCAGGGATTTCTACGGCCGGCTGCGGACCTTCTACGAGCAGTGGATCCCCGGTCACGAGGCCGCGTACGAGAAGGTCGAGCAGCAGGTCCTCAGCCAGACGCCCGACGTGGCCAAGGTCAACTGGGAGAACGCCCGGCACTCGACCTTCTACAAGATCGGTGACCCGGAGTTCCTGCGGATCCAGCAGGAGACCGTCGAGGCCGCGTACACATACGGCGGGCTGAAGACCAATGTCACGTCCAAGCTCGGATTCAACTACACCACGGCGCTGGACGACGTGACGACCGGCTGACACGGCGCCGTTCCCGAACCACCGGTTGAGGAGAGAGCATTGACTGACATCACTCGACGCGGGCTCGGCACCGAGGGACTGGAGGTCTCCGCCCTCGGCCTGGGCTTCATGAGCTTCACGCGGTCCACCGACGCCGACGAGCGGCACAGCGCGTCGGCGCTGGTGGGCGAGGCGATCGACCTCGGCATCGACTTCTTCGACACCGCCGACATCTACGGCCCGGCCATCAGTGAGACGCTGCTCGGGCAGGCGGTCAAGGGGGCGCCGTGACGGCCTCGTCATCGCCACCAAATTCGGCAACCCGCTCGACCGGGCAAGGTCCGCTGGAACGGCCTGTCGGAGCCGGGTCCGCGGACCCTGCTCCGCGCCCACGCCACGCATCCGGTCACCGCGATCCAGAACGAGTGGTCGCTCTTCACCCGCGACATCGAGGCTGAAACGCTCTCCGTCGCAAGGGAGTTGGGCATCGGCATCGTGCTGCGCAGCCGCGCGGATCTGACGGGCCGTCGGCTGGAGCACCCTCGGTTCGCCGAGGAGGTCTTCGACACGAATGTGAAGCTTGCCGACGAGGTCGTCGCCGTCGCGGCCGAACTCGCTGTCGAGCCCGGTCAGGTGGCTCTCGCCTGGGTGCTCGCGCGAGGTGAGGACGTCGTGCCGATCCCCGGCACGCGGCACGCCGCGTATCTGCGGGAGAACGTCGGCGCGTTCGACGACACGCTCACACCGGAGCAGGCCGCGCGGCCGGCCGGTATCGCCGAGCGGGTCGAGGGAGACCGGGCGCTGCGGCCCGGCGCCATCGGAGCCGAGGCGCGCCTGCCGGACTCCGCCGGTTCCTGATCCCGCGGCAGCCCGAAGAGCCGCCCGGTGTACCGACCCCACGGGGTAGGTACACCGGGCGGCTCCGTCGTACTGTGCGGCCGTCCGGCCTCAGACCGCGGCGGCAGCCGGGAAGGGCAGGCCGAGGTTGCCGCGCAGTGTGGTCGCCTCGTACTCCTTGCGGAAGATCCCGCGCCGCTGGAGCTCCGGCACCAGGTGGTCGACGATGAGGTCGAGGCCGTCGGGGTAGAGGTCGTGGTTCAGGTTGAACCCGTCCGCGGCGCCCTCAGTGAAGTACGCCTCCATCTCGTCGGCGATCTGCTCCGGGGTACCCACCACCATGCGGTGTCCGCCGCCGGCGATGTGCCGGTCGAGCAGGTCGCGTACCGTCAGGTTCTCGTGGCGGGCGCTGTGGAGCACGGAGTTGGCGAAACCGTAGCTGCTCGGCTTCCAGTCCGGCGAGTTGATCAGGTCCCAGGGCGGCTGCCGGTCGAGCTCCAGGCTGTCCACCGGCAGGCCGAGCTGCGCCGCCAGCGACGTCAGGGCGTCGGTGGTGTCAGTGCTCAGACCGGCCAGCAGGTCGCGGCGCTCGCGCGCCTCGGCCTCGGTACTGCCGATGACCGGCCACAGTCCGGGCAGGATGAGCACGTCGTCGGGGTCGCGGCCGTGGACATCGCGGGCTCGGGCCTTCACCTTGGCGGCGAAGTCCTTGCCCTGCCGGAGGTTGTGCGCGGCGCAGAACACCGCGTCGGCGTACTTCGCGGCCAGGTCGATGCCCTGCTCCGACGCGCCCGCTTGCAGGACGACGGGGTGGCCCTGCGGCGAACGCGGCACCTGGTACCAGGTCGTGACCCGCAGGTGCTCGCCGACGTGGTCGACCTCCCGCACCTTCGCCAGGTCGGTCAGCTCACCTGACGCCTTGTCACCGACGAGCGCGTCGGGGTCCCATGACTCCCACAGCGCCCTGATCACGGAGATCGCCTCGTCCGCGCGGCCGTAGCGGGCGTCCCGGTCGGGGTGCGCGTCGAGGCCGAACTGGGCCCCGGCGCGCGGCGACTGCGTGGTGACGACGTTGATCGCGGCCCGGCCGCCCGAGACCAGGTCGAGCGAGGAGCCCAGCCGGGCGATGTGATACGGGTGGCGGTAGGTGGACGACACGGTCGCCACCAGGCCGACGTGCGTGGTGGCGCGGGCGATCGCGGTCAGCACGACGAACGGGTCGATCGCGTTCCACGGCCTGGTGAAGTCCTGCTGCGAGAATCCGAGGGTCTCGGCGAGGAACACCGCGTCCAGCAGGCCGCGTTCCGCGGTCCGGCCGAGGTTCTCCCATTCGTCGATGTCGAGGAAGCCGAGCGGGTCGTCGCGCAGGCGCCAGCCCCCCGGTGCTCGTCCCAGCGCGTTGGCGTTGACGTTCAAGTGCAGTCGGCGTGTGCTCACTGGTGGCGGTCTCCTGACAGGGCCGTGCGCGCGGTGGCGCGGCTCGCGTCGGTCACGAGGGGCGGCAGCCCGTAGTGGCCGCGGAGCGTGGTGGACTCGTACTCCCCGCGGAAGATCCCGCGCCGCTGGAGCTCCGGCACCAGGTGGTCGACGACCTGCTCCAGGCCGGAGGGGAAGATGTCGAAGTTGATGTTGAAGCCGTCGGCGGCGCGTTGGGTGAACCAGTTCTCGATCTCGTCGGCGACCTGCTCGGGCGTGCCGACGATCGCGTTCTGGGCGTTCGCGCGGCGTTCGAGGACCTCGCGCACGGTGAGGTCGCCCTGGCGTGCCACGGACAGCACGCCGTTGGCGGCGCCGACGCTGCGCGGGCTCCACCGCGGCGAGTTGATGTAGTCCCAGGGCAGGGTCTCGTCCAGGCTCAGCAGGTCGGCGGGGACGCCGAGTTGGAGGGCCAGCGCGCGCACCGCGGCGTCGTCCGCCTCCACCGGGCCGACCAGTTCGGCGCGGCGTCTGATCGCCTCGGCCTCGGTGCCGCCGAGAGTGATGTTGAGGCCGGGCAGGACCAGCAGTTGGTCGGGGGCACGTCCGTGGGCGGCGGCGCGGGCCTTCAGCTCACGGTAGAACTCCTGCCCGGTCGACAGGGTGTTGGAGGCGCAGAACACGGCGTCGGCGTGCTTCGCGGCCAGGTCGATGCCCAGGGCCGACGCTCCGGCCTGGACGATGACCGGCCGCCCCTGCACGGAGCGCGGGAACTGGAACCGCGCCCTGAAGCCCACGTGTTCGCCGTCGTAGTCCACCGTCGGAACCCGGCTGTCGTCCACCAGTTCGCCCGTCGTGGGGTCGGCGACCAGGGCGTCCGGGTCCCAGGAGTCCCACAGCCGCTTGACGGCGTTCAGCACCTCTTCGGCCCGCCCGTACCTGACCTCGCGTTCGGGCAGTGACCCCCGTCCGTACAGGGCCGCGGCCGCGTCCTCGCCGGAGGTGACGATGTTGACCGCCGCCCGGCCGCCGGAGGCGATGTCAAGCGTCGCGGCGCGGCGCGCGATGTCCCACGGCTGGTAGAAGGTCGCGGACAGGGTCGTCACCAGACCGATGTGGCGGGTGGCGCGGGCCACCGCCGTCTGGAGCATGAACGGGTCGAAGGCGTGCCACGGCTTGCTGAAGTCGGTGGCGCCGAGGTGGTCGGCGAGGAAGACCGCGTCCAGCAGGCCGCGCTCGGCGATCTGCCCGAGCCTCTCCCAGGAGGCGATGTCGAGGAACCAGGTCGGCGGAGAGCTGTGCCGCCAGCTGTTCGGCGGTTTCGCCAGCCCGTTGGCGTTGACGTTGAGGTGCAGGAATCGTTCGGTCACGGCCCCATGCTTGGGCGCACCGCTCCGGGGATGAAGCCGAAGCGGCTACCGGTTCCCTTAAGCTGCCCTTCGCGGTGCACGCCAGGGCAGGGCCGGTGTCGGGCCAGGGCAGGGCCGGTGTCGCGCCGTGTCGGGCCGGTGGCACGTCGTTGCCGGGCGGCCCGTGCGGTCAGCCCGCCAGTTCCCTGATCAGCGGGACCGCGCGGGAGAGCCGGACGGTGCCGTACGCGATCAGGCCGACTGCCGCCAGCTGTGGCACCACCCACCAGCCGGTACGGATGTGCTCGCCGTAGACGGTGATGCCCAGCGCCAGGCTGACGGTGGCGTCGCCGAGGGTGAGGGCGGGCTGCGAGGCGATGATCGGCCCGGACTGGAGGGCGCTCTCCAGCAGGAAGATCGCGGTGACGCCGCACAGCGCGAAGCCGTACGTCTGCCAGGCGGTCAGGAAGGCGACGTCGCCGTGCGCGGAGAAGGTGTCGGCGGCGGACTTCATGAGTGCCGCGGTGAGCGCGTTGGCCACCGCGGAGGCGGCGCCCAGCAGGGCGGCCCTCGGCGCGCCGGAGGGCCGGTGGCGCGCGGT
>NZ_MECL01000027.1 GCF_014596445.1 Streptomyces sp. CBMA29 | reverse complement strand
CCGACGGCCGCGCCGGAGGCCGCGCCCGGCACCGGTGCGCCGCTGGACGGGGTGACCGTCGTCGAGGTGTGCCGCCGTGTCCAGGGCCCGCTCGCCGGGCACCTGCTGCGGCTGCTCGGCGCGCGCGTCGTCCGCGTCGAGCCGCCGGGCGGCGACCCGATGCGGGGCATGCCGCCCATGGCGGGCGGCACTTCGGCCCGCTTCACCGCCCTGAACGGCGGCAAGGAAACGGTGGAGGCGGATCTCACCACCGCCTCCGGCCGCGCCGCGGTACGCGAACTCGTCGCGGGGGCGCAGGTGTTCCTGCACAGCCTGGCCCCCGGCAAGGACCGGCGGTCCGGGCTCGACGCCGACACCCTGACCGCCCACCGACCCGGCCTGGTGCACGCCGCCGCCTCCGGCTGGGGCGACGAGCGCGGCTCCCGGCCTCCCGTCGGCACCGACTTCCCCGTACAGGCGTGGACGGGCCTCGCCGCCCTGGTCACCCCGCCGGGACTGCCGCCGACACCGTCCCTGCTCACCCTCACCGACGTGCTGGGCGGCGTGATCTGCGCGGAAGGCGCCGTCGCGGGACTGCTCGCGGCCCGGCGGACCGGGCGCGGACAGGCCGTCACCTCCTCGCTGCTGTCCGCCGCCCGGCTGCTGTGCGGGCCGCGGTTCCGCTCGGCTCCCGCGCGGGCGACGGTCCCCGACCGCGCCGACCTGGCCGACCTCGCGGCGGACCCCCGTCTCGCGCCCGCGCTCGGCCGCGACCTGTGCATACTGGCCGCGAACCCCTGGGAGTTCCACCGATGACGACTCCGGTGGAGACGCCGACCGACGAGACAACTCCCGTACGGGCAGCGGCCGGGCGCACCTGGCGGTCCCGCGACGGCCTCGTGCTGCGCGACACCGTCCCGGCCCCGCTGCGGCGGCGCTGGGCCCGGCGCGAGGAGTGTCCCGACACGGGTCTGTACGCGGCCTTCGCGGAGCATGTGCGCGACCACGGCGACCGGACGGCCGTGCGTACCCCGGACGTCGCGCTGACCTACCGCGACCTCGACCTGCGGGTACGCGCGATGGCGTCGGCGCTGGGCGCGCTCGGCGCGGGTCCCGGCGATGTGGTCGGCATCCGGCTGACCGGCGGCTGGCCCGCGCTGGCCGCCGACCTCGCCGTCGCCGCCCTCGGCGCGGTCGCCCTTCCCTGGCCCACGGGGCAGGGCACCCGCGAGAGTCACGCCCTGCTGGAACTGTCCCGGGCCCGCTATCTGGTGAGCGACACGCCACTGGACCACCGGCACGGACCCCTCCCGTACCTGGAACGCCTCACCACGGTCGGGGAACTCCTCTACGGCGACCCCGACGGATGCGTCCCCGCCGTCGTGGACCCCGAGGACCCGGCGCGCGTCCTGGTCTCCTCTGGCTCCGAGGCCGCGCCCAAGATGACCGCCTACAGCCACAACGCGCTGCTCGGCGGACGCGGCACTTACGTGGACGCGGTGCTGCGCGGCACCGGCACCAGCACCAGCGCCGGCACCGGTGACGGCGCCGGGGACTGCCCGGCCGCGCTCGTCCTCGTCCCGCTCGCCTCCTCCTTCGGCTCCTTCGGCCTGGTCGCCCTCGCCCGCTGCGGCGCGACCCTCCACCTGCTGGACCGCTTCGACCCCGGCGCCGCCCTGCGCGCCGTCACCGACTGGCGGCCCACCCACGTCGTCGCCGTACCCACCATGCTGGGCCGGATCGCCGACCACCCCACCGTGCCCGGCGAGGACCTGGGCTCGCTGCGGGCCGTCGTCTCCAGCGGCGCCCCGCTCACCTCCACCGTCCTCGCCGCCGCGCTGCGCCGCTTCGGCCGCCCGGTCACCAACGTCTACGGGTCGAGCGACGGCGTGAACTGCCGTATCACCTGGACCGGTTCGGACGGCGACGTCCGCCGCGTAGGACACCCGGACCCGCGCGTCACCGACCTGCGCGTCTGCGGCGCGGACGACCGGCCGCTGCCCGCGGGGCACAGCGGCGAGATCCAGGCCCGGGGCCCGATGAGCCCGCTGGCCTACGTGGGCGCCGCCGACCTCGACCTGCGCTACCGCACCGACGACGGCTGGATCAGGACCGGTGACCTCGGGGTCTTCGACGCCGACGGTTCGCTGCGCGTCCTGGACCGGATCAGGCAGACCGTGATCCGCGGCGGCTGGACGATCAGCCCCGCCGAGGTCGAGGAGGAACTGGACACCCACCCGCACGTCGCCGAGGCCGCCTGCGTACCCGTCCCCGACCCGGATCTCGGCGAGCGGCTGTGCGCCTTCCTGGTCCAGCGCCCGGACACGGCGCCGCTGACGGTCGCGGAGCTGTCCGCGTATCTGACCGGCGAGCGCGGTCTGGCCCGGCGCAAGCTGCCCGAACTCGTGCTGCACCTGGACCGGTTGCCGCTCGGGGCCACCGGCAAGGTCTGCCGCCGCACCCTCGCCGCCGCGGCCCTCGCCCGCCAACCAGAAGACCCGGTACGCGCCCCCCGGCGCTGAGCAGCGCCTGAGCCACACCGCACCGCAGGAGGAGCACCCGCCCATGGAACCCGCGCCCGTACTCGACACCGCGGCCAGGCCCCCCGTCGGCGCCGTTCCCGCCGTCGACACCTCGCCGATCGCGCCCGGCAGTCGGCGCGCCTACGCCAAGCTGGCCAAGCTCGACATCCTCGACTACTACCTGAGCGTCCCGCTGGCCGCCGCGATGCTCGTCCCGTTCGGCGTCGCCACCGGGGCCGGGCTCGTCACCGGGGCCGGTCTCCGGCCCGAGGCCACGGGACGCACCGCGCTCGTGCTGGTCCTGTTCTTCCTGGGCGAACTGGCCATGGTGGCCGGGATGGTGGCCTTCGACGACGTGACCGGCTACCGCGACGGCAGCGACGCGGCCAACTACGGCCCCGACGCCGCCGCCCGCCGCCTGGCCCGTAAACCGCTGGTCGCCGGGACGCTCACCGAGCGGCAGGCGATCCGGTTCGGCTGGGCGTCGGTCGCGCTGTGCGCGCTGTTCTGGGGCGCGGCCGTCCTTGCCGCTCCCGCCCGGCCGCTGTGGGCGGTGCTCGGCACGGCGGCCTGTGCGCTCTTCGGGTTCCAGTACTCCTGGTGGCTGAAATTCAGCTACCGCGGCGGCCAGGAGATCTTCCTGGCCGCGCTCGGCTGGGGCTATGTGCTGCCGCTCTTCGGCCTGCTGAACGGCGGCGCACCCGGCTTCGTCGTCGTGCAGGCGCTGCTCTTCGGGCTCGGCCCCGTGCTGTTCGGCGTCTACTCCAACATCAACGACCGGGACGGGGACCACGCGGTCGGACGGCTCACCGTGGCCGCCGTCGCCTCCGAGCGCGGCAACTCCGCCTTCATCGCCGGGGTCTGCGGGCTGGAGGCACTGCTGATCGTCGTCCCCGCCGCCCTCGGGATCGCGCCGTGGTGGTTCCCGCTGCTCATGTCACCCGTCCTCGTGCTGCGCGCCCGCCAGTGGGTACGCGGCAACCTGCGCGCTGACGTCCTGGGGGCCCGCACCCTCGGCATCCGGCTGCACCGGCTCGCCACCGCGCTGATGATCGCGGCCGACCTGCTGCTGGCGGTGACCCGGTGACCAAGCCCCTCGACCCCGGCATCGCCTTCGACGCGCTCGCCCGCCGCGGCTCGCCGACCGTCGTCCACCTCAGCCGCCCCCTCGACCTCGCGCCCGAGGAGGGCACCCGGTGGACGGTGCCCCAACTGGCCGGCCTGGTACGGGACACCGCCGCCCGGCTCGCCGCGGCGGGAGCGGGCCCCGGCGACCACGTGGCCGTCGTCAAGCGCAACCACTGGGACTACGTCCTGCTCGCCTGCGCCGCCGTCCGGATCGGCGCCGTCCCCGCGCTGCTCTCCGACCACCTCGCCCCCGAGGTGCTCGACACCCTGCTCGAACGGCTGCGCCCCGCCGTCCTGGTCACCCAGACGCACCTGCTGCGCAAGGCCGCGCGGGCCGATGTCGAGCTCGCGCGCCACACGGCGTGCACGGTGACCCTGGACAGCGCGAGCCTGCACGACTCGGTACCGGACGACCCCCGGCCGCGGCAGCCGGTCCGCTCCTTCCACGACCTGCCCGCACGGCCGCTCGCCCCGATCCACCGCCGCGGTGACGGAGAGCCGCTGGCCGTGCACCACACCTCGGGAACCACCGGCGTGCCCAAGCTGGTCGTCCACTCCACCACGACACTGATCCGGCGGCTCGCCGGATTCGAGGCCCGGCGCTGGCCCGTGGTCACCGCGCGCGGCGGCGACACCGTCGCCAGCGCCATCTCCTTCGCCCACGGCCGCGCGCTCGCCTGGACCGTCAGCGCGCTGTGGCACCAGCCCCGCGAGGTGGTGATCGTCGCCGACTCCGATCCGGACGCGGCCCGCCGCACCCTGGCCGCGCACCCGCCCACCGTCCTGGAAGCGCTGCCCTCCACCTATGTGCGCTGGCAGCGCCTGGCCGCCGAGCCCGAGAGCCCTTTCCGGTACGTGCGCATGTACATCTCCACCTTCGACGCCGTCCACCCGCCGACCGTACGGGCCTTCCTCGACGCCAGCCGGCGCGCCCGGCCGCTGTGGATGCAGGGCTGGGGACAGACCGAGACCGGGCCGCTCACCTTCCGCTTCCTCACCCGGGGGGCGCTGGCCCGCCGCGCGGAACGCCACCCCACCACCCGCGACCTGGGCCGCCCGGTCCCCGGCTGGGTGGGCCTGCGGGTGGTGGACCCGCGGACCTTCCGACCCGTGCCGCGCGGACAGGTCGGCCTCGTCCTCACCCGGACCAAGGCCCGCTGCCTCGGCTACCTCGGCGAACAGGACCGCTGGGACGAGAAGGCGCACGGGCCCTGGTTCAACACCGGTGACCTCGCGGTCCGCACGCGCGGCGGCTCGCTGATCCTGCTGGACCGGGAGGTCGACATGATCCCGGGGCTGAGCTGCGTGGAGCTGGAGGACGTCCTGCACGACCGGCTCCCCGAGGTCGAGGAGGCCGTCGTCCTCGGCGTCGTGGACCGCGACCCGCAGACCGTCCTGGTCGTCAACGCGCCGATCGACCCGGCCCGTTGGCGGCACGCCGTACGCGACCTGCCCGCACTCGCCGAACCCCTCACGGTGGACTGGGACGCCGTCCCGCGCACCGCCACCGGCAAGGTCCGCCGCCATGAGCTGCGCGACCGCTATCTGGCCGGCACCGCCACCCACGGAACCGGGAGATGGACGTGACGGACCTCGACGTCGCGGTGGTCGGCGGTGGAATCGGCGGTCTCGCCGCCGCCTACCGGCTGCAACGGGCGGGCCGGTCCGTGCGGGTCTTCGAGGCCGCCCCGCGCGTCGGCGGACGCATGGCCAGCTCCCTCGTCGACGGCTGCCTCGTCGACGAGGGAGCGGAGACCATCGCCACCCGCGGCTACCAGGCCACCTGGCGCCTCATCGGCGAACTCGCCGTGCCGCCGGAACACCTCACCCCGGTGCGGGCCGGCTTCGCCCTCTGGCACGAGGGCCGCGCCCACGCCCGGCTCGGCCACCCGGCGGGGTTGCTCACCGGCGCGGGCATGTCCTGGCGTGGACGGCTGGACTGGCTGCGCTTCACCGCCCGACTGCTGCGCCGACGCGAGGACTTCGACGCCGACCGGCCCGAACTCGCGCCGCCCGGCACGGCCACTCTCGCCGAGTACGCTCGCGCCTACCACCCCGACCTGCACGACCGCCTGCTCCAGCCGCTGTCGGGCCACTGCTTCGGCTGGCACTCGGAACGCTCCGCCGCGGCCCCCATGCTCGCCACGCTGCTCGCGGTCGGCGGCGCCGGAGCCCGCTGGACCACCTACACCACCGGCATGGACACCCTCCCGCGCGCCCTGGCCGAGCAGGTCCCCGTACAACTCGGCACCTCCGTCAGGGCCGTTGAGCGCGTCGGCGCGGACGAGGCACGCCTGCACCTCGCCGACGGCACGGCTGTGACGGCGCGTCAGATCCTGATCGCCGTACCGGCACCGGTCGCGCTGTCCCTGTACGCCGACCCGCCGCCCGACGAACGCGCCTATCTGGCGGCCTGTTCCTTCACCCCCATGCTCAAGGCCGTCTGCCTCCTCGACCGTCCGCTGCCGAGCCCCACCCGCGCCCCCAGCTACGCCCTGTCCGTTCCCGCGACCGAGAGTCGTATCTGCGGCGGGCTGCTCCTTGACCACCTCAAGGCCGAGGGCCGCGTCCCGCCCGGCCGCGGGATGGTCAGCCTCTTCGCCTCGCCCGCGATCGGCCCCCGACTGCTGGACGCGGACGACGCCGAGGTCACCCGTACGCTCGTCGCCGAGGCCGAACGCTTTCTGCCGGGACTCGGCGAGGCCACCACCCGCACGCTCGTGCACCGCTTCCGGTACGGCCTGCCCGAAGCAACCCCCGCCGCGCTGGGCTTGCGCGCGGCCTTCGCCGCCCGGCCCGCGGGGCCCGTCGACTACGTCGGTGACTGGACTCTCCTGCGGCCCAGCAGCGAGGGCGCGGTCCGTTCGGCGGAACTGGCCGCGCGCCGCGTCGCCGCGCGTACGGCCCACCCCTGTCGTCCGAAGCGCGCGGTGAGCCCGGCACCGACCGGCCGACCCGCCTGATTCGGCGCGCATGTCCCACCCGCTAACACGTTCAATGGAGGTATCCGTCATGCGTCGAAGCACCACCATGATCGCGATGGCCGCCGCGGCCGTCATCGGTCTCGGGGTCACACCCGCCCAGGCCGCCACCGGCCAGGTCGTCGTCTTCTCCGTCGAAGGCCAGCCGCTCAAGGTCTACCAGGACCCCACCGGCTGTCAGCGGCTCCCGTCGCTGGCCCACGTGCTGGACAACCTCACCGACCAGCCGGTCAGGGTCTTCGCCGACCCCTTCTGCACGGTTCCGGCGACCCTCCCCACCACCGGCGTCGGCGTCCTTCCGCCCGGTTACGGCACCCACGTGACCGGAGTCGGCAGCTTCTCCGCCTGACCCCGGTCGCCGTGAGCGCCCGCCGTACCGCCGCCGTCGGGGCGAGGGCGGTGGTACGGCGGGGCGGTCGGCCCGCTCGCGGATGCCGGGGAACCGCCGGGCGAGCCGGCGCCGCGGGTCAGACCGTGGCCGGGAGGGGCATGGGGGTGGGGCGGCGACGGTCGCGCAGGGCGGCCGACAGCACCGACACGACGATGCCGCCGAAGGCCCAGGCGCCCAGGATCCACAGGGACCTGGTGATGTCGTGCCCGTCGAAGTAGACGGTGTTGCGTACGACGGTCGTCCCGGCGCCCGGCGGCAGGATCTGGCCGATGGCCCGCCAGAAGGGCGGCAGGAGTGCGGCCGGATAGACCCCGCCGGAGCTGGGATTGCCCAGGACGGTGAAGATCAGGATGGTCAGTCCGAGGCCGATGGTGCCCGCCACCGACTGGAGGGCGACGCCGACCGCGCCCGAGGCGAACACGATCAGGGTGCCGATGCCGACCAGGTCCCAGAAGGCGCCGGGCAGGCAGTGCAGAACGGGACCGACGATGACCGCGCCGCCGATGCCGGAGACGAAGGCGTAGGGCAGCATCGCGGTCAGCCGCACCAGGACGCGGCGCAGGGTGGGGCGCGCCGACCCGGCCGCCATGTTCAGCGCGGACGCGGCCAGATAGCCGCCGATCGTCCAGCTCAGGACGAGGTAGAAGGACGACAGGCCGCGCGAGTCGCCCTTCACCGGCGGACGGATGTCGCGTACGACGACCTGACGGTGCTGCGCCTGCCCCGCCAGCCGCACGACCTGGGTCGCCGCGTCCGAGGCGGAGGGGCCGCCCGCGGACGCGACCAGAACGGTGTCCGTCGTCCCGCGCGGGTTGACGACGACGGCGGCGTCGGTGCGCCGGTCCAGCAGCCTGGCCCTGGCCTCGGCGCGGTCGGCGACCGCGACGGCGTGCACCGGCTCACCGGGAAGGGCGTTGAGCCGGGCGACCGCGTCCTGCGCCGCGGCCCGCGGCGCGACCACGACGATCGGCACCCGGTGGGGCTTGGGCGAGTGGAAGGCGCCCATGTAGGACAGCGCGAAGCCCAGTTGCAGCAGGAGCACGCCCAGCATGACCAGGACGGCCCTGAAGGTGATCGCGTCCCGCAGCTCCTCCACGATGCCGTGCCTGCCCGGCCTGTCGAGTACGACCCGACTGCTCCCCGTGCCCGTCAACGCCGTCCGCCCTTCTGGTGCGCCGGGGCCACGAGCCCGGCCGAAGTCGTCAAATCCTCGGCTCCGCGTCGGCGTCCGTCGCCGGGGCGCGCCCATGGCGCCCGTCCCGGCAACCCGTTCGGCTCAGCCGCCGAGCCAAGCCGAGCCTTCGGCCAGCCCAGGTCCCGAGGCCATTGCGGCGGTAAGGGTTGGGTATCAGTCATGCGGCATCTGCAACCGCTGGGGCGGTCGTACTCTCCTACTAGTGCGACCGGCGAGATGGGGAGACTCGATTGATCACGGCAACGGCGGCTGACACCGCCGCTCAGGGCTCGCGTAAACGGCGGGTGGCGAAGGGGATGTTGGCGCTGGCGCTCGGCGCCGTCCTGCTGGGGGCGACTGCCTGTAGCGGGAGCGCGGGAGCGTCGACCGACAAGGGAAAGCAGGACGGCAAGGGTTCGGCCTCGGGCGGTGCCACGACGACGCCCGCCTCGCAGGTGGCGCTGAGCATCGCGCCCAAGGACGGCGCGACCGGGGTGGACACCACGGGGGCGCTCAACATCACCGCCGCCAAGGGCAAGTTGGTGAAGATCGCGGTGACCGACGCCGCCGACCACCGGCCGGTCGACGGCGCGATATCGGCGGACGGCACCAGTTGGAAGCCGTCCGGGATTCTGCACACCGCGACCAAGTACACCGTGAACGCGGAGGCGGTGGACTCGGCCGGGCGCAGCACCGTACAGCGGACGTCGTTCACCACGCTGAAGCCGCAGGCCGTCAACTACGGCGTGTTCAACGTGGATCCGGGCTCGACGTACGGCGTGGGCATGGAGGTGTCGATCCGCTTCAACAAGCCGGTCGCCGACCAGGCCGCGACGCACAAGGGGATCACCGTCACGGCGGACCCGCAGGTGCCCGTCGAGGGCCACTGGTTCGGCAACCAGCGGATCGACTTCCGGCCGGAGCAGTACTGGGCGCCCGGCACCAAGGTCACGCTGCACATGAACCTCAACGGTGTGCAGATGTCGCCCGGTGTCTACGGCCAGCAGTCGAAGGACGTGAGTTTCACCATCGGCCGCTCGCAGACCTCGGTGGCCGACAACACCGCGAAGACGCTGAAGATCTACCGGGACGGGAAGCTGTACAAGACATACCCGGCGAGCCTCGGTGACCCCCAGCACACCACGTACAACGGCAAGATGGTGATCGAGGAGAAGGACCCGGTGGTGGACATGGACTCCCGCACCGTGGGCCTCGGCAACTCGTACCACATCAAGGACGTGCCGCACGGCATGCGGCTGTCCGACTCGGGGACCTTCGCGCACGGCAACTACTGGCGCCCGGTGTCGGTGTTCGGGCACGAGAACACCAGCCACGGCTGCGTGGGTCTGCACGACGTGAAGGGCGGCGGCGACCCGAACACCCCGGCCGCCTGGTTCTACAGCCACTCGCTGATCGGCGACATCGTCGAGGTCGTGCACTCGCCCGACAAGGTCATCGACCCGAGCAACGGCATCAACGGCTGGAACATGTCCTGGACCACCTGGGTGGCCAACTGACCTTCGGAGCAGCGTCCCTGAATCAGGGCACCGGCGGTCCCGCCAGATACGTGCCGTGCGTGTCGTACGGCCACGCGTTCGCCACGCAGCCGTGCAGTCCGTCGATCTGCTGCATCATCGCGGGCGCGGGACGTCCGGCACCCGGACACCCCTCGTGGCCGTGCCCGATGCGGTGGCCCACCTCGTGGTTGATGATCAGGGCGCGGTACTCGTGGAGCGGCCCGGGGAACTGCGGCGAACCGGTCCGCCAGCGCTTGAGGTTCACCACCACCTGGTCGCCGACGTCGCAGTTGACCTCGCCGCGGGTGTGCAGCCCGGCCGCCCCGCAGATCCGGTCCACGGTGTCCGGGCTCGCGATCTTCACCTCGAAGTCGTACGGGCCGCCGGAGACGAGCCGGAAGGCGTCGTGGCCGTCGGCGGTCCAGCTCCGCCGGTCGCCGAGGATGCTCTCGATCTCGCGCGCCGCGTCGGCGGCTCTGACGCCCGTGCCCTGCTCGACCTGCACCTTGTAGCGGCGCAGCGTGCCGGTGCCGACCGATTCCCCCGACGCCTGGGCGGTGTCGAAGACGCCGTTGCCGCCGGCGCCGGGCGGGGGCGCGGACGACGGCACGGACGCGGGCGCCCGCTCGGCGGGTGACAGCGAACGCTCGGACGGCGTCCCCGCCGGTTCGGTGGCGGCGGGCGCCGCGCCCGCCGATTCTCCGTCTGCCGCGGCCCCTCCGTTCCCGCCGTGCGCGGCGACCAGCAGCGCCCCGGCCACCCCGACCGCCGTCAGCGTGCCGAGCGCGTACGTCGTCCGCCGTCGCCTGCGCCGCCGTACGGTACCCAGTGACCGCCGCGTCCGGGCGGCGTCACCCCCCGCCGGCCCCGCCGATTTCCGTTTCTTCTCCCGGTGCATGGCTGTTCACACTGCGGTCCGCGTGTGATGGCCCTTGGCCCAGAAGATCACGAAAGCGTAACCACGGCGGCGGACGGCCGCTGTGTGACCCCTTCGTAACAGCTGCCCGGCCAAGCCCTTTACGCGGCCCTCCCCGCCCGGACCTCACGCATACTGACCCGCATGCCCCGCGTTCTGCTCGTCGAAGACGACCCCGCGGTCCGCAAGGGCGTGCAGCTGGCCCTGCGCCACCAGGGACACGACGTCCTCGCCGCCGCGACCGGTGAGGAGGGCCTGAGCCACCTGCGCCCCTTCCGGCCCGACGTCGTCGTGCTCGACCTCATGCTCCCCGGCATCGCCGGGCTCGACGTCTGCCGTCGCATACGCGAGCACGACCAGGTCCCGATCATCATCGTGACCGCGCGCGGCGACGACGTGGACGTGGTGGTCGGCCTGGAGGCCGGAGCGGACGACTACGTGGTCAAGCCGGTACAGGCCCGCGTCCTCGAAGCCCGCATACGCGCGGTGCTGCGCCGGATCGCCGCACCCGGCGCCGACGGCACCCGGCCCCGGCAGGAGTCGCACGGCGACCTGTCCATCGACCGCGCCGGGCTGCGGGTGTCCCTGCACGGCGAACCCGTACCGCTGGCCCCCTCGGAACTGCGGCTGCTGCTGACCCTGTCGGCCTCGCCGGGACAGGTCCTCAGCCGCCAGCAGCTCCTGGAAGCGGTCTGGGAGCACAGCTACCACGGCGACATCCGGCTGGTCGACGCCTGCGTGAAGCGGCTGCGCGGCAAGCTCGGCGGCGGACCCGGCACCGGCTCCGGCTACATCGAGACCGTACGGGGCTTCGGCTACCGCTTCCGCGCGCCGTACGCGCGGCCGCTCCAGCCGACCCCATGAGGTCCGCCGTCTCCAGGGTCCTCCTCGCGCTGCGGGGCTTGCGTACCCGGCTGGTGGTCGCCTTCGTGCTGGTCGCGGTCGTCAGCGCGCTGAGCACCGGGGCCCTCGCCTTCAGGGAGGCGCGGACCGGCGTGCTCCAGCAGAGCCAGGACGCGGTCATCCGGCAGTTCCGCGACAGCGTCGACGCGCTGGCTCCCGGGATCCCCGCGGAGCCCGACCAGGCGGCGATGGACTCGCTGGTCGCCCAGGTCGCGCGGGCCCACCAGTCGCAGCGCTGGCAGGTCCTGGCCACGTACGGGGAGCGCCGCGCCGGATCCGCGCCGCAGAACGCCTTCGAGCGGCTGACCCCCGAACTCCTCGCGTCGGTACGCACCCAGCCCGCCGCGGTCTTCCAGCGGGTGAGCACGGACAACGGTCCGGTCCTCGTCGTCGGCCTGCCGGTCGCGTACCGCGCCGGCGAGAACCAGTCGCTGACGCTCTCCGGCCTCGTCATGTACCTGGTGGTGCCGCAGGACACCGAGCAGGCGTACGTCCAGGCCATGATCACCGCCATCAAGGACGCCGCGCTGTGGGCCGTGGTCCTCGCGGTCGTCCTGGCGCTCTTCGCCGCGCGCGGCGTGCTGCGCCCGGTACGCGCCCTGCGCCGCGCGACCCGGCGGATGGCGGAGGGCCACCTCGACGTGCGGCTGGCCGTCAACGGCTCCGACGAACTCGCCGACCTCTCCCGGTCCTTCAACGACACGGCCGCCGCCCTGGAGCGCTCGGTGACCGAACTGCGGCGGCTGGAGGCGCAGGCCCGGCGCTTCGTCGCCGACGTCTCGCACGAACTGCGCACACCGCTGGCCGCGATGTCCTCGGTCACCGACGTGCTGGACGAGGGCGCGGGCCGCCTCGACCCCGAGACGGCCACCGCGGTCGGCCTGATCAGCGAGGAGACGGTACGGCTCGCCCGGCTCGTGGAGGACCTGATGGAGGTGTCGCGCTTCGACGCGGGCGCCGCGCGGCTCAACCTGGACGAGATCGACCTGGCCGAGTCGGTGCGCCGCACCCTCGCCTCGCGCGGCTGGCTGGAGGAGATCGACACCCGGCTGCCCGCGCCCGGCGCCCTGCGCGCCCGCGTCGACCCGCGCCGCCTGGACGTGGTGGTGGCCAACCTCGTCGGCAACGCGCTGCGGCACGGCGCGCCGCCGGTGGTGCTCTCGCTGAGCGCGGTCGGCGGGCGGTCCGCCGGGGGAGCGTGGGCGGTGATCGAGGTACGGGACGCCGGTCCCGGCATCCCGGAGGCGGCCCTGCCGCACATCTTCGAGCGCTTCTACAAGGCGGACACCTCGCGCAGCCGCAGCGAGAGCAGCGGCCTCGGCCTGGCCATCACGGCCGAGAACGTACGGCTGCACGGCGGCCGGATCACCGCCCGCAACGCCGGGGGCGGCGGCTCCGTCCTCACCGTCGAACTGCCGCTGCGCCGCGACTCGGCCGCGGGCCCCGCCGGCGCCGGGGACCGTGCCGCTGGGGTCCGGCCCGCCGACGCCGGGGTCCGCACCGCTGGGGTCCGCGCCGATTCCGCTGATTCCGCCGCCTTCGGCGCCGGGGACGTCCGATGAGGCGCGCCGCCGGTCTACTGGCCTGTC
>NZ_MECL01000026.1 GCF_014596445.1 Streptomyces sp. CBMA29 | reverse complement strand
GCCGGTGTCCGGTCTCGCTGGGGTGCAGCCGGTCGGCGCTCAGCGCTCCGGGCATGGTCGCCCAGTGGCGCTCCGCGGCGTGGAGGTGGTGCGCGCCGTGGTGCGCGGACAGGGCGTGCACGGTGTCGTTGAGCGCGCGCATCCTGCGGCCCAGCGGGCGGGCCAGCGGCCACGGCAGCCCGAGCACGGTTCCCGGGTCCGGCAGGCACGCGGTGAGCACGTCGCAGCCCTCGGCGCGCAACGCGCCCATCACGACGTGCAGTTCGGCGGCCACCACCTGGATGTCGAAGCCGCCGCGCAGCGTGTCGTTCCCGCCGACCAGGACGGACGCGAGGTCCGGCCGGTGCCGCAGCGCCGCTTCGAGCTGCGGGCCCGCCACATCACCCGAACGGGCCCCGCTCCGGGCGAGGTTGAGCGTCCGGGTGTCGTACGGCGTCGGCGCGAGCCCGTCGGCGAGCAGCGCCGCCCAGCCGCGCCACCCGCCGTCGGGCAGCGGGTCGCCGACGCCTTCGCTGAGCGAGTCGCCGAGTACGGCGAAGCGCACGGCGCCGGTCACGACCTGACCCCGTCGGACTCCGGCGCGGCGCGGCGGCGCGCGGACGG
>NZ_MECL01000025.1 GCF_014596445.1 Streptomyces sp. CBMA29 | reverse complement strand
ACCGGTCGAGGTCGGGGCCGAGCGCCGACAGCGCGCGGCCCTTGGCGTCCTTGCTGCCGACCACGCCCGGCGTCCGCGTCGCCGTCAGCCAGGCGGCGGCCAGTGCCGCCCACCGCTCCTGCGCGGGCAGCAGCAGCCACTCGTCGGCGGCGGGCGTCGGCGCGTACGCCTCGTCCAGCTCGCCGTCCGTCGCGATCAGCCCGGCCGCGTAGGCCAGCTCCAGCCAGAAGGCGGTCTGCGCCTCTGCCAGGTCCAGCGCGGTCGCGGTCCGCTTGAGGTCGCGGACGCTGATGCCGCCCGCGCGCAGGACGGAGGGACCGCCGGTCTGCCACTCCTTCAGCAGTTCGCCGACCGTGCTGACGGCCGTGAACGCCTGTCCCGCCGCCGTCATGTCCACGGTCCGCTCGGTACGCGGCACCGGCGCGACGCCGGGCGGCAGCGGCTCCGGCGTACGGTGCGCCCGGCCGCCGCGCAGACTCAGCGCGGCCTCGCGCGGCAGCAGCACATTGTGCTGGCCCGCGGGCAGCAGCAGGCCGCGGGCGAGCAGCCACTGCACGGGCGTCACCGCGTCCGCGGCCCGCACCGGCACGGTCGCGTCCCGTACCTCGCCGTACGGCGGCCCCCACACCAGCCGGTCGAGCACCTTGCGCGCGTCCCCGTCCGGCGCGGTGTCCAGCAGCGCCGCCGTGCGGACGCGGTCCGCGAAGAGCCCGGCCAGCGCGGTGACCGCGCTCATCGGGTCGTGCGTCGGATCGAGCCCGGCGTCCGCCAGGATCTCCTGGAGCCGGGAGGGCGACATCCCCGAGGTCGCCTCGCTCACCGAGGGCCCGAGACCGGTCGCGGACGGCACGGTCGCGGCGGGCGCCAGCACGTCCCGCGCGGTGCGCACCAGCCGCAGCCGGTCGTCGGGGCCCCACAGCAGCGCCCGCGCCCGCAGTACGTCCACCGCCCGCGGCAGCGCGGCGGTCACCGCGGCCACCCGCTCCGCGTCCAGCGGCCCCGCGTGTCCGCCCTCGGGGCCGCCCGTCATCAGCGTGAGCAGCGTCCCGTACGAGCACGGGTCCCGCGTCACCGACAGGGCCTCGGCGACCTGCTGCGTGAAGCGGTCCAGGTGCTCCAGCGCGCGGACCACCGACGTACGGGTGGAGGCGCGGGTCGCGAGCTGCGTCAGGTCGTTCGGTACGGGGCTCAGCAGATCCGGCCGGGCGCGCAGCAGCCGCCCCAGCGCCTCGTCGTCACGCGCGCGCAGGTCCTCCGCGAGCGTGCGCGGGTCAGATCCTTGGCCTCCGGTCGTCATCCGTTCCACATTAGCCCCCCTCGTCGCGGCGGCCGTGGACGGCGGCCGGGGATGAGGACAGCGGGGACGGCGGGCGGGTACGGTCGGTGCAGGGTCGGACACGGGCGCGGACAAAGGGGCTTGGCGGTGGGTGTCGAGAGCGACCAGATGGTGTTCGACTACCTCAGCCGGATCGGCGACCTCGCGCAGACCGCGCTGCCCGCCTCCCAGCGCATGCGGCTGGTCGCGCAGCTCCGCACCGACATCGACCGGGAGCGCAAGGACAGCGACAACCCGGCGACCGTCCGCCGCATCCTGGGGCGGATCGGCAGCCCGGACGCCGTCGTGGAGGCCGCGGCCGGCGGCTCCGGCGACGCCTCGTCCGGGGCCGCCGCCGGCCCCGGGGTCCCGGTCCCGCCCTCGTCCCCCTCCGCGCCCACCGGGGGCCCCTACGGCCCGTACGGCGTGCCCTCGTCGCGGAAGGCGGCCGGTACGGACAAGGGGGCCACGGGCAAGGGCGCGCGGAAAGCGGACTGGTGGGACCGGGACGAGCGCCGCGACGGTCACCTCAGGGCCGGTGACGAACTCACCGGCCTGCCCGGTATGACCGGCGGCGTTTTCATCCCCTTCGACGACGAGGACCTGGACGGCGACGCCGACACCAGGGCCAAGGCCAGGGTCAGGCCCGGGGCGCCGCGTGCGCCGGTCGAGGAGGAGGCCGAGGAGGCCGAGGGGGAGGCCGAGTACGAGGAGGAGGCCGCCGCCCGCCCGCGCCGCCGCTGGCTGCCGCGCCGCCGCGCCGCCCGTACCGTCACCTGGGGCAGCCCGCTGCTCCTGCTCGCCGCCGCCCTTCTCGTCGCGGGCGCCGTCATCGGCTCCTGGATCCCCCTCGGCCTCGGCTGGCTCGCCGGTTACCTCTCCCGCCGACTCACCCGCCGCCAGGCCAAATTCGGCGTCCTCGGGATTCCCGGGGCCGCCGCCCTCGGGCTCGTCGTCTGGGTCTGGGGGCGCGACACCGGCAAGTGGGGCGATCCGATCGCCCAGGGGCAGATGGGCCACGCCTTCCAGGACGCCTATCCCTTCGCGGTCCGCGTCGCCGCCGTTGGCTCCGCCCTCTACCTGATCCTCCGCGCCCGCCGCCCCCTCTGAGGCTCCCACCTCTGTACGCCCCCCTTGCGCTGGAGGGCACGCCGAGTTTTTAGGGGCGCCGGGAGGTGCCCCTCGCGCCCCCCTACGGGGCACCGTTCGCGGCGGGGGAGAATGAGGGCGTGACCAGCGACCTCAGCTCCGTACCGCCCCGGCCCACCCTCACGGTGGGCTTCGACCTCGACATGACGCTCATCGACTCCCGGCCCGGGATCAAGGCCGTGTACGACCGGCTCTCGGCCGAGACCGGCGTGTGGATCGACTCGGAGCTGGCGGTCACGCGGCTGGGCCCGCCGCTGGACGACGAGTTGGCGAACTGGTTCCCCGCCGAGCGCGTGGCCGAGATCGGCGATCTGTACCGGGCGCTGTATCCGGACCACGCCATCGCCCCGACGCCCGCGATGCGCGGTGCGGCGGAGGCGGTCGCGGCGGTCCGGGCGGGCGGCGGGCGGCCGGTGGTGGTGACGGCGAAGTACGGGCCGAACGCGGAACTGCACCTGGCGCACGTCGGGATCGAGGCCGAGGTGCGCGGCTGGCTGTGGGCGGAACAGAAGGCGCAGGCGCTGATCGAGTACGGCGCGAGCGTGTACGTCGGCGACCACGTCGGGGACGTGCGCGGCGCGCGAAAGGCGGGCGCGCTGTCGGTGGCGGTGACCACGGGCCCGTGCGACGCGGCGGAACTGCGGGCGGCCGGAGCCGATGTCGTCCTGGACGATCTCACCGAATTTCCGGCCTGGTTCGCGGCCCACACGTCCGCGGCGGCCTGAGCGCACCGGGGACGGCGGAAGCCGCCGCCGGATTCCGCCCCGAAAGGCCGGCGGCCGGTTCAGGAACCGGCCGCGCTCCGCTCCCGTGAGGTCTGCCGCTGCGCGAGGGCGGACCGCAGCAGCCCGCACAGCGCCACCGCCATACCCACGCCCATCAGCATGGACACGAAATACGCGGGCGTCGGCAGCGTATGCGTGCCCAGCAGCAGCGGTGCGACGGTGACAAGAGTGCCGACCGCGCCCACGAGGAAGACGATCGCGCCGACGCGGACCAGGAGGTCACCGGCGCCCATGGTTTGTTTGCTCACCGGACAAGGGTAGATCCGTTCAGGGGGCGGTCGAACGGCCGGGGAACGGGACGTTGGCGTCTTGTCACACAGCACCAGGCCATTAGCCTTGGTGCCAGCGGGTCCCCGATGGACCCGCTGAAGTCTTATTCAGAGTCGTTTCGAGCAATGAGGACGAGGTCGGACGTGCCTACCGGCAAAGTCAAGTGGTTCAACAGCGAGAAGGGCTTCGGCTTTCTCTCCCGCGATGACGGCGGCGACGTCTTCGTGCACTCGTCGGTGCTGCCTGACGGAGTCGCTGCGCTCAAGCCCGGCCAGCGTGTGGAATTCGGCGTCGTCGCAGGACAGCGCGGTGATCAGGCGCTTTCGGTGACACTTCTGGACCCCGCTCCTTCGGTGGCGGCGGCGCAACGCCGTAAACCCGATGAGCTGCTGCCGATCGTCCAGGACCTCACCACGCTGCTCGAAGACGTCGCGCGTTCCCTCCAGCGCGGCCGGTATCCCGACAAGGCGCACGGACACAAGATCGCTTCCGTGCTGCGCGTTGTCGCCGACCAGCTCGACGTATGAGTCCGCTATGACGCAGGGAAGTTGACCGTTTTTAGCGCCGCTTTGCCGGAAGCCCGTCTTCCGGTAAAGCGGCGAAGTGCTGAAGTACGCAAGTGCCGAAGTGCGCACGTGCCGAACGGACACGGTGAATTCCGGCCACCCGGCGAAAGTCTCGGTCAGAATGCGAGCGCGTCGGGGGCGAGCGGCGGCACCAGTCCCTCGGCCGCGGCCCGCGTCAACAACCCGCGTACGGCGGCGTATCCGTCCTCGCCGAGATCGGCGGTGAACTCGTTGACGTACAGCCCGATGTGCTGGTCCGCGACCGCCGGGTCCATCTCCTGCGAGTTCTCCAGCACGTACTCGCGCGACGGCTCCGGGTCGTCCCACGCCATCCGCACCGAGGTACGGGCCGACTCGGCGAGCGCGTGCAGCCGCTCCTTGCCGAGCGAGCGCTTGGCGATGATCGCGCCCAGCGGGATCGGCAGCCCGGTCGTCGCCTCCCAGTGCTCGCCCATGTCCGCGAGCTTGTGCAGGCCGTAGTTCTGGTACGTGAAGCGCGCCTCGTGGATCACCAGACCGGCGTCCACCCGGCCGTCCCGTACCGCGGGCATGATCTCGTGGAACGGCAGCACCACGATCGCTCCGACCCCGCCCGGCACCTCCGTCGCCGCCCACAGCCGGAACAGCAGATACGCCGTCGACCGCTCGCTGGGCACCGCGACCGTCTTGCCCGCCAGGTCCGCGCCCGGCTCCCGCGTCAGCACCAGCGGCCCGCAGCCGCGCCCCAGCGCCCCGCCGCACGGCAGCAGCGCGTACTCCTCCAGCACCCACGGCAGCACCGCGTACGACACCTTCAGCACGTCGAATTCGCCGCGCTCGGCCATCCCGTTGGTGATGTCGATGTCCGCGAAGGTCACGTCGAGCGGCGGCGCCTGCGGGACCAGGCCGTGCGCCCACGCGTGGAAGACGAAGGTGTCGTTGGGACAGGGGGAGTACGCGATCCGCAGCGCGGCGTCGTGCGGCGCCCCGGCCGGGCCCGTGTTCGCGGTGTCAGTCGTCATGTGTGGCTTCAACCTCCAAGGCGGCCGGGAGCTTCCCGAACGCCACCGTCAGGGCCGCCAGCGCGTCGCCGATCCGCCACGCCTCGCGGTCACGGGGGCCGACGGCGTTCGACACCGCGCGGATCTCCAGCATCGGCACCTCGCGCGCCGCGGCGGCCTCCGCCACCCCGAAGCCCTCCATCGCCTCCGCGACGGCGCCCGGGTGACGGCCGCTCAGCTCCGCGGCCCGCTCCCCGCTGCCGGTGACCGTGCTCACGGTCAGCAGCGGGCCGTACGCCGCGCCCAGCGCCCGCGCCACGCCCCGGCTCAGCCGTGCGGGCGGCCGGTGCTCCGAGATGCCGAAACCCAGCTCCACCACCGGTACGAAGCCCTCGTCGGTCTGCGCGCCCAGGTCCGCCGCCACGACGGTCTCCGCGACCGTCACATGGCCCACGGGCGCGACCGGCGCGAAACCCCCCGCGATCCCGGCGCAGACCACCAGGCCGTACGGAGCGCCCGCCGCCTCGGCCAGCGCCAGCGCGGTGGCGGTCCCCGCCGCCGCTGCCGCCGGACCCACACCGACGGCGATCACGTCCGCCGGCACGGCGGTGGGCGGCTCTGCCGCGCTCAGCCCGGCCTCGACGGCCGCGCGTTCCGCGTCCACCGCGGTCACGACGAGGAGCCTGCCGTAAGCCGCGGGCGCGGGACCGGGACCGGGACCGGGACCGAGTTCGGGGCCGGAGGCGGACGCGGGACCGGGGTTGGGCGCGGGGCCGGAGGCGCGGTCGGGCGTCACTTGCCGCGGACGAGCTTGATCTTCCAGATGCCGTACGTCTTGCGGCCCGTCAGGTCGCCGGACTCCACGATGTTCAAGGTGACTTCCTTGACCTGCGTGGACTGGCCGGTCTGCTGGTCCTGCACGGTGAACAGGGTGTCGCTGTCGAGCGTCCAGTACGTCTGGTTCTTGAGCAGTTCCTGCGTGACGAGCTGGGTGCCGTTGGCGAGCAGCCAGCCCTTCTTCGCCAGCTTCGGGTCCACGCCGATCCGTACCTGGTCGCCCAGGCCCACCGTGAGGTGGTGCTTGGGAGCGGCCGTCAGACACGCCTCGAAGATCGTCTGGGGGAGCAGCTTGCCGTGGGCGTAGCACTTGTCCACGGCTTCCGCGGTCACGGACCGGGTGCCCACGGTCACGGTTGCCAGGGGGGTCGGCTTGTCGCAGGCGGTCAGGGCGACGAGCCCGAGGGAGACGGCACCGATGGTGGTGGCAGCGCGGCGAATGCTCATGGCAGGAGGCTACCGGGCTGTCGCCCCCAGGCCGCGCGGGGGTGGGACGTGTCCCGCGACGGCCCGACGATCATCGCCGCCGTACACCCGTACCGCGTGTGCCCAGGTCCGTGCCGCGTGTGCCCGGGTCCGTACCGCGTACGGCCGTGTCCTTACGCCACCCGTGCCGACGCCGGGTTGCCGCCGCGCCGTGCCGAGCCGAACAGGCCGCGTACCGACACCACGAACGCCAAGAGCACCAGACAGGCCGCTACCGACATGCCGAGCTGGCCGTTGAGCGGGAGCACTATGCCCAGGCCGCCGCCGACCACCCAGGAGAGCTGGAGGGCGGTCTCGGAGCGGGCGAAGGCGGAGGTGCGCACCAACTCCGGTACGTCGCGCTGGATCAGCGCGTCCAGCGACAGCTTCGCCAGGGCCTGCGAGATGCCCGCGACGGCCGCGGCGGCGGCGACGGTGACCAGCCCGTACCAGGTGGCCGCGGCGATCGTCGCCGTCAGCGAGCAGATCAGGACGCTGCCGATGATGATCTCGGGGCCGCGCGCCTTCAGCCACGCGCCGAGCGCCGTGCCCAGCGCGTTGCCCGCGCCCGCGGAGACGACCACGACGCCCAGCGAGGTCGCCGCCGTCAGGCCGCCCAGCGGATGCTCGCGCAGCATGAACGCCAGGAACATCGTGAGGAAGCCGGACAGCGAGCGCAGCCCCGCGTTGCCCTGGAGGGCGTGCAGCACCGAGGAGCCGACGCCCAGCAGGCTCGGCCGCTTGCCCGGAATCCCCGACGGCTCCGGCGGCGCCTCCTCGTCGGCCGACAGCCGGACCTTGCCCTCGCCGCGCGAGGAGTCGACCTTCGAGGGCAGCGCCATCGACAGCAGCGCGCCGATGATGAAGACCACGAAGGCGCCGTAGAGCGGCCACTGCGGGCCGATGGCGTGCAGCCCCGCGCCGACCGGCGCGGCGATGGCCGTCGCGAGCAGACCCGCCAGCGTCACCCGTGAATTGGCCTTCACGAGTGTCGTTCTGTCCGGCAGAAGCCGTGGCACCACCGCGCTCCGCACCACGCCGTACGCCTTCGACGCCACCAGCACGCCCAGCGCCATCGGATACAGGCCGAGGCCCGCGGTGCTGATCACCACGGCCATCGTCCAGGCCAGTACGCCGCGCGCCATCATCGCCATCGCTATGGCCGCCCGGCGGCCGTGCTGGAGGCGGTCGAGCAGCGGACCGATCACCGGGGCCAGGAGCGCGAACGGCGCCATCGTCACGAGCAGGTAGAGCGCGACCCGGCCGCGGGCCTGTCCGGTCGGGACCGAGAAGAACACCGAACTCGCGAGCGCGATCGTGATCAACATGTCGCCCGCCGAGTTCACGGCGTGCAGTTCGATCAGTTTCGCCAGCCCCGACTCGCCCGCGCCGCCCGCGTGTGTCGTACGCCTGATACGACGACGCAGGGCACCGCCGGACCGCCCCACGCCGTTAGCGAGGGCGCGTCCGGCCCTGCGCACGGGCCCTGGGCCCGCAGTCACCGTTTGTGCCACGACAGCAATCCTGCCCCAATCGGAAGACCACGCACCCCCTCCTTTGCGCACGTGGTGCGCACAGGTAGCGTGCGATCGCGCAGAATGGGTGACAACAGGTGCGCCCGAAGACGCTCGGGCAGGACCACGAAGGCAGAAAACCAAGGCGTCGAAGCGGTCCGCAGGTCCGCTCCGCCCCGGTTTTCCGCGTCGGGTCCGTCGCGTCGCGGCGCACACGTGAGACGGCGTAGAGAGAGAAACGATTTCTGTGAGTGCTGCGATGCGAAGCCGTACCCCTGACCGCCTGTGCGCCGAGGCGGTCGATGTCGCGCTGGCTGTGACGGAGGAGGCGGCGGGGCCGCAGTCCGTCGGCGAGCACCTCGGCGTCGTGGCCGAGGGGGACCGCGTCGTCACCCACTACTTCGCCTGTAAAGAGCCCGCCTACCGCGGCTGGCGCTGGGCCACCACCCTCACGCGGGCGTCCCGCGCCAAGGTCGTGACCATCGACGAAACGGTGCTGCTGCCGGGCGACGACGCGATTCTCGCGCCCGAATGGGTGCCGTGGAGCGAGCGGCTGCGGCCCGGCGACATGGGCCCCGGCGACCTGCTGCCCACCGAGGCCGACGACCTGCGCCTGGAGCCGGGGTGGACCGGCGAGGACGACGAGCGCTTCCCGGATTTCCCCGACGGGTCGGCCGACGCCTCGGACGGCTCGGACGGCGCCGCGGGTCCCGAGGGCGCCGCGGGCTCCTCCGACGCCGACTTCGTGGTGCCCACGCCCGCGACGATCACCGCGGTCGCCGCCGAGATCGGCATGGGACGGCCGCGGGTGCTCTCCCGCTACGGCCTGCACGCCGCCGCCGACCGCTGGGAGGAGCAGTTCGGCGCCAAGACGCCCATGGCCCAGGCCGCGCCCGCCAACTGCGTGAGCTGCGGCTTCCTCGTCGCGATCAAGGGCTCGCTCAGCCAGGCGTTCGGGATCTGCGCCAACGAGTTCTCGCCCGCCGACGGCCGCCTGGTCTCCCTGTCCTACGGCTGCGGCGGCCACTCCGAGGCCGCCGTGATGCCCAAGACCCCCACCCCGCCGCCGATGGTCCTGGACGACATGGAGGAGACCGAGCAGGTCTCCTTGCACCCGGACCAGCCCTGACCTCGTGACGGCGGAAAGCCGCCGATGGCGGGGAATCCCCAGGGGACGGCCGATCGCCGGAACTCAGGTTGTACGGGTAGTACGGGTAGTACGGGTAGTACGGGTAGTACGGGCGGTGCGGGTAGCGCGGGTAGCGCGGGCGGTGCGGGCGGTGCGGGTGGGAAAGGTGACCGCGCCGCGGGCGCGGTGAGGGTGCGCCGCGCGAGCGCCGCACGATTGGCTGTACGGTCGCCACGCAAGGGCTGAAGCAGAAGCGACCCGGAGGTCCACGTGAGCCGCGCAGGGACCCGACCGACGGTCGTCACGGAAGCCACCGGCGACCCCTTCGGCACCGCCGCGCTCCGCGCGGGCGTGACCACCGCCTGGTCCGCGTCGGCCGCCCGCTTCCGTGAGGACGCCAACGCCGAGGAGGACCTGGCCCTCGGCGGCTACCGCGACCGCCTCGTGGTGGAACTGGCCCAGAACGCCGCCGACGCGGCGGTACGGGCCGGCGTCCCCGGCCGCCTGCGGCTGACCCTCCACGGGGCCGGTGAGGGCGACGACGACCCCGCGCTGCTCGCCGCCGCCAACACCGGCGCGCCCCTCGACGCCGCCGCCGTCGAATCGCTGTCCACCCTCCGTGCCTCCGCCAAGCGCGACGACGGCCCGGCCGCCGTCGGCCGCTTCGGCGTCGGCTTCGCGGCGGTGCTGGCCGTCAGCGACGAACCTGCCGTGGTCGGCCGCACCGGCGGCGTCCGCTGGTCGCTGGCCGAGGCCCGCGCGCTGGCCGCCGAAGTCCCCGGCCTGAGTGAGGAGTTGCGGCGCCGCGACGGCCATGTCCCACTGCTGCGCCTGCCGTTCCCCGCGGAGGGCCGCGCGCCCGACACGTACGACACCGTCGTGCTGCTGCCGCTGCGCGACGGCGCCGCGGGCGACCTCGCGGCCCGGCTGCTGGCGGCCGTGGACGACGCGCTGCTGCTCGCGCTGCCGGGTCTGGCCGAGGTCGTGGTGGAAACCCCGGACGGGGTACGGACCCTGACCCGCCGTCAGACCGAAGACGGCGACGTGGTCATCGAGGACAGCGACCGCGGCGCGCCCGCCCGCTGGCGGGTGTCGTCCGCCTCCGGCGCCCTCACCCCCGACCTGCTCGCCGACCGCCCGGTCGAGGAACGGCTGCGCCCCGTCTGGTCGGTGACCTGGGCGGTCCCCGTGGACGAGGAGGGCGCACCGGCCGCTCCCCGCACCGCGCCCGTCGTCCACGCGCCCACGCCCACCGACGAACCGCTCGGCCTGCCCGCGCTGCTGCTCGCCTCCTTCCCGCTCGACCCGACCCGCCGCCACGCCGCCCTCGGCCCGCTCACCGACTTCCTGCTGGCCCGCGCCGCCGCGTCGTACGTGGCGCTGCTCGCCGGCTGGCGGCCGGTCGGCACCGGCGTGGTCGACCTGGTGCCGGGCCCGCTGGGCAAGGGCGAACTCGACGCCGAGCTGCGCCGCGCGATCCTCGCCGAGCTGCCCCGTACCGCCTTCCTGCCGCGCGCCGCGGAGCCGCGCCCTGACGACGGCCCCGACGGCCCCGACAGCCCCGAGCCCGCCGAGGACACGGAGAAGGCCGCCGACGACGGCTCCTGGGACGGCGGCGGTCCGCTGGCCGGTGAGGCGCCCGCGCTGCGCCCGGTCGAGGCCGAGGTCGTCGAGGGCGCCACCGCGCAGGCCGTCCGCGTCCTGGCCGAGGTGCTGCCGACACTGGTCCCCTCCACGCTCGAACGGCGGCCCGCCCTGCGCCAGTTGGGCGTCGCCCGGCTGACCCTCGCCGACGCCGTGGACCGCCTCGCGGGCGCCGAACGCCCGGCGGGCTGGTGGTGGCGCCTGTACGACGCGCTGGCCGGAACCGACGCCGACGTCCTCAGCGGCCTCCCGGTGCCGCTCGCCGACGGCCGTACGGTCCTCGGCCCGCGCCAGGTGCTGCTGCCGGTGCCGGGGGAGGGGGACGACGGCGATGCGGGCGCGGTGGACCCCGCCGCGCTGGCCCGCCTCGGCCTGCGCGTCGCCCACGCCGACGCCGTGCACCCGCTGCTCGAAAAGCTCGGCGCGTCCCCCGCCACCCCGCGCGCCGTCCTGACCACCCCTCAGGTCAGGGCCGCGGTGGCCGCCTCGCTGGACGACGAGAACGCCGCCTGGGACGACGAGAACGCCCTGGACGCCGAGGAGTTGGCCGACACCGTCCTCGGTCTGGCCCGCGCCGCGGGGCTCGCGCCCGGCGAGGAGCCGTGGCTCGCCGCCCTCGCGCTGCCCGACGAGGAGGGCGAACTCGCCCCGGCCGGCGAGCTGGTCTTCCCCGGCAGCGCCCTGGAATCCGTCCTGCGCGAGGGCGAACTGGCCGCGGTGGACGCCGAGTTGGCCGAGCGCTGGGGCGAACAGCCGCTCGCCGCGGTCGGGGTGCTCGCCACCTTCGCGCTGGTCCGCGCCGCCGACGTCGTCCTGGACCCCGACGACCTCGAACCGCGCGACAGCGACTGGGCCGAGCCCGACGACGTCGGCCTGCTCGACGCCGTCGACGTGTGGTGCGAGGACGTCCTGGACCGCCTCCCCGAGACCGACGTGCCGCCGGTCGCCACCGAGGTGACCGGCGTCCGCGACCTCGACCTGGTGGACGACGACGCCTGGCCGCAGGCGCTGGCGCTGCTCTCCCGCCCCCCGCTGCGCGACGCGATCACCGCACCCGTACGCGTCCTGCTCCCCGACGGCACCACCGACTCCGTACGCCCCTACGCCGCCTGGTGGCTCCGCGACCACCCCGTGCTCGACGGCCGCCGCCCGGTCGGCCTGCGCGCGGCGGGCGGCGACCCGCTGCTCGCCGGGCTCTACGACGAGGCCGCCACCGGCACGGCCGTGGACGAGCAGGTGCTGCGGGCGCTGGGCGTACGCACCTCCGTCACCGCCCTGCTGGACGAACCGGGCGGCGCCGCCGAACTCCTCGCGCGGCTGGCCGACCCCGACCGCCAGGTCACCCCCGCCCAGCTCCACCGCCTCTACGCGGCGCTCGCCGAACTCGACCCCGAGCAGGTCACCCTCCCCGACGACCTGCGGGCCGTCGTGGACGGCGTGCCCCAGGTCGTGGACGCCGCCGACGCGCTGGTCGCCGACGCCCCCGACCTGCTGCCGCTCGCCGCGGGCCGCGCCCTGCTGCCGGTGCCGCCGCGGCTGGCCGCGGACCTCGCCGACCTCTTCCAGGTCCGCCGCCTCAGCGACGCCGTCGAGGCCCGTGTGGTCTCCGAGGGCGAGCCCCACGACGTGCTGCCCGCCGTCCACGACCTGCTCCCCGGCGCCCCCGCCACGTACATCGAGCACGAGGAACTGCTCGTCACCGGGGACGTCGAAGTCTCCTGGCGTTACGTCGACGGCACCCTGCACGCCTCCACGGTCGAGGGCGTGGCCGCGGGCCTGGCGTGGGCCACGGCCCACTGGCACCGCCGTTTCGAACTGGCCGCGCTCCTCGAAGACCCCACCCGTACCGAGGAGTTGGCCATGGACCGCTGGTTCGACTGACGGACCCTCAGGTGTGCGGGTTCACGCGGTGTCGCGCCTGCGCACCCACCCCCACACCGCTTCGAGCACCAGTCCGCCCGCCACCGCGATGCCGACGGCCGTCCACGGCATCTGCGTGCCCACCAGCTTCAGCGCGAAGAAGGACTGGAGCCACGGCACGACCAGCACGATCAGGAAGCCGACGCCCATGGCCAGTACCAGCGCGATCCGCCACCAGGTGTAGGGCCTGGCCACAATCGCCAGCACCCACACCTCCAGCAGGAACAGCGTGAGCGTCGCCGCGCTGGTCTCGGCGTCCAGCGCCCCGCTGCCGGAGTAGTGGTGCCGGGCCAGCAGGTACGACAGCATCGCCGCGAGCCCGCAGATGATCCCCGCCGGGGTCGAGTACCGCATGACGCGCCGGACGAAGTGCGGCTTGGCCCGCTCCTTGTTGGGCGCGAGCGCCAGGAAGAAGGCGGGCACGCCGATGGTGAGCGTGGACAGCAGCGTGAGGTGCCGCGGCAGGAAGGGGTACGGCACCTGCCAGCACACCACGAGCACCGCGAGCAGCACGGAGTAGACCGTCTTGGTGAGGAACAGCGTGGCGACCCGGGTGATGTTGCCGATCACCCGCCGGCCCTCGGCGACCACCGAAGGCAGCGTCGCGAAGCTGTTGTTGAGCAGCACGATCTGCGCGACGGCGCGGGTGGCCTCGGAACCCGACCCCATGGAGACGCCGATGTCGGCGTCCTTGAGGGCGAGTACGTCGTTGACGCCGTCGCCGGTCATCGCGACGTTGTGCCCGCGGGACTGGAGGGCGCCGACCATGTCCCGCTTCTGCTGCGGCGTGACCCGCCCGAAGACGGCGCCGCCCTCCAGCGCTTTGGCCATCTCGTCCTGGTCGGCGGGCAGTTGGCGGGCGTCCACCGGGGCGTCCGCGCCCGGCAGCCCGAGCTTGCCGGCGACCGCGCCGACCGACACCGCGTTGTCGCCGGAGATGACCTTGGTCTGCACATTCTGCTCGGCGAAGTACCGCAGCGTGTCCCCGGCGTCGGGCCGCAGGCGCTGTTCGAGGACGACCAGCGCGTACGGGGTGACGGTCTCGGCCACCCGCGGGTCGTCGAGCGGGCGGTCGGTGCGGGCCAGCAGCAGCACCCGCAGACCCTCGTTGTTGAGCTGGTCGACCTCGGCGAGCGAGCCGTGCCCGGTGGGCAGCAGCACGTCGGGCGCGCCGAGCAGCCACGTACTGCTGGCGCCGTCCGGCTCGTTGAAGGCGGCGCCGCTGTACTTGCGGGCCGAGCTGAAGGGCAGCGCCTCGGTGCAGCGCCAACCGCCGTCCGCGGCGGCGTCCTTGGCGGCCCTGCCGTCCTGGGAGACGTCCTGGGAGCCGTCCTCGGAGCCCTCGTCGGAGCCGTCCTGGGAAGCGTTGCCGCCGGGCCGGGGGTAGGCGTCGATGATGGCCTGGAGGCTGGCGTTGGGGCGCGGGTCGGAGGCGCCGAGCGCGGCCAGGACGCGGGCGGTGTAGTCGCGGTCCGCGCCGTCCAGCGGGCGCAGGTCCGAGACGTCCATGCCGCCTTCGGTGAGGGTGCCGGTCTTGTCCAGACAGACGATGTCCACCCGGGCCAGGCCCTCGATCGCGGGCAGTTCCTGGACCAGGCACTGCTTGCGGCCCAGCCGGATCACGCCGATGGCGAAGGCCACCGAGGTCAGCAGCACCAGACCCTCCGGCACCATCGGCACGATGCCGCCGACCGTACGGCGGACGGCCTCGCGCCCGTCGTGGCTCTCCACCGTGAACTGGCTGATGATCAGGCCGACCGCCGTCGGCACCATCATCCACATCACGTACTTGAGGATCTGGCTGATGCCGTTGCGCAGCTCGGAGTTGACCAGCGTGAAGCGGGACGCCTCGTCGGCGAGCTGCGCCGCGTACGCCTCCCGGCCGACCTTGGTGGCGGTGAAGGCGCCGCCGCCCGCCACCACGAAGCTGCCGGACATCGCCTGGTCCCCGGCGCGCTTGATGACCGGGTCGGCCTCACCGGTCAGCAGCGACTCGTCGATCTCCAGGCCGTCGGCCTCCTCGACGACGCCGTCCACGACGACCTTGTCACCGGGGCCCAACTCGATGAGGTCGCCGAGGACGATCTCGGAGGTGTGGATCTCGGCCGACGCACCGTCACGGCGCACCGAGGGCTTGGCCTCGCCGATCACGGCGAGGCTGTCCAGGGTCCGCTTGGCGCGCAGCTCCTGGAAGATGCCGATCGCGGTGTTGGCGACGATCACGAAGCCGAAGAGGCCGTCCTGGATCGGACCGACCACCAAAATGATCAGAAAAAGGAAGCCGATGATCGCGTTGAACCGGGTGAAGACATTCGCCCGGACGATCTCGGAAGTTGAGCGGGAGGAGCGTACCGGTACGTCATTGACCTCGCCGCGCGCGACGCGTTCCGCGACCTCGCCGCCGGTCAGTCCCGGTTTCCGGGTGACGACCTCCGTGTCCGTGCGTTCCGTCATGGGTCCGACGGTACGTGGCGCCCGCCGCTTCTACTCGGCGGAGGGCCCTTGCGGACCGCGCGCCGCGGCGGCCCGACGGATCGCGGCCCGCCGCGCGGTGACGTATTTCAGGCCGATCAGTCCGAGCCCCGCGCCCGCCAGACAGGTCCAGATCAGCCAGGTATGGCCGTGGTCCGCATACCAGCCGTAGAAGGGGAGCTGCACGACGAAGAGCACGGCCCAGACGATCGTGCCGACTGTGACAGTGGCCACATCGTTGGCCTCCAGCGGCTCTGGGGCCTCGCGCAGGGGGGTCCGGTTGCTGCTCATGCGCCCATCGTAATGGGGGCGGTAACGGGGTCGGGCGCGGTGGTGGCGGGGTGCCCGCGGGGTGGTGGCCGGGTGGTGGTGGCCGTGCGATTCAAGGATCTACGCGCGCAGATGGCGTTTGACAAGTTGTTTATTCATACTGAAGCAGCCACGCGCTGGCCGAATTTGTTCGTATGATCATCCAAGCTGAGCACTTTGAGGACCCGTATGCCGCCCGCCGCCCCCGGCCTTGACCGCTATTTCCGGATCTCCGAGCGCGGGTCCAGCGTCCCGAGGGAGATTCGCGGCGGTCTCGCCACCTTCTTCGCGATGGCGTACATCATCGTGCTCAACCCGATCATCCTCGGCTCCGCCGTGGACAAGTACGGCCACCACCTGGTCGGCGGCCAGCTCGTCACCGCGACCGTGATCACCGCCGCCTTCACCACCCTGCTGATGGGCGTGGTCGGCAATGTGCCGATCGCGCTCGCCGCCGGGCTCGGCGTGAACACCGTCGTCGCCCTCCAGCTCGCGCCCAAGATGAGCTGGCCGGACGCGATGGGCATGGTCGTGCTCGCCGGTTTCGCGATCATGGTCATGGTCGCCACCGGGCTGCGGGAGCGCGTGATGAGCGCGGTGCCGCTCGGCCTGCGCAAGGGCATCGCGATCGGCATCGGCCTGTTCATCATGCTGATCGGCCTGGTCGACTCCGGCTTCGTCACCCGTATCCCGGACGCCGCTCACACCACCGTGCCGCTCCAGCTCGGCTCCGACGGCCACCTCAACGGCTGGCCCGTGCTGATCTTCATCCTCGGCACCCTGCTCACCCTGGCGCTGATCATCCGCAAGGTCGCGGGCGCGATCCTGATCTCCATCGTCGCCATGACGGTCCTCGCGGTGATCGTGGACGCCGTCGCCGACATCCCCGCCGCCAACTGGGGCCTCACCGTTCCCAAGTGGCCCGGCAACCCGGTCGCCAGCCCCGACTTCGGCCTCGTCGGCAAGGTCAGCCTCTTCGGCGGCTTCCAGCAGGTCGGCATCCTGACCGGCGTGCTCTTCGTCTTCACCGTGCTGCTGTCCTGCTTCTTCGACGCGATGGGCACCATCCTCGGCGTCAGCGACGAGGCGGATCTGCTCGACGAGAAGGGCGACCTGCCCGGCATCAACAAGGTGCTGATGATCGACGGCATCGCCACCGCCGTCGGCGGCGCCTCCTCCTCGTCCGCCAACACCTGCTTCGTGGAGTCCACGGCGGGCGTCGGAGAGGGCGCCAGGACCGGGCTCGCGAGCATCGTGACCGGCCTGATGTTCGTACTCGCGCTGTTCTTCACACCGCTGGCCACCATGGTCCCGGCCCAGGCCGCCACGCCCGCCCTGATCGCGGTCGGCTTCCTGATCCTGGCGGGCTCGGTCCGCGAGATCGACTGGAGCGACTTCACCATCGCGGTGCCGGCGTTCCTGACCATGGTGATGATGCCGTTCACCTACTCGATCACCAACGGCATCGGCATCGGCTTCCTGAGTTTCTGCCTGCTGCGGCTGGCCGCCGGACGCGGGCGTGAGGTGCCGGTCGCGCTCTACGCCGTGGCCGCGGTCTTCGCCTTCTACTACCTGATGCCCGCGCTCGGCCTGCTCTGAGCCGGTGCCTGAGGGGTGGGGGCGGGTCCGCTCAGCGGCCCGTCCTGCCCGTAGAACCGCTCGGTCTCGTCGACGGCCGTCATGAACCGTTCGTCGAAGTCGTCACGGATGAGCGCCTGGACCACATAGTCCTGGGCGCTCATTCCGCGTTTGGCGGCATGGTCGCGGATCCGGTCCCACAGGTCTGCGTCTATGCGCAGGCTGAGCACTCTCGATGCCATACGCCCCAAGGTCCCCGGACCGGGTGCCGCCGCGGGGGACTTTCGGCGGCCATCTCACCCGTATGGGTGATATCAGGGCACATGAGGGTTGAGTGGGGTCCCGGTGGGCCAAGTTTTACTTAGGTTAGCTAATGAGCTAATCTAAGGAACGTGACCGAACTGTCCGAGGACGACCGCGCCGCGGTGAATTCGCTGCGCTCCGCCGTGATGCGCCTCTCCCGCCGACTGCGCCACCAGCGTGTCGACGAGACGCTCAGCCCTACCGAGATGTCGGTGCTGGGCACCCTGGCCCGTTGCGGGTCCGCCACCCCTGGCGAACTGGCCCGCAGGGAGCACGTGCAGCCGCCGTCGATGACCCGCATCGTGGCGATGCTCGAGGCCAAGGGGCTGGTCCGCCGGGAACCGCATCCCGACGACCGGCGCCAGGTGGTGGTGAGCCAGACCGAGCAGGCCGAGGCGATCCTCGCCGAGGCCCGCGACACGCGGAACGCCTGGCTGGCCCGGCTCACCGAGGGCCTGACCGACGAGGAGCGCGCGGTGCTCCGCGAGGCGGCTCCGGTCCTGGAGAAGCTCGCTCACCTGTGACCGGCACGACCTCGTATGACCGGCGCGACCTTGTACGACGCGCACGACCTTGTACGACCCGCACGAAACGTATGACTTTTAAGGACCAGTACGAACCGCACGAGCTGTATGACCCGTACGACACCTGTGCCGCGCGAGCCATCGGACAGCACGACCGACCACCTGTTGAAGGGGAGGCGAGACCCGATTGAGTTCGGCAGCCGGACCAGGCACCGCAACCGAACCTGACCGACCCGCGGACGGCAGGACGAGCACCTTCAGCTCGCTCAAGGTCCGCAACTACCGGCTTTTCGCGACCGGCGCCGTGGTGTCCAACACCGGCACCTGGATGTCGAGGATCGCCCAGGACTGGCTGGTGCTCAGCATCACCGGCTCGTCCTTCGCGGTGGGCATCACCACCGCGCTCCAGTTCCTGCCGATGCTGCTCTTCGGCCTCTGGGGCGGTGTCATCGCCGACCGCTACCCCAAGCGGCAGATCCTGATCCTCACCCAGGCCGTACTCGGCCTCCTGGGCCTCCTGCTGGCCGTCCTCACCCTCAGCGGGGTCGTCCAGGTCTGGCACGTCTACACGATCGCCTTCCTGCTCGGCATGGTCACCGTGATCGACAACCCCGCGCGGCAGACCTTCGTCATGGAGATGGTCGGCCCGAGCCATGTGCGCAACGCGGTCTCGCTCAACTCCGCGAATTTCCAGTCCGCGCGCCTGATCGGCCCCGCCGTCGCCGGTGTGATGATCACCGCCGTCGGCAGCGGCTGGGCCTTCCTCTTCAACGGCCTGTCCTTCATCGCCCCGCTCGTCGGCCTGCTGCTGATGCGCACCTCCGAGCTGCACCGGGTCGACCGCGTGCCCCGCGGCAAGGGCCAGCTCCGCGAGGGCCTGCGCTACGTGGCGGGCAAGCCGGACCTCATCTGGCCGATCGTCCTGGTCGGCTTCATCGGCACCTTCGGCTTCAACTTCCCGATCTGGCTCTCCGCCTTCGTCAACCAGGTCTTCCACAGCGGCGCCAGCACCTACGGCCTGCTCAACACCCTGATGGCGGCCGGTTCCCTGCTCGGCGCGCTGCTCGCCGCCCGCCGTACCCGTACCCGGCTGCGCATGCTGGTCGCCGCGGCCTGCGTCTTCGGGCTGCTGGAGGCCGCCGCGGCCGTGGCGCCCGCCTTCTGGATCTTCGCCGTCCTGCTGGTCCCGATCGGCATCTTCGGCCTGACCTTCAACACGACGGCCAACGCCACCGTCCAGCTCGCGACCGAACCCGTCATGCGCGGCCGGGTGATGAGCCTGTACATGATGGTCTTCGTCGGTGGCACCCCGATCGGCGGTCCGGTCATGGGCTGGGTCACCGACACGTACGGCGCCCGCGTCGGCTTCCTGTCCGGCGGCCTGATCTCCGCGGCCGCCGCCGCCACCGTCGCGATCGTCCTGGCCCGCATCGGCGGGCTCCGGCTCCGGCTCAACCTGCGCCACGGCAGGATCAAGGGCCAGCCCCTGCTCTCCTTCGTGCCCCGCGAGCCGGTCAACGGCGGCGTGGACGCCGAGGACGCGCCGGAGGCGGCGGGGGAGGGCGCTCCGGCGCCCTGCCCGGACGCGAAGACGCCGGCGCCTCAGAGCCAGGCGCGGGCCACGTCCCAGATTCAGGCCCAGGCCCAGGTTCGGCCCCAGCCCCAGCCTCAGGACGACGAGTCGGCGCCCCGGCTCACCCCGGCCGTATGAGCCTGCGTGGGCTTACGGGACCGGTACGGGCGGCGGCCCACCGGCCGGAGGGGTGACCGGGGCCGGTTAACCTCGGGGTGTGGACCCCAAAACCCGTACCCGTGTGATGACCGCCGCCTTCGTCCTGATGCTCGTGGTGGTGGTCGTGGCCGCCGCGCTGGGCTGACCCGCGGCGGCACCCCCGAACCGTCCACACCGTGACACCGTGACACCGTCAGGGCCGGACGACGGCTCGACGGGCACGGCCGCCGCGGCTGTTCCGCCCGCCGCGCCCGCCGTACCCGCCGTGTTCAGCTGGGTTCCCTCGGGTTTCCTCGGCGCCGGGAACTACCAGGCGAAGGCTTCCGGGGACGGCCCAGGGCCGGGGAAGATCTCGTCGAGCGCCGCCAGGAACTCCTCCGACAGCTCCAGCTCCAGCGCGCGCAGCGCCGAGTCGAGCTGGTCCTGGGTGCGCGGGCCGACGATCGGACCGGTCACACCCGGACGGGTGAGGAGCCAGGCGAGACCGACGTCACCGGGCTGGAAGCCGTGCTTGTCGCACAGGTCCTCGTACGCCTGGACCTGGTCGCGCAGCTTGCCGTCCTGGAGCGCCTTCGCGCTGTGTCCGCTGGTGGAACGCGCGCCGCCGCCCTCGCGCTGCTTGCGCAGCGCGCCGCCGAGCAGACCGCCGTTCAGCGGCGACCAGGGGATCACGCCGAGGCCGTAGTGCCGCGCCGCCGGGATGACCTCCATCTCCGCCCGCCGCTCCGCCAGGTTGTACAGGCACTGCTCGGTGATCAGACCGAGTGAACCGCGCCGCGCCGCCGCCTCGTTGGCCTGCGCGATGTGCCAGCCCGCGAAGTTGCTCGACCCGGCGTAGAGGATCTTGCCCTGCTGGATCAGGACGTCGATCGCCTGCCAGATCTCCTCCCACGGAGTGTCCCGGTCGACGTGGTGGAACTGGTAGATGTCGATGTAGTCGGTGTTCAGCCGCTTGAGGCTGGCCTCGACGGCGCGCCGGATGTTGAGCGCGCTGAGCTTGTCGTGGTTCGGCCAGGGCTCGTCGGCGGTGCCCATGTAGCCGTTCACCTTGGTGGCCAGGACCGTCTTGTCGCGGCGGTCGCCGCCCTTGGCGAACCAGGTGCCGATGATCTCCTCGGTGCGGCCCTTGTTCTCGCCCCAGCCGTAGACGTTGGCGGTGTCGAAGTAGTTGACGCCCGCCGCGAGGGCCGCGTCCATGATCGAGTGGCTGTCCGCCTCATCCGTCTCCGGGCCGAAGTTCATCGTGCCGAGAACCAGACGGCTGACCTTGAGGCCGGTACGTCCGAGCTGTGTGTACTCCATGGCATTCAGCCAAGCTCTTGGAGTGCGCTCGAATCAAGGGGCAATCCGGGGTATCCGGGGTGCTGCCCGCCGTGCTGCCCGCCGTCCGGGCGCCGTGCTGCCCGCCGTCCGGGCGCCGTTCGGCTCAGTACTCGTTGTAGGGCGCCCCGATATCCCACGCCTGGTACATCGCGTCCGCGAAAGCCGCCGCAAGTTTGTGCTCGCCCGCCGCGTTGGGATGGGTGCCGTCGTAGGTGTGGAGCAGGATGTCGTACCCCTCGGGGCGGGAGGCCAGCAGCAGCGGCGAGGCGGGCGAGTCGTGCTCGGCGACCGCCTTCGCCATGCGGGTGTTCAGGTCCGCGCACTGGTCCGCGAAGCCCGGATCCAGATCGGCCCTGGTGTTGGGGATGACCGGCAGCAGCACCATCCGCAGCTCGGGGCCCGCCGCGCGGGCCGCCGCGATGAACCGCTCCACATTGCGCGCGGTCTGCTCGGCGTCGGTGTAGAAGCCGAGGTCGATCAGGCCGAGCGATATCAGCAGCACGTCCGGGCGGTGCTCGCGTACGACGTCGCCGATCATCGGCACCATGTGGTGCCAGCCCTCGCCCCAGCCCGCCAGATGCCGCCTGGCCCGCTCCGGGAACAAGGGGTCGGCGTAGTCGCGGGAGACGGCCGCGTCGGCCGCCGTGTCGTACAGCGTGGTGCGCGGTCCCACCACCGTGAACGGCTCGCCCAGGTCGTTCAGGTGCTGCCACATGCGGTAGCGCCACGTGTAGTCGCCCGCGGCGCCCACGGTCATGGAGTCGCCGACGAATAGGTAACGCATGCCGGGCATCATCCCCGACCGTCCGCCGACCAGGGACACTGGGGTGCATGCGTGCGTATCTCCTGACGGCCGCCGCGTGCGCCGCCGTAGCCCTGGCCTGCGGCACCGCCGTATCCGCCGTCGCCGACAGCGGCCCCTCGGTCGCGTTCTCCCTCAGCGACCCGCGGATCACCGAGTCCAGCGGCCTGGCCGCCAGCCGCCTCCACCCCGGCGTGTACTGGACGCACAACGACAGCGACGACGGCCCGTACGTCTACGCCGTCGACTCGGCCACCGGCAAGACCGTGGCCAGGGTCACCCTGCGCGGCATCCAAGCGCGGGACGTGGAGGCGATCTCCCTCGGCCCCGACGGCGACCTCTACGTGGGTGACATCGGCGACAACCTGGGCGGCACCTGGCCCGAGGTCTGGATCTACCGCTTCCCCGAGCCCCGGCAACTCGGCGACCGGACCGTCGACGTCACCCGCTACACCGTGCGTTACGACGCGGGACCCCGCAACGCCGAAGCCCTGATGGTGCATCCGACGACGGGCCGGGTCTACATCGCCAGTAAGAACCAGGAGGGCGGGGCCCTTTACGCCGGTCCCGCCAAGCTGAGCGCCGACGGCGTCAACACCTTCCACCGCATAGCCGACGTCCCCTGGGTGACCGACGGCGCCTTCTCGCCCGACGGCACCCGCCTGGTGCTGCGCGGCTACCTCGGGGCGACCGGCTACCGCTGGGCCGACGGCGCCCCGCACAAGATCGGCGGCCTCGACGTCCCCATGCAACGGCAGGGCGAGTCCGTCACCTTCACCACCGACGGCCGGAATCTGATGTTCGGCAGCGAGGGCAAGAACAGCGACGTGTGGCGCGCGCCGCTCAGCGGCGACGAACTGCCCGACAGCGTGGCCGCCTCGGCGAGCGCGTCGGCGGACGACCACAAGGGCGCCGGGGCCTCTCCCGGGGCCTCGCCCGGTGCCTCACCGGGCACGGTCAAGGACACCGGCACCACGAGCACCGGCAGCAGGGTCGTGGGCATCGGGGTGCTCGCCGTGATCGGCGCCATCGGCGTGGGCGCCCGCAAACTGCTGCGCCGCAACCGGGAACGTCACCGCGACTGACGCCTGTTGACCGAAGCGATACGGCGATACGGCGATACGGCGCGACCCCGGCCGTCCTGCCCGGCCGGGGTCGCGGTGCTGTCGTACGGGTCGTACGGGTCGTGCGTTCGTGGAGCAGCGGTCAGAGCTGCCCGATGACGTAGTCGACGCAGGCGGTCAGCGCCTCGACGTCGGCCGGGTCGACGGCCGTGAACATCGCGACCCGGAGCTGGTTGCGGCCCAGCTTGCGGTACGGCTCGGTGTCCACGATCCCGTTGGCCCGCAGCACCTTCGCGACGGCCGCCGCGTCGACGCCGTCCTCGAAGTCGATGGTGCCGATGACCTGCGAGCGCTGCGCGGGGTCCGCGACGAACGGCGTCGCGAAGGAGGACTTCTCCGCCCAGCCGTACAGCCGCGACGCGGAGTCGGCGGTGCGCTTGACCGCCCACTCCAGACCGCCCTGGCCGTTGATCCACTCAAGCTGCTCCTTGAGCAGGAAGAGCGTCGACAGCGCCGGGGTGTTGTACGTCTGGTTCTTCACCGAGTTGTCGATCGCCGTCGGCAGGTCGAAGAACGCCGGGATGTGCCGCCCGGACGCGGCGACCGAGGCCGCGCGCTCCAGCGCGGCGGGGGAGAAGGCGGCAACCCACAGGCCGCCGTCGGCCGCGAAGTTCTTCTGCGGCGCGAAGTAGTAGACGTCCGTCTCGGTGATGTCGACCGGCAGGCCGCCCGCGCCCGAGGTGGCGTCCACCAGGACCAGGGCCCCGTCGTCCGCGCCCGCGACCCGGCGCAGCGGCGCCGCGACACCCGTGGACGTCTCATTGTGCGTGAAGGCGTATACGTCGACGCCCGCCTCGGCGACCGGCTCCGGGTGCGTACCCGGCTCCGACTTCACGATCGTCGGCTCCTGGAGCCACGGCGCGAGCTGCGCCGCCTTCGCGAACTTCGACGAGAACTCGCCGAAGGACAGGTGCTGCGACTTGCTGTCGATCAGCCCGTGCGTGGCGATGTCCCAGAACGCGGTCGAGCCGCCGTTCCCGAGCACCACCTCGTAGCCGTCGGGCAGCGAGAAGAGCTCCTTGACTCCCTGGCGGACCTGGCCCACCAGGTTCTTCACCGGCGCCTGCCGGTGGGAGGTACCGAGCAGGGACGTCCCGGTGGCGGCCAGCGCTTCGAGCGCTTCCGTCCGCACCTTGGAGGGGCCCGCCCCGAATCGTCCGTCGGCGGGCTTGATGTCAGCGGGAATCTCGATATCGGCCACGGTCGCAGCGTAGTCCGTCACGGGCGGGTTTCCGGGAGCGTTCCATCGGGTGAGACGGTGTCACACAGGCTGTGCGCCCCGGCCGGACGGGCACCTGGCCTTCTGTCGCGCACCGGCGCGCGAAACGGCGAAGGGGCGCGGGAGGACCGGCCTGACGGCCCTCCCGCGCCCCGCGCCGCATGCGCCGCGGTTCAGTGCGCGATGCTCGCGAAACCCTCGATGTCCCGCGGTCCGCGGACACCGGGCCCGACGTAGCGCGCCGAGGGCCTGACGAGGCGGCCGGTACGTTTCTGCTCCAGGATGTGCGCGGACCAGCCGGCCGTACGGGCGCAGGTGAACATCGAGGTGAACATGTGCGCCGGGACCTCCGCGAAGTCCAGCATGATCGCCGCCCAGAACTCGACGTTCGTGGCGAGCACCCGGTCGGGGCGGCGGGCGTGCAGCTCGGCGAGCGCCGCCTTCTCCAGCGCCTCGGCGACCTCGTAGCGCGGTGCGCCCAGCTCGCGCGCCGTACGCCGCAGCACGCGCGCCCGCGGGTCCTCCGCGCGGTAGACGCGGTGGCCGAAGCCCATCAGGCGCTCACCCTTGTCGAGGGCGGCCTTCACGTACGCCTCCGCGTCCCCGGTCCGCTCGATCTCCTCGATCATGCCGAGGACACGGGAGGGCGCGCCGCCGTGCAGCGGGCCCGACATGGCGCCGACCGCGCCGGACAGCGCGGCGGCGACGTCCGCGCCGGTCGAGGCGATGACCCGGGCGGTGAACGTGGAGGCGTTCATGCCGTGCTCGGCCGCCGACGTCCAGTACGCGTCCACGGCCGCGACGTGCTTGGGGTCGGGCTCGCCGCGCCAGCGGATCATGAACCGCTCGGTGATGGAGTGCGCCTTGTCGATCTCGTTCTGCGGCACCATGGGCAGCCCCTGGCCGCGCGCGGACTGGGCGACGTACGACAGCGCCATCACCGCGGCGCGCGCGAGGTCGTCGCGCGCCTCCGCCTCGTCGATGTCCAGCAGCGGCTTGAGACCCCAGACCGGGGCGAGCATGGCGAGCGCGGACTGCACGTCCACCCGGATGTCGCCGGAGTGCACCGGGATGGGGAAGGGCTCGGCGGGCGGCAGACCGGGGTTGAACTTCCCGTCGACCAGCAGGCCCCACACGTTCCCGAAGGACACATGGCCGACCAGATCCTCGATGTCGACACCGCGATAACGCAGCGAACCGCCTTCCTTGTCGGGTTCGGCGATCTCCGTTTCGAACGCGATGACTCCCTCGAGTCCGGGTACGAAGTCGGACATGAGGCGGCTCCTCTTGATGATCACGACAGTGCGGTGGTGCGGCAGTGCCTGATGAATGAGATGACGACGGTGCCCGGGGGTGTGCGGGCGGGAGTGTGCCGGACGGGCCGACCCCACGGTCATGCCCCGCCCGAGGGGCTGTCACCCTGCTCCATCCGGATCAGCCTGGACCGTCCACGGTCCGTCGGACAGGATCCGGCCCCTGCACCTGGCCCCGGCTGGCAATTCTCCTTGCTGCCGGACGCGCCGGACAGCGTGAGTTCCGGCACATTCGCGGACGTCGGCGCCCGGACCCGCCGTCCTGCAAGATGTGCCCGTGCGACAACCACATGAAGAGCGCCAGGTGAAGCCCCTCTCGGCCGCGGACCCGGCGGCGATGCGCGAGCAGTACCGGGCCGCGGGACTGACCGAGCCGGAACTGGCCGCCGACCCCTGCGAGCAGTTCGCCCGCTGGTTCGCCGACGCCGTACGGGCACGGGACCACGGCGCGCTCGCCGAACCCAACGCCATGGTGGTGTCCACGGCCGGCGCCGACGGCGTACCCAGCTCCCGTACGGTCCTGCTCAAGGGCTACGACCAGCGCGGATTCGTTTTCTTCAGCAATTACGCGTCGCGTAAGGGCCGCGAGCTGGCCGCCAACCCGCACGTGGCGCTGCTCTTCCCCTGGCATCCGATCGCCCGCCAGGTGATCGTCGGGGGCTCGGCGGCGCGCGTGCCGCGGGACGAGACGGCGGCGTATTTCCGCAGCCGCCCGTACGGTTCGCGGATCGGCGCCTGGGCGAGCGAGCAGTCCGCCGTGGTGGCCTCACGCGAGGTGCTGGAGGCGCGCTACGCGGAGCTGTGCGCGCGCTGGCCGGAAGGGTCGGACGTGCCCGTACCGCCGTTCTGGGGCGGCTTCAGGGTCGAGCCGCGCACCGTCGAATTCTGGCAGGGCCGGGAGAACCGGCTGCACGATCGGCTGCGTTATACGCGCGGTGCGGACGGCGGATGGGGAATCGAGCGCCTGGCGCCGTAAAACACGGGTCCTGGAGCGCGGGTCCGGGACCGCTGGTCCTGGAACGCGGGTCCTGGAACGCGGGTCCTGAAACGCGAACGACCCGCGGGCTGCTCCCCGGAGCCAGGAGGCTCCGGGCACCGGCCGGACAAGTCCGACGAGCCCGCGGGTCGGGTGAACTGCGTGGGATTGGCGCGCTTCGCGCACGCCCAGTGCGCGGAGCTAGCCCGCAGCCACCTCACGTGTCCGAGTGCACATCATGCGTCAGACCACCTCCCTTCGTGTGTCCCGCAACAGTAAGAAGCCGGCCGGAACCGCACAACCTATTTATGCGAATCTCGTGTGACGCAGCCCACACCAGAGTTCAATGTTGCGACGTGCAGCCTTTCGACGCGCAATCAAAGCCGCTCGATGACGGCGGCAGTGGCGACAACAGCGGTGGCGAAGTCCACGGGAGCCAGGGGGGTGGCGACGGCATTGCCCCGGACGGGGGCCATGACGGGCACGAGGGCGACGAGCACTTGCTCGCCGCGCTCCTCGACGGCATGGAAGCGGGCCTGTGCGCCTTCGACCGCGATGGCGTGATCACCCACTGGAATTCCGAGGCCGTCCGCATCCTGGGCTGGACCGCGCAGGACGCGATAGGGCGGCACGGATTCGCCGGCTGGGCGGCGCGTACGGCCGACGCCCGCGAGACCGAGGAACGCCTGCTCGGCGCCATGGACGGCCCCGGCCGCCAGGTGCACGAATTCGCGCTCGTCACCAAGGACGGCCGCCGGGTCCTCGTCCGTACCCAGTCGGCGGCCGTGCAGGGCGCCGACGGGCAGCCGAGCGGCGTCTATTGCGCCTTCTCCGAGGTGCACGCGCAGATCGACCTGGAACGCTCGATCGCTCTCAGCGAAGTGCTCTTCACAGACGCCTCATGGGGTGTGGTACTGATCGACGCCGATCTGCGCCCCGCCGTGGTCAACGCGCACGCCGCCCGCCTGCTGCGCACCGGCCGCGACTCGCTGCTCGGCAGACCGCTGGGCGACCTGCTCGCCCAGGGCGTCGAAGAGCTGGAGAACGTACTCCAGCACGTGCTCTCCGAGGGCGCGCCGCCCGCCACCACCGACCTGTGGCTGACCGTGCGCGGCGACGAGACCGGCGGGCGCTACTGCTGGCGCAGCGGATTCGTCCGCCTCGGGTCGCCGCTGGGCGAGGAACCCGTACCGCTGGGAGTGGGCTGGCTCTTCCTGGACATCACCCGGCAGAAGGCGCTGGAGAAGGACGGGGCCCAGGTGCGGTTCCGCTACCAGCAGCTCCACCGCGCCGACCGCGCCGCCGCCGAGTGCGAGAGCGCCCTTGAGGCCGCGACCTTGCAGCTCGACTTCGCACTGGCCGGATTCGCCGACCACGCCCTGGTCGACATCACCGACGACGCGGGCCGTCTGATCCGGATCGCGGCGACCCCGGCGGGCGAGCCGGGACCGGCCGACGCCACCGGGGACAACTCCATCCCGGTCGGCTACGGCGTCGCCCACCCCGTCCTCCAGGCACTGGAGCGGATCGGCACCGTACGCGCCAGCTTCGGCGCGCTGACGGCGGACGAACCGGCGACCGGTGAACGGATCGACGAGTGGGCGGCGGCCAGGCGGTGGCCCGCCGGGACCGTGCACGGGCTGGCCACGGTGCTGCGCAGCAGGGGCCGTACGGTCGGCGCGCTCACCTTCCTGCGCGGCTCGGGGCGCAGGCTCTTCGACCGGGCGGACGCGGCGTACGCGGAGGACGTCGCGGCGCGGGTCGCTATGGCGCTGGACCTGGCGGGGCTGACCGGGGACCGCTGAGCGCCGGCGCCCTTCGCGGGGCGTCGGCGGGCAGTGGACGAGGCTCGGTGCGGGCGGCCCCTGTCGCTTGCTGGCACCGGCACCGGCACCGGCACCGGCAGCTCGGTGCGGGCGGCCCCGTCGCCGGTCAGTGCCGGAAGAAGATCCGCTCCCGGTACTCCTCGAAGATCCGGCCGTTCCAGTCGTGGCCGCCGTCGACGTTGCCCGAGCGCAGCATGGGCGGGGTGACGCCGCGGGCGGCGAGCCCGGTGGCGGCGGTCGCGACGACGGCCTGCATCAGGGCGCTGATGACGACCGTGGAGGCGGGCGCGAAGGGCGCGGGGATGGCGTCGTCGGTCAGCTCCGCGTCGCCGACCGCGATCTTGGAGTCGAGGACGATGTCGCAGTGGTCCTTGAGGAAGGTGCCCGAGGCGTGCCGGGAACGGGTCTGCTCGGCGTACGCGACCGAGGTGACGCCGATCACGGTGAGGCCCAGGGCGCGGGCGTTCTGCGCCATCTCGACCGGCAGTGCGTTGCGCCCGGACAGTGAGATCACGAACAGGACGTCGCCCGGCCGTACGGGGCTGGTGTCCAGGACGGCGCCCGCGAGGCCGTCGACCCGCTCCAGCGCGCTGCCCAGGGTGGCGGGCATCACGTCCACGCCGACGACGCCGGGAACGGCCAGGAGATTGATGAGGGCGAGGCCGCCCGCCCGGTAGACCACGTCCTGGGCGGGCAGCGAGGAGTGGCCGGCACCGAAGACGAAGACCCGGCCGTCGGCGGCGATGGCGTCGGCGACGGCGTCCGCGGCGGCCTGGATCCCGGCGGCCTCCTCGTCCCTGATCCGGTGCAGAAGGGTGATCGCGGCGTCGAAGTATCGGTCGGCCAGGGACTCGCGAGGCTCACTCATGCGGATCACCGTGCGGCCCCCGCGAGCCGGTGTCAAGAAAGGGCGAGGACCGGATCGGGGACCGTTGTCGGCGCTATGCGTCAGAATTGGTTGAGGGCCACGCACGAACGAACGAGGGGCGCGCATGTCCGGATTGATCGACACGACGGAGATGTATCTCCGCACCATCCTGGAGTTGGAGGAGGAGGGTGTGGTCCCCATGCGCGCCCGAATCGCCGAGCGGCTCGACCAGAGCGGCCCGACGGTCTCCCAGACGGTGGCGCGGATGGAGCGCGACGGGCTGCTGCACGTCGCCAACGACCGGCATCTGGAACTGACCGACGAGGGGCGCCGCACCGCCACCCGCGTGATGCGCAAGCACCGCATCGCCGAGTGCCTGCTGGTCGATGTGATCGGCCTGGAGTGGGAGCAGGTGCACGCGGAGGCGTGCCGCTGGGAGCACGTGATGAGCGAGGCGGTGGAGCGGCGCGTGCTCGAACTGCTGCGCCACCCGACCGAGTCGCCGTACGGGAACCCGATTCCCGGGCTCGAGGAGCTGGGCGAGAAGGGCGAGGCCGATCCGTTCCTGGAGGACGGCATGGTCAGTCTCAACGAGTTGCAGCCGGGGGCGGCCGGGGCGAGCGTCGTGGTGCGCAGGATCGGTGAGCCGATCCAGACCGACGCGCAGGTGATGTACACGCTGCGGCGGGCCGGTGTGCAGCCGGGCGCCGTGGTCAGCGTCACGTCGTCGGCGGGCGGAGTCCTCGTCGGCAGCGGCGGCGAGGCGGCCGAACTGGACGCCGAGATCGCCTCGCACGTCTTCGTGGCCAAGCGGTAGACCCACGGCCTTCGTGCCTTCCTGGAGGGTGAGGGCCCCGGCGCCGTCGAACGGCGCCGGGGCCCTCCTCCCCATGTCCCTCCCCTTGCCCCTCCCCATGGGACCCCCTCGAAGGACCCGGGACCCCGAGCTTCCCGAGTGCCTCCCGCGGCCCGCTTCCCCTGCGCGCCGCGCCCCGCAGAAGTCCTCCCCTCGGCCTGAGCCGCCAATCCTTGAGCGTTGTCACTCGAAAGAGCGGTGTTGGGCGCGTGACGAGCTTGTTCGAATAAAAGTTCGATAGCGTGGGGGTCCTGGACGAAGCGTGGGTGTCCTGGACGAAGCGTGGGTGTCCTGGACGAGCCGACCGCGAGCGTGCGGCCGGACGGACGGACGAGATCGACGGAAGGGGGTGGGGCACATGGCTGGCTACGTGACGCGGGAGACGACGCGACAGACGGCTCGGCACTCGGCTCGGCACACGACGCGGCATGCGACCCGGCGCACCGAGGTGATCGGGGCGGACGGGGTCCGGCTCGCCGCCTGGGACTACGCGGCCGAGGTGGATTCCGGCGCCGATTCCGGTTCCCGTTCCGGTTCCGGTGGTGATTCCGGTGGTGATTCCCCTTCCCGTTCCGAAGCCGGACCTGGACCTGGATCCGGTCCCGAATCCGGAGCCCGGCGTCCCGGCGTGCTCCTCCTGCACGGCCTGCTCGGCCGCGCCTCGCACTGGGCGCCGACCGCCCGCCGTCTCTCCTCGCGCTACCGGGCCGTCGCCCTCGACCAGCGCGGCCACGGACGCAGCGCGAAGCCGGAGGGCCCGTACACCCCGGAGGCGTACGTGGCGGACGCCGTCGCCGCCGTCGAACAGCTCGGCCTCGCCCCGGTCACCCTCGTCGGCCACTCCATGGGGGCGCTCACCGCCTGGCAGGTCGCCGCGCGCCGTCCCGACCTCGTGGCCGCGGTGGTCATCTGCGACATGCGCGCGGCGGCGCTCGGCGAGGCCGGGCAGCGCGAGTGGGAGGACTGGACGCGGTCCTGGCCGCTGCCCTTCGACACGCTCGCCGACGCGCGCCGGTGGTTCGGCGTGGAGGATCCGTGGGCCGATCCGCCGAATCCGGCCAGGGGTGACTTCTTCGCCGAGGTCATGGAGGAACGGGGTGACGGCTGGCGCCCGCTCTACGCGCCCCGCCATCTGCTGCGCTCCCGCGACCCCTGGATACGTGACGCCCACTGGGACGAGCTGGCGCGGGTCGGCTGCCCCGCCCTCGTCGTCCGCGGTCTCGACGGCGAGCTGGGCCGCGCGGAGGCCCAGGAGATGGTCCGGGTGCTGCCCCGGGGCAGCTACGCGGAGATCCCGGACGCCGGTCACCTCGTCCCGTGGGACCAGCCCGACGCGTGGTGCGAGGCGGTCGAGGGCTTCCTGCGGGGCGCGCTGGCGGAGCCGCAGACGGCGGGGTCGGCGGAGGGCTGCTGAGGCCGTGGGCGTCCGGCGGGGCGTCCGGCGGTGGTGGGGGCTGGGGGGCTTCCGGAGGCCGTGGTGATCGCCGTGCCGACCGGCTTCCCTGCCGCTGGGGCAGGCAGGCGTCGGTGTCCGGTCAGGCGGAGGCGCGGGAGCCGTATTCGGGGGAGGCCAGCCGGCGGGGGTAGTAGCCGGGGTTCGGGCCCTCGGCGGGGCTGGCGGTGCCGGTCAGCCGGTAGCGCTCGCCTGCGGCGGTGGCGCGCACGATGGTGAAGGCGAGCAGGAGGAAGGCGCCGCCGACGAAGCCGGAGAGGACGGGTGAGCCGTCGGTGCGGTCGCCGAACGCGGGGGCGGCGATGCCGGAGGGGTCCTGCGTCACGGTGACGTGCTTGCCGACCGACGCCCGGTCGCAGCGGATCTCCCGGTCCACCATGGCGCCGCTGTCCAGCCGGACCCGGCACGACTCCCAGGACGTACGCAGCGTCGTGCGGTCCGTGTACTCGGCGATCACACCGGTGGACACCTCACCGCGCGCCGCGAACAGCGCGCTGGAGACGGCGTAACCACCGACGAACATGCAGAAGAGCAGAAGGAGGAAACCGTACATGACCTGACCGATGGAGCCGTGCAGCCAGTACAGCGTCAGCACCATGGTGACCGAGGCGGTCACCACGATCAGGGCGACGCCCGCCACCGCGAAGGAGCCCGCGTAGGTGGCGTGCGACCAGCCGACCGCGACCGCGACGGTCGCGAGCACGGTGAACAGCAGGGTGACGGCGCAGCGTGCCCAGGCGGCGCGGCGGGTCGGGGAGCCGATCCGGCCCGCTTCCCACACGCGGGCGAATCCGGTGGGGGATCCGGCGGGGAGTCCGGCCGCTTCCGGGTCCTGGGACGTGCCGGGAAGCGGCGCCGTCATCGGTCGGCCTGCGGTGAGGTCGTGCCGGTGCCGGTGCCGGTGCTTGCGCCTGGGCCCGGGTCCTCGCCCGCACCCGCACTTGCGCCTGCGCCGGGGCCGGTCGGCGTCACGGTCTGGCCGTCCCGGACCGTGCCGTCGTCGTCCGCGAAGCTGACGCTGCGCAGGATGGCCATCGTCAGCTCGCTGAACTCGCCCCAGTAGTTGACGGCCGCGGTGTCCAGGGTGAAGACCGCGGTGTAGGGGCCGGTGGGGAAGGGCACGTACACCTGCACCTGGCCCATCTGGAGCTTGACCTCTTTGCCGCTGGCGGTGAGTTCGGCGCCGATGACGTATTCGCGCAGGGTCACGCAGGAGACGGCGGGGCCGCAGGGCAGGTCGAGCCAGCGGGCGTCGTTGGTCTCCTCGCGGACCAGGATCTCCCGGATGCCGAGGGCGGCGACCTCGGGGGAGGGGTGGTCGGAGGCGATCGCGGCGACCGTGAAGGAGCAGTGGGCTATGCCCTCGTCGATGGAGAACAGGCCCATCGCGGAGTACGCGAGTCCCCGGTCGCCCATCGCCTCGCCGAGCGCCGCGTAGTACGGGGCGGCGGGCGTCCACAGGTCGTCGTTGCCCTCCGGGTACATCTCCCGTACGAACTCCTCGGCGAGCGCGGCGCGCTCCTCGGGGGTGGCCGCGATCGGCAGTCCGTGGAAGGACTCGGGGACGACGAAGGACAGCGGGGGGACGTCCGACATCTCGACGGCCTGGAGGTCGGGGCCGGTGTCGTCCGTCGCGGCCGTCGGGCCCGCCGCGGCGGGGGTTTCCGGGGTGATGGCGTCCGGAGGGGGAGTCGTCATGGTGGTCTCGCCTAGAGGTTCTGGACGGCAGAGGTCGTCAAGGGGAGTCGGGGCGTCGGGCGTTGGGGCCTTGGAGGTGGGGCCTTGGACGGTGGCGCTTCGGACGGTGGGGCTTCGGACGGCGGCCGAGGACCGCCGGGTCAGAGGTCGCCGGGCTGTGGGCGGGCCGGTTCGCCGGACTCGCCCATGATGACGGAGTGGGTCTCGAACAGCCCCTTGCCGGCCTTCGCCGGGACCTGGGACTCGACGAGGACGACGCCGCTGGCCAGCCGGAAGGCGTGTGGCGGCTGCGCCGTGGCGGGCAGTTCGCCGACGAAACGGGCCAGCCGCTCGCGCTGCCCCGCGGTCAGTTCGGACTCGGGCAGCGGCTTGCGCCGCTCGGCCAGCACCCCGGCGAATTTGTCGGCCGCTCCGGTGGACAGTCGCACCCACGACCCGTCGGTGAAGGTGACGCGCACATCGTGCCCGCCCTCGCTGAACGCCAACTGCTCGGCGCCGCCCACCGACTCGCGGGGCGTCTCCCACAGGACGGTGGCGGACGCCGTGAGGTCCGGCCCGACGCCCAGCAGCAGGAAGCGGCGCTCGGTGACGACCGCGTCCACGCGGGTGCGCTCCGCGCTGCGCGCCGGGTCCAACTGCCACGGCACGGTACGGGCGACGGTCCCCGGCGCGGCCCACATCACCGGGAAGTCCTCGGACTCGTTCGCCGGGTCCTGCGGCGCCGACCGCGACGCCCCGCCGACCTGCACCGAGTTGCCGCCGGTCACCGCCTCGACGGCGACATGCAGCGCGGTCACGATGCCGCCGAGCAGCCCGCCGCCGACCCGGTCGACCTTCTGCGTCGTCTTGGAGTGCAGGGCGTACTCCGGCCCGGCGGGCCAGCCCGGCAGTTCCGCCTGGATGTCGCGCCGCTCGGTGTCCCGGAACCACCGCGAGCCCGCCACCGGATGCGCGTAACCGGTGGCGAAACGGATCGGCGTACGTACCAGCGTGGATTCGTCCTGATCCGGGAACCAGTCCATCGTCGTGCGCCTTTCGGTCGGCTCTGAGCGGAGTCACTGTGCGACGTCACGGTGCGGGATCGCTGTCGACCTCGCCCGCGGAGTCCTCGTGCGGCGGCCGTGCGGATACGACCGTACGCGGTCGCCGGTCGTCGCCGGTCGTCGCCGGTCGCCGGTTGGCGCCGGTCGTCAGTTGGCGGTGGCCGCCCGGTCGAAGCGGTCGCCGAGGTGGACGGCCTCGCCGATGTGCTGCGGGATCGAGTAGAGCTTCGGCGCGAGCTTGAGCCCCACGTCGATGGAGCGGCCCACGTTGCTCATCGCGTCGATCGCCACCCGGCCGCCGGTGACCATCTTGATGCCCTTCGTGCCGATCAACTGGCCACCGTGGTAAAGCTGCTCGGAAACCGTCTGCATACGATTGATGATCTTGCCGTCGGAGATGACCTGCCCGGCGGTCTTGAGGCCGCCGAACTCCAGCGTGACGTTCTTGAACAGCTTTATCTGCTTGCCACCGGCGATGAAATCGCCCGCTTTGCCGACGAAGTTCCGGCTGATGGTGGTGACTCCGCGGAATCCCTCGCCGAGTTCGGCGGCGCGGGTGGCGGCGATGGCTCCGTCGGCGACCTTGGCGCCCTTGGCGAAGGCGCCGATTCCGGGTATCGCGCCCAGCGCGTCGAAGCCGATACTCATCCAGCTCACGTCGGCGCCCGCGGCCATGGCGATCAGGTGGGTGATCAGCGCGGCGGCGCTGGTGACGACGGCCGCGGCGGCGAAGATCGCGCCCAGCGGCTCGAAGGGAGCGGTGATGATGGCCAGCACGCCGAGGAGGCCGCTGAGGTCGCTGAGCAGGTCGCCGATGAGTTTGATCATGTCGGCGTGGTCCTTGACCCACTGGATCGTGTCGTTCCAGGCGTCCTCGATGCCGTGCACCATGCGGCTGAACAGGCCCGGCTTGTCCGGGGCGATGTCACCGGCCTTGTCCAGGTCGTGGCTGATCGCGTTGGCGGCGCTGGTGAAACGGTTGTGCAGCTCTTCCGCGCGGTGGCGCACGCCGTCCAGCGCGTTGTTCGCGTCGGTGACGGCCTGCTGCTTCTTCTTCGCGTCGGCGGCGGCAGCCGGGTCCGGGTCGGGGGACGCCTGAGGCTGCGGGTGCGGAACGCTGTTGTCCGTGGGGATGCCCGCCGAGGTCTTCGCGTGGTCGAGCGTGCCCTGCTTGGTGGCGGCCTCCCGCTCCAGCGTGTCGGCCTCCGCCTGGAAACCGTGGAGCTGCTCGGCCCAACGGCCCAGCGCACTGGACGCGCGGCCGAAGGAGTCGTGCGCCTTCTTGATCAACGGGGTGACATCGCTGTCGATGTGGGAAATGAAGGCCCTGGCGGCCTCGCCCTTCCAGTAACCGCAGTCGAGCCGACCCAGTTCGGAGACCGTGGTGCTCAACTCGGTGTGCACATCACCGATCTGCCGGGCCAGCGAGCGGGTCCGCTCGACGTCCCCGGGCGTCGGGTCGAAGCCCAGATGCGGAAAGCTGCGCGTCACGCCCGTCACTTCCCGCCGGTCTTGAGGGAGTTGGCGAGTTGCAGGTCGGCGTCGTCGAAGGTCTTGCCGATCTGGTCGATCATGTGGACCGCGGTGTCGGCGTGCTGGCCGATCTGCTTGATGCCGTAGTGCCAGTCGTCGGCGAAGTCGTGGACGTCGTCTATCAGCTTGGGCGCGCCGACCGACTCGCCGTTGGCATTGCCCATCGCCCGGCTCACCGTGTCCATTCGGTCCGCAATGGTGGAGAACGTCTTTCGCAAGTCCCCCATCACCGTCCCGTTGATCTGCAAGTCCCCCATGGAAAATCAACCCTTTCTCGGCATTACGTAAGATTCCGCGGGCCGCGTGCGGATCTCAGGGCCCCTACTCTATTAGGCGTATGCGGGCCGCCGATGGCCCACTGGTCACGGTCCTGTGGCAGTCGCGTGTGTGCGCCGATTTACCCACGCCTGCTCCGGGGACCTGCTGGTAGCTTGCCGACGCCGGGTCCAGACAGCGACATGGGGGAGTTCAGGTGCTTCGTCGGACGTCCACGGGAGCGGGAATCGCCGCGGTGGCGGTCGTCACCGCACTCGCCGCGAGCGGGTGCGGCGGTGGCGGCGGGAACGAGGCGAAGAAGGCGCCGCCCGCGAGCGCGTCCGCGTCCGCGACCGGCGCTCCGGGCACGGCGGCGAGCGTGTCGGCCGAGCCGGGCGCGTCGGGCAGCCCGACCGCGTCGTCCGGCGTCGGAGGCGACTCGACGCAGGGCGTCGAGGGCGTCTGGCTGGCGACGCAAGGTCCGACGAAGGTCCAACTCGTCCTCGGCAAGGGCAAGGCCGGGCTGACCAGCAGCCACCTGTGCGGTGGCACCTACACCGACCGCGGCGGCCTCGACCTGACGCTGACCTGCATGGACGGCGACAAGGAACGCACCTCCGGCCACGGCGAACTGACCGGTGACGGCAAGACCCTCACCGTGCGCTGGACCGGTGGCCCGACCGACATCTTCTCCCGCACGGGACTGCCCAGCAGCTGACCGGCGGCCCGTCAGGCCGCCGGTCCCCACGGCGGCTGCTCAGGTGGTCAGCGGCACCGTCACCGTCAGCGGCTCACCGTCGCCGAGGTGGAGCAGGGCCCGGCCCGGCGTGACCTGCCCGCCGACGCTGCTGCGGCTCAGCCGAGTACCGATCAGTTCACCGCTCATGGTCTGCTGCGGCGAGAGCAGCACACCGCGGCGGGCCTTCTTGGCGTCGACCTGCCAGCCGGAGAAGCCCGAGCAGATGTCCTCCTCGCCGCCCGCGATGACCACGGCCCGGCCGTGGTCGGAACCGCGCGCGATGATCTCCTTCAGCACATCCTTGGCGTCGCAGTCGCGCAGCAGCTCCGCGTCGTCGGCCATGACGACCACCGGGCCGCCCTCGGCCTCCTCCAGCGCCTTGCCGAGGTCGTCGGCGGGTATGTCGCTGTCGGTGTACATCCGCAACACCCCTTCGCCGCCCGCCAGTTCACGCAGCGGCGACGGGCGGGGAGCCGCGACGACCAGCTTCACGCCCTGCTGCTGGTAGCTGCGCGCGAGGGTGAGCAGCAGCGTCGAGCGACCCGACTTGCCGGGGCCGCCGATGACGAAAGCGGGCAGGCCGTCGGACAGGTCGGGCCCGTAGCCGGTGAGTTCGTCGCCGCCGACGCCGACGAGCGCCCACAGCGGATTGCGTGCCGCGTCGGTGTCGCGCATCTCCCACGCGTCGGCGAACGACAGCCGGGAGGGCAGCACGTCCACCCGGAACGGCCGCCGCGCCCTCGGCAGCGTCGCGTCCCGCTCGGTGGCGGCGGCGCCGATCGCGGCGAGCGCCGCGGCCTGGCCCTGACCGGTGGAGTCGTCGGTGAGCAGCGCGACCTGCGTCTCGATACCGGACTCCGCCCGGTACGCGCGGCCCGGCTGGATCTCGTCCGGCACCTTGCGCGGGTTGACCGAGATCAGCGAGAAGTCCGAGCGGTCCGCGAGCCGGAAGGCGATCTTGTCCTCGGTGAGGGTGGAGATCCGGCCCGCCATCAGCGTGCGGTCACCGGTGATGATCAGGTGGATGCCGACCGAGGCGCCCTCCCGCAGGAACATGAACAGCTCGTCGCTGAGCGCCCCGTGGTCCAGCTCGCCGAGCGAGGGCGTCCAGCCCTCCCAGCGATCGAGCAGGATCACGATGTGCGGCAGCCGCTCCTCCTCGGTGGTCACCGCCGCACGCTGTTCGCCGATGTCCGCGAACCCGTCACCGGCCAGCAGCTCCTGACGGCGCGTCATCTCCGCCTTGAGCCGCCCGATCAGCCGGATCGCCCGCTCCGACTGCGCACGGCCCACGACCGCGCCGCAGTGCGGAAGCTTCGTCAGCGCGTTCAGCGCGCCGTTGCCGCAGTCGATGCCGTACAGGTGCAGATCCGCGGTGGAGTGCGTACGGGCCAGCGAGCCCGCGATCGTCCGCAGGAGCTGGGAGCGGCCGGAGCGCGGGGCGCCCGCCGCCAACAGGTGGCCGAAGGTGTGGAAGTCGATGGTCACCGGGCGCCGGGCCTGGAGCGCGGGCAGGTCCTCGATGCCGTACGCGGCGGACGGCAGCGCCCCCGCGGCGACCGGCGCCGGCAGCTCGTCCAGCAGCAGACTGTCGGGCAGCGCGGGCAGCCACGGGCTGTGCTGCGGCGGGATCGCCATCCGCTCGTTGGCCTCGCAGATCGCCTCGACGAGCACCTTCAGGTCGGTGATCTCGTCCTCCTCGCCCTTGGCGCCCGCGGGGCGGCGGGGAGCCGAACGGCCGAGCTGCGACCAGTCGACGATGCCCACCCAGGGCGCCACCGTCACGTTCTCGACCGCGCCCGGCCGCCGTCCGCCGACCCGGCCGGACTGGAAGGGGACCAGCGAGGTCGCACCGAGCCGCACATAGGCGCGGCCCGGAGTGGACTTGGAGATGTTGCCCGCGTCCGGGGCGTCGATGACGTCGGAGGACTCGCTGCCGTCGGTGACGCGCAGCGCTATCCGGAGGTTGGTGTTGGCCCGGATCTCCGGTGAGACGACACCGCTCGGCCGCTGCGTGGCGAGGATGAGGTGGATGCCCAGCGAACGGCCTCGCTGGGCGATGTTGACCAGACCGGTGACGAAGTCGGGCAGTTCACGGACCATGGAGGCGAACTCGTCGATCACGATCAGCAGCCGCGGCATCGGCTTCAGCTCGGGCTGGCGCCGCATCAGGTCGGTGTAGTCCTCGATGTCCTTGGCCCCGGCCTCGGCCAGGATGTGCTCGCGCCGCTTCAGCTCCGCGCCCAGCGACTCCAGCGCGCGCTCCACCAGGTGGGCGTCGAGGTCGGTCACCATGCCCACGGTGTGCGGGAGTTGCACACAGTCCTTGAACGCCGAACCGCCCTTGTAGTCGATGAGCACGAACGTCATCGCGTCGGGGGTGTTCGCCACCGCGAGCGAGGCCACGATGGTCTGCAACAGCTCCGACTTACCCGAACCCGTCGTACCCGCGATCAGGCCGTGCGGCCCGTCCTTGCGGATGTCGATCGCGAACGGACCGTCGTAGGACTCGCCGACCACCGCCTGCGTGGAGATCGGACTCAGCCGCCAGCGCGAGGCGATGGCGTCGGCCGTCGGCGGCTCGATCTCCAGGACGTCCAACAGGCGGCTGGCGGACGGGATCGCGGAGTCCTCGGCGTCACCGCTGATGTCCCGGATCGGCGACAGGCAGCGGGCCAGCCGGGAACACCAGGCGGGCGAGACGAGGTCGGGCCGCACCTTGCGGATGCGTGCCACCCCCGCCTGCTCGACGCGCAACCGGAAGGCGCCGGAGGCCGGTTCCGCCGCCACCGCCTGGGCCTGCCGCGCGCCCGCGTACCAGGCGTTCACCGAGGGGAAGCCGCCCTGCCGGGGCACGGCCGACGCGGCGGTCTCCGGAACGGAGGCGACGGTCGCGTCCACGGCGGGCGCCTCGAACTCCGCTATCACCACGGCCTGGCACTCGCCGGGCAGGAAGCGCTCCTCGGAGTCCAGACAGATCGCGAACATCCCGACACCGGGGCCCTCGCGCAGCAGTTGCACCACGCCGGGCAGCGACCGCATCCGTCGCGACCCGTCGAGGATCACCACGATGTCCGGGTCCTTGAAGAAGGCCGCGTGATTGGCAGCGCTGCCCGACTTCTGCTTCGCCTTCTGCCGTCCGTCCAGAATGGAGGTCAGCTCCGCGACCCGCGCCGCGACCGTCTCGGCGTCCGTGCCCAGCAGCGCGCTGGCGTCCTGCCCGTCGGTCGGCCGCGAGTGCGGCAGCCACCGCACCCAGTCCCAACTCTGCTGCCCCGACTGCTCGGTGAGCACATAGAACTGCACATCCATCGGGCTGCTCAGCGCCGCCATCTGCGCCACCGCCCAGCGGCCCATCGCCCGCGCGTCGTCGCCGGGCGCCGCGAAACCGATCACGCCGAGCCTGCGCAACTCCACCGCGACCGGGGCGTCGTCGATCTCCCAGGTGACCTTGCGGCGGTGCTCCTCCTGCTCCGGGTCGTCCAGGATCACCTCGGACGGCAGCTTCGCCGTGCCGACCCTGATCAGCAGGTGGTCGGCGTCGCCGCGTCGCCGCTCCCACAGCCGGGTGCGCGGCCCCGTCGCGGTGTTGAGCACGGTGGCCGGGTCGGGCGAGGCCGCGGCCCGGTCCTTGCGTTCGAGGTCAAGCGCCTTGTTGGCGTCCTGCTCGATGCGTTCCTTGCGCTCGCGGAACTCGGTGACCGTCTTCGCGTACGACTTACGGCCGTTCTTCTTGTCCATGAAGTGGTTGCCGACCATGACCATCGGGCTGACGACCGCCATGAACAGGTACATCATGCGGTGCATCATGAAGGCCATCATCACGGCCATGAGCAGCGGCATGACCGCCATCAGCCACGGCAGCGGCCGGCCGGCCGGTTCCTTCGGCGGGGTCGGCAGCCGGAAGACGGTGGTCCGCTCGGGCGGCGACAGCCGCGGCGGACGGTTGTAGTCGTACGTCGCCCCGTCCTCGCCGGGATGCAGCGCCGCGTTCGGCGGGATATAGGGGCCCAGCTCCAGAAGGCTGTTGCCGAGAGAGAGTTGGTCGCCGAGCGGCCATTCCTTCGTGTCACCGCCGACCGTGACCTGGCAGGTGCCGCCCATGCCCACGGTCAGCACCGCGGCCCGCTCCGCCAACTCCGAGTCGTCGATCCGGATCCGGGACGAGGCGCCGCGCCCGATCTCCACCCTGCCGATGCCCAGACGGTGGACCGCGCCCGCGTCCGGGCCGCCCGCGACCCGGAGTTCGACCACACCTGCGGGCTCCCCCGGCAGGCAGCCCGCCGGGTCGTAGAGGCTGACCACCGCGCCCTCGCGCAGCGGTGACTGGGCCACCGACCAACTCGGGTCGACCGCGTACCCGTCCACGTACACCGCGGGCGATCCGGGGGCGCGGGAGGGGCCGCCGGAGATCGAGATGATCTCCGCGCCGCCGCCGCCGACTCTCCGTCCGAGCTCGCGCGCGACATCCGCGACGGTCGACGCGGACTCGGTCTCCACCACAACATCGGCGCGGTCCCCGCCGAGCGGGTCGACCACGGTCAACGACAGACGCACGACGTTCCTCGTTCCCCCGGATTCGACTTGGTTTCTCAGGACGATATCCGCTGGAGGCCGGTCGTGGGGGGCCAGGTGCCCGGCCTGTGGATAACCTGCACCGGTTTATCCACAGGCCGGGAACAGGGCTGGACACGGCCCCCGTCGCGAGTGGGACAGTGGTCCTCAGGCCGGAGGGAAGAGGGGTGGACGGGGCGGGTGGGGTAGCGTGCGGCCCGAGCGTGGGCATGTCACGGAAGCCGTTCCGTTCTGTTGCAAGGCTGTGAGTCGCTTGTCACGGGATGCGCCTTGAGGGTGTTTGTAAGGCGCTGATAGCGTGCGGTGACTTGACATCGGCCTGCGGGCTGTCGCCGGACAGGAGCGCGGCAGTCTCTCCCCACGCAACCGATTTCGAAGAAGCACGCCGGCTCGACGGGGGCAGTGACGTGAGGACCAGAGAACGTTCCGCTGCGGGCGGCGGCAGTAACAGCCGTCAGTCCGGATCCGCGCCCATGCACGGGGCGCCGATGGGCGGAGAGCGGCTGCCGACAGTGTCGCGGGAGCGCAAACCCGCGTTGGCCGCACTGGCCGTGCTGCTCATTCTCGTCGGCGCGCTCGGCGCCACCGTGATGGTCATGCGCGCGGGGAACAAGATCTCGGTCGTGAAGATCGACCAGGCTATCCCGGTCGGTGACCGGATTCCCGCCTCCGCGCTCCGCGAGGTCATGGTCTCCGACGACTCCGGGATCAACTTCGTGCTGTGGAAGCAGCGCGGCGACCTGGAGAAGAACTACCGGGCGTCCACGAACATCGTCAAAGGCTCCGTCCTGGTCAAGGAGATGGTGACGAACAGCAGCGCCCTCCCGGCAGGGAAGTCGCTGGTCGGACTCTCCCTCAAACAGGGCGTGTTCCCCGACGGTCTCGCCAACGGCCACACCGTCGCGGCGTATCTGGTGGGGAACGACGCGGCCAAGGGGCAGAACGGCTCCTCGGGCGACAGCAGCGGAGCGGGCGCCAACACGCTGATCAGTGACAGCCTGGTCATCAAGTCCGTGAGGTCCGACTCCTCCGGGCTCGGTGGCGGCGACACCCTGGTCACCGTGATCGCGGACTCCTCGATCGCGGGCAAGCTCACCCTCGCCGCCGCGGCGAACGAAGTGGCGCTCGTGCTCATGCCCGACAGCAAGAACTGAGCGAGCGGGCGAATACGTCATGGCACTGATCGCAATCGCCGCGGACAAGGGCTCACCGGGCGTCACCACCAGCGCCGTCGCGCTCGCCGCCGTATGGCCGCGCCGGGTCCTGCTGGCGGAGGCCGACCCTGCGGGCGGCGACCTCGTCTACCGCTCACCCGCCGCCCACGGCGGCATGCTCGACCCCAACACCGGCCTGCTCTCGCTGGCCGCCACCGCCCGACGCGGCCTGGCCGCCGAGCAGTTGTGGGACCACGCCCAGCCGCTGGCCGGCGGACTCGACGTCCTCGTCGGCATCGGCAGCGCCGAACAGGCCGCCGGTCTGTCCGGACTGTGGCCGATGCTCGGCCAGGCGTTCGCCACGCTCGCCGAGTCGCCCAACGGCGCCGCCGACGTGATCGCCGACTGCGGCCGGATCGGCGCCGACTCGCCCACCCTCGACCTCTTCTCGCACGCCGCCCTCGTCCTCCTGGTGGCCCGCACCGAACCCGAGCACCTCGCGCGGGTACGGGACAGGGCCGGTGCGCTGTCGGCCAAACTGCACGGCTCGCAGCGTGGCGCCGCCGCCGCGCTCGGCTACCCGCCGATCGGCATCGTGCTCATCACCGACCCCAGCCACAGCGCCCGGCAGGCCAGCCAGGTCAACGAGATGCTGGTGGCCTCGCAGATCTCCGCACGGGTCGTCGGCACCCTCGCCCACGACACGGCGGGCGCCGACACCCTCAACGGCCGCCGCCGGGGCCGACTGGACAAGTCACTCCTGATCCGCTCGGCCCGGAAGATCACCGCCGACGTACCGCACCGGTACGGAGTGCTCCGATGAGCACCGTCGACCACCAGTTGGTCAAGCGGTTCCGGCAGGAGGCGGGCGACCGCATCTCGGAACAGCGCCGACTGGACCAGGTGACCGGCGAACCCGCCATGTCACCCGAGGACGAGCGGCAGTTCGCGCGGGCGATCATCGCGCAGATCCTGGAGGACTACGCCCGCGCCGAGATCAACCTCGGCCGCACCCCGCCCGACGCGCAGGCCGAGGAGGCGTACGCGGCAGCCGTGCACGCCGCGCTCTTCGGCGTCGGCAGGCTCCAGCCGCTGCTCGACGACACCGAGGTCGAGAACATCGACATCAACGGCTGCGACCAGGTCTTCGTCGGTTACTCCGACGGCCGTGAGCTCCAGGCCGAGCCGGTCGCCGAGTCCGACGAGGAACTCATCGAGCTGATCCAGGTGCTCGGCGCGTACTCCGGCCTGTCCTCGCGCCCCTTCGACTCCGCGAACCCGCAACTCGACCTGCGGCTCCCGGACGGCTCCCGGCTCTCCGCCGTCATGGACGTCACGCGCCGCCCCGCGCTGTCCATCCGCCGCGCCCGCCTCGGCAAGGTCTTCCTGTCCGACATGATCGGCAACTACACGCTCACCCCGGAGCTGGGCTCCTTCCTGGCGGCCGCCGTCCTCGCCCGCAAGAACGTGATGATCGCCGGCGCCACCAACGCCGGAAAGACGACGCTGCTGCGCGCGCTGGCCAACGTCATCCCGCCGCACGAGCGCCTGATCACCGTCGAGCGCGCGCTGGAACTCGGCCTCGACCAGTTCCCCGAGATCCATCCCAACGTCGTGGCGTTCGAGGAGCGGCTGCCCAACTCCGAAGGCCAGGGCGCTATTTCGATGGCCGAGCTGGTCCGCCGCTCGCTGCGCATGAATCCCTCGCGCGTCATCGTCGGTGAGGTCCTCGGCGACGAGATCGTCACCATGCTCAACGCGATGTCACAGGGCAACGACGGCTCCCTGTCCACTATCCACGCCAACAGCTCCGCCGAGGTCTTCAACCGCATCTCCACCTACGCCCTCCAGGCGCGCGAGCGGCTGCCGGTCGAGGCGTCGCAGATGCTGGTGGCGGGCGCCATCGACTTCGTCGTCTTCGTGCAGCGACGCAACGACTTCCAGCGCGGCGGCACCCTGCGCCGTATGGTCACCTCCGTCCGTGAGGTGAACGGCGTGGACGGCCGCGTACTGTCCAGCGAGGTGTTCGCCGAGGGGCGGGAGGGCGTGGCACTGCCGCACGCCCCGATCTCCTGTCTCGAGGAACTCCTCGCCAACGGCTACCAGCCCACGGGGGTGTGGCGGTAATGACCGGGATCTTCTCCCTGTCCGTGCTCTACGGACTGCTCGCCGGAGCCGCCGTCGGCGGCGGTATCGCGCTGTTCGTCCTCGCGATGCGCGGCTGGGCGCCGAAACCCGGTGCGACTGCGCCGGGTGAGTCGTCCGGCGACAAAGCGGCGGAGTTCATGCGCTTCGTGTCGCAGCGCGGCTCGCTCGCCATCGTCGCGGGACTCGCCGTCCTCGGCCTGACCCGCTGGGCCGTCCTCGGTGTCTCCACCGCCGTGCTGGTCTTCACCTGGGACAAGCTCTTCGGCGGCGCGGCGGAGGAACGCGCCGCGATGAAGCGCGTCGAGGCGCTGGCGGCCTGGACCGAGTCGCTGCGCGACACCATCGCGGGCGCAGTCGGCCTCGAACAGGCCATACCCGCCTCGGCCCGCGCCGCCGCACCCGCGCTGCGCGGCCACCTGTCGTCGCTCGTCGACCGCCTCAGGTCGCGCACTCCGCTGCCGGAAGCGCTCCAGCATCTCGCCGACGAGATCAACGACGCGTCGGCCGACATCATCATCGCCGCGCTCATCCTCAACGCCCGCCTGCGCGGCCCCGGTCTGCGCGAAGTGCTCGGCGCGCTCGCCAAGTCGGCCCGCGAGGAAGTGGACATGCGGCAGCGCGTGATGGCGCAGCGCGCGAGCACCCGGCGCAGTGTGCAGATCGTCGTCGTGGTGTCCGTGGCCTTCGTGCTGGGCCTGGCCATCTTCAACCGCAGCTTCGTCGAGCCGTACGGCACGGCGATCGGCCAGGCCGTACTCACCTTGGTGTGCGCGCTGTTCGCGGCCGGATTCTGGTGGCTGCGGAAGCTGTCGAACATCGAGACGCCGGACCGGTTCCTGGTCCACGAGCCGGAGCGGATCTCGGCCGCCGAGCGCATCGGAGTGCCGCCGGGCCACGGCGCACACGCCCAGGCGACCCCCGGCCAGCCGCTGTCGGGCCATGGAGCACCGGGGCATGGAGCACCGGGCCATGGAGCGCCGGGCCACGGCGGTGTGCCCGGCCACGGCGGCGCACCGGGCCAGGCCATCCCGGGTCAGGGGGCGGCACGATGAACAACATCCTCTTCACCTGCCTGGTCGGCGCGGCCGTCGGCCTCGGCGTCTTCGTCCTCATCCGGGCGCTCATGCCCGGCAAGCGCAGCGCCGTGCACACGGTGGCGCAGATCGACGCGATGCGCGCCGCGGGCCCGGTCAGCGGCGGACCGGCGCAATCCGCACCGACCGACTTCAAGGGCCGCGTCGGCCAGCGGGTCGCGAACTTCTACCTCCAGCAGGGCTGGGAGCAGCGCTCGCTCCGCGCCGACCTCGCCGTGCTCGACCGGAGCTGGGAGAACTTCCTGGCCACGAAGATCATCCTGGCCGCGGCCGGTGTGATCTTCGGGCCGTTCCTCTTCGCCGTGATCTGGCAGCTCGGCATGGGCAGCAACCCCGTGATCCCGGTCTGGATGGCCCTGATCTGCGGCGGCGTCTTCTTCCTCCTGCCGGACTTCGAAGTGCGCCGCGACGCCGCCGACAAGCGCAAGGACCTGCGCCGGGTCATCGGCGCCTACCTCGACCTGGTGTCGATGAACCTCGCGGGTGGCCGCGGTCTGCCCGAGGCCCTGATGGCCGCCGCCGAGATCAGCGACGGCTGGGCCCTGACCCGTATCCGCAACTGCCTGGCCGACGCCCGGATCACCGGCACCAGCCAGTGGGTGGCCCTCGGCAGACTCGGTGACGAGCTGGGCGTCGAGGAGCTGAGGGACCTCTCCGTCACACTCGGCCTGGTGGCCGACGACGGCGCGAAGGTCCGCGAGTCGCTCGCCTCGCGCGCCGAGACGATGCGGCACCGGGAACTCGCCGAGATCGAGGGATCCGCGGGCGAGAAGTCCCAGTCCATGCTCGTCGCGCAACTCCTGCTGTGCGCGGGCTTCCTGGTCTTCCTGATCTTTCCCGCCGCGATGCGCGTGTTCCAGGTCTGACCACCAACGTCTCTGAGCACCACTGTCTCCGATCGTCACCGTCCCTCCTGAGCACCACTGTCATCGAAATGCCGAGCGTCGAGTCGAGAGGACTTGAACCATGAACCGCTTGTCCAAGGTCAGCCATCCGGCTGTCGACTTCCTTCTCACCTTCCTCAAGGGGCGCGTCGAGCGCGCCCGTTCCGAGGGCCTGTCCCGCGGCGCCTCCGCCGTCGAATGGGTGATCATCTCCGCGGTGGTCGTCACCGTCGTCGGCGTGGTCGCCGTCATCATCAACGGCGCCCTCAAGGGCAAGGCCACCGACGTCGGCAACTGCATCTCGAACACCACGGACAGCAAGACCTGCTGAGGCCGGAACCGATATCCGTGATGGAACGACGAATCGACGCGCTGCACCACGCCGTACGCCGCAGGCTGGACGCCGCCCGCGGCGACAGCGGCGTGGGCAGCCGTACGACCACGGTCGGCCGTACGAGCACGAGAGCGGTAAGCGGCGCGGGGGCGCCTACCGGCGGCGACCGCGGGATGACCGCGATCGAGTTCGTCTTCCTCACCCCGGTCCTGTTCTTCATGATCTTCGCGACGGTGCAGTTCGGTCTGTACTCCTTCGCCGACCATGTCGCGCAGGCGGCCGCGCACGCCGGCGCTCGCAAGGCACGGGCGGAGGCCGACGCCGATCCCGGCGGCTGGTCGGGCAAGGCGACCAGCGCGGCCGAGGACCGCATCGACCAGCTCGGACCGAATCTGCTGGACGGCCGCAAGGTGACGTCCTTGCAGCCGGACGCGATCACGGTCGGCGTACGGGTCACGGCCGACGTACCGACCATCTTCCCCGGCTTCCACTTCAAGGTGAACGAGAGTTCCCAGGGGCCGGTGGAGCGCTTCGTACCGGACAACGGGGGCTGATCCGATGCGTACCCGACTGCGAACCGCACCGCTCAGCGGATGTGTGGGGGAGCGGGCCGACCGAGGGCTGTCCACCATCGAGGTGGTGATCCTCGCCCCGATCATGATCCTGTTCATTTTGATCCTGGTCGCCTTCGGCCAACTCGTCGACGGCCGGGGCGCGGTGGACGGCGCCGCCAGGGACGCCGCCCGCGCGGGGTCGATCCAGCGCACTCAGGGCGTCGCCATGTCCGAGGCGATCGCGGCGGCCCAGGCGGACCTCGGCGACACCTGCGTGGCCGGCACCTTGTCGGTGAAACAGACCAGCCCGGGTTTCAAGGCCGACACGCTCTTCAGGGTCGAGGTGAGCTGCACCATCCGCGGCCTCGCCTCGCTCGGCCTCAAGATCAACAAGACGATCACGTCGACGGCGGCCTCACCGCTCGACCCGTACCGACGGGCGGAGTGACGATGCACGCGACACGGCACGTCGTACGGCGCCTCGCGGGAAGGGTGGTACGGAGGGTGGTACGCCGCCCCGACCGCGGCTCCGGCACCGCCGCGATGCTCATCTTCGCCGTCGTGTTCATGGCGCTCGCCGCCTTCGTCGTCGACGGCGGACTGTCGATCTCCAAGCGCGAGCGCGCCGCCGACATAGCCGAGCAGGCGGCCCGTTACGCGGCCCAGGACATCGACGTCGAGGCGCTGCGCAACGCCCCCGCGGGCACCCAGCCCGTGATCAACACCGGGGCCTGCACCGGCAGGGTCAGGATCTTCGCCGAGCAGTCCGGGCTGAGCCCGGCCGACGTCAACGCCTCCTACTGCACCTCCGCCCTGCCCAACCGGGTGGAGGTGACCGTCCAGCTCACGTACGAGCCGATGCTCACCGGTTTCTTCTACGACCACAACATCGTCGTCCACGGTACGGCGGCGGCCGAGTCCGTCACGGGCCCGGCCAACTAGTCCGCCACCAGCAAGTCCTCAGCACCAACCGTTTCAGCCGAAGCACCAGCCGCTCCAACCGAAGGCAGAGGAAGCAGCCATGGCACGCACGACCGCCACGGGACGTAACCGTACGCAGCAGGGTGGGGCGGCGGCGCGCCCGCCGCGCAGGCGCCGTACGTTCGGCGACTTCGTGCGCGCGCTCGGCGCGTTCCTGGCGCTCGCCGTGCTCGTGGTGGGTGTGCCGGGCGCGCTCCTGTACTTCATCGGGTCGCCGTTCCCGCACCACTTCGACTCCGACCTGGTGCAACAGCCCATCACCAGCGAGACGTTCGTCAACACGCTGGCCGTGATCGTATGGCTGGCCTGGGCGCAGTTCACGGCGTGCGTGCTGGTCGAGACCAAGGCGGCGGTCTCCGGCGTGGGCATGCCGAGCCGGGTGCCGGGCTCGGGCCCGAGCCAGTTGCTGGCACGGCAGTTGATCGCGGCGCTGCTGCTCGTCGGCGTGAGCACCGCGGGCCTCGTCCCCGGTCTGTCCCAGCTCGGCCAGGGCAACCAGCACGAGAGCCAGGCGCGCCCTGGCGTGGCCGCCACCGCGCAGCAGACCCCCGGCCAGCAGCACCAGGCACGTACCGCCAGCGCCGCCGTACCGCATCAGCAGGCCACCCAGCACGCGGCGGGATCGCAGCAGAGCGCGGGGCAGTCGGCGCAGAAGGACACCAAGTTCTACCGGATCCAGCCGCCCGAGGGCCGGCACCACGACTCGCTGTGGGAGATCGCGCAGCGCCACCTCGGGGACGGCCGCAGGTACAACGAGATCTACCAGCTCAACAAGGACCGCGTGCAGCCGGACGGCTCCAAGCTGTCCCAGGCCAGCCTCATCCGGCCCGGCTGGGTGATGGAGATGCCCTCCGACGCGCACGGCGGCGACCTCGTGGAGATGCCCGTCGCGGCCACGCATGTCGCGCCCGACGTGCAGCATTACGCCGAACACGGCGGAGCCAAGGACACCACGGCCGAGGGCGCGCACGCCTCCGCCCAGCACGCGGCCGAGCAGGGCGGCGGCGGAACCGGCGCCCAGGGCGGCTCCGGTTCCAACGGCTCCGGCTCCCACGCGGGTTCGGCCGAAACGGGCCCCGGCGGAACAGGCACGGGCGGTACGGGCTCTGGCGGTACGGGCTCTGACGGTACGGGCGGTTCCGGCGGTCGCCACGCGGCCGTCACCACCCCGGCCCACGCCGAGACGGCCCCCGAACACGGGCCCACCGCCGCCTTCACCGCGTCCTCCTCCTCCCACTCGCACGGCTTCGACCTGTCCGAAGCGCTGATCGCCGCCCCGCTGCTGGCCGCGGGCCTGCTCGCCGCCCTCGGCCGCCGGCGTCGTACGGCCCTGTGGCAGTCGGTCACCGCGGGCAGCCTGCGCACGCCGCGCACCCCCACCGGGCCGCAGGCCGACGCCGCCGACGCGCTGCGCGTGGGCGCCGACCAGGACACCGTCGCCTTCCTCGACCGCGCGCTGCGCGCGCTGTCCGGCCGCATGGACGCCGAGGGCCTCAAGCTCCCGACCGTCTACGCCGCCTGGCTCACCGACGAGGCCCTGCACCTGCAACTGGCCTGGCCCGAGGGCCAGCCGCCGGCCCCCTGGCAGCTCGGCCAGGACCAGACCTTCTGGCGGCTCGACCGCGCCGATCTCACCGAGGACGCGGACGTGTCGGCGGCGGCCCCGTACCCCGGCCTGGTCGCGCTCGGCACGCTCGACGGCGCGCGGCTGCTGCTCAACCTCGAAGCGGTGCCCGGCATCGTCTCGCTGTCCGGAGCCGCCGCCGACCGCGAGGCCGTACTGGCCTCGGTCGCCTCGGAGCTGGCCACCAACGGCTGGTCGGACCGGATGACCGTCACCCTCGTCGGCTTCGCCGAGGACCTCACCGCCCTCGCCCCCGCCCGCGTCCGGCACCTCGCCGACGTGCCCGAGGTCATCGAGACGATGTCCGCGGAGACCGCGCAGCGGGCGGGCGCGCTGCGTACGGCGGGCCAGGACAGCGTCCTCACCGGCCGTACCGGCCGCGCCCAGCACACCCAATGGGCACCGCACCTCGTCCTGCTCGCCGCCGAGCCCACCGAGGAGGAGGCGAACCGGCTGGCCGAACTCGCCTCCGACGCGGGCCGGCTCGGCATCGGCTACCTCGTCGCCTCCAGCCGTCCCGACATGCCGGGCGCCGCCTGGGAGCTGGAGATCACCTCCGCGGGACGGCTGCTCGCCCCGCTGCTCGGCCTCGACCTCGAAGCGCAGGTGCTGCCCGCCGACCAGTACCAGGCCGTGCTGCGGCTGTTCGCCGAGGCGGGCGCCGAGGACGGCGCCGGGTCGGCCTCCGACGCCCCGCCGTTCATGGTGGACCTCTCCGACCAGGGCCGGCCCGGCGTGTACGCGCGCCTGCTCGGCTCCTTCGAACTCGTCGGCGTCGACGAGCCGTCCGCCGAGCGCAGCCAGCTCCTCCACGAGGCCCTGGCCCTGCTCCTCCTGCACCGCGAAGGCGTCCACCCCCGCGTCCTGGCCTCCGCGCTCTGGCCGCGCGGCGTCACCGAGGACGTACGCGACGCCCTCGTCGAACGCCTCCGCGACTGGCTCGGCACCGACCCCGGCGGCATCGCCCGGCTCACCATCGACGGCACCGGCCGGATCGTCCTCGCGTCCTCCGTCGTCTCCGACTGGGACGTCCTCCAGACCCTGCACCACGAGGCCACCGAGGGCAGCGCCGCCTCCGACCCCACCGCCCGTCGCCGCCTGCTCACCCAGGCCCTCTCGCTGGCCCGCGGCCCGCTCCTCCAGGACCGCACCGCGGGTCGCTACGGCTGGCTCTCCCACGAGATAGTCGACGCCCAACACCCCGTCCTCGTCGCCGAGATCGCCCTCGCGCTCTCCGCCCTCCACCTCGACGCGGCCAAGCCGAAGGCGGCCGTCGCCGCCATCGAGACGGCCCTGGTCGTCTCCCCCAACGACGAGCGCCTCTGGCTCGAACTCCTCCGCGCCACCCAGGCCACCGGCGACCCCGCCCGCCTCCAGGCCGCCGCCGACTCCCTCATCGCCCGCAGCGACTCCCTCAACGGCCCCAGCCGCGGCCTCCCGCCCCGCGTCGAAGCCCTCCTGGACGAACTGCTCCCCGAATGGCGCGGCAGCATCGCCAACTGACCCTCGGAAGGCCCCGCCTTACACGCCGCGCGCCGTCACCTCCGATTCACCCGTAACCCCGAGGCGGATCGGGGTCGTTGTCAGTCCGTAGGTAACGCGGCATATGACGGCGACAACGAGGGTGGGCGGGGTACGGGCATGGCGGATCTCAAGGTGACGGATCAGGTGCTCGCCGATTCGGAGCGGCTTTTGACGAAGCTGCACTTCGAGTTCAAGAGCATCAAGGCCCATCGGGACGACCTGCACCACATCTGGGGGTCGGGCGCGGTGGCAGGGGCGATGGACGCGTTCGTCGACAACTGGGACTGGTACCGCAAGAAGCTCATCGGCGGCATCGAGTCCGTCGGCGGACTCGTCGGCGCGGCCCGCGAGACGTTCAAGCAGACCGACGAACATCTCGCCAAGAGCGGCTGACCCCTGTGGCGACCACCACCAAGCCGCGCCCGCGCGACTGGCACCCCCTCACCGACACCGACCCCACCCCCGGCGACCCGGAGTCCATCCGCGACGAGGTCGCCCACATGAAGCACCTCGCGGGCATGCTCAGAGCCGAGGCCGCCGACCTCAAGGTCATCGGCACCGGCGACGGCCTCAAAGGCCGCTACGCCACCAAACTCCGCGACGAGGCCCGCGAACTGGAAGTCCACCTGCGCGAGACCGCCGGCCGCTACGAACGCGTCCACGGTCATCTCACCGCCTGGGCCGCCGAATTGGAGACCATCCAGTCCGATGCCGACCGCATCCTGCGAGACGCGCGCGCCGACGCCGAGACGGCTCCCCCTGAGGACGCCGACTCCGCCTCGGGTTCCGGCTCGGGTTCCGGCTCCAGCGGCGACCCGCTTGCCAAGCACCGCCGCTCCCTGACCACGGTCGAGGCCCATCGCGACGAGCGGGCGTCGCACTACGCGGCGCGCATCCGGCACGAGATCAACGACAAGATCAAGGACAGTTGGTGGGAGCGGCGCAAGAACGAGATCGACGGGGTGAAGGGGGCGATTTCGCTTGTCGCGGATGTGATGAGTTGGGTCGCCACGGTCATCGCGATTGTCGCGATCTTCACCACCCCCGCCGGTTGGATCGCCGGTCTCGCCGTCTGGCTCGCGGCCGGCGTCCTAGCGGGACACATCGCCCTCGCCGCCGCAGGCGACTGCTCCTGGCTCGACGTCGGCATGGACATCTTCGGCCTGCTGACGATGGGCATCGGCGGCGCCGCGTTGAACGGCCTCAAAGAGGTACGTGCCGCGACGAAGCTCGCCGCTCAAGCCGCTGCCGACGAGCAGGCCGCCGTCACCGCCACGCGGGCCTCCCGGTCCGTTCTCGACCGCTCGTCCGCCACCGTCAACCGTCGCGGCGCTACAGCAGCGGCGCGTGCCAGGGCCCGCCACGTCCGCAACATCGCCAAAGCCTCAGCCGAGCGGGCCGGTCGCCACGCGGCCGTGGAGGAGGCTGCCACCCCGATGGCTGAGGCTTCCCAACGAGAGGCGGTGCTCGTCGGAGGCGACCGCGAGACGGCGAACCTCTACAAGGACGTGGTCCGGATGCGGGCCGCGTATCCGGAGAGTGCCGCTGTGCGGCTGGCCAGCCAGGGGGCTGAGGGCTATAAGGGCGCGTTCCAGGGGACGTGGATTGCGGCCACTGCCGTGGACGCTGTGGATAAAGCGGTCGGCGGCAGCGACGCCCTGCCGGAGAAGCCGGACTACGGTCCGTACGGAGCCTTCAAGGATCGGTATACGAGAGAGGTTGGCTCGGCATGGTGACCGTGGCGCGCGGGATGACGAGGTCTGTGTGTTCTACGTGAGCAACGCGAATGGTGATCCCCTCCTGACGCGTAGCGACAGGCTGATTCGGACTGGGGGCATGGTGCCGTTCGCCGGGCTTGGCCTGTTAGCCGTCACAGCGCCGCTACTTCGCCCGAGCAGGTTCACCTTCACCGTCGAGACGTTGTCGCTGTCGGCTACCGGACAACTATTGCTGTGGTGTGGCATGTTCGGGCTGTTTCGCATGCGCGGCTGGGCCTCCGGCGTGCTCGCCTATATCTGGCTCGGAGGCTTGTTCAACGCCTTGGCGGTCGCGTCGACCGGCATCGTCTACCTCGCCCCCGTCCCCCTCCTGGCTCCAGCCACCGCGTGGCTGGCCAAAGTGCGGCTGCGCCGCAGGCACCCGGCGGAGGCGGCCCGGTGAGCACATCGACCACCCCCGTCGGGTACACCCTCGTGCTGCCCCCGGGCTGGGCCCGAATCCCCCTGCGGGCAGGCACGGCGACGGCGTTGGACGAGAAGGTGTTTCGGGGGATCGAGCGGATTCCGGCGGGGGTGCCGAGGGATAAGGGGATGGCGTTTCGGGCGGAGGTGCGCCGGAGGGTGGAGGGGATGGCGCGGGAGGCGCGGGCGGGGGGTGGGCTGGATCTGTATGTGCCGGTGAGGGCGCGGGCGGGGCTGGTGGTGGGGGCGTCGTTCGTGGTCGCCGAGGTGGCGGGGGAGTGGGCGGGGGAGGACACGGGGGCGGAGGCAGTGCTGGGGCGGCTGGTGGGGGAGGCGCGGGGCGGGACGCCGGGGGAAGTGCGGGAGGTCGCGGGGACGTTGGGGGTGCGGTGGGAGTACGTGGAGCCGCCGTCGCTCCGCGAGAGCGAACCCGTGGAGACGTATGCGCGGCATGTCGACTACGTCGTCCCCGTGCCGAGGCAGGGCGCGGGACGGTGGCTCGCGGTGGCGTTCTCGACGGTGGGGGACGGCGATCCGGGCAGCGAGTTCACCAGGGCGTTGGCCGAGTTGTTCGACGCGCTGATGACGACGTTCCGTTGGAGCTACGCGTGAGCGGGAGCCGGCTGGACGGACGGCGGCTGGACGCCCGGCGGGTGGACGGTTCGCGGTGGGTGTGGGTGCCGCCGCGGTGGCCGGTGCCGGGGAGCGAGGAGGAGTTCCCGGCAGCCGCCGCGTACGCGCGGGTGATGGCCGAGAGGCACTGGGAGGACAGCGCCTTGACGCCGGGCCCCGGCGAGGTGGGGGAGTTGGCCGACGCGTTGACGTACGGGATGGAGCGTTATCCGCGGGTCTATCCGGGGTACGGGCTGCACTTTCACCTGGACGGCCCGCGTGGGAATCCGCTGGCCGTGTACTGGGCGGAGTTCGAGATCGAGGGCGAACTGCCCGGCGAATTGCGGGAGCTCACCCACGCGGACGCGGAGTACGCCGTGGAGCCGCCGATCGTCGAGGACTTCGGCAGTGAGCACCTGGGCACCGGCATCCGCGTGATGCGCTACTTCGTCGACCCGGACGACAACGGCATCACCATCGGCCTCCGTTACGCGTGGCGCGTGCCCGAGTACGGTGCGGACGTGCTGGTGATGACGGCGGCGCCCGATCCGGGGCGGGTGCTCCGGGCGATGGACGACATCGACGCCTTCGCGCGGGCGCTGCACTTCAGCCCCTGACGTCACCGGCTACGCGCCCCCGCCCCCCCCGCGCGCCCGAAGCGCCGACTTCTTGGCCTGGTTGCCGCACACGTCCATCGAACACCAGCGGCGCGTCCCCGGACGGGACTGGTCGAGGAAGACGGCGCCGCAGGTCGGGGAGGCGCAGGGGCGCAGGCGCGGCAGCAGTTCGGGGGTGGCGGCGAGGTCGAGGGCGTCGCGGGCGATCAGGGCGAGGGTCGCGGTGAGGGGGTCGTCCGCGTGCCACCGGAGGTCGCCTGAGGGGGTGAGCCGGGGGGCCGGGACGGCGTGGGCGGCGGCGCGGTTGAGCCGGGTGCGGGCGGTGTCGCCGAGGCCGGAGCCGGGGGCCGCGCCGGGTTCCCTGCCGGGGTCCATGGCGGCGCCGACCAGCGCGTGGACCGCCTCACGCACGGCGCGGGCCTCGCGGAGCCGGGCGGGTACGGGCGGGGTGCCGGGTGCGTCGGAGCAGGGGCCGCACTGCCGTACCCAGGCGATCAGCGCCTCCGGATCGGCCAGTTCCTCGGTGACCGCGGGCGTGCCCCGGTAGCGCAGTGTCCGCAGGTAGTCGAGGCACAGCCGCCCGGCGCCCTCACGGAAACGCGGCTGAGTACGGCCGCCGTCGAGGGCCGGGGCGTAGGCGTCGATGCCGTTCGCGGTCATACGGGCCACTCTACCGGGGAACCGGTTTAACTGGTACCTTCGGAACTGGTTGAACCGGTTTCCATTTCGACGAGGTATCGATGTCCCAGCCGTCGTCCGACGCACCGTCCCCAGGGCCCGAACCCGTACACATACCCGCGTCGGCGCCCGCGTCCGGACCCGCCTCCGCAACGCCAGGACCCGCCTCCGGCGCCACTCCGGTCCCCGTGACCGGCCCGCCCCGCCGCCTCATCGTCCTGCTCGCCGTCGCCTGCGGTCTGACCGTCGCCAACCTCTACTACGCGCAGCCGCTGCTCAGCGAGCTGCGCCAGACGTTCGGGATCGGCGCGGTCGCCGCGGGCAGCCTCGTCACCGTCTCCCAACTCGGTTACGCCGCCGGCCTGCTGCTCATCGTCCCGCTCGGCGACGTCATCGAGAAGCGCCGCCTCGCCACCGTCCTGCTCGCCCTCACCATCGCCGGTCTGGTGCTGGCCGGTCTCGCACCGGGATTCGCCGTCCTGCTCGCCGCGCTGCTGATCGTCGGCACGACGCTGGTCGTCGCCCAGATCCTCGTGCCCTTCGCCGCCGACCTCGCGCCGGACGAGAGCCGCGGCAAGGTCGTCGGGCAGGTGATGAGCGGCCTGCTGACCGGCATCCTGCTGTCCCGTACCTTCGGCAGCCTGCTGGCGGACGCGACCAGTTGGCGGGTCGTCTACCTGACCTCGGCCGGGCTGATGACCGTACTGACCCTGGTGCTGCGCAGGTCCCTGCCGCGCCACGCTCCCGGAGCCGACGCCGCCACGCTCTCGTACGGGCTGCTGCTGCGCTCCACCGCCCGCCTGCTGCGCGTGCACCCGGCGCTGCGGCGCAGGGCGCTGTACCAGGCCGCGATGTTCGGTGCCTTCAGCGTCTTCTGGACCACCATCTCCTACGTTCTGACCAGCGATCCTTTCCACTACAGCCAGTGGCAGGTCGGCCTCTTCGCGCTCGCGGGCGCGGGTGGCGCACTGGTGGCGCCGCTCGCCGGACGCTGGGCCGACCGCGGCCTGGTCCGGCCGATGACGGCCGTCGCCTTCGTCACCGCCGCCCTGGCCTTCGGTCTCGCCGGAGTGGGACGGCACAGCGTCATCGCGCTCGGCGCCGCCGCGGTGCTTCTCGACATGGCCGTGCAGACCACCCTGATCCTCGGCCAGCAGGTGATCTACCGGCTCGACGGCCAGGCCAGGTCCCGGCTCAACAGCGCCTTCATGGCCACCTTCTTCGTCGGCGGCGCGATCGGCTCACAGGCCGGTTCGTACGCCTACCACGCCGGCGGCTGGACCTCGGTGACCCTGCTCGGCGCCGCCCTGCCCGCCCTCGCGCTGCTCTACTGGACCGCGGAATTGCGCGGCGTACGGCACCGCGCGCACAACGGCCACGAGGCCAGCAAGCACAGTGACGCCCGCGAGGATCACGACGGCCGCCTGCCCCCGCACCCGCCCGCCGTCACGCCTTCGCCACCACCCCCAGGATCTCCGGAAGACGATCGAGCAGCCGCGGAGCGGTGAACCGCAGCGAGACCGCCGCGACCGCGAACCCGTACACCGCGCCCACCGGGAGCACCAGCCACAACAGCGAATGCAGATCGTTGAAGTGGAGGGCGAGGGTCAGCGCGATCACCGGTAGCGACAGCGCAGCGCCGCTGAAGGTGCCGCCGACGACGTTCAGCGCGACGAGACCGCCCTGGCCGGGCGCCGCGTTGGCGAACGGGTTGTCCTGCGGGAGGGCGTACGGGTAGCGGACGCTCGCGTAACTGCCGGTCGCGATGAGCGCGCCCAGGAAGGCGAAGGACAGCCCCAGCGTCTCGGGCAGCGCCGACACCCGGTGGAGCAGCAGCGCCGCGCCGGTGGTGACGACGGTGACGTACGGCACGGCGACGGCGGCCAACGTCAGCGCCCGGCCCCGCAGTTCGAGAGCCGCGTCCCTGCGGGTGGTGATCGTCGCCGACACCGTCCAGAAGGCGGAGCCGTCCATGCCGAACTGGTTGTACATCTGCATGCCGAGCAGTCCCGCCGCCCACAGGCACTGGTAGACGGTGCCGTGCTGCACCACCGCGACCAGCGGCAGCAGCAGCCCGACGGCCAGTCCGGTCGCCCAGGCCGCCTTCGACCTCGGGTCGCGCCACAGGTAGCGGAACTGCCGTTCCATCACCGTGGCCGTCCGGCCGCCCACCAGCCGTCCGGGCAGCAGCCGGGTCAGCAGCGAAGGGCCCGCCGCCGCCCCGCCCCGCGCCTTCGACCCCTCGCGTTCCGGCGTTGCCTGGAGGGTGGAGGCGTCGGGCGAGACCATCAGCCGGTGCAGGCTGGTGTGCCACCAGCGCAGGACCAGCGCCAGCACGGCTACGGTGAGGGCCAGTTGCACGGCAGCCAGGCCGTACGACCCGCGCGCCGTCGAACGCACCGCGTCCACGGCGGGCGCGGGCGGAATCCAGCGCAGTACGGACGCCACCGAGGTCGCCCGGTGCAGACCGCCGTCGGACGACAGCGAGTTGACGCCGAGGTTGACGAGCTGGGCCCCCACCGCCACGAACAGACCGCTGAGCAGGGCGAGGTCGCGGCCCTTGCGGCTGGTCAGCAGCCGGGTGTTGGCGGCGGCCACCGCCCGCGACAGCGCCACGCACAGCAGCAGCGTCAGGGCCACGGCCACGACGGCGACGACCCACGCGGCCCCGCCGTGCGCGACCGCGATGACCGCCCCGGTCGACACCAGCAGTGTGAAGAGCGGACCGACGCCGATCAGCGACGACACCAACAGCGCCGTTATCAACGGGCGCGGCCGTAGCGGCAGCATCGCCAGCCGGGTCGGGTCGAGTGTGTCGTCGCCGCCGAAGAAGAACAGCGGCATGATCGCCCAGCCCACGACCAGGACGACGGTCACCGTGACGGCGGCGGACGGTGCGTAGTGGTTGTTCCGCAGCGCGACCATTCCGGCGCCCATGCCGAGCGCGTACAGCATCGCGAAGGCGACACCGAGGGACCAGCCGACCGTACGGCCGGTGGACCGGCGCAGGCCGTTGCGGAAGAGGGTGAGCTTGAGCCGTACGAAGACCGGCGTGAGCGAGGAACCGCGACCGGGCGGGGGCGGCGGCGCGGGAGCGGCGAGCGGGGCGGTGGCCGAGGCGGTCATCACTTGCCGCCGCTCAGCCAGTCGAGCGCCTGCCCGTCGCGCCGGTCGGCGCCCACCAGCGACAAGAAGGCGTCCTGGAGCGAGGGAGCGGCGCCGCGCACCTCGGCGAGCGGGCCGCGCGCCACGATCTTTCCCGCGGCCATCACGGCGACCCAGTCGCACAGGCTCTCCACCAGCTCCATCACGTGCGAGGAGAAGACGACCGTGCCGCCCGACTCCGTATAGCGCTCCAGCACACCGCGGATGACCTGGGCGGATACCGGGTCGACGCCCTCGAACGGCTCGTCGAGGAAGAGGACTTCGGGATTGTGCAGCAGGGCAGCGGCCAGTCCGATCTTCTTCCGCATGCCGGTGGAGTAGTCGACGACCAGTTTGTTCTGCGCGGCCGACAGGTCCAGGACGTCGAGAAGCTGACCGGCGCGCTTGTCGACCTCAACGCCCGGCAGACCGCGCAACCGGCCGGTGTAACCGAGCAGTTCACGCCCCGAAAGCCGCTCGAACAGCCGCAGGCCCTCCGGCAGCACGCCGATCCTGGACTTCACACCGACCGGGTCCGTCCACACGTCGTGGCCCACGATCCGCACACTGCCGTCGTCCGGTCGCAGCAGGCCGGTGATCATGGAGAGCGAGGTCGTCTTCCCCGCCCCGTTCGGCCCCACCAGGCCGATGAAGCGGCCGGCGGGCAGCTCCAGATCGATCCCGGCCACGGCCACTTGCTCGCCGAACCGCTTCCACAGCCCGCGCACACGCACAGCGACCGGATCGGTGTCGCCGGCCGCCTCGGACACCTCCTCGGCGGTCCTCCCGTACGGCACCGGCCGGTACGGCTTCAGCTTCCGCTGCGACTCCTGCTCCTCCTGCGACCTCTGCGGCTCCGACATGGCGGCACCTCTCCCCGTCTCGCGCCCCTGCCCTCGGCGCGCCGCTGGTCGGACGACGCGTGAAGGTCTACGTCCGACAACCCTAGACGTGACCACTGACAGTGACCGAAAGACTCGGGAACGTGAGCCCCCCGCGTGGGGTCAGCGACCCCTCGCCGCGGCCAACTCCCGCCCGCACGCGTACGCCAGCGGGCTCAGCAACTCCTCGACGTCCGGCAGCCACCGGTTCAGGGCGGTCGGCTGCCGCGCCCACTGCACCGAGGCGCCCGGCCCCGTCCGCGTCGGGGGCGCGGCGATCCAGTCGCCCTCGCCGCGCACCCGCAGGTCGAGCGAGCCGGGCGCCCAGCCCAACTTCCGCAGCAGATCGGGCACCTTGACGGTGGCGCCGGGAAGGACGAAGAAGACCAGCCTGCGGTCGGGCGTGCAGATCACCGGGCCAAGCGGCAGATCCATCCGCTCCATCCTGGCCAGCGCCAGGCACCCCGCCACCTCCGGCACGTCGATCGCGTCGAACGTACGGCCCGTCGGCAACAGCACCGAGGCGCGCGGCTGCTTGCCCCACATGCGCCGTACCGCGTCGGCGCTGCCGCCGGCGTGCGCCGCCCAGTCGGGCCGGGTCGGGTGGGCGCCGGGAGCCGGGCAGGTGGGAGACGCGCAGGAGCACACCGCGGGGCCGCCCGTGTCGTCCTCGATCCAGGAGCCGGGGAGCACGTCCCAGTGCCGCTCCTGCGCGTATCGGACGGCCGTGTCGAGAAGTTGGGCGGTGAGCTGCCGCGGTGCTCCGATGGTGTCTTCCACGCGCTGCACAACTTCCCTCGTCAGCGTGAGTTACGGGGGCCTGCCCCTCGGCTCATGGCGGGCGCACTGGTGCACGCCCGGGGGCGCGTGCGCGATCCGGGCCCGTATCCGGGTAGTCACTTGGGGTCCGCGTGTCGTTCCGCTCGTTCCGCTAAAGGCGAAAACGACATGAAATGCCGCTCTAACAGGGCATTTTTCGGTGGTGAGATGGGCACCTGTCACCAGGACGAGGTTCGCATCGTCGAAGTGGGGGAATTGATGGCCGCACGACCGCTTGTGGCACGGCAACCGAACGAACGGCTCCAGGCACTGATCCAGGAGGCCGGCTGCTCCAACGCCGGGCTCGCCCGCAGGGTCAACATGTGCGGTGCCGAACACGGCCTCGACCTGCGGTACGACAAGACGTCCGTGGCCCGCTGGCTGCGGGGTCAGCAGCCGCGCGGCCGGGCCCCGGCCATCATCGCCGAGGCGATCGGCCGCAAGCTGGGACGCGCCGTGTCCATCGACGAGATCGGCATGGCCAACGGCAAGAACCTGGCCACCGGCATAGGTCTGCACTTCGCGCCGACCGTCCTCGGCGCGATTGAGCAGGTCTGCGAGCTGTGGCGCAGCGACGTCGGCCGCCGCGACTTCCTCACCGGCTCCACGGTCGCCGCCTCCGCCCTCGTCGAGCCCAGCCGCGACTGGCTGATCACCCGCCCCGACCAGGGCGTCGCCCGCAACGGCGGCGCCAGGGTGGGCATGTCGGACGTCGAGGCCGTCAAGGCGACGACGCAGGCGCTCACCGACCTGGACCACCGTTTCGGCAGCGGACACGTCCGCCCGGTCGTCGTCCACTACCTCAACAGCGTGGTGTCCGGGTTACTCGCGGGCACCTACCGCGACCAGGTCGGCAGGGAACTCTTCGGCGCCGTCGCGCGGTTGACCGAACTGGCGGGCTACATGGCCGTCGACACCGGACAGCCGGGACTCGCCCAGCGCTATTACATCCAGGCGCTGCGGCTGGCCCAGGCGGCGGGCGACCGCGGCTACGGCGGCTACATCCTCGCGGCCAGCATGAGCCACCTCGCCGCCTCGCTCGGCAACCCGCGCGAGATCGCCCAACTCGCCCGCGCGGCGCAGGAAGGCGCCCGCGGCCAGGTGACGCCCACGGCGGAGGCGATGTTCTACGCCGCGGAGGCCCGCGGCCACGCGCTGCTCGGCGACGCCCGCACCTTCGCCACGGTGGCCAACCTCGCGGTCGAGTCCATGGAACACTCCCGGCCCGACGACGACCCGCCCTGGATCGCCCACTTCGACCACGCCTACCTCGCCGACGAACTGGCGCACTGTCACCGCGACCTCGGCCAGGCCGCGCCCGCCGCGCGCCGCGCGGAGGAAGCGCTCGCCGCGCACCCCGAATCGCGCACCAGGCGCCGTGCCATCGACATGCTGCTGCTCGCCGACGCCCAGGTGCAGCAGCGCGAACTGGAGGAAGCCTGCAACACGGGCACCCGCGCCGTCACCCTTCTGTCCGGTCTGCGCTCCAACCGCGGCGCGGAGTATCTGGACGACTTCCGCCGCCGCCTGGAGCCCTACGCGGCGGAGCCCGTGGTCCGCGAGTTCGGCGCCCGTCTGGAGGAACAGGACGCCGCATAGCGGACCATCACCGAATCGTTACGCGACCGACACCGCGTTCCCTGGCGGTGGCCAAAGCGCTGGAGAGACCTTGCGGGAACGGGCCCGGTACGCCCGGTACTTCCGCCCTCTCGGTGTGTCATGACGTTCACTCGTTCGGGTACGTGGTTGATGGTCCGGTTAACCCGGTAGCGTTGGCGGATGGTTCGGAAGGATCCGGCAACGGACGACAGGGCATAGGCGGGAGTCAGCGGCGATGCACACCGACGGACGCGGCGAGGAGACGCCTGAGGCGTACCGGGGCGTCGTGGTGCCCGCGGGGCGGCAGCAGCCGCCCTACGGGGAGCATGTGCAGCCGGCCGGCGGCTCGCCCTGGGGCGAGCCCGCCCCGCTGCCCGAGCCCGCCGACGCCACCCAGATGCTGCCGCCGTATCCCGGGAGCATGCCGCCGCCCGCCGTCCCGGTGGCCGACGCCACGCAGATGCTGCCCCCTTACCCCGGCGGCGACCCCGGCATGCCGATGGCGGCCGCGGGCCAGGGGCCCGGCCCCGTACCGCCGCTGCCGCCCGTCCCGCCGCAGGCACCGCCTCCGGCCCCGCAGCAGCACGTCGCCGACGCCACCCAGGCGCTGCCGCTGTCGATCTTCCAGGACCGGGACCAGCAGGAACAGCAGCCGCAGTACGGCGGCCCGCAGTCCCCGCCCCCGCAGCAGTCCTACGAGCAGTCCTATGAGCAGCCTTACGACGGCTACGGGCAGCAGGGGTACGACCAGCAGCAGTCGTACGGCGGCCAGCAGCAGTACGGGCAGCAGTCGTACGACCAGGGTCAGGGGCAGGGCCAGGGCGGCGGCGGGTACGAGGAGCAGCCCCAGACGGGGCCGCAGCACGACAGCGACTACGACCACCTGTTCCGCAGCGATGTGCCGGGCCCGGAACCGCTGCGCCAGCGGATCATCCAGCCGCCGTCCCAGCAACAGCAACAGCAGCAGTACGGGCAGCAGCAGGGCGGCATGGGCCAGCCCCCGCAGCAGCCGTACGACCCCGGATACGGCTACGACGGCGGGCACGGCCAGGACGACGGTCCGCGCCGCAGGCTGTCGCCCCTCATGGTGATCGGCATCGTCGTCGCCGGGTGCGTGGTCGCGGGCCTCGTGGTCGGCGGGCTGCTGAACAAGGGCGGCGACGCCAAGGCGGACAACACCGCGTCGAAGAGCAGCACCCAGGCGTCCACCGCGCCGAGCACGTCCGCGAGCGGCAGCAGCGACTCCGCGGCCGACGACGCCGTCAAGCAGCAGGCGCAGGGCCTCGACGCGCTGCTGAAGACCAGCGGCAACAGCCGCAGCTCCGTGGTGAGCGCGGTCGAGTCGATCAAGAACTGCAAGAATCTCGGCCCCGCCGCCGCCGACCTGCGGTCCGCCGCCACCCAGCGCACCGGCCTGGTCACCCAGCTCGGCGGCCTCTCGGTGGACAAGCTGCCCGACCACGCCGACCTGACCGAAGCCCTCACCAAGGCGTGGCAGGCGTCGGCCGCCGCGGACGGCCACTACGCGAGCTGGGCCGACCAGGCCGCGCACAACCACAGCGTCTGCAAGGGCGGCCACGCCCGCAGCACCGGCGCGGCCCAGGACGGCAACCGCGAGAGCGGCACCGCCACCGAGCAGAAGAAGCGCGCGGTCCGGCTGTGGAACGTCATAGCGAAGCAGTACGGGCTCACCGAGCGGCAGTACAGCCAGCTCTGAGCCGGGGCCGTTCGTCTGCGAGGCCACGCGCGTATACGCGTCACTCGTGCCCGTCTCCGCGCGTTTCCTTGCGGGCCTATGCGCTCCTGTGCGCTTATACGCGTGCGCCGCGCGGACGGACGGTGACGGACCCGACACATCCGCGCCCGACCGATGAATCCGCGCCGACGCGACAGTCTTCCTCTCGACCGCACCATGCGAGAGGTGGACCGATGACGCGTCCCACGAACAGTTCCACGACCGATCCGGCGGCGGGCCTGCGCGGCGTCCTGGAGCCGTACACCGACAACGGCACGATTCCGGGGGCGGTGGGTCTGGTGGCCCGCGGCGACCGGGTGGAGGTCGCCGCGGTCGGTTCCGCGCACCTTGAGGGCGCCGTGCCGATGACCAGGGACGCGATCTTCCGGATCGCCTCCGTCAGCAAGCCGATCACCGCCGCTGCCGTGATGATGCTCGTCGACGACGGCCGGATCGCCCTGGACGACCCGATCGCGACCTGGCTGCCGGAACTGGCCGCGCCGGTCGTCGTCCGCACCCCGGACGCCCCGCTCGACGACGTGGTCCCGGCCGCCCGGCCGGTCACCGTGGCCGACGTGCTCACCTTCAGGGCCGGGTACGGCATGCCCAGCGACTTCTCGCTGCCCGCCCTGCAACCGCTGTTCACCGAGCTGAAGCAGGGCCCGGCGCGGCTGTCGGGCTTCGGCGGTCCCGACGACTGGCTGGCGGCGCTGGCCCGTATCCCGATGCTCCACCAGCCGGGAGACGCCTGGCTGTACAACACCGGCTCGGACATCCAGGGCGCGCTGATCGCCCGGGTCTCGGGCCGCTCCTTCGCCGAGTTCCTCGCCGAGCGGATCTTCGAACCGCTCGGCATGGCCGACACCGGCTTCACCGTGTCCGCCACCGCGCTCGACCGGCTGACCAGCGCCTACGGGACGGGTGCCGACGGCGGTATCGAACTGTCGGACCCGCCGGGCGAGGAGTGGACCGAGGCGCCCGGTTTCACCTCGGGCGCGGGCGGCCTCGTCTCGACCGTCGACGACTGGTTCGCCTTCGCCCGCATGCTGCTCGCCGAGGGGACCGCGGACGGCCGCAGGCTGCTGTCGGCGCGCTCGGTACGGATGATGGCCACCGACCACCTGACGCGGTCCCAGCGTGACGCGAGCGCGTTGTTCCTCGAAGGCCAGGGATGGGGCTTCGGCGGCTCGGTGGACGTCGCGGAGACCGACCCCTGGAACGTCCTCGGCCGCTACGGCTGGGTCGGCGGCAGCGGCACCACCGCGCACATCACGCCGTCGACCGGCGCCGTCGGCATCCTCTTCACGCAGCGCTCGATGACCGGCCCGACGCCGCCCCAGGTGATGCGGGACTTCTGGCGGTACGCGGCGGGGGTGTGAGTGCGCGCGCGTCCTGGACGGGGCGTCGCGTGTCCTGGACGGGGTGTTACGGGGGCGTACGGGCCGGTCGGGGCGCTCAGTTCTGCCCGGACGAGTTCTGCCTGAGCGTCTTGGTCAGGTCCACGAAGCCCGGCCGGGCCAGCACCAGCCGCCCGTCGCGTACCACCTGATAAGTGACCTTGGAGTTCACCATCCGGGAGTGGCTCGGGATGCCCAGCAGATCGCTCTGCGTCCAGCCGAGGTCCGGGGTGAGGCCGCCGGTCGACAGGCGGGTCGTGGCATCCATCGCGCGGTGCAGATTGTCCGCGTTCACGCTGACCTTCTCGTCCATCGCCCGCACCACCTTGGCGAAGACGGTGTACGCGACCCAGGTGGTCTGCACCCCCGGGTCGGCGACGTCGATCCGGTCGTCGCCGAACGCGTACTTCTTCACCACCGACTTCATCTCGGCCCACTTGGCGTCGGACGCGGGCGGGTACCAGCCGGTGACGTACGCGTTCTCCAGCGGGCTGCCCGCGCCTCCGGTCGAGTCGACCACCGACTGCTGCACGCTGCCGAGCACCGAGGACAGCCGCACCTTCGGCTGCTCCTCGCCGACCCGGCGCAGGGAGTCGAAGAAGGTGCTGGTGCGGTCGCCGAGCACCGCGGAGACGCAGGTGGACGGCTTGTCGTTGCCGACCGCCGCGGTGGCGATGTCGGTGTAGTCGTTGGAGTCGTCGGCCGTGAGCATGTCGCGCGCGGGCGGGCGGCCGCCGCTCTTGAGCCCCTGGTCGAGGAAGATCGGGAACTGGTCACCGGTGATCGTGTCGGGCCGCACCAGATTGACCTTCTTGCACAGGTCCGCCAACTGCCGTCCGCTGCCCGCCAGCAGCGCGGGCAGACCGCCGTTGACCGGGTACGACAGCAGGCTCTGGAACTCGTCGGCGGTGATGCCGTAGCCGCCGATGTACGGTATGCCGTTCGACTCCAGGGCGGTGGTGAAACTGCCGCCCTCTTCGCTGTAGGAACCGACGACCGCGACCGCGCCTGCTTTCGCCGCCTGCTGCGCGCAGTCCGTGACGGCGACCGCGTCATGGCGTTCGTTGCAGGTCAGTACCTTCAGCTTGCGGCCGTTGAGACCGCCCTGTTCGTTGGTGTACTTCTCGAATGCCTGCGCCATGGCGAGCATTCCTGGCATATTGGTCGATTTCGTGTCGACCGGCGCCCACGTCATCACCACAAGCGGTCCCGTGGAGCCGCCCGAACCCCCGGGAAGCACACCGCACCCGCTGAGCAGCGCACTTGTGGCCAGCAGCGCGACGGCAGCCGTGCGAACCCTGCGGATACGCCGTTCCCTCATGTCATCCGAAGATTCCGGCCCGCACCCAACGCCGGGGTGACCGCAAGCGAACGGGCGGTCACTATCAGGTGAATTACGGGTGGCGTCGGTGGAGAACGTACGATGCGCCATTGTGCAAGGTTCGGAGAAGTCTTCCCGTCGCGGCCGTCACTCCTCCACGATGGGGGGCATGCCGCTCAATGACATGCCCTGGTGGCGCTGGCGCAGCAATGTGCGCTCCGCGCTGCACATGATCAGCGACCCGGTGTTCCAGCGGGAGGTCTGGCAGACCGGCCGCGAGGGATACGGGGACGTCACGGACGCCGTCTACCGGCTCGTCGAGGACACCTGGCTCGACAACTGGTCCGCCGAGAAGTACGTGGGCACGATCTTCCGCGACTCGCAGGAGGCCGCGCTCGTTGACGTCGCCGTGCTGCGCGTCCTGAAAATCCTGCACCAGGTGGGCGCCGACGCACCTGTCACCGCCTATCTCGACCACCACGCCTGGCCGGAGGCGGTCCGCGCCGCCCGCGACGCCCACGTACGGATGTCCGCCGCCGACGGCGACGACCCGGACACGCCGCCGCGCTCGCTGGAGGTGCTGGCGATCTACATACGGTCGGCGTGACCGTTGGACGTTCGTACGTCCCCGGGCCGCACCTGGTGCGTGTTTTCCGGCGGCACCTGACTTTCCCGGCCGCACCTGGCGCGCGATATCCGTGGGTTCCGCTTGACGGACAGTCCGACCCGAGGGGGTCGGTTTGTGCGAGGCTGACGGCGTGACCGAACAGCAGCCGCCGCAGCCTGACCCGCAGTACGTCCTCACCCTGTCCTGCCCGGACAAACAGGGCATCGTGCACGCGGTCTCCAGCTATCTCTTCATGACCGGTTGCAACATCGTCGACAGCCAGCAGTTCGGCGACCAGGACACCGGCCTGTTCTTCATGCGGGTGCACTTCTCGGCCGAGCAGGCCGTGACGGTGGACAAGCTGCGCGCCAGCTTCGCGGCGATCGCCGAGGCGTACCACATGGACTGGCGGATCCACCCGTCCGACGAGCGCATGCGGGTCGTGCTCATGGTCAGCAAATTCGGGCACTGCCTCAACGACCTGCTCTTCCGCACCAGCATCGGCGCGCTGCCGGTCGAGATCGCCGCCGTGGTCTCCAACCACACCGACTTCCAGGAACTTGTGGGTTCCTACGGCGTTCCCTTCCACCATGTGCCGGTCACCAGGGACACCAAGGCCGAGGCCGAGGCGCGGCTGCTGGAGATCGTGCGCAAGGAAGGCGTCGAACTCGTCGTGCTCGCGCGCTACATGCAGGTGATCTCCGACAATCTGTGCCGTGAGCTGTCCGGTCAGATCATCAACATCCACCACTCCTTCCTGCCGAGCTTCAAGGGCGCCAAGCCCTACCACCAGGCGCACGCCCGCGGTGTGAAGCTCATCGGCGCCACCGCGCACTATGTGACGGCCGACCTCGACGAGGGGCCGATCATCGAGCAGGAGGTCGAGCGGGTCGGCCACGAGGTCACGCCGGAACAGCTCGTCGCCATCGGGCGCGATGTGGAGTGCCAGGCGCTGGCCCGTGCGGTGAAGTGGCACAGCGAGCACCGGGTGCTGCTCAACGGCCACCGCACGGTCGTCTTCGCCTGACGGGGCTCTTGCCTGAGATCTCTTCGCCCGGCCCCCCTATCAGGATCAGGTAAGAGGCGCCTCAGAGGCGGGACAGGGACGCCGTGGCGAAGAGCACGTCACGGATGACGTCGCGGTCGCCGATCTGGCCGACCGCGATCCGATCCGGCTCGATGTGGCCCGCCGCCAACTGGCAGAACTCGACGCAGTCCATCGCCACATGGGCGACCATCTCCTCCGGGGACGCGACGGCGCCGGGCGAGTCCAGCGGCAGATACCACTGGCCGCCGCCCTTGCCCTCGACTTCGAGCAGCAGCGAACGGCCCGGCGTGCCGGCCGTCACCAGATGCGTCGGCGAGGTGGTCAGACCCGCCCTGCGCCGGTCCGCCAGCGCCTCGGGCAGCAGCCGCGCGGCGAGGTCGATGATGCGGTTGAGATTGCGCGGCGCCGGGGGATCGTACGGATAGTCCACGGCCTCGGCGATGTCCGACGCGTGGATCCAGCACTCGAAGGCCCGGTCCAGGAAGGCGTCTTCCAACGGCAGCGCGAACGAGCCGTAGTCGACGTCGAGCCCGGCCGCGCCGCCGCCCGCGAAGGAGACCGTACGCACCAGGCTGTGGCTCTGCTCGCGCCACAGGGAGCGCACGGTGGCTCCGGGCAGCATGCTGTGCGTCGCCCAGTGCGCGGCGGTGCGCTCGACCGGGGTGAGCGGGAAGTCGCCCATATTGCGGGCGTTGCGCAGCCGGGCGCGGGAGGCGATGCCCATTCCGATGCCCAGACCCAGCCCGCCGAGGCCGGAACGCGGCGGGTCCGCCGACGGGTCGCCGCCGTCCGGCGGCAGCCCGAGCGACCTGGCGATCAGGCTGTCCACGGCGGTGAGATGACCGATGACCTGCGCGACCGTGAACTCCGTCGACCGCTGCTCGCCGTCGTGCCACTTCAGCTCGACCGGCGCCCTCCAGTAGCCGTCGCCGAGGTCGCGCAGCAGCGCGTCCAGCCGGGCGGCCTCCGCGTCGAACGGTCCGGCCCATTCGGGCACCGGGATACGCGCCGGCCGGCGGCCGAGGCAGCCCTCCAACACCCGTGCCCGCAGCAGCGGATCGAGGTCGAGCGAATCCTCCTGGTGCAGCAGACCCACCGCGTCCCGCAGTCGCAGCGCCTCATCCGCACAGGTGGCGCAGTCCGTCAGATGTACTTCGACCGCCAGCGCCTCGTCGTGCGAGCACACCGACAACGCCCATGCGCCGAGCAGCGACTTGAGGGTGCGGTGGTCGTAGTGCGGCAGTTGGGGCACCGGCTGGCGCGTCTCCGCGGGCGGCTGCCGGTGCGCGGTCTCCCGTGTCTCCCGTGTCCCGGGCTGCTCGGGCTGCTCGCGCTGGTACGGGACGCGCGGCTCGCCGTCGTCCCCGCCGTGCGGGCCGTCGCCGTTGTGGAACGCGGGACCGCTCATCGTCGCCCTCGCTGTCCCCGGGGGTCCAGCGGGTGGTCGTCGCCCTGCTCGCCCGGTTCCATGGCCGTGGACAGCAGTTGCAGCCCGAGCCGGAGCCGACGGCGCGCCTCGTCCTCGCTCACCCCGAGCCCGGCCGCCGCGGTGCGGTAGTCGACCCTTTCGCGGTAGGCCAGTTCGAGGGCGGCGCGCAGCGGCGCGGGCATCGAGGTGACGATGAAGTCGGCGCGGGCCGCCGTGTTCGCCTCGCGTACCCGGGCCTCCACCTCGTCCGGCGTGGACCGGCCCCGGTTCGACTGCTGTCGCAGCCGGTGTACGGCCTGCCGCTGGGTGAGCGTCGCTATCCACGAACGCAGCGAGCCGTGCTTCGGGTCGTAGGCGTCCGGATTTTCCCAGATGTAGCCGAACACCTCGCGGGTGATGAGGTCGGCCGCTTCGTCGTCGCCCATCACGCGATAGGCAAGGCCGTGCACGAGTGAGGCGTAACGGTCGTACAGCTCGCCGAGTGCGGCTTCCTCACCGCGCGCCAGCCGCTGCTGCATCTTGCGGTCCCAGCGCGGTGGTGCGGGTGTCGCCATCTGCCGCCCCCTTGCCTCGTCGCCTGCCCTGTCGCCCCTTGCCCGACCACCGACCGTAGTCGAGTGTGTTCAGCGCGCCCGAATGCGCTCAGGTCGAATGTAACGGGCACCTCCTGCGACGTGCGTCGCTTTGCACCAACCTGCTGCTGACTGTGATCGATTTTGGCGGTCTGTTATCCGGGTGTGACCGGAACATTGCAGAGTTACGACGGAGAACGGGCATAGGGTCATGGTGATGATGTTCCTGAAGTCGACGGCGAGGCGAGGTGGGAACCGGTGCTGGTGACCCAGGCCGAGCGAGACGGCTGGGTGGTGGTGACGGTCGCGGGTGAGATGGACCTGATCTCGTCTCCCGCGGTCCGGCAGAAGGTTCACGACGCGGTCGCCGCAGGGCGGCGCCGGGTGGTACTCGACCTCGTTGACGTGCGCTTCTGTGATTCCAGCGGAGTCGGCGTCCTGATCGGCGCCCGGCGGTTGATGCGGTCCTGTGCGGGCCGCCTGCGCATCGTGCTGCCCGAGGACGTTCCCGCGGTGACGGCGCCCACCGAGGGCTACGGCGGCGGCGCGCACGTCAACCGGGTGCTGGCCGCCCTCGGCGTACGACGGCTCTTCGAGGTCTATCCGGATCTGGAAGCCGCGACGGACGACACCGCCAGGCCGCTCTCGGCCTGAACCGGCCTCTGCCTGCGGCCCCTTTCGGCCAATCTCGCCAGCCGGGCAGCGTGCTCAGTTCGTCCGCCCGTGAGCGTCGGCGAAGCGCTCGCGGAGCTTGAATTTGAGGACCTTGCGCAGGGTCTCGTTGCGGGGCAGGGCGTCCACGATCTCCAGTTGCTCGGGGAGTTTATGGACGGCGAGACCCGAGCGGCGCAGATGGTCGGTGACGGTTGCCAGGGTGAGGGGACCGGCCCCCGGCGGCTGTTCGACCACGGCGCAGACGCGTTCACCACGGTCGGGATCCGGTAGGCCGATGACGGCGACATCGCCCACCGCCGGGTGCTGGTAGAGGAGTTCCTCGATCTCCTTGGCGGAGATGTTCTCGCCCTTGCGGATGATGACGTCCTTCAGGCGGCCGGTCAGGACGAGATGACCGGTCTCGGTGAGGCGGCCGAGGTCACCGGTGTGGAAATAGCCCCGGGTGTCGAAGGATTCGGCGGTCAAGGCGGGGTCGGTGTAGCCGAGGCACACGGCTTCACCGCGCAGCAGTACCTCGCCGTCGTCGGCGATCCGGATCTCCATCGCGGCGGGCGGGCGGCCCTCGGTGGTGGCCCGTTGGTCCACGGTGTCACGGGGCGAGCCCATGGTGATCATCGGCGCCTCGGTCATGCCGTAGCCGTGGGCGAGATCGCAGCCGAGTTCGCGGACGATCTCGTGGTACAGCTCCGGCGGCTTGGGGGCGCCGCCTCCGGACAGCAGCCGCAGGGTGGGGATGAGTGTGCGGCCGGGCTGCTTGCGCTGCTCGGTGAGGAAGAGCGAGTAGAAGGCGGTGGAGCCGCCCGCCATGGTGACGCCGTGGGACCGGTAGGCGTCCAGCGAGGCGGGGAGGGCGAACTGTTCGAGGAGCAGGGCCGGAAAGCCGTACAGCAGCAGCATCACCAGATAGTCGGGTCCACCGATGTGAGCGAAGGGGAAGGCGATGGAACCGATGTCCTCGGGCCGCATCTCCAGCGCGTGGGCGAGACAGGAACCGCCCGCGATCAGACCGCGGTCGCAGTGCAGAACACCCTTGGGGTCCGAGGTGGTGCCCGAGGTCCAGTAGATCCAGCGGACCGGGGTCCCGTCGGACGGCGGCGGGGGCAGGGCGCCGGGATCGCCTTCGGGAAGGGAGTCATAGGCGACCAGGACGGACGGGCGCTCGGCGAGATCGAGGCGGTCTGCCATGGCGGTGTAGTCGAAGCCGCGCCAGGTGCCGGGTACGGCGAAGAACTCGGCCCGTGTGCGGCTGAGGGCGTAACCGACCTCGCGGTCGCGGTAGATGGGGATGACCGGGATCTGCACCGCGCCGAGCCGGGCCAGGGCCAGGGAGAGGACGACGGTCTCGACCCGGGTGGGGAGTTGCCAGGCGAAGCGGCTGCCGGGCCGCACCCCGAGTCCGTACAGGCCGCCGGCGACGCGCAGGGCCCGTGTGCGCAGTTCGCCGAAGGTGACGCGGCGGTCCTCGGTGTCGAACAGCACGGGGGCGTCGGGGCTGAGGGCGGCGCGGCGGTCCAGCAGCTCCCACAGGGTGCGGGAGCCGCTGAGTGTCGCGATGGTCGGATCCATGCCGATCGCCTCCCGGCACCATAACTGACGAAGCGTCAGATTTCTCAGAAGGGTAAGTCGTCGCCGCTTGTCGGTCCAGGGGCGGGTCGATACGGTATATCTGACGGTCCATCAGATCAGATGCCTCGTCAGATTGGCGATCGGAAGCGTCATCCGGATGCAATGAGGGAGTGGCCGATGGAACTGCCCAGGATCATCAGCGTCGACGACCATGTCATCGAGCCCGCGCATCTGTTCTCGACCTGGCTGCCGGAGAAGTTCCGCGAGCGGGGGCCGCAGCCGCTGACCGCGGGGATCGGCGAACTGGCCTACGTCGGCGGCAAGTACCGGATCACGATGGATCCGGATGGACCGCCCACCGACTGGTGGGTCTACGAGAACCTGAAGTTCCCGTACAAGCGGAACATCGCGGCGGTGGGGTTCTCGCGGGACGAGATGACGCTCGACGGGATCACCCGGGAGCAGATGCGGCGGGGGTGCTGGGATCCGGTCGAGCGGTTGAAGGACATGGACCTCAACCATGTGGAGGGGTCGCTGTGCTTTCCGACGTTCCCGCGCTTTTGCGGGCAGACGTTCGCGGAGGCGAAGGACAAGGAGGTGGCTCTGGCGTGTGTGCGGGCCTACAACGACTGGATGGTGGAGGAGTGGTGCGGTGACAGCGGGGGCCGGCTGATCCCGCTGTGCCTGATTCCCCTGTGGGACGTCGACCTCGCGGTGGCGGAGATTCACAGGAACGCCGCCCGAGGGGTACGCGCCGTCACTTTCAGCGAGATCCCCACCTACCTCGGGCTGCCGTCGATCCACTCCGGCTACTGGGACCCGTTCTTCGCCGCCTGTCAGGAGACCGGCACGGTGGTGAACATGCACATCGGGTCGTCGTCGCAGATGCCCGCCGCCTCACCGGACGCGCCCCCGGCCGTCCAGGCCAGCCTGAGCTTCAACAACGCGATGGCGTCGATGATGGACTTCCTGTTCTCCGGGGTGCTGGTGAAGTTCCCGCGGCTGACGCTGGCGTACAGCGAGGGGCAGATGGGGTGGGTGCCCTACGCGCTGGAGCGCGCCGACGACGTATGGGAGGAGCACCGGGCCTGGGGCGGGGTCAAGGACCTGATACCCGAGCCGCCGTCCACGTACTACCGCCGGCAGATCTACTGCTGCTTCTTCCGTGACATGCACGGTGTCGCCTCGCTGGACACCATCGGCGAGGACAACGCGATGTTCGAGACCGACTACCCGCACGTCGACTCGACGTGGCCCAATACCAAGCAGGTCGCCGCCGAGCACATGGCGGGGCTGTCGGACGAGGTCACGTACAAGCTGCTGCGCGGCAACGCCATCCGGATGCTGGGCCTCGACCTTGACCGGTGAGGCGGTTGGCGAAGCCGCCGGGGGTGCCGGGGTCGCCCACGGCCTGGTGGTCGCCGTCACCGGGGCCGCGCGCGGGATCGGCAGGGAGCACGCGCTGGCCTTCGCCGCCGAGGGCGCCCGGGTCGTCGTCAACGACGTGGAGTCGGCGGCCGAGGCGGTGGCCGAGATCCGGGCGGCGGGCGGTGAGGCGGTCGCGCACGAGCGGTCGGTCGGGGAGTGGGCGGGCGCGCGGTCGCTGGTGGACGCGGCGGTGGAGCGCTGGGGCCGGCTTGACGTGCTGGTCAACAACGCGGGGGTGCTGCGGGACCGAATGCTGGTGTCGATGACGGAGGAGGAGTGGGACGCGGTCGTACAGGTCCATCTCAAGGGGCATTTCGCGACGCTGCGGCACGCGGCGGCGCACTGGCGGGAGCGGAGCAAGGCGGGTGAGAGAGTGAACGCGAGCGTGATCAACACGACCTCCGGCGCGGGGCTGCTCGGCAGCGTCGGCCAGGCCAACTACGCCGCCGCCAAAGCGGCGATCACCGCGCTCACCCAGGTCGCGGCGGTGGAGCTGGCGCGCTACGGCGTCACCGTCAACGCCATCGCGCCCGCCGCCAGGACGCGGATGACCGAGCAGGCGATGCCGGACCTGGTCGCCCGGCCCGCCACGGGCTTCGACGTCTACCACCCGGCCAATGTCTCCCCGCTGGTCGTCTGGCTCGCGGGATCCGAGGCACGCGGGGTCACCGGGCGGGTCTTCGAGGTCGAGGGCGGCGCCGTATCGGTCGCCGACGGCTGGCGGCACGGCCCGCGGACCGACGTGGGACGCCGCTGGCGGCCGGTCGAACTCGGTCCCGTGGTGGGCGCCTTGCTCGCCGAGGCGACTGCGCCGGAACCCGTCTACGGAGCGGGGTGAGCGGACCGTGGACCTCGCGTACACCGACGAGGAAGAGGAGTTCCGCGCCCGACTGCGCGCCTGGCTCGGCAAGGTGCTGCCCACCCTGCCGCCGCCCCCCGACCCCCGCGACTGGCCGGGACGGCGCGCGTACGACACGGGCTGGCAGCGGCTGCTGTACGAGGCCGGTTACGCGGGACTGCACTGGCCCGAGGACGCCGGGGGCCGCGGCGCCACCCCCACCCAGCACCTGATCTACCTGGAGGAGACCGAGCGGGCCGGAGCGCCGTACGTCGGCGCGAATTTCGTCGGCCTGCTCCACGCGGGGCCCACCATCGCGGCCGAGGGCACCGAGCGGCAGCGCCGCCGCTGGCTGCCGCCGATCCTGCGGGGCGAGGAGGTGTGGTGCCAGGGGTTCAGCGAGCCGGACGCCGGTTCCGACCTCGCGTCCCTGCGCACCCGCGCGGTCCGCGACGGCGACACATACGTCGTCACCGGCTCCAAGATCTGGACCTCGCACGCCGAAGTCGCCGACTGGTGCGAGCTGCTGGTGCGCACCACCCCGCGCGCCGACGGCACGCCCAAGCACCACGGCATCAGCTGGCTGGCGATGCCGATGGACGCGCCGGGAGTACGGGTACGGCCGCTGCGGACACTCGCCGGATCGACGGAATTCGCGGAGATGTTCCTGGACGAGGTCCGGGTGCCGGTCGGCAACCGGGTGGGGGCGCAGGACGACGGCTGGCGGGTCACCATGGTGACGCTGTCCTTCGAGCGCGGCACCGCGTTCGTCGGCGAAGTCGTCGCCTGTCGCCGCACCCTCGGCGAGGTCGCCCGCGCGGCCCGCGCCAACGGCACATGGGACGACCCCGCCGTCCGCCGCACACTCGGCCGGCTCGCCGCCGAATTCTCCGTCCTGTGGCGCCTCACCCAGTGGAACGTCAGCGCCTCCCAGCACGCCCTGCGCACCGGCGGCAGCGCCGTCCCCGGCACCGGCGCCTCCGTCTTCAAGCTCCGCTACTCCCAGGCGAGGCAACTCCTCTACGACACCGCCGCCACCGTCCTCGGTCCGCATGCCCCCGACGGTGACCACCCGTGGACGGCCGAACGCCTCAGCTCGCTGTCCTACACGATCGCCGCGGGCACCTCGCAGATCCAGCGCAACATCGTCGCCGAACGCGTCCTCGGCCTGCCCAAGGAGCCGAGAGGGTTACCGGAGAGGAGCGCACCGCCATGGACTTCCGGCTGACCGACGACCAGCGCGCCCTGGTCGGCGCGTTGCGGGACCTGCTGGCCGCCCGCTTCGACCGGACCGCCCTGCGCGCCGCCGTGGACGCGGCCGAGGCGGAAGGCGGTACCGCCACCCCGCCACGGGACATCTGGCGCGCCCTCGGCGAGACCGGCTTCTTCGGGCTGCGCCTGCCCGAGGCGGACGGCGGCGTCGGGCTCGGGCTGCCGGAGGCCGCGCTGCTCTTCGAGGAGGCGGGCAGCGCGCTGGTGCCCGGCCCGCTGACCGCCACCCACCTCGCGGCAGGAGCGGTACCGGGGGCCGCGACCGGCGAGGCCGTGGTCACCCTTCTCGACGCGAGGGTAGCGGGCCCGCACTCCGTCGCCCACCTCGACGCGGCGGACGCCGTGCTCGTCCTCACCGCTGACCGGGAAACGGCCGAGGTCACGGTCGCCGAGGCGTCCGCCGTACGGCGGCGCGCCGAGCCGCTGCGGTCGGTGGACCCGCTGACCCCGCTGCATCTGCTCACCATGGCGGACATATCGGAAATAACGCTGAACGGGACCGTGCCCGCGCGAGCCGTCGCGTTACGGCGCGAGGCGGCCGTACTGGAGGCCGCGCAACGGGTGGGGAGCGCGGGGCGGATGGTGCGTATGGCAGTGCAACACGCCCGGGAGCGCGAGCAGTTCGGACGACCGATCGGCTCCTTCCAGGCGGTCAAGCACCTCTGCGCCGAGATGCTGGTCCGCGCCGAACTGGCCCGTACGGCGCTCTACGCGGCGGCCGTCACCGCCGACCCGTACGAGACCGCCGCCGCGCGCCTGCTCGCCGACGAGGCCGCGACCCGTAACGCACGCGACTGCCTGCAGGTCTTCGGCGGCATGGGCTTCACCTGGGAGGCGGATGTGCAGCTGCACATCAAGCGCTCCTGGATACCCTCCGTGTGCGGCCAGGAGTCCGCGGCTGACGAGGACATGCTTGCCGAATGGCTGCTGTGATGACGCTGCGCACACACCGTGGCCGTTCGCTGACCCTCCGATTACGGAGCGTCCGCACGGTGTTGTGTCCGATGCGTGACTTGCCACGCAGTGGAGTCGGGGAACACCTCGGGTACGCTCCATCGGGTGCGTGTAGGTTCCAGGCTGCCCAGAGGCGCCGTCCGGCTGAGTCGGACGGGCGTCACGGCTGGGCGTTCGAATCCCCGTCGGATGTGCCGCACAGTATGCAGCACGCGTACTCCGTTGCGCTGGAATATGCCCGAAGCGCTTGTTGGCGTGACTGTAGGTCAATCATGCTGTGTTGTGCCGGGGTCACGCACGGTGATCTCGGGCAGAAGCGAGGCGTTGTGTCCGCCGGTTCGGATGGTGTGAGCGGTGCAGGTGCTTCAGGTGCAGCTTGAGGTCGGTGTGGACCCCGCGGAGGTGGGACGGGCGCGTCGCTGGGCGCGGTCCCGGCTCGTGGGTTCGGGTATAGGAGCCGACGAGCCGGTCGCGGAGACGCTGATCCTGCTCATCTCCGAGCTGGTGACGAACGCGGTGGTGCACACCGGCTGCCCCGCCGTCCTGCGGATGCTGTTCCCCGCGGCGCCCGCCTCCCCGGTCCGGGTCGAGGTGGCCGACAGCAGCGAGGCTCCGCCCGCCCCCCGGCACGCGCATCGCGACGAGACCGGCGGTCGCGGTCTGGAACTGGTCGACGGCCTCGCCGACCGCTGGGGCTGGCAGCCGGAAGGCGCGGGCAAGCAGATCTGGTGTGAGGTCGACCGCCGTCAGGCCCCGGTCCTCACCTAGGACGCGGGCCGCCGGACCGCTCACAGCACCGCTCACAGCACCGCTCAAAGCACCGCCACCGGAGCCACTGGGGCGCCCGCCCCGCCCACGAAGGGCTCCGGCGTGGCATCGAGCCAGAACGCGTAACGCCCCTCCTCGGCGCAGGCCGCCGAGAGGCCCTCCAGATTCCAGTTCTGGCCCTGGAGCATGCCCATCTCGACCAGGTCGAGCCCGTGCACCGCCAGCCACAGATTCTCGACCTCCGGCGGGAAGATCTCGAAGGTCAGCGTGTCGTTGGCGACCGCCGCCACATCCCGTGCGTGGAACCACTCCGGCGTGCGGATCGACAGGCCGGGTGACGGATACGCGTACGCCTCCTTGTCGCCGCCGAGGTACGCCCGTATCTGGCCGGTCCGCACCAGGACCACGTCCCCGGCCCGTACCGCGGTGCCCGCCAACTCCTCCGCCGCGGACAGGTCTTCCGGTGTCACCGCGTGGTCACCTGGCAGTCGGTCGACGCCGAGCGCGCGCGCCACGTCCAGCAGCACACCGCGCGACACCACCGAGGTGACCTTCTCGATGCCGCTGAAGGCGGCGCCCGCGTGCGCGGTCACCGAGTCGGCCGGACGCCCGTTGTAGATCAGGCCCGAGTGCGAGACGTGGGGGAGGCCGTCCCAGTGCGTTCCGGCCTGAAGGCCGAGGGTCACCACGTCGTCGCTGGTGGCGATGGTGCCGGGCCCGAAGATCTCCTGGTTGAGCGCGACCATCGTGCGCAGCGGATTGACCCGGCCGGGGATCAGCCCGGTCTGCACGCCGTCCTGCCGCAGCGGCAGCGCGAGCGGTACGCGGCGGCCACTGCGTACGGTCGCGGCGGCGGCGCGCACCACCTCGTCGGTGATCAGGTTGAGGGTGCCGATCTCGTCGTCCGCACCCCAGCGGCCCCAGTTGTTGACCCGGCGGGCGATGTCGAGGAACGCGTCGGGGAGGGCCACCGGAATCTCCAGATCGTGTGAGGGGTCACGTACGCGGTCGTGTACGGGTCTTGTGCTGGACGGGGTCCGCACTCGTAATATCTAACGACCCGTCAAATCTAACGGTCCGTCAGAAACGATGAGAAGGGGCGTGACGTGGGCAACTTCCTGGCCGGAAAAGTCGTGGCCGTCACTGGCGCGGGGCGCGGCATCGGACGCGCGGTCGCCATCGCCTGCGCCGCGCAGGGATCGAGAGTCGTCGTCAACGACTACGGCGTCGCCATGGACGGCGCGGGCCAACCGGCCAGTGAGGTCGCCGAGTCGGTGGTGAAGGAGATCAAGGCGGCGGGCGGCGAGGCGGTCGCCGTGGCCGACGACGTGTCGACGATGGCGGCGGGCGACAGGATCGTCTCGGCCGCGACCGACCGCTGGGGACGGCTCGACGGCGTCGTCTGCGTCGCCGGCATCCTGCGCGAACGCATGCTCTTCAACATGGCGGAGGACGAGTGGGACCCCGTCATCGCCACCCACCTCAAAGGCACCTTCACCGTCTTCAGGGCCGCCAGCGCGGTCATGCGCCGCCAGGGCCACGGCACGCTGATCGGCTTCACCAGCGGCAACCACCAGGGCAGCGTCTCGCAGGCCAACTACTCCGCCGCCAAGGGCGGCATCATCTCGCTCGTCCGCAGCGCGGCCCTCGGCCTGAACAAATACGGTGTCACCGCCAACTGCGTGGCGCCGGTGGCCCGTACCAGGATGTCCGCGGGCGTGCCCATGGAGCTGAAGGAGATCGGCGAGCCGGAGGACGTCGCCGCGCTCGTCGTCTACCTGCTCTCCGACCGCGCCGCCGACACCACCGGGCAGGTCTACACGGTCGCGGGCCCCAAGATCGCGCTGTGGGCGCAGCCCAGGGAGATACGTTCCGCCTGGTCGCAGGACGGGCCCTGGACGCCGGAACGGCTGGCCGACGTCATCCCGGCCACCATCGGCACCGACCCCATGCCCCTGCTGGAACAGCTCGACGCCATGCGCAGGGCCGCCGCGGCCAAGGACCGCCCCAACGCCTAGGGAGCGCCATGGACTTCACCTTCGGACCCGAGGTCGACGCCTTCCGTGCGGAGGCCCGCCAGTGGCTCGCCGCCAACGCCCCCGCCAACGCCCCTGCCAACGCCCCCGCCAACAGCCCGGTCGCCACCGACATGCGCGCCGCGCCCGACCGCCGGGCCTGGGAACGTACTCTCGGCGCGGCGGGCTGGATCGGCCTCGGCTGGTCCGGTACGTACGGCGGCAACCGGCGCGCGACGCTCGCCCAGCAGGTCGCGTGGGGCGAGGAGTACGCCCGCGCGGGCGCCCCCGTACGCACAGGACACATCGGCGAGAAGCTGCTGGCGCCCACTCTGGAGGCGCACGGCACACCCGAGCAGTGCGAGCGCTTCCTGCCGCCGATCGCGCGCGGCGAGGAGCTGTGGTGCCAGGGGTACAGCGAGCCGGGCGCGGGCTCCGACCTCGCGGGCGTGCGGACGGCCGCCGTACGCGATCCGGCGGACGGCTCGTACCGGGTGTCGGGGCAGAAGATCTGGACGTCACTGGCGCGTGACGCCGACTGGTGCTTTCTGCTCGCGCGCACCGAGCCCGGCTCGCGCCGCCATCACGGTCTGAGCTTCCTGCTGCTGCCGATGGACCAGCCGGGGATCGACGTGCGTCCGATCCGGCAGATGTCCGGTGCGGCCGACTTCAACGAGGTGTTCTTCGACGGCGCCCGCGCCGTCGGGGCCGTCGGCGCGGAGGGCGGCGGCTGGCAGGTCGCCATGGCGCTCCTCGGCCACGAGCGCGGCGTGTCCACACTGGTTCAGCAGATCGGCTTCGGGCGGGAGCTGGCGGAGGTCACGGAGGCGGCGCGGCGCACAGGGGCCGACACCGATCCGATGATCAGGCAGCGGCTGATACGGCTGTGGGCGGAGTTGCGGACGATGCGCTGGAACGCGCTGCGCACCCTCGGCACCGCCGACCTCGCCGCGCCCAGCGCCGCCAAACTCCTCTGGTCGGCCTGGCACCAGCGGCTCGGCGAGCTGGCGATGACCGTACGCGGCCCGTCCGCCGCCACCGGCCCGCGCGACTGGACACCGGCCGCGCCGTACGAACTCGACGCCGCCCAGCACCTGTTCCTCTTCTCCCGCGCCGACACCATCTACGGCGGCTCGGACGAAGTGCAGCGCACGATCATCGCGGAGCGGGCGCTGGGGCTGCCGAGGGAGCCGAAAGGGTGAGCGCGTCCGAGGACGAAGAGGCCATCAGGGTGAGCGCGTCTCGCCCGCGCCTGCCTTCGTCGGTACCGCCGCGGTACGGCCCTGGGAGCGAGCCGCCGTACGAACCCGCGCACGACCTGCTGCGCGGTCGTACGGTCCTGGTCACGGCCGCGGCGGGCAGCGGTATCGGCTTCGCGACCGCGCGGCGCTGCGCCGAGGAGGGCGCGGTCGTGGCGATCAGCGACCGGCACGAGCGGCGGCTGGCCGAGGCGGCCGCGGAGTTGGAGAAGCTGACCGGCCGGACGCCGCTGGCCGTGCCGTGCGACGTGACGGCCGAGGACGATGTGCGGCGGCTCTTCGCGGCCGTCACCGAGCGGTTCGGCGGCCTGGACGTCCTGGTCAACAACGCGGGCCTCGGCGGCACCGCCGCGCTCGTCGACATGACGGACGCGCAGTGGTCGACCGTCCTCGACGTCACCTTGAACGGCACCTTCCGCTGCACCCGGGCCGCCCTGCGCCACATGCGGGAGCGCGGCGCCGGGGTGATCGTCAACAACGCGTCCGTGCTGGGCTGGCGCGCCCAGGCCGGGCAGGCGCACTACGCGGCGGCCAAGGCGGGCGTGATGGCGCTGACCAGGTGCGCGGCCGTGGAAGCGGCCGAGTTCGGCGTACGGGTCAACGCGGTCGCGCCGTCGCTGGCGATGCACGCCAACCTCGCGAAGGTCACCAGTGACGAATTGCTGGCGGAACTGACCGCGCGCGAGGCGTTCGGGCGGGCCGCGCAGCCCTGGGAGGTCGCCAACGCGATCGTCTTCCTGGCCAGCGGTTACAGCTCCTATCTGACGGGCGAGGTGGTCTCCGTCTCGTCCCAACACCCTTGACACCCTTGAGGGGGCGCACATGAGCGGGCACGGCGGCACGGTAGGCAGCACTAATGGTGACGGGAATGCGGGCGGCACCAATGGTGACGTCCAGGCGCTGGTGCGGGGCGTCGTCTTCGACGGTCAGCAGGCACAGGTCGTGGACGACCTGGAGGTCCGCGCGCCGGGGCCCGGTGAGGTGCGGATACGGATCGCGGCGGCCGGGCTGTGCCACAGCGACCTGTCCGTGATCGACGGGACGATCCCGTTCCCGGTGCCGGTCGTGCTCGGCCACGAGGGCGCGGGCGTGGTCGAGGCGGTCGGCGCGGGGGTGACCCACGTGGTGGTCGGCGACCATGTGTCGCTCTCGACGCTCGCCAACTGCGGGACGTGCCCCGAATGCGACCGTGGCCGCCCCACCATGTGCCGTCAGGCCATCGGCCGCCCGGGAAAGCCCTTCACGCGGCAGGGGAAGCCGCTCTTCAACTTCGCCTCGAATTCCGCTTTCGCGGAGTTGACCGTCGTCAAGGCCGTCCAGGCGGTGAAAATCGCACCGGAGATCCCGCTCACCTCGGCCGCCCTGATCGGCTGCGGTGTGCTGACCGGTGTCGGCGCCGTCCTGAACCGGGCGCGCGTCGGCCTCGGGGAGAGCGTCGTCGTCATCGGCACCGGCGGCATCGGCCTCAACGTCCTCCAGGGCGCGCGGATCGCGGGCGCCTCCCGCGTCGTCGCCGTCGACAACAACCCGGCCAAGGAACCGCTGGCCCGGCAGTTCGGCGCCACGGACTTCGTCGCCGACGCCGCTTCCGTACGCGACCTGCTGCCGCACGGCGCCGACCACGTCTTCGAGTGCGTGGGCCGCACCGCCCTGATCCGGCAGGCGATCGACCTGCTCGACCGGCACGGCCAGGCGCTGCTGCTCGGGGTGCCGCCCGCCGACGCGGAGGCGTCGTTCCGCGTCTCCTCGATGTTCCTTGACAAGGCGATCCTCGGCTGCCGATACGGTTCGTCGCGCCCGCAGCGCGACATCGCCCTCTATGCCGACCTCTACCGGCAGGGGCGGCTGCTGCTGGACGAACTCGTCACCGAGACCTACCCGGTGGAGGACTTCGCCAAGGCGGTGGACGACGCCGCCCACGGGCGGGTGGCGCGCGGCGTGCTCACCTTCTGACTCACCTCTCCCGGCCCTCCGCGTCTTGCGGACCCTCAGGGCCTACCGTCCGGCCGCGCTGTGGAACGTGCGGCGGTACGCGGTCGGTGACACGCCGAGCGCGGCCTGGAGGTGCTGACGCATCGACGCCGACGTGCCGAAACCCGCCTGCCCGGCGATCTGGTCGACCCCGAGGTCGGTGGACTCCAGCAGGTGGCGGGCGTGTTCGACGCGCTGCTGCGTCAGCCACTGTCCCGGGCTCATCCCCACCTCCTCGCGGAACCGCCGGGTGAAGGTGCGTACGCTCATCGACTCGCGCTCGGCGAGCTGCCGCAGTGTGAGCGGCGCGTGCAGCCGGTCCAGTGCCCAGGAGCGCGCCCGCTCCGTACTGGCCAACTGCGGCTCCGGCAGCGGCCTGCGGATGTACTGCGCCTGGCCGCCCTCCCGGTGCGGCGGGACGACGGTGCGGCGCGCGACCCCGTTCGCCACCGCCGTACCGAAGTCGCGGCGCACGATGTGCAGGCACAAGTCGATGCCCGCCGCGACCCCGGCCGAGGTCAGGACGTCGCCGTCGTCGACGTAGAGGACGTCGGGGTCCACCTTGACCTGGGGGAAGAGCCGCTGGAAGTGGTCCGCGCTGCTCCAGTGGGTGGTCGCGGGGCGGCCGTCGAGCAGGCCCGCGGCGGCGAGCAGGAAGGAGCCGGTGCAGATCGAGACGGTACGGGTGCCGGTCCGCATCCGGCGGAAGGCGGCGGCCAGCGCGGGCGTCAGCACCCCCTCGGTGTAGACGGGCCCCAACTCGTGCGAGGCGGGCACGACCACCGTGTCCGCCTCGGCCAGCGCTTCGAGCCCGTGCTCGACGACGACGCTGAAATCGGCGTCGGTACGGACGCTGCCGGGGGCGACGCTGCACGTCACGACCTCGTACAGCTTCCTGCCGTCCTCGACGGCCTGGGCGGCGCCGAAGATCCGCAGAGGGATGCCCAGTTCGAACGGGATCACCCCGGCGAGTGCGAAGACGGCGACCTTGTGCCGGTCGGGGTGCTGGAAAACGGCCATGGCCCGATCCTTTCACATCATGGCCATCGGGCCACTCGTCCGGCGGTACCGATCTCCGGAGACTGTTCGAGTGACGCAGACATCGCACTCCGCCGGTCAGGTCCCTGACACCGTGACCGCCGCACCAGGGCCGGCCGCCACACCTGGCGAAGCCGCCGTAACCAGTGCCGTACCCGGCGTCGGTGTCGATCTCAGTGTCGGTGTCGGTGTCGTGCCTGGAGCCGTATCCGGCGTCGCTCCGGACCTTGGTCCCCGCCCCCGCCCCCGTCCCGGCGCCCGTGTACGACCGCACCGCGCCTGGGCCGTCGCCGTCGTCACCTTCGTGACCCTCGTCGGCGCCGCCGCCTTCGCCTCGCTCCCCGGACTGCTGATCGACCCGCTGCACACCGAATTCGGCTGGTCGCGCGGCACGATCGGCTTCGCGGTCTCGGTGAACCTCGCGCTGTACGGGCTCACCGCGCCCTTCGCCGCCGCGCTGATGGACCGCTTCGGCATCCGGCGCGTGGTGGCGTGCGCGCTGGTCACCATCGCGCTCGGCGCGGGGCTGACCGTCTACATGACGCAGGTGTGGCAACTCGTGCTGTGCTGGGGCGTGCTCGTCGGTCTCGGCAGCGGCTCGATGGCGCTGGCCTTCGCCGCCACCGTCACCAACCGGTGGTTCGTCGCCCGCCGCGGCCTGGTCACCGGCATCCTCACCGCGGGCGGCGCGGCCGGACAACTGGTCTTCCTGCCCGTGCTGTCCTGGATCACCGAACACCACGGCTGGCGCCCGGCCGCCGCGCTGGTGGCCTGCGCCGCGCTCGCCGTCGTCCCCTTCGTCTGGTTCCTGCTGCGCGACCACCCCGCCGACGTGGGCCTCGCGGCCTACGGCGCCGCCGAGTTCACCCCCAAGCCCGCACCGGTCGCGGGCGCCGCCGGCCGGGCGCTGCGAGCCCTGCGCGACGCGGCGCGTACCGGACCGTTCTGGCTGCTCGCGGGCACCTTCGCGATCTGCGGCGCGTCCACCAACGGCCTGGTCAAGACCCACTTCGTGCCCGCCGCCCACGACCACGGCATGCCCGTCACCGCCGCCGCCTCCCTGCTGGCCGTGATCGGCGTCTTCGACATCGCGGGCACGGTGGCCTCCGGCTGGTTCACCGACCGCATATCACCGCGCCGCCTGCTCGCGATCTACTACGGCCTGCGCGGACTCTCCCTCATGTTCCTCCCTATCCTGCTCGCGGACAGCGTCCATCCGCCGATGGTGCTGTTCATCGTCTTCTACGGCCTCGACTGGGTCGCCACGGTCCCGCCGACCATCGCCCTGTGCCGCGAGTACTACGGCGAGAACAGCGCGATCGTCTTCGGCTGGGTCCTCGCCTCCCACCAAATCGGCGCCGCCCTCGTCGCCTATCTGGGAGGTGTCGCGCGTGACGCGTTCGGCTCGTACGACGTCGTCTGGTACTCCTCCGGTGCCTTGTGCGCGGTGGCCGCGCTGATGTCCCTCGTCATCCGCCGCCGACCGGGCGCCGCGGTACCGGCGTTGGCGGTTACGGGGTGAACGGACCGAAAGGAGCGAAAGTTCCGAATCCGCCCCGGTAGAACAGCAAAGGTCCGGAAGGGTTCTCGGGGCCGGCCGGGGCGTCCGGGCTGTCGGCGCCGTCCGTCGCGCCCAGCGCGACCACCCGGCCCACCACCACGAGGTGGTCGCCCCCGGTGTGCACCGCGTGGATCGCGCAGTCGATCCACGCGGACGCGCCGCCGATCCGGGGCGATCCAGAAACGGGCGCGGGCGTCCAGTCCACGCCCGCGAACTTGTCCGCGCCGCTCACCGCGAACTGCCTGCACAGCAGGGCCTGCCCCGCCGTCAGTACGTTGGCGCAGAAAACGCCCGAGCGGGCGATGCGCGGCCAGGTCGTGGACGTACGCCCGACCATGAACGCCACCAGCGGCGGATCCAGCGACAGCGACGCGAACGACTGGCAGGCGAAGCCGACCGGCCCGTCGGGGCAGGCCGCCGTCACCAGTGTGACCCCGGTCGCGAAACGGCCGAGCACCCCGCGGAATTCTCCCTGGTCCACCGGCGCCCGCTCGTCCGGGCCCACCGCCCGCAGTGGGGTACGCGCCCTGCCCGGTGGTGTGGCGCCCGGCAGTACGGCAGGCGCCGCCGCCGGACCTCCGGCGCTCGGCGCCACGGCTGTCGCCGCCCCGACCGACCTCAGGTAGCGCACGGCGGTCTCCGCCATTCCCGCATGTCCCATCACCCTTCCATTGAATCTGACGGATCGTCAGATAGGAAGAGTGAGGTGACGTCGGGGTGACGTCGATCGCCGGGAACGGGGTTTCTCGGCGGTTGGCGTGTGGCGAGTTCCGGGCATCGGCTCACCGGCCCCGGAAGTGCGGCTGCCGCCGCTCGGTGAAGCTGCGGACGCCCTCCAGCGCGTCGGCGGTGGTCATGACGATCTCCTGCGCCGCCGCCTCGGCGGCGAACGCGGTGGCGCGGTCGGTGTCGAGGGAGGCGTTGACGAGCTGTTTGGCCAGCGCCGTCGCGCGCGTGGGCCCGGCGGCCAGGCGATCCGCCCAGGCGCGCGCGGTCGTGTCCAACTCGGCGGCCGGCACGACACGGTTGACCAGCCCGAGGCGTTCCGCCTCGGCGGCGGGCAGCGCGTCGCCGAAGAAGAGCAGTTCCTTCGCGCGCTGCGGGCCGATCAGCCGCGGCAGCAGATACGCGCCCCCGCCGTCGGGGGCCAGGCCGCGCCGGACGAACACCTCGATGAACGTGGCCCGTTCCGAGGCGATGACGAGGTCGCAGGCGAGGGCGAGGTGGGCGCCGATCCCGGCCGCGGTGCCGTTGACCGCCGCGACCACCGGCTTCTCGCAGTCCAGCACCGCCGCGATCAGCCGCTGCGCGCCGCGCCTGATCGTCCGCGCCACATCGCCCGGCACCCGCTCGGCCGGTGCGCTCGCGCCTCCGCTCAGATCCGCGCCCGCGCAGAACGCCCGGCCGGTCGCGGTCAGTACGACGGCCCGCACGTCCGGTTCCGCGGAGGCCGCTTCGAGCAGGCCGATCAGGCGTTCGCGCTGGTCCCAGGTCAGGGCGTTCATGGCGTGCGGGCGGTCGAGCGTGATCCACGCGACCCCGTTGTCAGTGGCGTGACGTACAACTGACTCAGCGGAATCATCCGGTGACTCAGCGGAGTCGGCGGCGGTGTTGTCGGAGTCGGTGGAGGGGGAGTCGGCCATGGGAATCCTCGGTCGGAGCGGGAAGAGCGGGAAGAGCGGGCGCGGGGCATTCGGGCGCGGGACGATGGGGCGCGCGGCGTCCGGGAGCGGGACGTGTCGGCGTGCGCCCTTCCGGCACGGACTGTTGCGGCACGGACTGTTGCGGCGCGGACCGTTCCGGCACGGATCCGGGAGGGGCGAATCGTCGGCGTACGTGTCGGCGCGGTCAGTAGCAGACGGCCAGTGCGTCGAGCGCGACCGCGCCCTGCCCGCGCGGCAGCACCATCAGCGGGTTGATGTCGAGTTCGGCGAGCGAGTCGCCCAGCTCCATGGCCATCCGCTGCACGCGCATGACCACGTCGACGAGCGCGTCGGTGTCGGCGGGCGGCGCCCCCCTGACCCCGTCGAGGAGCCTGCGGCCCCGCAGGTCGTCCAGCATGCCGCGCGCGGTGTCCGGCCCGAAGGGCGGTACGCGTACGGCGGTGTCGGCGAGGACCTCGACCAGGATTCCGCCGAGTCCCACGGTGACGGTCGGGCCGAAGAGCGGGTCGGGCGAGATGCCGACCACCATCTCCACGCCGCGCTCGACGAGTTGGCAGACCAGGATGCCGTCGAGGTCGATGTCGGCGGCGCGGGCGGTGTCGGTGAGTTCGCGGTAGGCGTCCCTGACCTGGCTGGCCGAGGTGAGGCCGAGCCTGACCAGGCCCAGCTCCGTCTTGTGCCCGAGTTGCGCCGCGGAAGCCTTCATCACCACCGGGTAGCCGACCAGGCCCGCGGCCCGGACGGCGCCCGCCGCGCTGGTCACCAACTGCTCGCGCGGCACCCGGATCCCGTACGCCCGCAGCAGTTGCTTGGCCGCGTGCTCGCTGAGCTGGTGGCCCGCGCGCAGCAGGCCGCGCGCCTTGCGCGCCGAGGACGACGGTGTGCGCGGCGCTTCGTCGAAGGGCGAGCGGTAGGCGGCGGTGAAGCGGTGGTGGTCGAGGTAGGCCTTCACGGCGGTGACGCAGTTGCCGAAGGTCCGGAAGGTCGCCAGCCGGGAGGAGCCCAGCAGGGTCGTGCGGTAGGCGTCCTCGGTGCCGACCGGGGAGCCCCACACCACGCAGATCAGCTTGTCCGTCTCCTCGGCCGCGTCCGCCAGGTCGCGCGCCAGTTTGTCGCTCATCGGCGGGAAGGGGCCGGTGATGGGACAGATCAGTACGCCGACGGCCGGATCGGCCAGGATCGCGTCGATGATCTTCCGGCCGCGCCAGTCGCCCACCGGGTGGCCGCCGTTGTCGACCGGGTTGGCGACGTTGAGGTAGTCCGGGATCCACTGGTGGAGTTCGGTGCGCTTGGCCTCCGACAGCGCGGGCAGCCGCAGCCCGGCCGAGGTGGCCAGGTCGGCGAAGTGCGCGCCGGTGCCGCCGGATATGGAGTAGACGACGACCCCGTCCGCGGCGGGCGGCCGGGCGCGGGCCAGCAGGGCCGCGGTGTCCTGGAGTTCGTCGAGCCCGTCGACGCGGATCACGCCGAACTGCCGCAGGGCGGCGTCGATCACGGAATCGGTGCCGGTGAGCTTGCCGGTGTGCGAGGCGGCGGTCCTGGCCCCGGCGTCGGTGCGGCCCACCTTGACCATCACCACCGGCACCTTGCGCCGGGCGGCGCGGTCGGCGGCGAGGCAGAACGACCGGCCGTCCTTGAGCCCTTCCACATACGCGGCGATGGCGCCGACCTCGGGCTGCCCGGCGAAGTAGGAGATGAAGTCGGCGGTCTCCAGGTCCGCTTCGTTGCCGGTGGGCGCCCAGTGACTGAGCCGGATGCCGAGCTGCTGGAGGGAGTGCAGGGGGCGGCCCTGGTGGCCGGACTGGGTGATCAGCGCGATGGCGGGTCCCGTGAGGTCCTCGCGGAACTCCTCGAAGGCGTTGAGGTTGGTGTTCGGCCCGAGCAGCCGCATGCCGGAGCGGGCGACGACCTCGGCCAGCCGGGTCTGGGCCGCCGCGCCCTCGGCGCCGGTCTCGGCGAAGCCGGAGGCGAAGGCCACGGCGAAGGAGACCTTCGCCTCGCCCAGTCGCTCGATCACCGGCAGCGGGTCGGCGACCAGCAGCACGGCCAGGTCCACGTCCTCCGGGAGGTCGGTCACCGAGGCGTGGCAGGGCAGGCCGAAGACGGTCTCCCGGCCGGGATTGACCGGCAGCAACTGGGCGCCGACCCGCTGCGACCAGGTCAGGAGCTGTCGCGTGATGCCGGTGTTGGGCCGCCCCTCGGTGTCGGACGCGCCGACCACCGCCACCGTCCGTGGCCGGAAGAACCGGTCGAGGTCGGGTACGGGGGCGTGCAGCGGACGGCCGCCGACATCGGTGTCCGGCCCGCCGCGCGCGACGGGCCCCGGGCCGGGACTGCGGGTGCTGAACGTGGATCCGAGCATCGGTCTCGCCCCCTCCTGCTGCTGGGTCTACAGAGCTGACGCATAGTCAGATTACTGAACTGACGACCTGTCAGGAACAGTCGGGTCACGGAAAAGAAATGTGCGGCCCCGCGCGGGGTGCGGACGCGCGGCGTCCGGGCCCTCGCGGGGGTGCGGGATTCGGGGCGCCCAAGTGGGTCGGCGGCCATGGGGAGAGAGGGGGTGGGGGAGCGGGCGTGCGTCAGCGCGCGCACGACCGGTCGCCGCGGCGGTGCGTACGGAGCGGGCGCGTACGGGTCAGCGGGTGTGGGACACCTTCCGGGCGATCCGGCGGGCGTCGATGGCCATTTCGCGGAACATGCCGCTGATGGGGTTGGTGAATCCGGTGAAGTACAGGCCGGGGGCGCCCTTGGGGGAGCGGGCGCCGTGCACGACCGGGCGCCCGCGCCCGTCGAGTACGCCGAGATGGCCGACGAGCGGTTCGAGGCCGCGCCGGTACCCGGTGGCGGCGATGACGACCTCGGGGCTGATCTGCGAGCCGTCTGCCAGGTGCACCTTGTCGCCGTCGAAACGCTCGACGGCGGCGACGGGTTCGACCCGCCGGGCGCGTACGGCCTCGATCAGGCCCACGTCCTGCACGGGGATGGAGCCGTCGAGCACGCACTCGTACAGGCCGGTCTCCGGGCGGGGCAGGCCGTACGCCGACAGGTCGGGCACGCTGGCCCGCTCGATGTACGGGGCGACGCGGTCGACGACGCGGGTCGGCAGCCGTCGGCACAGGATGCCGCTGGCCTGCGCGGGCCAGCCCGCCGTGGAGCGGCGCATGATGTGCGGCGGGGTGCGGACCGCGAGCCGTACCCGGGCGGCGCCGCCTTCTACGAGGTCGACGGCGATCTCGGCGCCGCTGTTGCCGACGCCGACGACGAGCACGTCGCGTCCGGCGTAGGGGGCGGCGTTGCGGTAGGCGGCGGAGTGCAGGAGTTCGCCGGGGAAGGTGTCGCGGCCCTCCCAGTCCGGTACGTGCGGCGCGTGGTTGTGGCCGGTGGCGACGACGACCACCGGCGAGGTCAGCACCCGGCCGCCGTTGGCGGGCAGTTCCCAGCCCGAGCCCGACGCGGCGCGGTCGACGCGCTCCACCGCTATGCCGGTGGTGATGTCCAGGTCGTGGTGCTCGGCGTACTGCTCCAGGTAGCGCACCACGTCGTCGCGGGCGACCCAACGGCCGTACGCGCGCGGGATCTGCAGGCCGGGCAGCGCGGACAGCCGGCGTGTGGTGTGCAGCCGCAGCCGGTCGTAGTGGGCGCGCCAGGAGGCGCCGAGGTGTTCCGAGCGCTCCAGCACCAGGGGGCGTACCCCTCGCTGTCTGAGCGCGGCCGCGGCGGCCAGGCCGCCGGGTCCCGCGCCGATGACGATGGCGTCCGGCTCGGCGGTCGCGCTGCTCGCGGGCGTGCCCGAACCGGCCTTGCTGAGGTGGGACATGGAGAACTCCCGGGGCCTGAAAGTCGTACGAGAACGAGTTGCGGCGGTACCGGAAGGTAACTGCTCGCGCGCGTGTGAGCGTAGCCCGGAACGGATCGGTCGGCGAGGTTTGGTCCGGCCTCTTGCGCACACCGCCCACTGTCCGCTGAACTGACGTACCGTCAGATTCGGAGGAGGTCCGGCATGCGCGCGATCTGGCTCAGCGGCCCGGAATGGCTGGCCGTACTGCGCATAGGGCTGGGGTTGTGGTGGCTGGAGAGTTGGCGGCACAAGGACAAGAAGGCGTGGTTCGCGCGCGGCACGGGCATCGCCTGGGCCGCCGATGTGGCCGAGCGGCACCGCTGGTCCTTCGTGCGCTCCGGCTTCGCGGCGGTCGTCGCCCCGCGCCCGCGCCTGATGGCGTACGTCGTGGTCTACGCCGAACTCGCCCTCGGGCTCGGCCTGATCACCGGCCTGCTCACCCCCGTCGCCCTCGTCGGCGGCCTGCTGCTGAACCTGCTCTATCTCGTCCTGATGATCCACGACTGGGCCGAGCAGGGGCAGAACGCGATGATGGCGCTGATCTCGCTCGTCGCGTTCTTCGCCGTGAGCTGGCAGACGTGGTCGCTGGACGACGCCTTCGGACTGTTCCGGTGAGCGGCGCGGCGCGGTTCGACCTGCCGCAGGCCGACCCCTTCACCCGCGCTTACTGGGACGCGGCGGCCGAGGGGCGGCTGCTCATCCGGCGCTGCCGGGCCGACGGATGCGGCGCCGCGCACCACTACCCGCGCGAATTCTGCCCGTACTGCTGGAGCGAGGACGTGGTCTGGGAGACCGCCTCCGGCCTCGCCGCCCTCTACACCTGGTCGGTCGTCCACCTCAACGACCTGCCGCCGTTCCGCGACCGCCTCCCCTACGTAGCCGCTGTCGTCGACCTCGCCGAAGGGCCGCGCATGATGACGGAAGTCATCGGCTGCGCGGCGCAAGGATTACGGATCGGCATGCCGTTGAGGGCGGATTTCCGCCGTGGCGCGGACGCGGGAACCCCGCCCGAGGACCAGCCCGTGATCCCCGTCTTCCGCCCGGCCTGAGCCCCTGCCGCTCGCGTGAGGCGGGCGTCAGCGCTTGGCCGTCACCATGTGCGGCGTATGCGACCGGGCCCGTACCGCCTTCCGGTACAGCGCCTGGATCGCGTCGTCGAAGAAGGGGCTGTACGAGATCCGGTCGGACAGCCCGCCCTCGTCCTCGCCGCCGATCAGGCCGATGACACCGCCGCTCTTGGTACGGGTGTTGTAGTCGAGCAGCCACGGGCTGCCGGAGGTGCCGGCGAAGTACCCCGCGCACACCAGCTGCAATTGGCGCAGCCCTTCGAGCCGCGAGGTGGTCGTCGTGCAGGTGATCGCCTCGTCGGACGGGTCGTCGGAGGTGCGCGGGTAGCCGATGACGGTGACGCGGTTGTGGAAGCCGGGTGTACGGGTCAGGCGATTGGCGCCCGTCACCTCCTCGATCCGCCGCCCGTCCGCGTCCGGCGCGACCCGGGCGAAGGCGAAGTCGTAGGCGGATTCCGCGTCGTCCGCGGGCGCCCAGCGCGCGTCGGTGAAGACCTGCGAGACGGCCCAGATCCCGTACGGCTGCCGGGCCGCACCCGCGCGGAACTGCGGTACGAAGCCGATGTTCGCTCCCGGTCGGCAGTGCGCCGCGGTCAGGATCAGGTCGCGGCCGGGGCTGTGCACGACGCTCGCGGTGCAGAAGTGCGCGGTCATGTCGCCGTCGACTGAGAAGAGCATGCCGACGGTCGGGACGCCCCCGAAGTGCGTCGCGGTCTCGGAGCGGGTGAACGGCCCCGGCACGGCGCCCGGTTCCGCCGCCGGACCGAGCTGCCGGACCGACGACGGCATGGAGTCGGCCATCCGCTCGGGAGTCCAGAAGCTCGCGGCGGCCCTGTTCGTCCAGTGCGGCGCCGTACGCGGGTGTCCGGCGCCGGGCAGCAGCACCGACACCAGGACCAGCGCGGCGGTGCACACGGCGGGCAGCAGGAGACGTCGCAGCACGCGGGAAGGTTATCGGGCGCACCCGGCCGCGCAGGGCCGGGACACCGGCACGGGCCCGTTCGGACCGCCGGCCTCAGCCCCGGCCGAGCACCATCGTGCCGGAGGAGCAGAACCAGCCGCCGGTCCCCGACGCGACGGCCAGCTCCGGCAGCCGTCCGCCCGCCTTGCGCACCTGCCGCTCACCCGCCTCGCCGCGCAACTGCCGTACGGCCTCGACCAGCAGGAACAGCCCGCGCATACCGGGGTGGCAGGCGGACAGGCCGCCGCCGTCGGTGTTCACCGGCAGTGCCCCGTCCACCGTCAGCCGCCCGTCCGCCACAAAGGCGCCGCCCTCGCCCTTGGCGCAGAACCCCAGATCCTCCAGCGTTACCAGCGTCATATAGGTGAAGGCGTCGTAGATCTCCGCCAGGTCGATCTCCGCGGGCGTCACCCCGGCGCGCTCGAAGGCCAGCCGTCCCGAGACCGCGGCGGGGGAGACGGTGAAGTCCGGCCACTGCGCCATCGACGTGTGCGACACCGAGGTGCCGCTGCCCAGCACCCACACCGGCGGCTTGGCGCAATCCGTCACATATTCCTCGGCCGCCAGCAATACGGCGCCGCCGCCGTCGGAGCGCAGGCAGCAGTGCAGCTTGGTGAACGGGTCCGCGATCATCGGCCCCGACAGCACCTCGTCCACGGTGATGGGCGCGCGGTACATGGCGTCGGGATTACGGGCCGCGTTCGACCGCGCCTGGACGGCGACTTCGGCGAGTTGCTCCAAGGTGGTGCCGTACTCGTGCATATGGCGCCGCGCGGCCATCGCGTACTTGGAGATCAGCGTGTGGCCGTAGGGGACCTCGAACTGGAGCGGGCCGCCCGCCCCGAAGGACAGATTGGCGGTACGCCGGCCCGCCTTGAGATCGGCGCGGGCGGTGGAGCCGTAGACGAGCAGCACGGCGTTGGCATGGCCCGCGGCTATGGCGTCCGCCGCGTGCGCGGCCATCACCTCCCACGTCGAGCCGCCCACGGCCGTGGAGTCCACCCAGGTCGGCCGCAGTCCCAGATACTCGGCCACCTCGACCGGCGCCAGCGTGCCGAGCCCCGCGGAGGCCAGGCCGTCCACCACGGCCCGGTCAAGGCCGGAGTCGGCGAGCGCGCGCCTGGCCGCCTGCGCGTGCAGCGCGTACGCGGTGGCGTCGTCCACCCGTCCGCACTCCGACAGGGCGACGCCGACGACCGCCACAGCACGTTGTCCACGGGGGCGTTGAGCCATGAATCTGACGGTACATCAGATTCAGGTGGCGGCGATACGGCCCCGGTGCGGGTTCAGCGCCGCCTGCCCGACCGCTTGCTCAGCAGTGCGAGCGCGCTCAGCGCCTGCGTGATCGAGACCAGTGACAGCACGATGTACAGCGCCCTGCGCGACCCGTCCGGATGCGCCCAGAACTGCGCGCTGATCCACACCGCCAGCAAGATCGCCCACGTCCACGCGTACGCCCTGAGCTGGGTCGTCGAGGAGTCGGGGCCGGGGGAGAGGAAGCGGCGGAGGGCGCTGCGCCGCGGCGCCCCCGGCGGCTGGCTGCTGCTGGTCATGCGGGACATGATGCCCCGCCAGGGTGCGCGCGTCAGTGCGGGGGCGTGCGCGGGTGGCCGGGGCGGGTCGGCGTAACGGTCCCGCGCGGGCGGTCCCTACGGGACCCGTAGAGGTGGCGGCCGTGCGGTGTTACGGGTTCACTTATCCGCCCAGGTGCCGGTGGGGCGACCGTCACCAGGTGCGGCCTTGCGGTCGGATCGCGTATCGGCGGTGCACGGGCCTGGGCATCGTGGCGGGGGACACCTAAGATGACGCCCCGTCAGATCGCAGTCGTGGCAGGGAGGAGCGGCCGATGGACGCCGCGTTCACCGACGAGCAGGCCGAAATCCGGCGCACATTGCGGGACCTGCTGCACAAACGCTGTGGTCCCGACGATGTGCGCGCCGCCGTCGCCACGGCGGCGGGGCACGACGAGGCGCTGTGGCGCCATCTCGCGCGGGCGCTCGGCCTGCCGGGGCTCGCGCTGCCCGCCGCGGTCGGCGGC
>NZ_MECL01000024.1 GCF_014596445.1 Streptomyces sp. CBMA29 | reverse complement strand
GCCCGGGGCCGCGGCCGGTGCGGCCCCCGCCGCAGGCGGCGGCGCCCCGCTCAGCCGGGTCGAGGCCCGCAGGGCCGCGAAGGCCGCCAAGGAGAGCCCGGCGGTCGTCGTCAGCCGTATCGTCGGTGAGCTGTTCATCACCACCGGCGTGCTGATGCTGCTGTTCGTCACGTACCAGCTCTGGTGGACCAACGTCCGCGCGCACCAGCAGGCCAGCGGCGCCGCGAACAGCCTCCAGCACCAGTGGGACGCCACGAAGGACGACCCGAACCGGGTCCCCGGCACCTTCTCGCCAGGCCAGGGCTTCGCGATCATGTACATCCCCAAGCTGGACGTCAAGGCGCCCATCGCGCAAGGCGTCTCGAAGCACAATGTGCTGGACAAGGGCATGATCGGTCACTACGACGGGGCGTTGAACACCGCGATGCCGTGGGACAAGACCGGCAACTTCGCGGTCGCCGCCCACCGCAACACCCACGGTGAACCGTTCCGCTACATCAACCACCTGGTGCCCGGTGACAAGGTCGTGGTCGAGACGGCGGACACCTACTACACGTACGCGATCACCAGTTCGCTGGCGTCCACCCCGCCGTCCAACATCAGCGTGATCAAGCCGGTGCCGACCGGCTCCGGCTTCACCGGGCCCGGCCGCTATCTGACGCTGACCACCTGCACCCCCGAATTCACCAGCACCAACCGGTTGATCGTCTGGGGAAAGCTGACCGAGGAACGGCCGCGCAGCAAGGGCAAGCCCGACGCGCTGGTGGAGTGATCCATGCTCGACGCGGAACTCGCGGAACTTGAGGAACGGAACGGCGTGACCACGACCAAACGCGGCGGCCGGGGGCCCATCGCGGCCACCATCAGCGTCATCGGCGAACTCCTCATCACCGCAGGCCTGGTGCTCGCGCTGTTCGTCGCCTACTCGCTGTGGTGGACCAACGTCCTCGCCGACCGCCATGAGCACAAGGCGGCGGACAAGGTCCGCCAGGACTGGGAACAGACGCCCGACGCGGGACCGGGGAATCTCGACACCAAGGACGGCATCGGCTTCCTGCACGTCCCCGCCATGGGCAAGGACTACGAGGTGCTGGTCAAGAAGGGCACCTCGACCAAGGTCCTCAACGAGGGTGTCGCCGGTTACTACACCGACCCCGTCCCCGCCGCGCTGCCGACCGCCAAGACCGGAAACTTCACGCTGGCCGCCCACCGCGACGGCCACGGCGCCAAATTCCACAACATCAACAAGATCCACGACGGCGACCCGATCGTCTTCGAGTCGAAGGACACCTGGTACGTCTACAAGGTCTACAAGATCCTCGACCAGACCTCGAAGTACAACGTCGCCGTCACCGACCAGGTCCCCAAGGAGTCCGGCAAGACCACGCCGGGCCGCTACATCACCCTCACGACCTGCACCCCCGTCTACACCTCCCGCTACCGCTACATCGTCTGGGGCGAACTCGTCCGCACGGAGAAGGTCAACGCGGCCCGTACGCTGCCCGCCGAGCTGCGGTAGACGGGGCGATACGACAAGGGGGCGGCCCGCACACCTCGTGTGCGGGCCGCCCCTTCGCGTGATCTGCCGGAGGCCGGGGGCTTCAGCGGTTAGCCGTTACCCCCGTCGCCGGGGAAAGCCGTGAGTTTCACCGTCTGGCCTTCCTGGAGCTGGCTGCCCGCGCCGGGGTCGACCGAGATGACCATGGCGTTGTCGCCGACCGGATTCCCGCCCGGGTCGACCGCGGTGACCTGGAGGTTGAGGCCGAGCCCGTTGAGCTCGTTCTTCGCATCCCCCACCTTCTTGCCCATCAGGTCACCAGGCATCGTCTTCTGCGGGTCCGGCGTCGGCGGCGCGCCCGACGAGACCGTCAGGACGATCGAGGTGTCCAGGGACACCGGGCCCGCGCCCGGGTCCGGGGTCTGGGAGGTGACGCTGCCCTTGGCGGTCGTGTCCGAGGGGACGTCCTGGGGGGCCTTGCGGATGTTGGTGAAGCCCTGCGCCTTGAGCTGGGCGACCGCGTTGTCGTACGGGACGCCCTTGACGTCAGTGGGCGCCTTCTTCTCGGGGGCCTCCGCCACCGTCAGGGTGATCGTCGTGCCCTTGGGCTGCTTCGTACCGGCCTTCGGGTCCTGGGCGAGGACGGTGTCCGGGTCGTCCGTGGTGGTCGTCTTGGGCTTGCGCTTGACGTCGAAGCCCTTGGCGGTGAGCTGGGCCGCGGCGGAGTCGTACTTGTCGTTCTTGACGTCAGGGACCTCGATCGGCGCCTGGCCCTTGGACAGGACGATCGTGACCGTCTTGTTGTCGGGGATCGCGGCGTCGGCGGCCGGGGTCTGCTTGCAGACCAGGTCCTTGTCGACGTTGTCGCAGAACTCGGCCGGACCCTGGGCGACCTTCAGATCGACGTTGGTCGCCTTGGCCTGCGCGTCGGTGAGCGTGGCGCCGACCAGATTCGGCACGGTGCCGCCGCCGCCGTTGCCGTTGCCGCTGAACAGCGCCTTGCCCAGGAAGATCGCACCGACCAGGACCAGGACGCCCGCGACGACCAGCAGCACCGTGGAGGTGTTGTTGCCGCCCTTCTTCTGCCGGCGGCGGTCCGGGCGGTCGTCGTAGCCGTAACCGCCGTCCTCCTCGCGCAGCGGCGGCAGCATGGACGTGTGCTGGTCGTTCTGCGACGGCAGCGCCGTGGTGGGCTGGCTGTCCGGGTAGCCGTACCCGTAGCCGACCGAGCCCATCGCCGCCGTGGCGGCCACCGGCTGCCCGTCGAGGGCCGCCTCGATGTCGGCGCGCATCTCGTCGGCCGACTGGTAGCGGTAGTTCGGGTCCTTGGTCAGCGCCTTGAGGACGATCGCGTCCATCGCGGGCGTGACCTCGGGGTCGTACACCGACGGCGGCTGCGGGTCCTCGCGCACGTGCTGGTACGCGACCGCGACCGGTGAGTCGCCGACGAAGGGCGGCCGTACGGTCAGCAGCTCGTACAGCAGGCAGCCGGTCGAGTACAGGTCGGAGCGGGCGTCGACCTGCTCGCCCTTGGCCTGCTCGGGGGAGAGGTACTGCGCGGTGCCGATCACGGCCGCGGTCTGCGTCATGGTCATACCGGAGTCGCCCATGGCGCGGGCGATGCCGAAGTCCATGACCTTGACCTGGCCGGTCCTGGTCAGCATGACGTTCGCGGGCTTGATGTCGCGGTGGACGATGCCCGCCCGGTGGCTGTACTCCAGCGCCTGGAGGATGCCGACGGTCATTTCGAGCGACCGCTCGGGCAGCAGCTTGCGCCCGGAGTGCAGCAGCTCACGCAGGGTGGAGCCGTCCACGTACTCCATGACGATGTACGGGATCGAGACCCCGTCGACGTAGTCCTCGCCGGTGTCGTACACGGCGACGATCGACGGGTGGTTGAGCGAGGCGGCCGACTGGGCCTCTCGGCGGAACCGGGCCTGGAACGACGGGTCGCGGGCGAGGTCCACCCGCAGCGTCTTCACGGCGACAGTGCGGCCGAGCCGAGTGTCATGGGCGAGGTACACCTCGGCCATGCCACCACGGCCGAGCACTGAGCCCAGCTCGTACCGGCCGCCGAGGCGACGCGGCTCTTCCATAGCTCTGCCCTCTCCTCAAACCCGTTCTTGACCCAAAACCGGTAATGCCGTGCCCTGCGAATGCTCGGGCATACGCTACCGGGCGTTTCTGGTCCCTTCGCGCCCTGCCCGCCCGCCGATACCCGACCGGTACCTGGGCCCGTACCCGGCCGGTGCCAGGGCCCGTGTCCTTGCCGGATGCGCGGGGCCGAACCTCACTTGTTGAGGACGGCCTCCATGACCTTCTTGGCGATCGGGGCGGCCAGGCCGCCACCGCTGATGTCGTCGCGGTTGGCCGCGCCGTCCTCGACGACGACCGCGACCGCCACCGGCGACCCCTGGTCGGTCATCGCGTACGAGACGAACCAGGCGTACGGCGTGCCCTTGTTGTTGATGCCGTTCTGGGCGGTGCCGGTCTTGCCGCCGACCTTGACGCCGGAGATCTTGGCGTTGGTGCCGGTGCCGGAGTTGACCACCGTCTCCATCATCGACTGGAGCTTCTGCGCGTTCTCCGGCGACAGCGGCTGCGACAGCTCACTCGGGTTGGTCTGCGAGATGGTGCTCAGATTCGGCGCCACCAGCTTGTCGACCATGTACGGCTTCATCAGCTTGCCGTTGTTGGCGATGGCCGAGGCGACCATCGCCATCTGGAGCGGGGTGGCCGCGGTGTCGAACTGGCCGATGGAGGAGAGCGCCACCTGGTCCTTGGTCATCTTCGTGTCGAAGTTGCTGGCGTCCGCGCGGACCGGGATGAACTGCTCCTTGTTGAAGCCGAACTTCTCGGCCTCGTCCACCATGGTCTGCTGCCCCATGTCGGCGCCCAGCTTGCCGAAGACCGTGTTGCACGAGTACTTGAGCGCGTTGACGAGCGTCGCGTCCTTGCAGGGGATGTTGCCCTCGTTCTTCAGCTCGGTGGTGGTGCCGGGCAGCGTGTAGGGCAGCGGGGTGTCGGTCTTGCCGTTGATGTCCGTCACCTTGCCGCTCTCCAGCGCCGCGGCGGCCGTCACCAGCTTGAACGTCGAACCCGGCGGGTACGTCTGGCGCAGCGCGCGGTTCTGCGTCGGGTCGTTCGGGTCGTTCTTCTTGTCGAGCGCGACCCAGTTCTTCTCGTCGGTCTTGGAGTTGCCCGCGATGGTCGACGGGTCGTACGACGGGGTGCTCGCCATGGCCAGGATCGCGCCGGTGCCGGGGTCGATGGCGACGACCGCGCCCTTCTTGTCCCCCAGGCCCTGGAACGCGGCCTTCTGCGCCTTGGAGTTCAGCGTGGTGACGACGTTGCCGCCCTGCTTCTCCTTGCCGGTCAGCAGGTCGATGGTGCGGTTGAAGAACAGCCGGTCGTCGTTGCCGGTGAGGAACTTGTCCTCGACGCCTTCGAGGAAGGTGGTGCCGAACGCCTGCGAGGCGTGGCCGGTGACCGGCGCCCACATCGGGCCGTCGACGTAGGTCCGCTTGAACTTGAAGTCGCTGCCGGTGGTCTCGGTGTGGCCGGTGATCGCCTTGCCGCCGTCGACGATGATGTCGCCGCGCGGCTGGGCGTACTGGTTGATGGCGACCCGGCGGTTGTGCACGTCGTTGGAGAGCTGGTCGGCCTGGACGAACTGCACGTAGTTCACGCGCAGCAGAAGGGCGAGGACGAGCAGGCCGCAGAAGACCGCGACCCGTCGGAGAGGCTTGTTCACTGGGTGCGCACCACCTGGGTCGGTTCGGCATCGGGGGAGGGGGCCGGGCTCGGGGCCGGTCGGCGGGCGGTGTCGCTGATCCGCAGCAGGATCGCGACCAGCGCCCAGTTGGCGATCACCGAGGAACCGCCCTGTGCCAGGAACGGCATGGTCATACCGGTCAGCGGGATGAGCCCGGTGACGCCGCCCGCGACCACGAAGACCTGGAGCGCGAAGGCGCCCGACAGGCCGATCGCCAGCAGCTTGCCGAACGGGTCGCGGGCCGCGAGCGCCGTCCGCACACCGCGCTCGATCAGCAGGGCGTACAGCAGCAGGACGGCCATCAGGCCCGCCAGGCCCAGCTCCTCGCCGACGGTGGCAAGGATGTAGTCGCTCTTCGGGGCGATGCCGCCGATCAGCCGGGAGTAGCCCTGGCCGAGTCCCGAGCCGAAGATGCCGCCGGAGCCGAACGCGTACATCGTCTGCGCGGTCTCGGTGACACCGCCGTTGGACGCCAGTTGCAGCGGGTGCAGCCAGTTGTGGACGCGCTCCTTGACGTGCGGCTCGATCGAGGAGACGACGACCGCGCCGCCCGCGCTGAGCAGCAGACCGAAGACGATCCAGCTGGTCCGCTCGGTGGCGACGTACAGCATGATCACGAACAGGCCGAAGAAGAGCAGCGAGGTGCCGAGGTCGGTCTCGAAGACCAGGATCAGCAGGCTGATGCCCCAGATCACCAGGATCGGGCCGAGGTCGCGGCCACGCGGCAGGTACAGGCCCATGAAGCGGCGGCTGGCGAGCGCCAGCGCGTCCCGCTTGACCATCAGGTATCCGGCGAAGAAGACGGTGATGACGATCTTCGCGAACTCACCGGGCTGGAGCGAGCCGATGCCCGGCAGCGTGATCCAGATCTTCGCGCCGTTCACCCCGGGGAAGAAGATCGGCGCGACCAGCAGGGCCAGCGCCACCATCATCGAGATGTACGTGTACCGCTGGAGGATGCGGTGGTCCTTGAGGAAGACCAGGACGCCGACGAAGAGCGCCACCCCGAGCGTGGACCACATGAGCTGGTTGGGCGCCATGGCCTTGCCCAGCGTCGGCTCCTGGTCGAGCCGCCAGATCAGCACCAGGCCGAGGCCGTTGAGCAGCGTGGCGATCGGCAGCATCAGCGGGTCGGCGTACGGCGCGAATTTACGGACCAGCAGGTGCGCGATCCCGGCGAGCAGGCCGAGGCCGAGGCCGTAACCGAGCAGCCCGGCCGGGACCGAGTCGTGCTTGGCGAGCCCGACGTTGGCATAGGCGAAGACCGGGATGAGCACCGCGAAGATCAGCAGCGCCAGTTCGGTGTTACGACGGTTGGGCGCGCCGATCGACGTGATGGTGGTGGTGTTGCTGGCGCTCATGACGAGCCCACTCCTCCTGCTGGTCCCGCCGCCGGCCCGCTCGCCGGTCCCCGCGGGGTTTCCGGTGCGCGACCAGCCGCTACTGCTGGCTCGTACCGCACTGCTGGGCCAGCTTCTTCTCGTCGGGCGTCAGCGGCGGCGTGGGGTCCGCCGTCGGGGTGGCGCTGCTCTTCTTCGCACCCGGCGTGCCGTTGGTGCCCGCTGCGGGCATCTTGTCCTCGGCGGCCTTCGCCGCCGCCTTGGCCTGGTCGGCGAGGGTCTTGGCCGTCGCGACCTTCTTGCAGACACCGGCCTGCGTCGCCAGCTCGTCGGCCTTGTCGTTCGCCTGGCCGAGACTGCTGAGCGCGATGGTGTCCTGGACCTGCTTCTGCTGGTAGGCCGGCAGGTACTTGAGTTCGATGTCGGGGCGGTCCTTGTGGACCTTCGACAGCTTGATCCAGGCCAGCTTCTGGTCGATGCCCTGGTACACGGCCACGTGGTTGCCCTTGGCGCCGACGTAGTACTGCGTCTGCGTCCACGCGTAGCCGCCGTACAGACCGCCGGCGACGACGGCGAGCACGATCACGGTGATCGCCGTGCGCTTGGGCCACTTACGGGACTTGGCGGGCTTTCCCTCGCCGTCCTCGTCGTACGACCCGAAGCTGCCCAGCGGCGCGGCGCCGGCCGCGCCGGGGTCGCCGCTGCCGGGCGGGCCGAAGGAGCCCGCGGGGCCCTGCTGCTGCGGCGGGGGCGTACGGCCTAGCTCGGAGGCGCGTCCCGCCGGGGTCTGGAGGTGCCGCGGGTCGCTCAGCGGGAGCTGGGTCTCGGCGACCGCGCCGACGACCACCGGGGTGTCGTTGAGCTGCGCCGCCAGCGTGTCGCCGTCGTCGGTGTCCAGCACGTCCGCGACGATGCAGGTGATGTTGTCGGGTCCGCCGCCGCGCAGCGCGAGCTGGATCAGCTCCTGCACGGTCTCGTGCGGCGCCTGGTACCCGGCGAGGGTGTCCTCCAGCGTCTGGTGGCTGACGACGCCGGACAGGCCGTCGGAGCAGATCAGATACCGGTCGCCGACCCGCACCTCGCGGATCGACAGGTCGGGCTCGACGTGTTCGCCACTGCCCAGCGCGCGCATCAGCAGGGAGCGCTGCGGGTGGGTGGTGGCCTCCTCCTCGGTGATCCGGCCCTCGTCGACCAGCCGCTGCACCCAGGTGTGGTCCTGGGTGATCTGGGTGAGGACGCCGTCCCGCAGGAGATACGCGCGGGAGTCGCCGACGTGCACCAGGCCGAGCCGCTGGCCCGTCCACAGCAGCGCGGTCAGCGTGGTGCCCATGCCTTCGAGCTGCGGGTCCTCCTGGACCATGTGCAGCAGTTGGTCATTGGCCCGCTGTACGGCGGTGCCGAGCGAGGTGAGGATGTCGGAGCCGGGGATGTCGTCGTCGAGCGTGACGATGGTGGAGATCACCTCGGACGAGGCGACCTCACCGGCGGCCTGTCCGCCCATGCCGTCGGCAATCGCGAGCAGACGCGGACCGGCGTAGCCGGAGTCCTCGTTCCCCTCGCGGATCATGCCCTTGTGCGAACCGGCGGCGAAACGCAGGCTCAAAGACATGCGCACCTCCCCCGTCGGCTCCGGGTACATCCGCACGCTGCCCACCCTCTCGCTCGCGCGTCGTGGCTCCGCTCGCCCATAGTGCGACTACTTCCGCAGCTCGATGACGGTCTTGCCGATGCGGATCGGCGCACCCAGCGGGACAGGGGTCGGCGTGGTCAGCCGGTTCCGGTCCAGATAGGTGCCGTTCGTGGATCCGAGGTCCTCGACGATCCACTGGCCGTCGCGGTCCGGGTAGATCCTGGCATGCCGACTGGACGCGTAGTCGTCGTCGAGCACAATCGTCGAGTCATGTGCCCGGCCGAGGGTGATCGTCTGGCCCTGCAACGCGACCGTCGTCCCCGCCAGCGAGCCCTCGGCGACCACCAGTTTGGTGGGGGCGCCGCGGCGCTGGCGGCCGTTCTGCGGCTGCTGCCGCGGCTGGGCCTGCGCGGCGGCGGCCTGCTGCTGGCGCTGCTGCGGAGGGCGCGACTGGCCGTCCCCGCGGCGCGCCGCTCGCTGGGTCACCCGGGTACCGAAGAGGTCGCTGCGGATGACCTGCACCGCGACGATCACGAACAGCCACAGAACGGCGAGGAAACCCAACCGCATGACCGTCAGGGTCAGCTCTGACATTGCCCCCGCTTCACCCTTCGGCTTGCCTGTACACGATGGTGGTGCTCCCCACGACAATGCGGGAGCCGTCGCGGAGCGTAGCGCGCGTGGTGTGCTGTCCGTCCACCACAATGCCGTTTGTCGACCCGAGGTCCTGGACCACGGACGGCGTTCCGACCCGGATCTCGCAGTGTTTGCGCGATACGCCCGGGTCGTCCACCCGCACGTCGGCCTCGGTGGAACGGCCGAGAACGAGCGTCGAGCGGGAGATCTGGTGGCGGTTGCCGTTGATCTCGATCCAGCGGCGGGTGGCCGCGCCGGAGCCGCCCGCGGGAGCGCCGGCGCCGGGCAGCCGCGTGACGGGCGCCACACCGTGACGGGCGCCACCGCCGCCGCCGGGGGGCGGGGCCGCGGGCATCGGCGGCGGACCCGAGGGCCGCTGGGGGCTGCTCGGCTGTCCGTAGGCCGGACGCTGGGGCGCCTGCTGCTGGCCCTGCTGATACGCGGGGGCGGCCGGGGCCTGGTGGGCGGCCTGCGGCTGCTGCTGGTGCTGCTGGTGCTGCGACTCGCTGGAGGCCAGCGTGCGGCTGCGTACCCGGTAGAGCCCGGTGTCCAGGTCGTCGGCCCGCTCCAGGTGCACCTTGATGGTGCCCATGAACGTGTAGCGCTGCTGCTTGGCGTAGTCGCGGACCATCCCGGCCAGCTCGTCGCCGAGCTGCACCGCGTACGGGCTCAGCCGCTCGAAGTCGCCGGAGCTGAGCTCCACGATGAAGTCGTTGGGTACGACGGTGCGGTCACGGTTCCAGATCGTGGCGTTGTTGTCGCACTCGCGCTGGAGCGCGCCCGCGATCTCGACGGGCTGCACCTCGCTCTTGAACACCTTGGCGAAGGTGCCGTTCACCAGGCCCTCCAGGCGCTGCTCAAAGCGCTTCAGTACTCCCACGGGGCACCTCCCTCCTCGCGACCTTCCGGCCCAACGATTTCCGATACTGCTTACTGATCGTATCCACGCACGGGAAAAACCTGTGGTTCCCCGAATCCCCTGGACCGGGCAGTGTCAACCCTCACACCGCCCGCGCCTCCTCCGCCGTCCCCCACTGGGATGGTAGATGCGCGTTCTGTCCATGGTGCCCGGTTCGCCGTCGTTCACCGCCGCCCTGTCCCCTCCCAGTGTCCCGCACCGCCTCCGGGTCCCTCTCCCACCTGCCCCCGCCCGGCCCCCGGCACTCCCCGGGCCGCCCGAAACGCATGTGATTCCACCCCGGACCTCGTGCTAATCTTCTGCATGTCGGGACGCCCTCCCACACCACTCGGACCCACCGGTCCGCACCGTGTGTCAGGATCAAACGACAACACCCATGCGCGGGTGGCGGAATAGGCAGACGCGCTGGATTCAGGTTCCAGTGCCCGAAAGGGCGTGGGGGTTCAACTCCCCCCTCGCGCACAAAGAAGTACCGACGACACGGACCTCCGGAAGTGACGAAAGTCGCGACCGGGGGTTCGTTTCTCGTTTCACGGCAGGTCACGTTCGACCGGCAGGCCGCCGTCCGCCGGCGGATCGGCGGATCGGCTGCGGCTCGGCGGATCGAACGGCGGTGAACGGTGGCATCGGGGCGGGAACCGGTGCAGGGTGGTGTGCGTTGGAGTCATTGGGCAAAGGAATCGTCAAGTGGCGCGGCCCGCGCCGGATTGAGCAGGGAGATACACCATGGGTGTCAGCCTCTCCAAGGGCGGCAATGTCTCACTGACCAAGGAGGCCCCCGGACTCACGGCGGTCACTGTCGGCCTGGGCTGGGACGTGCGCACGACCACCGGTTCGGACTTCGACCTGGATGCGAGCGCGCTGCTGCTCGACGCCACGGGCAAGGTCCTGTCGGACAAGCACTTCATCTTCTTCAACAATCTCAAGAGCCCGGACGGCTCCGTCGAGCACACCGGTGACAACCTCACCGGTGAGGGCGAGGGCGACGACGAGGCGGTCAAGATCAACCTGGCCACCGTGCCCGCCGAGGTCGACAAGATCGTCTTCCCGGTCTCGATCTACGAGGGCGAGAGCCGTCAGCAGAGCTTCGGCCAGGTGCGCAACGCGTTCATCCGCGTCGTCAACCAGGCCGGCGGCGCCGAGATCGCCCGCTACGACCTCACCGAGGACGCCTCCACGGAGACCGCGATGGTCTTCGGCGAGCTGTACCGCAACGGCGCCGAGTGGAAGTTCCGGGCCGTCGGCCAGGGCTACGCCTCCGGCCTGCGCGGTATCGCCCAGGACTTCGGCGTCAACCTCTGACGTAGCGCCGTCGTTCCGACGCGGCGCTTGACGCGCTTGACGTAGAGTCGGGCTCGCAGCGGCCCCGCCCGCGACCGTGCAGGTCGCGGGCGGGGCCGTCTCTGCTCAGGGCACCCGTGCTTCACGCGCCAGTGCTTCACGCGCCCGTGTGTGACGAGCCCGGCCGGTGGGTTTACGGCAGCGGGTGCGCCGCCGCGTCCGCGTTGTAGCGGACCAGGTACTCGGCGAAGCGCGCCAGATCCTCCGGGCCCCAGGCGGCCAGCCGCTCCTGGAAGATCTCCTTGCGGCTGACCCGCGCCGCGGCCAGCGTCTCGATCCCGTGCTGCGCGAGGTGCAGCACCTGCACGCGGTGGTCGGTGGGGTCCACCCGGCGCTCGATGTACCCGAGCCGTTCCAGCGCGGCCACCTGGCGGCTGACCGTGGACTTGTCGAGCAGATAGTGCGCGGCGAGGTCCGTCGCCCGGCAGCCCTGCTGCTCCTCCAGGTGCGCGAGGATGGTGAACGACACCAGCGACAGCTCGGGGTGCATGCGCGCGGCCGTGGCACGCGCCCGGCGCGCGAAGGCGGTCAACTCCCGCTGAATGCTCTCCACGGACGCCTCCCGTGCGGACATCGCGGCCACTCCATCCCGTCTCCACCTGCGCCGTTGTGGGACGCAACGGTATCAAGCGGGCAACGGAAGTTCGAACCAGACGACCTTCCCGACCGCCTTCCTGCTGGTGCCCCAGCGCCGCGACAGATTCGACACCAGCGCCAGCCCGCGCCCCTGCTCGTCGTCCGCGTCCGCGCGTTGCAGTTGGGGCAGATTGTGGTTGTCGTCGCTCACCTCGACCAGCAGCTTCCCGACCCGCATCAGCCGTAGCTCGACCTCGTACGAGGCGGCCCGGATCGCGTTGGTGACCAGCTCGCTGACCAGCAACTCCGTGGTGTCGCTGAGGCGTTCGAGGCCCCACGCGACGAGCTGGCGGCGGGTCAGGTCGCGGGCGGTGGCGACCTCGGCGTGGTCGAGCCGCAGCGTCCACTCGGCCACGTCCCGCGACGCGATGCCCTCGAACCGGGCGACGAGCAGCGCCACATCGTCCCTGCGGTCCTCCGAGTGCAGGCGCGCGAGGATCTGCGCGCAGACGTCCTCGGGGGTCTGCTCCGGCTCGATGACGGTGGCGCACAGCGCGGCGAGCCCCGCGTCTATGCCCTGGCCGCGCACCTCGACGAGGCCGTCCGTGCACAGCACCAGCCAACTGCCGTCGGGCACCGGGATCTCCACCGTCTCGAACGGCACCCCGCCGACGCCGATCGGCGCGCCGCCGGGGATCTCCAGCAGTTCGCCGCGCCCGTCGTACCCGACCAGAACCGGCGGGATGTGACCGGCGTTGGCGAGCGTGAGACTGCGGTGGATCGGGTCGTAGACGGCGTAGACGCAGGTGGCGAGGTGTTCGGTGCCAAGCCGGTGCGCGAGGTTGTCCAGGTGTCGCAGCAACTGGGCGGGCGGCAGGTCGAGGGCGGCCATGGTGATGACCGCCGTACGGAACTGGCCCATCACGGCCGCGGCCTGCAAGCCGTGCCCCATCACGTCGCCGACGATCAACGCCACGCGCCCGCCGGGCAGTTGGATGGCGTCGAACCAGTCGCCGCCGACCTGGGCCTGCCGGTCCCCCGGCATGTAGTGGTGCGCGATCCGGACGCCGGGAATCCGCGGCGGCCGGGTGGGCATCATCGAGCGTTGCAGCGTGGCGGCGGCGCGCGATTCCTGGCGGTGCAGGCGGGCGTTGTCGATGTGGACGGCGCCGCGCGCGACGACCTCGGTGGCGGTGGCGGCGTCCCGCGCGTCGAACGGGCGGCGGCCGGGGCCGCGCAGGAAGCAGACCCGGCCCAGTACGGTGCCGCGCGCGGTGAGCGGCGCCACGATCATGGAGTGTCCTGGCAGCAGCGGGCCGAGCGCCGGCACGCCGAGGTCGAGCGCTATGTCGGGCGCGACCGAGGAGTCCACGACGGGGACGAGGACGTGGTCGCCGAGCCGCGGCACGATCCCGTCGACGGCGAGCGAGAGCAACTCGCCCTCCGGCAGGGCCGTTTCCCACGGTCCCGGCGGGCCCTCGTGGGCGATGGCGACGCGCCGGACGAGCACGGTGGCGGCCGGGCGGTCGTCCTTGGGCGGCTCGGAGTCGGAGAAGAGCTGGTCCACGATCAGGACGGCCGCGAAGTCCGCGAAGCGCGGCACGGTCACCGCGCACAGTTCGCGGGCGGTGGTCTGGAGGTCGAGCGTGGAGCCGACCACCGCGCCGGTCTCGCGCAGCAGCGCCAACTGCTCGTCCAGCGCGGTGCCCGGAAGGGGAGCGCCGTAGGGGCGGCCGAGTACGTGGCCGCCGAGCGGGTGGGCGCCGGACGCGGGGCCGCCGCCGGGTTCCTGTCCGAACGGCGCCTGGCCGAACGGCGCCTGGCCGTAAGGCGGTTGACCGAAGGGCGCTTGACCAGGGGGCGTGCCGAGCGGCTGGACGGACGGCGGGCCGCTGAGGACCGGGGCGAGGCCGGGTGCGAAGCCGGGGGTGGGTCCGGGGGTGAGGCCGGGGTCGGGGTCGGAGGTCAGGGAGGTGAGAGAGGCGAAGGGCACGGCGGTCAGCGACGAGGCGCTGGAACGGTCGCCGGTGGGGGCGTCCTCCGGGCCGGGGCGCGGGCCGGGCAGCAACTCCCTGCGCAGGGAGGGGTCCTGCTGGTCGGCGCGGGCCGCGGCGGCCATGCGGGCGTAGTCGTGCGGGGTGACCGGGAGCCGTGTGCCGCCGTCCACTTCGAGCGCCGGGGGACCGAGCGGCGCGATCTGGCGGACGAGCCGGTCGAGCCGTCCCGCGCTGACGCCGGGCAGTACGGTGCCCAGCCGTGCCGTGAGAGCCAGCGCCTGCGCCGGGTCGGCGACGCTGCCCAGGACGGCGGCCACCGAGATGTCCTGACGCTGTGGGCCTTCCACGGTGTAGGGGAGTAAACGACCGCCGAGCGCGATCCGCAGGCCGCCCGTGCGCAGCGGCTTCGCGTGCGTCGCGATGGCCAGCAGGCTGCGTCCGCCCGGCTCGGCGACGCGGTACGCCCACCACAGGACGTCCTTCAGCGCGCCGTCCCGGTCGGTGGCCGCGAGCGCGCCCGCCCACGCGGGCTGCGTGAGGTCGTCCAGCAGGTCGAGGGTGTCCTGGTGCGGCGAGGACGAGGTGTGCGCCGCGCCCGCGGCGGACCGGGCGGGCGTCAGCAGCCCCGAGGCCCGGTGGCCGAAGACGTAGTCCCAGCGGTGCCCGAACAGCTCCTCCGCACCGCGGTTCCAGTACGAGATCCGGCCGTCGGGGTCGACGCAGAGGACGGCGAGGCGTAGGAGGGCGGCCACGCCGGTGAGGCCGTCGCCGAGGGGGCTCCGGCCGTTGGGGCTCGTACCGTTCTGACCCGTACCGTCCGGGCTCGTACCGTTCTGACCCGCACCGTTCTGACCCGTACCCGTGCGGTCGTCGATGATCGTACGGACACTCGTCGTATCAACGCTTCCCGTATCGACGTTCTCCGTACCGGCCCTGTCCGTGGCGACGTCCTCCGTCGTGGTGGTCGTGCCGGTGCCGCCGGTCGGTGGCGGGTGGCCGGGCCGCGTGGGCTGTGCGGTGTCCTGGCGCGCCTCGGCTGCCTGTGCCGACGGGTCGGCCCCGTCTTCCGGGCGCTCCGGATGCTCCGGGTGCTCGTGGAGGTCCTGCTGTTCGCGCTGTTCGTAGCGGGCGGAGCGGTCCGTCCGGTGTTCTGCGTCGCTGGCTGCGGGCTGCCGGGTGATCTCGTCCAACGTCGTGCACCTGCGGTTCGGCGCTGAGTAGGGTCCTGGCGTCAAGGCAAGCACGAAACCCTGTGCGGGGTCGACCTATTGGCCGGATTACCCCCAGCGGTGGGGATTTGGCGTCCGTCCGTTGACGTGGGCGGTGGGGAGGGAGACCAGTGGATTCGAGAGTGCCGCATGTGGCGGGATTCGCGCGATGGCCGCACGGGGCGTCGCCGAAGCGGGCGGGGAAGGCGCTGCGGGAGAAGGTGCCGCGCGCCGCGCACGGCCGACCGACCTCCGGTATGCGGCGCGACACGGCGGACGTCGTCCCGGCGGTGGCCGGTGCGCTCGCGGCGGCCGTCCCCCGGACCTCGGCCGCGCTCCAGGCCGTCCACGACTCCAACGAGGGCCGGATACCCGAGCTGATACCGCTGCGCGTCGGCCGTATGGCGGCGAGCCCCTTCGCCTTCCTGCGCGGGTCCGCCGGGCTGATGGCCGCCGACCTCGCCGACAGCCCGGTGACCGGTGTCGGCGCGCAGATCTGCGGTGATGCGCACGCCGCGAATTTCGGCCTCTACGGTGACGCCCGCGGGCGTCTCGTCATGGACATCAACGACTTCGACGAGACCGTCGTCGGCCCCTGGGAGTGGGACGTCAAGCGGCTCGCGGCCTCGCTGGTGCTGGCCGGACGGGAGGCGGGCGCGGCCGAGGACGTGTGCCGGGCGGCGGCGTACGGCGCGGTGGGCGCGTACCGGCGGACGATGCGGCTGCTGGCGAAGCTGCCCGTGCTCGACGCGTGGAACGCCATCGCCGACGAGGAACTGGTCACCCACGCCGACGCCCGCGACCTGCTCGGCACGATCGAGCGGGTCGCGGCGAAGGCCATGGGCAACACCAGCGCCAGATTCGCGGCGCGGGCCACGGCGGCCATGGACGGCGGCGGTCGCCGCTTCACCGACGCGCCGCCTGTGCTGCGCCGGGTCGCGGACCGCGAGGCGACGGCGGTCGCGGGCGCCCTGGACGGCTACCTGCGGACGGTCGGCGAGGACCGGCTGCCGCTGCTCGCCCGTTACGCCGTCCACGACGTGGCCTTCCGCGTCGTCGGCACCGGAAGCGTCGGCACCCGCTCGTACGTGGTGCTGCTCCTGGACCACCTGGGGGAGCCGCTGGTGCTCCAGATCAAGGAGGCCAGGGCGTCGGCGCTGCTGCCGTACGTGGCCAAGGCCGGATTTCCGGCCGATCCGGTGGGGCACGAGGGCCGCAGGGTGGTGCTGGGCCAGAAACGTATGCAGGTGGTCAGCGACTTTCTGCTGGGGTGGACGGAGGTGGACGAGAAGCCGTATCAGGTGCGGCAGTTCAGGAACCGCAAGGGCAGCGTCGATCCCGCTGAGCTGGAGCCTGGTCTGCTCGACGACTACGGGCGGATGACCGGCGCCCTGCTGGCCAGGGCGCACGCCCACAGCGCCGACCCCCGGCTGATCGCGGGCTACTGCGGCAAGGGCGAGGCGCTGGACGAGGCCGTCGCGGACTTCGCCGTCGGCTACGCGGACCGTACGGAGGCGGACCACGCGGAGCTGCTGGCGGCGGTCAGGTCGGGGCGGCTGCCGGCGGAGCTGGGGGTGTAGGGCGGGGGTGCGGCGGGGTGTTCGGGCGGCGTGCGGGCGGGGCGGCGGGGTGTGCGGGCGGGGCGGCGCGGCGTGCGCCCATACGCGGGCGGGCGCGCGGGTCGGTGCAGGTGGGCGGGGCGACGTGGCGTGATCCGTTCGGGCAGGCGCTCCCGCCCCCCGCGGCCCCGCGAAGATCGACCGGACAGGGCCTAGGCTGTCCGGGTGACGAACAGCTCAGGAACCGAGTCCTCCGCCTCTTCCGCCACCTTCGCCGGACCCTCCGAGCCCGGCTCGCAGGATCGGCTGGCGAAGGCGGTACGCGCGGCTGAGCAGGCGTTGATCGAATTCGAGATCGCGGTCGAGACCTTCCGGGTCGAGGTGGAGAACTTCTCCCGGCTGCACCACCAGCGGCTCGGCCCGATGTACGCGCGACTGGACGAGCTGGACGCGCTGGTCGCGGAGGCCGTCGCCGCCCACAGCGGTGAGCGGGAGGACATCGAGCGCGCCTGGGAGGCCAGGGCGCTGGTGATGCCGATGCCGGGCGTCGAGGAGCTGTTCGGCGGGCTGCTCGGTACGGACGGGGTACGGCCGGTCGACGACCCGAACCCGCCGCGCCGCGTCCGCCCAGGCAAGGAGGCGCAGCGCCTCTACCGCGAGCTGGCCCGCAAGGCGCACCCCGACCTCGCCCAGGACGAGAAGGAGAAGGAGCGCCGCAGCGCCTTCATCGCCCGCGTCAACGAGGCGTACGCCTACGCCGACGAGGACACGCTGCGCGCCCTGTCCGCGGAGTGGGACGCCGGTCCCGTCGCGGACGAAGAGCTGCCGAACGAGGCCGAGGTCCTCTACGCCCGGCTGGAATGGCTGGCCGAACGCAAGGAGAAGCTGGCCGCCATCGCCGTCGAGCTGGACGAGAGCGCCATCGGCCAGATGATGAAGCTCTCCCCCGACGACCCCGACGCCCTCCTCAACGAGATCGCCGAACAGCTCCTGACCCAGGTCGCCCAACGCGAGGCCCGCCTGGCGGAACTGGTCCGCGACTCCGAATAGCGCCCTGCGGGCGGCTTGCACGACCCGAGCCTCTGCCCGGATGCCGCCGCGGCGGGCCTGGGCCCGGTGCCGGCTCTGGGGGACCCCGGGGGCCCGGGGGGAATCGGGCGGGGCGGGGGGTGGTTGGGGGCTGAGGTAGGTTTTTTGGGTCAGCCAGTGATCTGGTGAGCCAAGTGAGCGGGCCGCGGTTTCGCGGGCCGCGATTCCGAGCCTGATTCCGTGCCCAGGAGGCCGCGTCCGATGTTCCGCTCTGAGCTGCCCGCGGTGGATGCCGCCGCCGTACCGGCCGACGCGATCCTGCTGGACGTGCGGGAGAACGAGGAATGGGCGGCCGGTCACGCCGAGGGCGCCGTGCACATCCCGATGGGCGAGGTCGTCTCGCGGATCGGTGAGGTGCCGGAGGGCGCCCGGGTGCACGTGGTCTGCCGCGTCGGCGGTCGCTCCGCCCAGGTCGCGCAGTACCTGATCGCCCAGGGCGTGGACGCGGTGAACGTCAGCGGCGGCATGCTCGACTGGGAGGCCGCCGGCCGCCCGGTGGTGGACGGCAACGGCAGCGACGGCTTCGTCCTCTAGGGACAACGCGGCCCAGCACCCCCGCAGGGGCTATGTCGTCAGCGGATGGGCGGCGATCAGGTCGCCCAACGCCTCCTCGTGGGCCGCGGCCGGACCGAGCGCCAGCTCCCACTGCTTGGCCCACGCGTGGTACCGGTGCAGCGGATAGTCGGTGTCGGCGCCGAATCCGCCGTGCAGGTGCTGCGCGGTCTGTACGACCCTGCGGACGCCCTCGGCCGCCCAGATCTTCGCCACCGCCACATCACCCGCGACCGGCAGGGGTCCGGGCGCCGAGGTGCTGAGCCGCCAGGCCGCCTGCCACAAGGTGGCCTCCATCGCCCGCAGGTCGATGTAGCGGTCGGCGGACTGCACCGCGACCGCCTGGAACGTGGCGATCGGATACCCGAACTGCTGCCGCTTCGAGGCGTACGCACTGGTCATCCCCAGCACCGCCTCCCCGAGCCCGAGCGCCAGCGCGCACGTGCCGACGGTCAGCGTCTGCCGCAGCCACTCCCAGGCGCCGTCCGCGTCCAGTACGTCCGTCGCGGGCACCCGCACTCCGTCCAGCGTGACCTCGGCGAACCGCTCGCCGCTGGTGGAGACCTGCTCCGCCAGCGCCACCCCGTCCGCGTCCAGGGGAACGACGGCCACCACCGCCGCGCCGTCCGCCGTGTGCGCGGGCACCAGCACCAGGTCGCAGCTCTGCGCCCACGGCACCCCGGTCTGCACCCCGTCGAGCACCAGGCCGTCGCCGTCTTCCCGCTGTGCCTGAACGGCGAGTTCGGCCCCGTCGTGCCCGCTGCGGCCGTTGGCGGCGACGGTGAGGACGGTCTCGCCGCGACCGGCCGCCGCCAGCAGCCGTTCCCGCAGGGGCGCGGAACCGTATCGCTGGACGGCGAGCGCCCCGGCGCAGCTCTCCAGCAACGGGACCCGCGCCAGCACCCGCCCCGCCTCGCGCAGTACGAGGCAGAGCGCGATGGGGTCGAGCCCCGCCCCGCCGTACGCCTCGTCCAGCGTCAGGCCCAACAGGTCGCCGTCGGCGAGCTTGCGCCACAGGGCGCGGTCGAAGTCCTCGGCGACCGCGCCGGGGGTCAGCGCGGGGCTGGGCACCCCGTCCACCGCCACCCCGGAGAAGACGGACTTCGCCGCCTCGACCGCCGCCAATTGCTCCTCGGTGAAGCCGAAGTCCACGATCCGCTCCTCCCGCCACCAATTCTGACGATGCGTCAGATTAGGGCGGTCAGGCGTCGAAGTCCACCTCGACGACGGAAGTCACCGGGTGCGACTGACAGGCCAGCACATATCCGGCCTCCGTCTCCTCGGGCTCCAGCGCGTAGTTCCGGTCCATCCGCACCTCGCCGCTGACCAGCCGCGTCCGACAGGTCCCGCAGACCCCGCCCTTGCAGGCGTACGGGGCGTCCGACCGGTTGCGCAGCACCGTCTCCAGCACCGACTCCCCTGCCAGGGAAGGCCATTGACCGCCGCGGCCGTCGAGCGTCGCCCGTACGGTGCCGCCGCCGGGTATCGGCTCGGCCGTGGTGACGGCCGCCGGTACCTCGTCCACATGGAAGATCTCCTGGTGAACGCGGGACCGGGGGACACCCAGCGTGCGCAGCGCCCGCTCGGCCGCGCCGACCAGTCCCAGCGGGCCGCACAGATACCAGCCGTCCACCGCCGCCACCGGCGTCAGCGCCGGGAGCAGCGCCGTCAGCCGCTCCGCGTCCAGCCGCCCCGACGGCAGCCCCGCCTGCTGCTCCTCGCGGGACAGCGCGGACACCAGGTGGAAGCGGTCAGGCCAGCGGTCCTTGAGGTCCGCGACCTCTTCGAGGAACATCGTGGACGCCGCCGTACGGTCGCTGCGCACCAGGCAGAAGCTCGCCCCCGGCTCACGCGCCAGCGCGGTGCCGATCTGCGACAGCACCGGTGTGATGCCGCTGCCGCCGACCACCGCGGCGAACCGCCCCGGCCTCGGCTCCAGCACGAACCGTCCCGCGGGTGTCATCACCTCCAGCACATCGCCCGCGGCCAGCTCCTTGAGCGCGTAGGTGGAGAACTCCCCCTGCTCGACCAGCCGCACCCCCACCCGCAGCGTCCGTGGCCCGCTCTCCACACCGTCGCTCCCGAAGCCTTCCTCGGGCAGCACCGGGTCGCACAGCGAATACGTGCGGCGGATCTCCACCCCGTCGGCGAACCGGCGGATCGCTATGTGCTGCCCCGGCGCGTACCGGTACTCCGCGCGCAGTTCCTCGGGGACCTCGAAGGCGATGGTCACCGAGTCGTCCGTGAGCGGGCTGACCTCCGTCACCCGGAGCGGATGGAACATTCACAGCTCCTTGAAGTGGTCGAAGGGCTCGCGGCAGGACTCGCAGCGGCGCAGCGCCTTGCAGGCGGTGGACGAGAACGGGCTGAGCAGCCGGGTGTCGGTGGAGCCGCAGTGCGGGCAGCGCACGGTCAGTTCCACGGCGACGGGTCCGCCGCCCGCCGGTCGCGCGCCGGCCAGCGGGCGCGGCGGCGCCACACCGTGCTCGGCGAGCTTGCGGCGGCCCTCCGTGCTGATCGCGTCGGTCGACCAGGCGGGGGAGAGGACGGTGCGCACCTCGACGTCCGACATGCCGTGCTCGGTCAGCACCTCGGTGATGTCGGTCGCCATCGTGTCCAGCGCCGGGCAGCCCGTCCACGTCGGCGTCAGCTCGACCTCGACCCGGCCGGGCCCGGTGACCCGCAGGTCGCGCAGCACCCCCAGCTCGGCCAGCGAGATCACCGGCAGCTCGGGATCCGGCACGGCGCCGGCCAGCCGCAGCAGCTCCTTCTCCAGCGCGCTCGTCGCCTCGGCGGCGGGCGCGCTCCCGGTCACCATGACGCACCCGGGTGAGCGCGGTGTAGGTGCTGCATCTCGGCGAGCATGCGGCCGAACGCCTCGGTGTGCACACCCTGCCGTCCGGCCCCCGCCGACCACGGTGTCCGGTCGGCGCCCCGGGGTATCTCCAGCGTGGCCCGGTGCAGGATGTCGGTGACGCGCTCCAGCCACGGCTCGCGCAGTGCTGGGAGGTCGGTGCCGAGCCCGTCGAGCGGTTCGAACAGCTCCCCGGTGTAGCGCCACAGGCTGTCCACCGCGCGCTGCGTGCGCCGGTGACTCTCCTCGGTGCCGTCGCCGAGCCGCAGCGTCCAGTGCTCGGCGTGGTCGCGGTGGTAGGCGACCTCCTTCACCGCTTTCGCGGCCAGCGGCGCCAGCTCGCCTTCCCCGGCCGCCAGGGCGGTGAACAGCAGCTCCTGGTGGACGGAGAAGAAGAGCTGCCGGACGATCGTCTCGGCGAAGTCCCCGTTGGGCCGCTCCACGAGCTGCACATTGCGGAATTCGTGCTCCTCGCGGCCGAACGCCAGCTCGTCCTCGTCACCGACCAGCGAGAGCAGGGTGCGGGCCTGTCCCAGCAGGTCGAGCGCGATATTGGTGAGGGCGACATCCTCCTCGAGCACCGGCGCGTTCCCCGCCCACTCCCCCAGCCGCTGGGCGAGCACGAGCGCGTCGTCGCCCAGCGCGAGCGCGGCGGGGGCGGAGACCCGTGCGGGGCGCGTCGTAGTAGCCGGTGCCGGTGCCGATGTTGATGCCGTAGCCAGGGCCGAGGCCGGGCCCGGTGCGGGGTTCGGTGCCGTGTTCACAGGTGCTTCACCCCTTCCGGGATCTCGTAGAACGTCGGGTGCCGGTACGGCTTGTCGGAAGCGGACTCGAAGAACGGGTCCTTCTCGTCGGGGGAGGAGGCGGTGACCGCGGACGACGGCACCACCCAGATGGAGACGCCCTCGGCCCGCCGGGTGTAGAGGTCCCGCGCGTTGCGCAGCGCCATCTCCGCGTCGGGTGCGTGCAGGCTGCCCGCGTGGCTGTGGCTCAGGCCGCGGCGGCTGCGGACGAAGACCTCCCACAGAGGCCAGTCGCCGCCCGTCTGCTCGGTCATGCCCGTGCCTCCCCGTGCTTGGCCGCGTACGCGGTGGCCGCTTCCCGGACCCAGGCGCCGTTGTCGTGTGCGGCGCGGCGCCGGTCGATCCGCTCCTCATTGCACGGCCCGTTGCCGCGCAGAACCTCCTGGAACTCCGTCCAGTCGATCGCCCCGTAGTCGTAGCCGCCCCGCGACTCGTTCCACCGCAGGTCGGGGTCGGGGAGGGTGAGCCCCAGCACCTCGGCCTGCGGGACGCAGATGTCCACGAAGCGCTGCCGCAGCTCGTCGTTGGAGTGCCGCTTGATCTTCCAGGCCATGGACTGGGCGGAGTGCGCGGACTCGTCGTCGGGCGGGCCGAACATCATCAGCGAGGGCCACCACCAGCGGTCCACCGCGTCCTGCGCCATCGCGTGCTGCGCCGGGGTGCCGCGGCTGAGCGTCAGCAACAGCTCGTAGCCCTGCCGCTGGTGGAAGGACTCCTCCTTGCAGATCCGCACCATCGCGCGGGCGTAGGGGCCGTAGGAACAGCGGCACAGCGGCACCTGGTTGGTGATCGCGGCGCCGTCCACCAGCCAGCCGATGGCGCCGACGTCCGCCCAGCTCAGGGTGGGGTAGTTGAAGATCGAGGAGTAGCGCTGGCGGCCCGCGTGCAGCTTGTCGAGCAGCTCCTCGCGGCTGACCCCGAGGGTTTCCGCGGCGCTGTACAGATAGAGCCCGTGCCCGGCCTCGTCCTGCACCTTGGCCATCAGGATCGCCTTGCGGCGCAGCGAGGGCGCGCGGCTGATCCAGTTGGCCTCCGGCTGCATCCCGATGATTTCGGAGTGGGCGTGCTGGGCCATCTGGCGGACGAGGGTGGCGCGGTAGCCGTCCGGCATCCAGTCGCGCGGCTCGATCCTGGCGTCCTCGGCCACCGCGGCGTCGAACGCGGCCAGGAAGGCGTCCTGCCCTGCCGCCACCGCCTCCCCTGCGGTCGCCGCCGGCTCTGCCGTCGTCGTCATGCGGACCCCTCCTTTGTTATCACTGTCATCACCGTCATCGGCTCCATCGGACGACCGGCCGGCCGACTCCTCAACCGACCGACCGATCGTTCGGTTCATTCCATGGTCGGTGGCGGGCCGAAGGGTGTCAAGGCCACCCCCCACGCCTGTGGATAACTCGGTAAGGTCCCCGCCGGGACCTGCGGTGAGTAGCGTGCTGCCCGGCAGGCGTGCGTGCCCGGCACGGGTGAGAGCGGAGAGACGATGGAGTCATTCGAGGGGCCGCCGCCCCGGACCGCGGCGCTGTCCACGCCCGCGCGCATAGCCGTCGCCCTGGCGATCGGCGCGGTCGTCGTGGGCGCGCTGTACCACCTCGGCATGGTGTTCCTGCACGTCGCGCCCTCGAACACGCTCAGCAGGGAGCACGGCGCGGCGGTCGACGACTACGTCTATCCGGAGTTCGAGCAGAACTGGAAGCTGTTCGCGCCCGACCCGCTGCAACAGAACATCCATGTGCAGGCCCGCGCCGAGGTCCGCAAGCCCGACGGCAGTCTCTCCACCACCGGCTGGGTCGACCTCACCGCGATGGACGTCGCCGCGATGCGGCACAACCCCGCCCCCAGCCACACCCAGCAGAACGAGCTGCGCCGCGCCTGGAGCTTCTACACCGACACCCATGACGACAAGGAGCAGCCCACCGGCGGTGACCGCAGCGACATGAGCCGTACGTATCTCCAGCGGATTCTGCAGGAGCGTTTCGGCCCGCGGCTCAACGGCGGTGACGTCGTCCGCTTGCAGGCGCGTTCCGCCACCACCGCGGTCCCGCCGCCGTCGGGCAACGGACAGCAGACCAGCACCCAGCCCTACTACCGGGAACTGCCCTGGTGGCCGGTCACCACCGCGCCCGCCGGTCAGGAGAACGCATCGTGAGCGCGCGCGACTCCTTCGTCCCCTCGCCGTTCGCCGGGCTCGGCAAAGGTCTCGACCGCGCCGTCGGGCGCGGTGTCAACGCCATCACCGGCCGGGCCATCGGCCCGTACCAGAGCGCGATCATCCGGATCGGCTTCTCGCTGACCTGGCTGCTGTTCCTGCTGCGCGAATTCCCGCACCGCGCCGAGCTGTACGGCCCCGACGCGCCCTGGAGCTGGGACCTCGCCAAGCGGCTGGTCGCCGGGAACCACGCCTTCACCGTGCTGCTGTGGAACGACGGCCGCGCCTGGTTCGAGTGCGTCTACGCCTTCGCGATCGTCGCCAGCGCGATGCTCCTCCTGGGCTGGCGGACCCGTACCGCGTCGGTGTTCTTCATGATCGGCGTGCTGTCGCTCCAGAACCGCAGCGTCTTCGAGGGCGACGGCGGCGACAACGTGATCCACCTGATGGCGATCTACCTCGTCTTCACCCGCTGCGGCCAGGTCTGGTCGCTCGACCGGCGCCGCGCGGCCCGCGGGGAGGCGGCCGAGGCGCGTGCCGGACTGCCACCCGTTTCCGTGTCCGACGCGGAGCCGGGCGCCGATCCGGTCGGCGTCGCCCTGTGGGCGGTGTTCGGCTTCGCGCTCGTGGCGGCGACCCTGTTCGGCAAGCTCAGCACCGAATGGGCCGTGCTGTTCTGGCTGTTCTGGCTGGTCCAGGCGCTGTGGTGGGCGGTGCGGCGGGTCGCGCCCGGCGAGCCGCGCACCGTGCTCGACATCATCGCCAATGTCATCCACAACGGCGCGATGCTCGTGATCGTCGCCGAGGTCTGCCTGATCTACTCCACCGCGGGCTGGTACAAGATCCAGGGCAGCCGCTGGCAGGACGGCACCGCGCTCTACTACCCGCTCCATCTGGACGACTTCACCCCCTGGCCCGCCCTGTCGCACACCCTGGCGGGCAACGAGCTGATGGTCATGCTCATCACCTACGGCACGGTCATCGTCCAGGTCGCCTTCCCCTTCACCCTGTTCAACCGCCGGGTGAAGAACGTGCTGCTGGCCGCGATGATGCTGGAGCACGCCTCGATCGCCATCGTGCTCGGCCTGCCCTTCTTCTCGCTCGCGATGATCGCCGCCGACGCGGTGTTCCTGCCGACGGGCTTCCTGGTCTGGGCCGGGGACCGGCTCGTACGGCGGCTGCGGCCGGGCGCCGCGCGGCCGACGCCTGTGCTCCACGGGCAGCGCACCGCCGCGGACGGCGGGTCCGCCGAGCCGGGGGAACCGGCCGTGGGACCGCCACCGCCCAGCGCCGTGACATGACGTGATCGGGCTGGCGAGCCGCACCGTACGCTGAGGCCATGACCGAGGACGAGGCCGCCCACCGACCCGCCGCCGCAGCCGAACCCGACCCGGCGACCGAGGCCGCTCAGGCGGCCGAAGCCGATGCGGCCACCAGGAGCGACGCGGCCGCGGTCCTCGCCTGGCAGGCCGCCGCGCCGGACGCGGTGCTGCTCGACGGTTTCCACGCCCTCAAGCACGCGCTGCGCTTCGGTGCCCGTGTGCGCACCGCGGTCAGCAGCGACAAGGAGGCCGTGCTGCGCCTCGCGGCGGAGCTGGCCCCCGACCTGGCTGAGGAGTTGGCGGCGCGCGTCACCGAGATCCCCGCCGCGGCGCTGCGCGGGCTGGTGACGCGGGTGCACCCCACCGCGGTGGCCGCGCTCGCCGACCGGCGCGACCGGGCGGCCAACCTGGCGCTGCTGGCCGAACGGCCCCGGCAGGCACCGGTCGTCGTCCTGGACAGCCCGCGCAATCTCGGCAACGTCGGGGCCGTGATCCGGCTGGCGGCCGGATTCGGCGTCACCGGTGTGGTCAGCACCGGCGATCTCGACCCCTGGCACCCCAACGCCCTGCGCGCGGGAGCCGGGCTGCACTACGCGACCGCGGTGGAACGTACGGCCGCCGACGCGCTGCCGCCGGGACCGCTGTACGTCCTGGACCCGGAGGGCAAGGACATCCGCTCCGTCGAACTCCCCGACGACGCGCTCATCGTCTTCGGCTCGGAGCGGCACGGCGTCTGCGACGAACTGCGCGGACGCGCCGCCGAGTTGGTCGCGCTGCCGATGCGTCCGCAGGTCTCCAGCTACAACCTGGCCACCAGCGTCGGCATGGCGCTCTTCCACTGGGCGGCCACGTCCCGCTCGCCGCGGGTGCCCGGCCGCCCCTGAACCCCGCGATCAGGCGGGCCGCCGCACCTCCACCATCCGGAAGCGGCTCGCGACGAACGCGCCGTCGCACAGGGCCGCGTTGGCCGCCGGATTGCCGCCGGAGCCGTGGAAGTCGGAGAAGGCGGCCGTCTGGTTGACGTACACACCGCCGGTCAGATTGAGCGAGAGCTGCGCGCACTCCTCCCAGCAGACCTCCTCCAGGCCGCGCTCCACCTCGGCGGAGGTGGTGTAGCCGCCGACCGTCATCGCGCCCTTGTCGCGGACGGTACGGCGCAGCAGCTCCAGCGCGTCGGCGGTCGAGTCCACGGCCACGGCGAAGGCGACCGGGCCGAAGCACTCCGACAGATAGGCCGCCTCGGCGTCCGGCTTGGCGCCGTCGAGCTTCACCAGCACCGGGGTGCGGACGACCGCGTCGGGGAAGTCCGGGTGGGTCACCGAGCGGGAGGCGAGGGCGACTTCGCCCATTCCGGGGGCGGCGTCGAGCCGTGCCTTGACGTCTGGATTCACCAGGGCGCCGAGCAGCGCGTTGGCCCGCGCGTCGTCGCCGAGCAGTCCGTCGACCGCGCCCGCGATGTCGGAGACCACCTCGTCGTACGTCCGCCGTCCCGCGTCGGTGTCGATGCCGTCGCGCGGGATCAGCAGATTCTGCGGGGTGGTGCACATCTGGCCGCTGTAGAGGGACAGCGAGAAGGCGAGGTTGGAGAGCATGCCGCGGTAGTCGTCGGTGGAGTCGATCACCACGGTGTTGACGCCGGCCTTCTCGGTGAAGACCTGCGCCTGGCGGGCGTTGGCCTCCAGCCAGTCGCCGAAGGCGGTGGAGCCGGTGTAGTCGATGACCCGGACCTCGGGGCGCAGCGCCAGGGTCTTGGCCAGGCCCTCGCCGGGCCGCTCGACGGCCAGGCAGACCAGGTCGGGGGAGAAGCCCGCCTCGGCCAGCACCTCGCGCGCCACCCGTACGGTCAGGGCCAGCGGCAGCGCGGCGCGCGGGTGCGGCTTGACCAGCACCGCGTTGCCGGTGGCCAGGGAGGCGAAGAGCCCCGGGTAGCCGTTCCACGTGGGGAAGGTGTTGCAGCCGATCACCAGGCCGATGCCGCGCGGCACCGCGGTGAAGGACTTCCGCAGATTGAGCGGGTCGCGCCTGCCCTGCGGCTTGATCCACTCCGCGGTCTCCGGGGTGCGGACCTGCTCCACGTACGCGTACGCCACCGCTTCGAGGCCGCGGTCCTGCGCGTGCGGGCCGCCCGCCTGGAAGGACATCGTGAACGCCTGCCCGGAGGTGTGCATCACGGCGTGCGCGAACTCGTGCGTCCGCGCGTTGATCCGCGCCAGGATCTCCAGGCACACCATCGCGCGCGCCTCGGCTCCCGTGTCCCGCCAGGCGGGCATCGCGGCGCGCATCGCGGGCAGCAGCACGTCCGGATCGGGGTGCGGGTACTCCACGCCGAGGTCCGGGCCGTACGGGGAGCGCTCGGCGCCCGTCCAGCCGTCCGTGCCGGGCTGGTCCAGCTCGAAGCGGTGGCCGAGCAGCGCGTCGAAGGCGGCCTTGCCCTCGTCGGCGTCGGCGTACGCCTTCGGGTGCTCGGGGTAGGGCGACCAGTACGCCCGGGTCCTGACGGCATCGAGCGCCTTGTCAAGCGTGTCACGATGGCGTTCGATCAAGGTCACGGCGGAGACAGTGGCGGACATGGCGGACCAACTCCTCGTCGAGCTGGGCTGAGTAGCAGAGACAACGCTAGATTAACCGAATGTTCGGTCGGGACAAGAGGGACGTCCCGGCCTGTGGATAACTCGGAAAGACCCGGCAGGATCTCCGCAGTACCTCGGGAAGGAGCTGTGCCACCGTGACCGCACTTGACCGCGGCGGCGTCGTCGCCGTCGTCGGCGCAGGCACCATGGGCCAGGGAATCGCGCAGGTCGCGCTGCTCGCGGGGCACCGCGTGCTGCTGTACGACGCCGCGCCGGGACTGGCGGCGAAGGCCGCGGCGGGCGTCGGGGCGCGGCTGGACCGGCTGGCCGAGAAGGGCCGCCTCGACGCGGCCGCACACCGCGCCGCGCTCGACCGGCTCGTACCCGCCGACGGCATCGCGGACCTGGCCCCGGCCGCATTCGTCGTCGAGGCCGTCGTGGAGGATCTGGCCGTCAAGCGGCGGCTCTTCGCCGAGCTGGAGGACACCGTCGGCGACGGCTGCCTGCTGGCGACCAACACCTCCTCCCTGTCGGTGACCGCCGTCGCGGGCGCCCTGCGGCTGCCCGGCCGCCTCGTCGGCCTGCACTTCTTCAACCCGGCCCCGCTGCTCCCGCTGGTCGAGGTCGTCGCGGGCGCCGCCTCCGACCCCGCCGCCGTCGACACCGCCTACGACACGGCCGCCGCGTGGGGAAAGACCCCGGTCCGCTGCGCCGACACCCCGGGCTTCATCGTCAACCGGATCGCCCGCCCCTTCTACGCCGAGGCCCTGCGCGTCCACGAGGAGCGGGCCGCTGACCCCGCCACCATCGACGCGGTGCTGCGCGAATGCGGCGGCTTCGCCATGGGCCCCTTCGCGCTCACCGACCTGATCGGCCAGGACGTGAACGAGGCGGTCACCAGATCGGTGTGGGAGTCGTTCTTCCACGACCCCAAATTCACGCCGTCGCTCGCCCAGCGCCGCCTGGTGGAGTCCGGCCGCCTCGGCCGCAAGACGGGCCGCGGCTGGTTCGTATACGAACCGGCGCCGCAGCCCGGTGCCGGGCCGGGACCGCACACCGCGGAGCCCGCGGACGCGCCGCGGCGCGTGGTCCACGGCGGTCTGGGTCCCGCGCAGGCGCTCGTCGGTCTGGCGCGCGAGGCCGGGATCGAGGTCACCGAGGACGACGGCGTCCACGGCTTCGAGTTGAGTGACGGAACGTATCTCTACCCGGCGGACGGCACCATGGAGCCGGGTATCCAGTTCGACCTGGCGGCCGACTACGCGACGGCCACCAGGATGGCGCTCGCGCGGACCCCCGAGGTGCCGGACGCGGCGCTCGCGGAGGCCGTCGGGCTCTTCCAGGCGCTCGGCAAGCAGGTCAGCGTCATCCGGCTCGTCCCCGGCCTCATCGTGGCGCGGACGGTCGCGATGCTGGTGGACCTCGCGGCCGACGCCGTCGCAAAAGAAGTGGCGTCCGCCGCCGACATCGACACCGCCATGCGCCTCGGCGTGAACTACCCGCTGGGCCCGCTGCAATGGGGCGAGCGGCTCTCCCTGTCCTGGGTGTGCGAGACGCTGGAGTCGCTGCACTCGTACTACCCCAACGGCCGTTACGCGCCTTCGGTCGAAGTGCTGTGGCGCGCGAGGGCGGAGGAAGAATGATCTCCTCATGACCATGCCCAAGCGCGACACCTATACGCCGGATTCGCTGCTCGCCGTCGCCGTCGAGGTCTTCAACGAGCGCGGTTACGACGGCACGTCCATGGAGCATCTCTCGCGCGCCGCGGGCATCTCGAAGTCGTCGATCTACCACCATGTGCGCGGCAAGGAAGAACTGCTGAACAGGGCGGTGGGCCGCGCCCTTGAGGGGCTTTTCGGCATCCTGGAGGAGCCCGGAGCGGTCGACGGCCGCGCGGTGCGGCGGCTGGAGTACGTCACCAGGCGTACGACAGAGGTGCTGATGGCGGAACTTCCCTACGTCACCCTTCTGCTGCGGGTGCGCGGGAACACCGACACCGAGCGCTGGGCGATGGAGCGGCGCAGGGAGTTCGACCAGCGGGTGGCGGACCTGTTGAAGGCGGCGGTCGCGGACGGCGATCTGCGCGGCGACGTGGACGTCAGGCTGGCGACCAGGCTGCTCTTCGGGATGATCAACTCGGTCGTGGAGTGGTACCGGCCGGAGGCCAAGGGCGCGCTCGACCGGCAGCAGGTGGCGGACGCGGTGGTGCGGCTGGCGTTCGACGGACTGCGTACGTAGCGAAGGCGGGCCGAGTGACCGTGCGGTCGGATGGTCCAGACCATTGACCCGCCGGGGGTGGCCCCGGCACGATCCAGCCATGTTCTCCGCTGAGCGATCTGTCGCGCGATTCGGGCCGCCAGCGCGGGTGGTGGCCGCCTCCGCACTGGCCGTTTCCCTCCTGCTGCTGGCCGGGTGCGCAGGCGGCGGGGACGACGGGGACAAGGACAGGGCCGCGCCCGCCCCCGCGCCCACCGCCACGGTGACCGACTTCGGCTGCCTGTCACCCGAACAGGCCAAAGCGGGCTCGGTGAGTTTCCCGGGCGCGGACGGCCAGGACGTCGAGGGCTATCTGACCGGGACCGGCGGGACCGGGCTGGTGCTGGCCCACCAGGCGGACGGGGACGTCTGCCAGTGGGTGCCGCACGCGCAGGACCTGGCCGCGGACGGCTACCGCGTGCTGGCCGTGAACTCCGCGGGAAGCGAGGTGCGGGAACTCACCGCGGCGGCGGCCTATCTGCGATCCGAGGGCGTCACGAAGCTGCTGCTGGTCGGCGCGTCCAAGGGCGGTACGTCGGTGCTGTCCGCCGCGGGCGCCATCACGCCGCCGGTCGACGCGGTCGTCTCGCTGTCCGCGCCCACGACGTACTCCGGCATGGACGCCTCGATGGCCGTACCGAATCTGACGATGCCCGTCTTCTACATGGCCGCCGAATTCGACAGCCCCTTCCAGGACTCCACGAAGGAGCTGAGCAAGCTGACGGAGAAGGCGAAGGAGAACGACCTGACGATCGTCGGCGGCTCCCAGCACGGCGTGAGCATGCTGTCCGACGAGGCGAACTACGCCGAGGTCAAGGCGTTCCTCAAGAAGTACGGCGGCTGACCGGAGGCGCCGCCCGAGGCCGGGGCCGGCGCCGGTCCTCAGTCGCCGACGACCTGGTCGGTCTCCTCGAAGACCAGCAGCGTGCGGCTGCTGAGGACTTCCTCGATGGCCTGGAGCCGGGTCAGGACCAGCTCGCGCAGGGTCCGGTTGTCGGCGGTGTGGACAAGCAGCAAAACATCGAAATCACCACTTACCAGGGCAATGTGGGCAACACCCGGAAGAGTGATGAGTTGTTCACGTACGGTCCGCCAGGAATTCTGGACGATCTTGAGCGTGATGTACGCGGACGCGCCCTGGCCCGCGCGTTCGTGGTCGACGCGAGCGGTGAAACCTCGGATGACTCCGTCCTCGATGAGCCGGTTGATCCGGGCGTACGCGTTCGCCCGTGAGACGTGCACACGCTCGGCGACGGAGCGTATCGAGGCCCTTCCGTCCTCCTGGAGCAGCCGCAGGATCGTGCGGTCGATCGGGTCCAGCGGTCGGACCTCCGGGTCCTGTGCGGCCATCTGTTCTCTCGCCATCCCCCCGTGCCTCCTTACCATGGACGTACTGGCTCCATCTCAGGCTGTGCAGAACCGTTTGTCCACAGGCGAAACCACCCTGTAGCCAAAATGCCTCCGACGACCGAACAATCGGTAGGGAGCGACACCCGCTCACGCCCGACCGCTTTTTCGGTCACCGACCACAAGGAGGTGCTGCGATGACCGTGCTGGACACCCCTGCCTGGCGCCCCCGCACCGAAGCCGCGCCGCTGCTGCCCGACCCGGAGCCGTACCGGCTGCTCGGCACCCCCGCTGCCGCGGAGCTCGACCCCGCCCTGCTCCGCACGCTGTACGGGCAGCTCGTCCGCGGCCGGCGCTACAACCGGCAGGCCACCGCCCTCACCAAGCAGGGCCGACTCGCCGTCTACCCGTCGAGCACCGGTCAGGAGGCGTGCGAGATCGCCGCCGCTCTCGCGCTGCGGCCCCGTGACTGGCTGTTCCCCAGCTACCGCGACACCCTCGCGGTGGTCGCCCGGGGCGTGGACCCGGTCGAGGCGCTGACACTGCTGCGCGGCGACTGGCACACCGGCTACGACCCGCACGAACACCGGGTGGCCCCGCTCAGCACCCCGCTGGCCACCCAGCTCCCGCACGCGGTCGGGCTGGCCCGCGCCGCCCGGCTGACCGGCGACGACGTCGTGGCGCTCGCCATGGTCGGCGACGGCGGCACCAGCGAGGGCGACTTCCACGAGGCGCTGAACTTCGCGGCCGTCTGGCAGGCCCCGGTGGTCTTCCTCGTGCAGAACAACGGCTTCGCCATCTCCGTACCGCTCGCCAAGCAGACCGCGGCCCCTTCCTTCGCCCACAAGGCGGTCGGCTACGGGATGCCGGGACGGCTGGTCGACGGCAACGACGTGGCCGCCGTCCACGAGGTGCTGACCGAGGCCGTCGGACGGGCCAGGGACGGCGGCGGCCCCACGCTCGTGGAGGCCGTCACCTACCGGATGGACGCGCACACCAACGCCGACGACGCCACCCGCTACCGCGACGACGACGAGGTCGCCGCCTGGCGCGCGCACGACCCGATCGACCTGTTGGAACGGGAACTGACCGGCCGCGGACTGCTCGACGACGACGTCAGGCGGAGCGCGGCCGACGAGGCCGAGACCATGGCGGCGGACCTGCGGGAGCGGATGAACGCCGATCCGCGGCTCGACCCGACGGAGCTGTTCGCCCACGTCTACGCCGAGCCCACGCAGCAACTGCGGCAACAGGAGGCCCAGTTGCGGGCCGAGCTGGAAGCGGAGCGGCAGTCATGACCACCGCCGCACCGGCCGCGGGCCGCGCCGCCGCGCCCACCCGCAAACCCGCCACCATGGCGCAGGCCCTCAACCAGGCGCTGCGTGACGCGCTCACGGCCGACGACTCCGTCCACGTCCTCGGCGAGGACATCGGCACCCTGGGCGGCGTCTTCCGGATCACCGACGGCCTCGCCGCCGAATTCGGCGACAGCCGCTGCACCGACACCCCGCTCGCCGAGGCGGGCATCCTCGGCGCGGCGGTCGGCATGGCGATGTACGGGCTGCGCCCGGTGGTCGAGATGCAGTTCGACGCCTTCGCCTACCCGTCGTTCGAGCAGCTCGTCAGCCATGTGGCGAAGATGCGCAACCGCACGCGGGGCGCGCTGCCGCTGCCGATCACCATCCGCATCCCGTACGGTGGCGGAATCGGCGGTGTCGAGCACCACAGCGACTCCTCCGAGGCGTACTACGCGCACACCCCCGGCCTCCATGTGGTCACCCCGGCCACCGTCGAGGACGCCTACGGGCTGCTGCGGGCGGCCATCGCCTCCGACGACCCGGTGGTCTTCCTGGAGCCGAAACGGCTCTACTGGTCAAAGTCCGACTGGTCGCCGGCCGCACCGGCCGAGGTTCCGCCGATCGGCCGCGCCGTGGTGCGGCGCACCGGGCGCACCGCGACGCTGGTCACCTACGGCCCCTCGCTCCCGGTCTGCCTGGAGGCCGCGGAGGCCGCCGAGGAGGAGGGCTGGGACCTGGGCGTGGTCGATCTGCGCAGCCTCGTGCCCTTCGACGAGGAGACGGTCGCGGCGGCCGTACGCGGCACCGGGCGGGCGGTCGTCGTGCACGAGTCGTCCGGCTTCGGCGGCATGGGCGCCGAGATAGCGGCCCGGATCACCGAGCGCTGCTTCCACCACCTGGAGGCGCCGGTCCTGCGCGTCGCCGGGTTCGACATCCCCTACCCGCCGCCGATGCTGGAACGGCACCATCTGCCCGGCGTCGACCGGATTCTCGACGCCGTCGGCCGCTTGCAGTGGGAGGGCTGATGGCCGTCGTCAAGGAATTCACGCTCCCCGACCTGGGCGAAGGGCTCACAGAAGCGGAGATCGTGCGCTGGCTGGTGGAGGTCGGCGAGGTCGTCGCCATCGACCAGCCGGTGGTCGAGGTCGAGACCGCGAAGGCCGTCGTCGAGGTCCCCTGCCCCTACGGCGGCGTCGTGACCGCCCGCTTCGGCGCCGAGGGCGACACCCTCGATGTCGGCCGCCCCCTGGTCACGGTCGCGGTGGGCTCGCACTCCGACGCCGCCGGGGACCCGGAGGGTCCGGACGCCTCGGGCGCTTCGGGCGGCGGGTCCGATGAGGGCTCGGGCAATGTGCTGGTCGGTTACGGCACCGGTACGGCGGTGGCGCGGCGCCGCGGACGGGTGCGGGCGGTGGACGGTTCGGTGAAGGCGGAGGTTTCGGTCACCGAGGTGCCTGTCACCGGGGTGCCGGTCGCCGACGGTCCGGTTGCCGTCATATCGCCGCTGGTCCGGCGGCTGGCCAGGGAACACGGGCTGGACCTGCGGGCCTTGGCCGGTACGGGGCCCGACGGGCTGATCCTGCGGGCGGACGTCGAGCGCGCGGTGGCGGCCCCGGCGCAGGCCCCTGCCGTGGCCCCCGCCGTGTCCCCGGCCTCGGTCGTGGCAGGGGAGGAGCGGGTGCCGCTGCGCGGGGTACGCGGCATGGTCGCGGACAAGCTGGCCCGCAGTCGGCGGGAGATACCCGACGCCACGTGCTGGGTGGACGCCGACGCCACCGAACTGCTGGCCGCGCGGGCGGCGATGAACGCCTCGGGCGGCGAGCGGATCTCGGTGCTGGCCCTCTTCGCCAGGATCGTGACGGCAGGGCTGGCCCGCTACCCGGAGCTGAACGCCACGGTCGACGCCGAGCGGCGCGAGATCGTACGGCTGTCCGCCGTCCACCTCGGCTTCGCGGCGCAGACCGAACGCGGCCTGGTCGTGCCTGTCGTGCACGACGCCCACACCAGGTCCACGTCCGGGCTCTCCGCGGAGATCGGCCGCCTGACCGAGGCCGCTCGGACCGGGGCGCTGACGCCGCGGGACCTGACCGGCGGCACCGTCACGCTCAACAACTACGGGGTCTTCGGGGTGGACGGTTCCACCCCGATCCTCAACCATCCCGAGGCCGCCATGCTCGGCGTCGGCCGTATCGCCCCCAAGCCGTGGGTTCACCGGGGTGAGCTGGCCGTACGCCACGTCGTCCAGCTCTCCTTCACCTTCGATCACCGCGTCTGCGACGGCGGCACCGCAGGGGGGTTCCTCCGCTTTGTCGCCGACTGCGTCGAGAACCCGGCCGTTCTCCTCGCCGCCGTCTGACCCCCGGGCGGTCCCTTTGCGCCGGGCGGCGGCCCGGTCCTTCCGGGGCGCGGGTCCGCCCAGCGCAAAGGAACCGACCGCGCCCCTGGGGGCGTGAGCCCGCTGTCCAGCGCGGCGGGTGCGGGGGCGGCGGGGATACTCGGGGGGTGGCGACTGGGTTTGTGGCGGTGGTGTTGGCCGGGGGTGGGGCGAGGCGGCTCGGGGGGGTGGACAAGGCGGCGGTGGAGGTCGGGGGGCGGATGCTGCTCGACCGGGTGCTGGAGGCGTGCGCGGGGGCGGAGCGGACGGTGGTCGTGGGGCCGCGCCGGGGGACCGTACGGGCGGTGAGCTGGGCGCGGGAGGAGCCGCCGGGGGGCGGGCCGCTGCCCGCGCTCGACGCCGGGCTGACCGCGTTGGCCCACTTGGCCCTGTCCATGCCCGGCGCTGCCGCGCCTCCCGCGCCGGACATCGTCGTCGTGTTGGCGGCCGATCTGCCGTTCTTGACGGTCGACGCCGTGGCGGGCCTGGTGGAGGCGCTGGGCGGGCTCGGCACCGGGACGGAGGGGGTGCTGCTGACCGACGCGGGAGGGCGGGATCAGCCGTTGGCGGGGGCGTATTGGGGGGAGGCGCTGCGCCGGGAGGTGGCGCTGCTGAAGGGCGAGCACGGGGGGCTGGCAGGGCTGCCGTTGCGGCTGCTGACCCGGGAGCTGGTGGTGCGGAGGCGGGCCGATCCGACGGGGGACGCGTCGTTCGACTGCGACACGTGGGAGGACGTGGCGGTGGCGCGGGCACGGCTGGACGGGGTGTCCGAGGGGTGAGCCTGTCCCACAGCGGGCCCGGTTTCAGGGACCATGGCCCTGTGTTGGACGAATGGATCGCAGCAGCCAAGACCGAACTGGGTATCGAGCTGGACGTGGACACCGGCGTCCTGCTCGATCTGGCCCGCGACGCGGCGCACGGCGTCGCTCGCCCGGCCGCGCCGCTGACCACCTTCCTGGTGGGTTACGCGGCGGCGCGCGCGGGCGGCGGCCCCGAGGCCGTGCGGGAGGCGGCCGACAAGGCCGCCGCCCTGGCCGTGCGCTGGGCACAAGAGGCCGACGCACAGGGGCCCGGCACCCCCGGCACCCCCGGCACCGACCCGGAACCGGCGGAATGAGCGGCACCCGCCCCGGCGCGGGCCCTTCCGACGCGGGACCCTCCGATGCGAAGGCTTTCGACGCGACCGCCTCCGACGCCGCCGACCGCGCGCTCGACGACGCCCTCGCCCTGGCCAACGATTCGCGCCGTACCGCCACCGGGTCCGCCGGGTCCGCCGGGTCCACCGGCGCCGCCGGTTCCGGGAGCCAGGACCGTAACGACCCGCTGTCCGTCGCGCTCCGCCACGGCCGGGACGACACCGCCCCCACCCCGGAGGGCCCCGCGCCCCGGCCCCCCGTCCATGGCCCGGCCCCCGCGCAGGCAGCCGCCCAACCCCCGCTCCCCTCGACCTCCCCCTCCCCCGCCGACTCCCCCGCCGACGCCGTGCCGTGGCCCGAGGCACGGCGGATCGCACGCCGCGTCGGCCGCCGACTCGGCTCCGAAACACGGGAGTTGGGAGAGGACCTGCTGGGCATGACGCTGGCCAGGGCGCTGACGGCGCTGACGGACCTGCCGTCGTTCGACTCCTCCGCGATGGACGGCTGGGCGGTGGCGGGTCCGGGCCCGTGGCGGCTGCGCGGCGCCTCGGTGCTCGCCGGACAGCAGCGCCCGGCGGAGCCGCTGCTCGTCGGCCACGCCGCCCCCATCGCGACCGGCGCCGCCGTGCCGACCGGCACCACCGCGGTACTGCGCAGCGAACACGGCTGGACGCAGCGCCGCACGGACGGCGAGTGGTTGCAGGTGCGGTCGCCGCACCCCGCGCCCGCGCCGGGCCAGGAGGTCAGGGCGCGCGGCCAGGAGTGCGGGGGAGGTGAGGAGTTGCTGCCCGCGGGCACCGTCGTGACCCCCGCCGTACTCGGCCTGGCCGCCGCCGCGGGCTACGACGAGCTGACCGTCACCGTACGGCCGCGCGTCGAAGTCCTGGTCCTCGGCGACGAGTTGCTGGACCACGGCCTGCCCAGGTCGGGGCGGGTGCGGGACGCGCTCGGCCCGATGCTCCCGTCGTCGCTGCGCGCGCTCGGCGCCGAAGTGGTGGCGGTACGGCGGCTGGTGGACGACGCCGACATCCTGCGCAGGACGGTCCGCGAGAGCACCGCCGACCTCGTGGTCACCACCGGCGGCACCGCGGGCGGACCGGTCGACCACCTGCACCCGGTCCTCGCCGCACTCGGCGCGAAACTGCTGGTCGACGGCGTCGCCGTCCGCCCGGGACACCCCATGGTGCTGGCCGAACTCCCCTCGGGCACCCACCTCATCGGGCTGCCCGGCAACCCGCTGGCCGCCGTGTCCGGCGTCCTGACCCTCGCCGCCCCCCTGCTGCGGACCCTCGCGGGCCGCCCCGTACCGGCCCCGTACGCGGCCCCGCTCACCGCCGACGTGCCGGGACACCCGGTCGACACCCGCCTCGTCCCGGTCGTCTTCGACGACGACTCCGCCGCCCGCCTGCTCACCTACTCCGGCCCCGCCATGCTCCGCGGCCTCGCCGCCGCCGACGGCATGGCCGTCATCCCGCCCGGCGGCGCCCGCGCGGGCGACGAGACGGCCGTACTCGACACCGGGGCGCTCGCGCTGGCGTGGGGGAGCGGCACGTGAGGGCACCCCGGTGCGTACGCGAAGGTGCTCGGTACGCGATCGTGCTCGATACGTGAAGGTACGGGGTACGTGACCGCCGTAAGCCCACGTCACGTGGTACGTGATCCCGTACGCGAAGCGATACGTCGTCGGACCGGTGGACGACACCGGCATATGAAGGTGAGCGGCACATGATGGGGAGCGGGATATGAAACTGCCCCGGTACGACGCGGCGGCCGGTCGCGCCGATCCTCCCCCCGGCGGCGCGGACGGCGCCGACGGCACGGGCGACGGCAGCGCCTCGGCGGCGATCTCCGCCGGTACGGCGGGGTACCGCCGGGTGGCCTTCCCGCGTCCCGCCGCGGGCCCGCTGCTCCAGGTCTCGCGCCGTCTGCTGATGGCGCTGCTGGTCCTGCTCGCCACCGTCCTGATCGTCTACTTCGACCGCGGCGGCTACCACGACAACGCCAACGGCTCGGTGTCGTTCCTGGATTCGCTCTACTACGCGACGGTGACGCTGTCGACGACCGGCTACGGCGACATCGTCCCGTACAGTACGGGCGCCCGCCTCGCGAACACCTTCCTGGTGACGCCGTTGCGCGTGATCTTCCTGATCATCCTGGTCGGGACGACCCTGGAAGTGCTGACCGAGCGGACCCGCGAGCAGTTCCGCCTCAAGCGCTGGAGGAGAACCTTGCGCGATCATGTGGTCATCGTCGGATACGGCACCAAGGGCCGGTCGGCGGCCCAGACGTTGATCGGCCGCGGCATCCCGCAGAGCCGCATCGTGATCGTCGACCCGAGCCCCAAGGTCGTGCAGGCCGCGACCGACGAGGGGTACGTCGCCGTCGTCGGCGACGCCACCCGCAACGACGTGCTGCTGCGGGCCGAGGCCCAGGTGGCCAAGGAGATCGTCATCGCCGCGCAGCGCGACGACACCGCCGTGCTCGTCACGTTGACCGCGCGTCAGCTCAACAAGCGCGCCCACATCGTCGCGTCCGTCCGCGAGGAGGAGAACGCGCCTCTGCTCCGGCAGTCCGGGGCCAACGCCGTCATCACCAGTTCGAGTGCGGCCGGGCGGCTTCTCGGCCTGTCCATGCTCAGCCCGAGCGTCGGGGTCGTCATGGACGACCTCATCACGTACGGGAGCGGGCTCGATCTCATCGAACGGCCGGTGACCAAGGCCGAGGCGGGGCAGGCGCCGCGTGACCTCCACGACCTCGTCGTGTCGGTCAAGCGGGGGCATCGGCTTCTCGACCACGACGATCCCGAGGCTGCGCCTCTGCTTCTCACCGACCGCGTGATCGCCATCCACCGCGCCGGTCCCGCCGGCCCGCCCCTCGCCTAGAGCGTGTTCTTCAGGGGCGCTGGGGGCACCTCCCAGCGCCCCTGACGCGCAGGCGCCGACTTCGGGGAGCTGAGCGCAGCGGTAGCGTGGGGGGATGTATGCCATGACGATTCCGGAGCCGGGCGGGCCCGAGGCGCTGACGTGGGCGGAGGTCGGGGATCCGGTCGCGGGGGAGGGCGAGGTCGTCGTCGAGGTGGCGGCGACGGCGGTGAACCGGGCGGATCTGTTGCAGCGGCAGGGGTTCTACGCGCCGCCGCCGGGGGCGTCGCCGTATCCGGGCCTTGAGTGTTCCGGGCGGATCGTCGAGGTGGGCTCCGGGGTCGCGGGATGGCGGGTCGGGGACGAGGTGTGCGCGCTGCTCGCGGGCGGCGGTTACGCGCAGAAGGTGGCGGTGCCGGCGGGCCAACTGCTGCCGGTGCCCGAGGGGATCGACCTGGTGACGGCGGCGGCGCTGCCCGAGGTGACGGCCACGGTGTGGTCGAACGTGTTCCTCACCGCGCACCTGCGCCCCGGCGAGACGCTGCTGGTGCACGGCGGGTCGAGCGGGATCGGCACGATGGCGGTCCAGCTCGGCAAGGCGGTGGGGGCGACGGTGGCCGTCACGGCGGGGAGCGCCGAGAAGCTGGCGGCCTGCCGGGAGTTGGGCGCGGACATCCTGATCAACTACCGCGAGCAGGAGTTCGAGAAGGCCGTCACGGCCGACGTGATCCTCGACATCATGGGCGCGAAGTACCTCGGGCGGAACGTGGACGCGCTCGCGGTCAACGGCCGGCTGGTCGTCATCGGCCTCCAGGGCGGCCTCGTGGGCGAGCTGAATCTGGCCACGCTGCTGAGCAAGCGCGCCGCCGTCGCCGCGACCTCGCTGCGGCCCCGGCCGCTGGAGGAGAAGGCCACGATCGTGGCGGCGGTACGCGAGCACGTGTGGCCGCTGATCGAGGCCGGGACCGTACGGCCGGTCGTGGACCGTACGCTCCCGCTGCGGGACGCGGCCGAGGCGCACCGCGTGGTGGACGGCAGCACCCACATCGGAAAAGTGCTCCTGACCACGGCGTGAACACGCCCTCTCGCGGATAACGGTCCGATACGGAGCCGGTCGTCCGGGATGCCGGAAATGTTGCCGCGTGTGACGCTGAATCCACACAGGGTTCGGCGGAGAGGCGGGACGCGTGCGGCGGGCACCCGGCAGGCGATGCGCGATACGGAGGGCGGCGCCCGTGCTGCTCGTGGGGGCGCTGCTCGTGCCGGTGACGGCGGCAATGACGGTGGCAGTGACGGCGTCGGCGACGGCTCCCGCGTGGGCGGTCGCGCCCGGACCCGGCGAGCCCACGGCCCCGGCGGTCCGGCCGCTCCCGGCGCCGGGCGCGGACATCGTCACCGAGGTGCTCACCGGGCTGGTCCCCGGTCTCGTCGGCCGTCACGAGACGGTCGGCAGCGCCGGGCACGGGGGACGCCCGGACGCCGCGCCGACCGCCGGGCCCAGCGGGCCGCCGGTGA
>NZ_MECL01000023.1 GCF_014596445.1 Streptomyces sp. CBMA29 | reverse complement strand
GGAGGAATAATCCCAGTCGCGCACAGCGTCCTCGCTGTGTTCTGTTCTTCAAAGGAACCTCGTCTCGTAACGAGACGGGGTATCAACATATCTGGCGTTGACTTTTGGCACGCTGTTGAGTTCTCAAAGAACGGAAGCTTCCTTCAGACCGTTTCACCGGCCCTCCGGGCTTTCCCTTCGTGTTTCCAACCCTACCAGATCCGCTGTGCGTTTCCGGCCCCTGATTGGATCGGGGTTTGTTTCCCGCCTTTCGGCGTGCCCACTACGTTAGCCCATTTCCCGGGCGACTCATAATCGAGTCCATCGAATTAGATTTTGGCGCACCAAAATGCAGCCCGATGATCGGGAAGACGTAGGTAGTGGGTGGCCGCCCGGTGCGGTAGGGGCTGATGTGAACCATCCCCACCGTTTTGGCGGCTTGGACTACGTTACGCACGAGCGGCGACCGAGTCAAGCTCGGTCGCCGCTCAAACGTAGATTTCCAGCCGTGTCAAGCGAGTTCGACCGCTCCGAGGTTCTTCTTGCCCCGGCGCAGTACCAGCCAACGCCCGTGGATCAGATCGGAGTCGACGGGAACCGCGTCCTCGCTGGTCACCTTGGTGTTGTTGAGGTACGCGCCGCCTTCCTTGATGGTGCGGCGGGCGGCGGACTTGCTCGGGACCAGCTCGATCAGGGCCAACAGGTCGGCCACCGGGGCCAGTTCGCTGACCTGCGCCTTCGGGAGTTCGCTGAGCGCGGCGGCCAGGGTGGCCTCGTCCAGGTCGGCGAGTTCGCCCTGGCCGAAAAGTGCCTTGGAAGCGGCGATCACGCCGGCGCACTGGTCGGCGCCGTGCACCAGCGTCGTCAGCTCCTCGGCGAGGGCGCGCTGGGCCGCGCGGGCCTGCGGGCGTTCCTCGGTCGAGCGTTCCAGCTCCTCGATCTCCGCCCGCGAGGCGAAGCTGAAGATGCGCAGGAAGGTGGCGATGTCGCGGTCGTCGGCGTTCAGCCAGAACTGGTAGAAGGCGTACGGCGTGGTCATCTCCGGGTCGAGCCAGATGGCGCCGCCCTCGGTCTTGCCGAACTTGGTGCCGTCCGCCTTGGTGATCAGCGGGGTGGCCAGCGCGTGCACCGAGGCGCCCTCGACGCGGTGGATGAGGTCGATGCCCGCCGTGAGGTTGCCCCACTGGTCGCTGCCGCCGGTCTGGAGCGTGCAGCCGTACCTCCGGTACAGCTCCAGGAAGTCCATGCCCTGGAGGATCTGGTAGCTGAACTCCGTGTAGCTGATGCCCTGGTCGGAGTTGAGCCGGCGGGCGACGGCTTCCTTGCTGATCATCTTGTTCACGCGGAAGTGCTTGCCGATGTCGCGCAGGAACTCGATGGCCGACAGGCCAGACGTCCAGTCCAGGTTGTTCACCATGGTCGCGGCGTTGGGCCCCTCGAAGGAGAGGTAGGGCTCGATCTGGGCGCGTACCCGCTCGACCCACTCCGCGACGACCTCGGGCGCGTTCAGCGTGCGCTCGGCCGACGGCTTGGGGTCGCCGATCAGACCGGTGGCGCCGCCGACCAGGCCGAGCGGGCGGTGGCCGGCGAGCTGGAGGCGGCGGATGGTCAGGATCTGGACCAGGTTGCCGAGGTGCAGGCTGGGCGCGGTCGGGTCGAAGCCGCAATAGACCGTGACGGGGCCGTCCGCGAACGCCTTGCGCAATGCGTCCTCGTCAGTGGAAACGGCGATCAGCCCTCGCCACCGCAGCTCGTCGACGATGTCCGTCACGGGTCTCGTGTCTCCCTCTTGTGGGTGCTGGGGGTCGGATACGGCTTCGCGTAACCGGTGCGTGAAGCGTGTCCGAGCGTACGCGGTTCCGGCCAGTCGTTTATCGACGCTTGCGCGGGGCGTGGGCGCGGTAGGGGCTGACGGTGGGGTCGCCGTCGATCCAGTAGCGCCAGGGGTGGCCCGCGCCCGCGCCGCCGACGCCGGTGCGCGGGCCGGTGCGGACGAGGGCGGGCGGGGGCGGGGTCCCGGTGAGGATGCGCAGCGGTCCGTCGGGTCCGCAGGCGTCGGCTCCGTTGAGCGCGCGGTCGACGGCCAGTGCGGTGGCGAGCCGGGCGGGTCCCTGGGCGAGGTCGCTGTCCTTGCGGGAGGCGGGGCGGTGGGCGCGGGCGAGGTCGGCGCCGGTGGTGATCTCGCCGCCGCGCAGCAGGACTCCGCTGGGGGTGCCTTCGGGACCGCAGACGAGGTTGAGGCAGAACCACATGCCGTAGGTGAAGTAGACGTAGGTGTGTCCGGGCGGGCCGAACATCACGGCGTTGCGGTCGGTGCGGCCCCGGTAGGCGTGGGAGCCGGGGTCGTTGGGGCCGTCGTACGCCTCGACTTCGGTGAGGCGCAGGGTGACCGGGCCTTGGTCGGTGGTGCGGACCAGGGTGCGGCCGAGCAGGTCGGGGGCGATGTCCAGGACCGGTCGGTCGAAGAACGCCCGGTCGAGCGGGACCTGTTCGGGTGGCGTGATCACGGTTGAGGAGCGTAGTGGAACCGGACGGGTCGTCCCGGCGTTCGTAGAGTTCGCACAGCGTGAGCCAGTGGATGCGGTCAGGGAGAGTGCGTATGGGGTTCAGGAAGATGATGGCGAGTCTCGGGGCCGGCGGGGCGTCGGTGGAGACGGAGCTGCACCAGGCCGATGTGGTGCCCGGCGGGGTGGTCGAGGGTTCGGTTCGGGTGCAGGGCGGTTCGGTCGAGCAGCGGATACAGGGGCTGACGGTCGGGTTGCAGGCGCGCGTGGAGGTGGAGCGCAGGGACGCGCAGGGCAATGAGACGGAGTCCTTGCAGAACATCGAGTTCCATACGCAGCGGGTCGCCGGTGAGTTCACGGTGCGGCCGGGGGCGGTGCACGATGTGCCGTTCTCGTTGGAGGTGCCGTGGGAGACGCCGGTGACGATGTTCATGGGGCGGCAGCTCACGGGGATGAACGTGGGGGTGACGACGGAGTTGCAGATCGCCCGCGCGGTGGACAAGGGGGATCTGGATCCGGTGAACGTCCACCCGCTGCCCGCGCAGGAGGCGCTGCTCGACGCGTTCGGGCGGCTGGGGTTCGCCTTCCGCAGCGCGGATCTGGAGAAGGGGACGATGCGGAACACGCGGCAGCGGCTGCCGTTCTACCAGGAGATCGAGTTCCGTACGCCGGAGCAGTACCGGGGGCTCAAGGAGGTGGAGCTGACGTTCGTCTCGGACGGCGAGGAGATGGATGTCGTCCTGGAGATGGACAGGAAGCCGGGGCTGTTCGGCGGGGGCAGTGACACGTACCGCTCCTTCACGATGAGCATGCACTCCTTCGAGGAGACGGACTGGGCGGCGTATCTGCACCAGTGGCTCGCCGAGGTGGGCGGCAAGCGGAACTGGTTCTGACGGCGGGCCTAGGCTCGGGGCGGAATCAACCGTGTGCGATACAGGAGGTGTCGAGGTGACCGAGCAAGCGCGACGGCCGCTCCCCCATGACTTCCACCCGCAGGTGCCGGAGTTCACCGTGGTGAGCGACGACGTGGTACCGGGCGGGGTACTCAAGGACGATCAGGTATACGCGGCGGGCAATGTCTCGCCGCAGCTTCGGTGGGAGGGGTTCCCGGCCGGGACGAAGAGCTTCGCCGTCACGTGCTACGACCCGGACGCGCCAACCGGCAGCGGTTTCTGGCACTGGGTGCTGTTCGACATCCCGGCGTCGGTGACGGAGCTGCCGCGCGGTGCGGGTTCCAGCGGTTTCCCGGGGCTGCCCGCGGGCGCGGTGCACGCGCGGAACGACTACGGGACGCGGGACTTCGGTGGCGCGGCGCCGCCGCCCGGTGACGGGTCGCACCGCTATGTGTTCACGGTCTACGCGGTGGACACCGAGAAGCTGGGCCCGGACGCGGACGCCTCACCGGCGTTCGTCGGGTTCAATCTGCGCTTCCACTCGCTGGGCAGGGCGCAGTTGATCGGTGAGTACGAGGTGCGGGCCGGCGGCTGAGCCCGCCGGTTTGTCGCGCTGAGCGCTCGGGATATTACGTTGCGCTCCGCCGTTCCCCCGTCGCACAGTGGTGCCTGCCTGACGACGTGACCACCGTCCTCAGGCTGTCGGCACCGCGGTGGCGGGGGCGGCCGGGCGTCTGTGTCCGCCGTCTGCCGGAGTTCGGTCTGCGGGCCGGGCGTCCACGCCGACGGACGCGCTCCGGGTGCCCGTTCTACACGGGGGACGGCACCCGGAGCGCAGACCTCCTCCGCCTCTCCCCCTCCCGAATGAACAGCACATTTCCGGCTGCCCATCATCCGGTTGCGGCCGTGAAATTGCGTTGTCGGCGGCCGTGTCCCGGGGTCACAGTGGATCCACTTCGCCATGGGGGCGGGGCAGGGCCCGGGAGGTGGGCGGGATGCGTGAGACGCTGGTGCTGAATGCGAGCTTCGAGCCGCTGTCGACGGTGTCGCTGCGGCGTGCTGTCGTGCTGGTGATGCAGGACAAGGCCGTCGTGGAGCAGGCGCATCCCGGGCTGCGCATCCGTGCCGCCGCGGTGGAGGTTCCGGTGCCGCAGGTGATCAGGCTCTGCCGGTACGTGCGGGTGCCGTTCCGACAACGGGCCCCGTGGTCGCGGCGCGGTGTGCTGGTACGTGACCGGCACCGGTGCGCGTACTGCGGGCGCAGGGCCACCACGGTCGACCACGTGCAGCCGAAGTCGCGCGGGGGTGGTGACACCTGGCTGAACACGGTGGCCGCGTGCGGCGAGGACAATCAGCGCAAGGCGGACCGTACTCCCGAGCAGGCGGGGATGCGGCTGCTGGTCCGGCCGTTCGAGCCGACGCCGGCGGACACGCTGCTGTTGGCGCTGGGGGTGCGGGACGGGTTCGGGCTGCCGGAGTGGCTGCCCGTTCCGGCCTCGGCCTGAGCGGCCTTCGCGTAAGGGGAAGTGCGGTCTTGGGGCCGTGAGGTGGTGACGGGGCGGGGCCCTTCCCTTCGGGGAGGGGCCCTATTTCAGCAGGAGTTGGACGATCGCGGCGGTGCCGACGACGACGATGAGTCCACGCAGGGCGGCGGGCGGGAGGCGGCGGCCGACGCGGGCGCCGATCAGGCCGCCGATGACGGCGCCGCCCGCGATGAGGCCGACGGCGGTCCAGTTCATGTGGGCGACGATGATGAAGAACAGGGCCGCGACCCCGTTGACGATGGCGGCGAGGACGTTCTTCATGCCGTTCGTGCGTTGCAGGGACTCGTTGAGCGCCAGGCCCATCAGGGAGAGGTACAGCACGCCCTGGGCGGCGCCGAAGTAACCGCCGTACATGCTGGCGAGCAGCATGCCGACGACGAGGGCGGGGCCGCCGTGGGCGGGGGCCTGGGCGCCGGTACGGTCGCGGCGGGCCTGGACGGCGCGGGCCAGCCGGGGTTGCAGCACGACCAGGACGAGCGCGATGGCGATGAGGACGGGGACGATCGCCTTGAACGCCGTGGACGGCAGGGTGACGAGCAGGACGGCGCCGATGAGTCCGCCGACGAGGGCGACGGCGCCGAGCCGCAGCAGGCGCGGTCGCTGGCCCTGGAGTTCGCCGCGGTAGCCGATGGCGCCGGTGATCGAACCGGGCACCAGGCCCAGTGAGTTGGACACGTTGGCCGTGACGGGCGGCAGCCCGACGGCGAGCAGGACGGGGAAGGTGATCAGCGTCCCCGAGCCGACGATGGTGTTGATGGTGCCCGCGCCGATTCCGGCCGCGAACACGGCGAGGGCTTCCGGCAGAGTCATGCGTTCTCTCCATGATCTTCGCGCGTCCTCCCCGCCGTTGAGGTCGAGGGGTGCGCGGCGATCATGTCATAGGGGGTTGACGGGCTGGGCCCGGCTCAGTCCTTGTCGAAGGGCGGGGACTCGCGGCGCGGGGCGGGCGCGGTGGCGTTGGCGGCGGGCTCCAGTGAGGAGCCGTTGCCGGGCGAGCCGGGGAGGTTGACGATGCCGCCGAGGCCCTTGAGCGCGTCGTTCAGTTCGCTGGGGATGATCCACAGCTTGTTGGCGTCGCCCTGGGCTATCTTCGGCAGCATCTGGAGGTACTGGTAGGCGAGGAGTTTCTGGTCCGGGTCGCCCGCGTGGATCGACTCGAAGACCGTGCGGATCGCCTGGGCCTCACCTTCGGCGCGCAGGGCCGCGGCCTTGGCGTCACCTTCCGCGCGCAGGATCGAGGACTGCTTCTCGCCCTCCGCGGTGAGGATCTGGGACTGCCGGATGCCCTCCGCGGTGAGGATCGCGGCGCGCTTGTCGCGGTCGGCGCGCATCTGCTTCTCCATCGAGTCCTGGATGGAGGTCGGCGGTTCGATCGCCTTCAGCTCGACGCGGTTGACGCGGATGCCCCACTTGCCGGTGGCCTCGTCCAGGACGCCGCGCAGTGCCGCGTTGATCTCCTCGCGGGAGGTCAGGGTCCGCTCCAGGTCCATGCCGCCGATGATGTTGCGGAGCGTGGTGACGGTGAGCTGCTCGATGGCCTGGATGTAGCTGGCGACCTCGTACGTCGCGGCGCGGGCGTCGGTCACCTGGTAGTAGATGACGGTGTCGATGTTGACCACCAGGTTGTCCTGGGTGATCACCGGCTGCGGCGGGAACGGCACGACCTGTTCGCGCAGGTCGATGCGGTTGCGGATGGTGTCGATGAACGGCACCACGATGTTGAGGCCGGCGCTGAGGGTCCGGGTGTAGCGGCCGAAGCGCTCGACGATGGCGGCGCTGGCCTGCGGAATCACCTGGACCGTCTTGATCAGCGCGATGAAGACGAGCACCACCAGGATGATCAGGACGATGATGATGGGCTGCATGTCCACTCCCCGCGCGGGTCGGCTGCGGGAGTACGACGTACTCCGGCATGATCAATTCTGGCAGAACGGCCGCCTGTCGCGGGCGGGTTCGGTGATTTCCCGGCCCTCGTCGGCGACGCTCCGCTGTCGGACGACTGTTGGACGACTCAGATGACGACGGCGGTCGCTCCGTCGATCTCCACCACGTCCACCTGCTGCCCCGGGTCGTAGACCCGGCCGTGCTCCAGGGCGCGGGCCGACCAGACCTCTCCGCCGAGTTTGATCCGTCCGTTGGCACCGCCGTCGACGCGTTCCAGGACGACGGCCTGCTTGCCCTTGAGGGCGTCGACACCGCTGCGCTGTTCCGGGCGTTGCCGGTTGCGGTACGCGATGGGCCGTACGAAGACCAGCAGCGCGACCGAGACGACGACGAAGACGATCACCTGGGCGACGATCCCGCCGCCCATTCCGGCCGTGACCGACCCGGCCACCGCTCCGACGGCGAACATCCCGAATTCGGGCATCGCCGTGATCACCAGCGGTATCCCGAGGCCCACTGCCGCTATCAGCCACCACACCCATGCGTCCACGTCGCCAATCGTAGGCGTGCGGAGGGCGGTTGCGGCAGTACGCAATCGAAACGCGGACGAAAACCCTTCAGGACAGCGGCAGTCCGGCGGCCGTCCAGCGGTCGCCGCGGCGCTCGACGACCAGCGGGAGGCCGAAGCAGCGGGACAGGTTGCGGGAGGTGAGTTCGAGGTCGATCGGTCCCGCGGCGACGACCTTGCCCTGCTGGATCATCAGGACGTGGGTGAAGCCGGGGGCGATCTCCTCGACGTGGTGGGTGACCATGATCATCGAGGGGGCGATGGGGTCGCGGGCCAGCCGGCCGAGGCGGCGGACCAGGTCCTCGCGTCCGCCGAGGTCGAGACCGGCGGCGGGCTCGTCGAGCAGCAGCAGTTCGGGGTCGGTCATCATCGCGCGGGCGATCAGGGTGCGCTTGCGCTCGCCCTCGGACAGGGTGCCGAACTTGCGGCCGAGGTACTCGCTCATCCCGAGCCGGTCGAGGAACGCGCGGGCGCGGTCCTCGTCGACCTGCTCGTATCCCTCGTTCCAGGTGGCGGTCATGCCGTACGCGGCGGTGAGGACGGTCTCCAGGACCGTCTGCCTGCGCGGCATCTTGTCGGCCATGGCGGCGCCCGCCATGCCGATCCGCGGCCGGAGTTCGAACACGTCCACGTTGCCGAGCTTGTCGCCGAGGATCTGGACGGTGCCGGCGGTGGGGAAGAGATAGCTGGACGCGACGTTGAGCAGGGTGGTCTTGCCCGCCCCGTTGGGTCCGAGGATGACCCAGCGTTCCCCCTCGGCGACCGACCACGACACATGGTCCACCAGAGCCCGTCCGTCGCGGACCACGGATACGTCCACCAGCTCCAGCACATCGCTCATGAGCGCGTTGTCTCCCATTGCAGTCTCGGCTGTCTGCCGTGTGCGCGGGTAGGCACCGGCAGAAGGATCCCCCGGGGAAAACTTACGCCACCGCGCGACGGGTCCGTTCCATAGGCTGGGGGCATGCTTGATGAACCTCGCTCAGGGCGGCTGACCGCGTGGGGAAATGCCCTGCTTGCCGGACTTGCCGCCCCCGATGACATCGCACAGGAGATCACGGCGGACGACGCCGTGCACCGGATCTCGGGGCTGCCGGGTGAGCACGTCCCGGTGGGGCTGACGCTGGGGCTCGGCAGGCTGCGCGCGCTGGGCGTGACCGGGCTGCGGCTCGCGCTGCCGGTCTCCGGGCATCCGCTGGGGCTGAGCGGGCCGCCGGAGTTCAACGCACGGGCGCTGGCCGCGGGCGAGGCGGTGGTCACCGTCGGCGGCGCGGCGCTCGGTCTGGTGCCCGAGGTCCGCGAGGCGGGCCCCGCAGGCGATGTGCACGTCGAGGTCGAGTGGCGGTGCCTGCCGGTACGGGACGCGCCGCCCGCCGACGTACCGTCGCTGAGCGAGGCGGAGCGGGAGCTGGCCGAGGCGCTGCGGGACGCCACGAACGCGCTGGCGCGGCTGGACGTGGCGGGCACGGGTCCGTCCGCGCACGCGGCGCTCGAGGCGTACCGGGCGCGCGCCGAGCGCGGCGGCGAGGTGCTCGCGCCGGGTTATCCGCCGCGTGCGGTACGGGTGCTGGCGCTGGCGCAGCGGGTCGCGGCGCTGGTGGAGATCGCCTCCGACGGGCACGGCGCGGCGGTGAGCGCGTCGCAGATCGCGGCGCGGGCGGAGCTGCTGCGGCCGGTGGAGCGTACGGCGCGCAGGGCGCAGGTGGCGGCGTACAACGCGTATGTCGAGGAGGCGGAGCGGCGCAGGACCTGACGTCCCACGGGGCGGTGCGGCGGCGCGTGGGGAGGCCCCGCGGTCACGGGTAGGGATCCCGTGCCGCGGGGCCTTCGGCGAGCCGGGACGGAAGTCCGCGTCGTCCGTGGTTACTTGTTGACGGCGACGTTGCCGAACGCCGGGTTCAGCAGGCCGATCACGTTCACCGAGTTGCCGCTGAGGTTGACCGGGATGTGCACCGGAACCTGCACCAGGTTGCCGGAGCCCACGCCCGGGGACTTCACGGCGGTGCCGCACGCGTCGGCGCCGCTGGCGGCGGAGGCCACACCGGTACCGGCGACGGCCAGGCCGCCCGCCACGAGGGTGACGGTCGCGGCCTTCTTGAGGTTCATCACTTCGAACTTCCTCTTTGCTGGGGGCACCTCCCAGCCGCAGCTGGGGGAGCACCGCGGCGGTCCGCCGCGGTACGCCATGCAGAACGGGCCACCGCCGATCAGGTTGCGCCGTTCGGACGACATACACCCGACAGTATGAATCTCACTCCGCCGAACGGATGCCCGCACGGACAGGTGGCCGGTGGCCCGCACGGGTACGCGGTAGGCGGTAGGCGGTCCGCACGGACAGGTGGACGGTCGCGCCGCGAGCGGGCCCGCGCTCCCCCGTCAGTTCCCCACGCCGTTGCGCACCGCCCACAGCGCGGCCTGGGTGCGGTCGGCGAGGTCGAGCTTCATGAGGATGTTGGAGACGTGGGTCTTCACCGTCTTCTCGGAGAGCACCAGCGCGCGGGCGATCTCCCGGTTGGAGCGGCCGTCGGCGATCAGGCCGAGGACCTCGCGCTCCCGCTCGGTCAGCGCGTTGCCCCGGCCCTGGCCGGTGCCGCCCTGCTCCTGGGAGAGCAGCGCGCCCGCGACCTCGGGCTGGAGCAGGACGTGCCCGGCGTGCACGGAGCGGATGGCGTCGGCGAGCGCGACCGGGTCGACGTCCTTGTAGACGTATCCGGCGGCGCCCGCCCGCAGCGCGGGGACGACGGTGCGCTGTTCGGTGAAGCTGGTCACGATCAGCACCCGTGCCGGGTTCTCGGCGTCGCGCAGCAGCCGCAGCGCCTCGATGCCGTCGACGCCGGGCATCTTGACGTCCATCAGGATCACGTCGGGCCGCAGTTCCTGCGCGCGGGCCACGCCTTCCTCGCCGTCGCCCGCCTCGCCGACCACCTCGATGTCGCCCTGCACTTCGAGGAAGGTGCGCAGCCCCCTGCGGACGACCTGGTGGTCATCGACCAGCAACACGCGGATGGTGTTCTCAGCCACCGGGCACCTCCATCTCGATGACGGTGCCCTTGCCGGGCTCCGATTGCACGGTGAGACTGCCGCCGACGCCGCCGGCCCGGTCCCGCATGGAGACCAGTCCGAGGTGCCGTCCGGCCCGGCGGACCGCGGTGGGGTCGAAGCCGCGGCCGTCGTCGCGGATCCGCAGCAGCGCGCCCTTGCCGTGGCCTTCCAGGATGACGTCCACGGCGTCGGCGTGCGCGTGCCGCAGGGCGTTGTGCATCGCTTCCTGGGCGACCCGCAGCAGCGCCTCCTCCTGCGCGGCGGGCAGCGCCCTGACCCGGACGGCGTGGAAGCTGACGTCGGCGGAGTGGACCCGGTCCAGGACGTCGGCCTGGGTGCGCAGGGTGGCGACGAGGCCGTCCTCGTCCAGGGCGGCCGGGCGCAGTTCCACCACGACGGCGCGCAGTTCGTCGGCGGCCTCGGCGGCGAGCGCCGCGACCTGCTTCAGTTCGCCCTTGGCGCGCGCCGGGTCGCAGTCGACGAGCGCGGCGGCGGCCTGGGCGGTCAGCCGCAGCGAGAAGAGTTTCTGCGAGACGGCGTCGTGCAGTTCGTGCGCGATCCTGGCCCGCTCCCCCGCGAGTGTCAGCTCGCGGCTGCGCTCGTAGAGCCGGGCGTTGGTCAGGGCGATCGCGGCGTGGTCGGCGAGGATGCGCAGCAGGTCCTCGTCGTCCTCGGTGAAGCCGCAGGTGCCGTCGGCGCCGCGGGCCCCGCCGGGGCCGCACTTCTTGTTGGCGAGGAAGAGCGCGCCGAGGATCTCGTCGCCGTCGACCACCGGCATGCCGATGAAGTCGCGCATGTCGGGGTGGTGCTTGGGCCAGCCCTGGAAATCCTCGAAGGTGCGGACGTCGGCGAGCCGCAGCGGGGTCGCCTCGTGCAGGATCGCGGCGAGGATGCCGTGCTGCCGCGGCAGCGGGCCGATGGCCTTCCACTCCTCGTCGCTGACGCCGTCGACCACGAACTGCGCGAAGCCGCCGTGGTCGTCGGGGACGCCCAGCGCCGCGTATTCGGCGTCGAGCAGCTCGCGGGCGGACTCGACGATCGTCTGGAGGACGTCGCGCACCTCCACCTGGCGGCTCATCGCCAGGACCGCGGCGCTGACCGCTTCGATTCCGCCTCGTGGCGGCCGGATGGGCATGTCTCCACCGTACCGGCGCAGGGTGACGGTCCGTATGCGCCGCCGGACCGACCGCCCTCGGTCGTGTGGCCTAGTTCCAAGTGACCGTCAGGCGTGCGGCGGGCGGCCGAGGCGGGTGCGGCCGGGGCGTTCCTACGGTGAGGGTACGAGGTGGTCCGGCGGACGGCCGGGCTCCGCTGCGGAGGGCTGGATCATGCCGGTAGCGATCATCACGGGGGCGTCGCGGGGACTGGGGCGGGCGCTGGCCGCCGAGCTGGCGGGGCGCGGCTGGGACCTCGTGCTGGACGGGCGGAACGCGGACGCGCTGCGGTCGGCCGCGGCGGACCTGGAACCGTACGGCGCGGATCACGCCGGGGACGCGGCGGTACGACCACGGGTGCGGGCGGTGCCGGGTGATGTGACGGCGGCGGGGCACCGGGCGGAGCTGGTGGCGGCGGCGCGCGGGCTGGGCGGGGTGGACCTGCTGGTGAACAACGCGAGCGCGCTGGGCGCTGAGCCGCTGGTGCCGCTGGCCGAGCTGCCGGTGGCGGGGCTGCGGGAGGCGCTGGAGACGAATGTGACGGCGCCGCTCGCGCTGGTGCAGGAGGCGCTGCCGCTGCTGCGGGCCGCGGGCGGCGCGGTGCTGAACGTCAGCTCGGACGCGGCGGTGGAGGCGTATCCGACCTGGGGCGGGTACGGGGCGAGCAAGGCGGCGCTCGACCACATGTCGGCGGTGCTGGCCGAGGAGGAGCCGGGGCTGCGGGTGTGGTGGGTGGACCCGGGCGATCTGCGGACCGGGCTGTACGCGGCGGCCGTGCCCGACGACGCGGACTTCGCCGCCCGGCCGCTGCCGGAGTCGGTGGCCCCGGCCTTCCTGCGGCTGCTCGACGAGGCCGCGCCCAGCGGGCGCTACACCGCCCCGGTTCTGCTGGAGGCGCGATGAGTGCGGTACGGGCGGACGCGCGGGCGGCGCGGCCCGCGAAGGACTCCGGACGGGGGTCCGCGAAGGACCCCTATATAAAGAGGACAGGAGTGGGCAATAAGGACATCGGCCGGGGCAAGGACTCGGGCACGGCCGGGGCACCACGGGCCGGGCTGGCCGGGCTGCGCGTCCCGGACTCGCTGCTCGCGACGGCCCCGGCCGCCCGCCGGGACGCGGTACGGCTGCTGGTCGGCGAGCAGCGCACCGGCGCGGTCACCCACCACGGCTTCCGCGACCTGCCGAAGCTGCTGCGCGCCGGTGACGTCCTGGTGGTGAACACCTCGCGGACGCTGCCCGCGGCCGTGGACGGGCGGCTCGACGGACAGCCGGTGGTGGTGCACTGGTCCACCCGCGGGGACGACGGCCGCTGGGTGGTGGAGGTCCGCGACCCGGACGGGCACGGGGCGACGGTCCGCAGGGCCGGCGGTCCCGCGGGCGCGGTGGTCGAGCTGCGCGCCGGGGCCCGGCTGGTACTGGAGGAGCCGCTTGACCCGGCCGGGGACCGGCTGTGGGTGGCCGCGCCTTCGCTGCCTGACCCGGTCGCGTACATGCGGCGGTACGGGCGGCCGATCCGGTACGGCTACACCGACCGGGACCAGCCGCTGGCCGCGTACCAGACGGTGTTCTCCGCCCGGTCGACCGGCGGCCTCGGCTCCGCGGAGATGCCGAGCGCCGGGCGGCCCTTCACCACGTCGCTGGTGACGGAGCTGGTCTGCCGGGGTGTGCAGGTCGCGCCGATCACCCTGCACACGGGGGTGGCGTCGGTCGAGGCGCACGAGCCGCCGTACGCCGAGCCGTACACCGTGTCGGCGGCGACGGCCTGGCAGGTGAACGCGGCGCGCGCGGCGGGCGGCCGGGTGGTGGCGGTGGGGACGACGGCCGTACGGGCGCTGGAGTCGGTGGCGGACGAGCGCGGTGCGGTGCGGCCCGGCAGCGGCTGGACGGAGCTGGTGGTGACCCCGGAGCGCGGGGTGCGCGCGGTGGACGGGCTGCTGACCGGACTGCACGAGCCGGAGGCGTCGCACCTGTTGATGCTGCGGGCGCTGTCGGGTGAGCTGCTGCTGGAGCGGGTCTACGCCGAGGCGCTGCGCGGCGGCTACCTCTGGCACGAATTCGGCGACGTCAATCTCCTGCTGCCATAAACGTCACATAAAGCACCCCTTCCGTCACCTTGGGCGACGGAGGGGGTGACGGCGTGTGAGGTGACCTATAGGACGTACGTCACATACTAAGCCGCCTAGTGGAAAGGGCGCCTCAAGCCGCTGTCCGGGGGAATACCGATTCCGATTTGTCCCTCGGCCGTCTACGAATGGAGTTCGTAGGAACGCTCGTTGACCTCCGTTTTCCGGCCCTCTAAGAATTCTCGGGTCCGCTAACGGAAGAGGTTTATTCCTATGCAGCTCCCCACGATCCCGAAGATCGGCCGGCTTACCAAGACCCACAAGATCACGGCGGCCGGCGCCGTCGCCGCGACCGCTGTCGTCCTGGCCGTCACCGGTCTCCAGGGGACCGGCGGGACTGCCTCCGCCGCGGTCGGTGACCCCACCGGCTTCCAGGTCTCCACCGGCGAGCAGGTCAAGAGCATCCAGGCGCAGGCCGGCATCGCCTCCGAGCGCGCGATCACCGAGGCCACGGCGAAGAAGAAGGCCGCGGCCGAGGCGGCCAGGAAGAAGGCGGCCGACGAGGCCGCCGCCAAGAAGAAGGCCGCCGCCGACGCCGCGGCGAAGAAGAAGGCGGCAGCGGACGCCGCCGCCAAGAAGGCCGCCGCCGACGCGGCAGCCAAGAAGAAGGCCGCGGCCGACGCCGCCGCGCAACGCGCCAAGGACACGGCCGCCGCGAACCGCTCCACGACGCGTACCGCCGTGCAGGCCACCCCGCAGGCGAGCACCACGGCGAGCACCACGGCCACGACCACGTACACCAACGACCTGGACGGCTGGATCAAGCAGTCGCTGGCGATCATGGCCCAGAAGGGGATTCCCGGCAGCTACGACGGGATTTACCGCAACATCATGCGCGAGTCGAGCGGCAACCCGCAGGCGATCAACCTGTGGGACTCCAACGCCGCCGCCGGTATTCCGTCCAAGGGCCTGCTCCAGACCATCGACCCGACCTTCCAGAGCTACCACGTCGACGGAACCTCGTGGGACATCTACGACCCGGTCGCGAACATCACCGCCGCCTGCAACTACGCGGCGGCGAACTACGGATCGATCGACAACGTGGACTCCGCTTACTGATCCACGATCCACGCGTTCCGGTCCAACAGCCGCAGCGCGAAAGGGCGGTGGGACCTTTCGGTCCCACCGCCCTTTCGGCGTATTCGGATTCGCTACTTCCGCATGACCTCAGGCTCGTGGCGGCGCAGCAGCCGCGAGACCACGATGCCGCAGACGACGCCGAGCAGCACCAGGACGGCCATGTCGATGGTCCACTGGCTCGCGGTGTGCTTCCACAGCGCGTCGGGGTTGCCCGGGTCCCACGGCATGATCACGTTGAGATTCGCCGTCGTGCCGAGCGCGGCCACCGCCCACCTGGCGGGCATCAGCCAGGCGAACTGCTCGATGCCGGGCGAGTCGTAGAGCTGGAAGAGCACGCCGGTGAACACCACCTGGACGATGGCGAACATGACCAGCAGCGGCATCGTCTTCTCCGCGGTCTTCACCAGCGAGGAGATGATCAGGCCGAACATCATCGAGGTGAAGCCGAGTCCGATGATGGCCAGGGTCATCTCGACCGCGGGCTGGCTCTTCATGACGACGCCCTCGGTGGGCATCGCGCGCGGCGCGAATCCGATGCCGCAGATGACGGCGCCCTGCACCGCGGTGATCAGGCCGAGCACGATGACCTTGGACATCAGATACGCCGAACGCGACAGGCCGGTGGCCCGTTCCCGTTCGTAGATGACCCGTTCCTTGATCAGCTCGCGGACGGAGTTGGCGGCGCCGGAGAAGCAGGCGCCCACCGCGAGGATCAGCAGGATCGTGCCCGCGTCCTTGTTGACGCCGTGCGCCTTGACCGGTCCGGGGCCCAGGCCGCTGGCCGCCGGGATGACGACGCTGACCACACCGAGCACCGCGGGCAGGATGAACATCAGCGCGATGAAGCCGCGGTCGGAGGCGATCACCGACATGTAGCGGCGGATCAGGGTGACGAGCTGCGGCAGCCACGCCTGCGGCTTGGGCGGCCTGGCCACCTGGTGCGGGATGACCGGCGCCTGCTGCGGGGCCGACTGGTCCAGCTCCGCGGCGTACATCTGGTAGTGCTGCGAGCCGTGCCAGCGGCCCGACCAGTCGTAGTCGCGGTAGTTCTCGAAGGCGGAGAAGACATCGGCCCAGGTTTCGTAGCCGAAGAAGTTCAGCGCCTCGTCCGGCGGGCCGAAGTAGGCGACCGAGCCGCCGGGGGCCATCACCAGCAGCTTGTCGCAGAGCGCCAGTTCGGCGACGGAGTGGGTGACGACCAGGACCGTACGGCCGTCGTCGGCCAGGCCGCGCAGCAGCTTCATGACGTCGCGGTCCATGCCGGGGTCGAGGCCGGAGGTCGGCTCGTCCAGGAATATCAGCGACGGTTTGGTGAGCAGTTCGAGGGCGACCGAGACGCGCTTGCGCTGGCCGCCGGAGAGCGAGGTGATGCGCTTGTCGGCGTGGATGTCGAGCTTCAGCTCGCGCAGTACCTCGTTGATCCGCGCCTCGCGCTCCGCGGACGCGGTGTCACCGGGGAAGCGGAGCTTGGCCGCGTACCGCAGTGCCGTCCTGACCTGGAGTTCCTTGTGCAGGATGTCGTCCTGCGGGACCAGGCCGATGCGCTGCCGCAGCTCGGCGAACTGCTTGTACAGGTTGCGGTTGTCGTACAGCACCTCGCCCTGGTCGGCGGGGCGGTAGCCGGTGAGCGCGCGCAGCAGCGTGGACTTGCCGGAGCCGGACGGGCCGATGACGCCGATCAGCGACTTCTCCGGAACGCCGAAGGAGACGTCCTTGAGGATCTGCTTGGTCACCTTGCCGTGCGGCACGGTGACGGTCAGGCGGCGGGCCGAGAAGGAGACCTCGCCGGTGTCGACGAACTCCTCGAGGCGGTCGCCGACCAGCCGGAAGGTGGAGTGGCCGACGCCGACGATGTCGTTGGGGCCGAGCAGATGGCGCTGGATCGGCTGGCCGTTGACGTAGGTGCCGTTGTGGCTGCCGAGGTCGACGATCTCGTAGCGGCCGTCGGGGTGCGCGCGGAACTCCGCGTGGTACCGGGAGACCTGGAGGTCGGAGACGACCAGTTCGTTCTCCAGCGCGCGGCCGATCTTCATGACCCGGCCGAGGGCGAGCTGGTGGAAGGTGGTGGGGCTGCGGACGCCCTGCGGCTGTCCGCCGGCGGGCTGCTGCGGCTGCGCGCGCGGGGCGGGCGGCTGCTGGACCGGCGGCTGACCCCAGCCGCCCTGGCCGCCCTGG
>NZ_MECL01000022.1 GCF_014596445.1 Streptomyces sp. CBMA29 | reverse complement strand
CTGCGTCCGGGCGGACCGGCGCCGCCCGCCGTACGCCGCTCCACGCCCGCGGAGCGCGGTGGAGCGAGAGCGGGCGCGGGAGCGGGAGCGGGCAGGGTCGGTGCCGGGGTTTCGGGTACGGGCACGGTTTCGGGTACGGGCACGAATACGGGCGGCTGCGGCGGCGTCGTCTGCACGGGTGCTTCCCCTGTGGTCGCTACTGGCGGGTAGGTCGGTGACAGGGCGGTTCTAGGACCCTCGGGGAGGGGCTGGCAAGCGGGGCGCCGTTCGATGGAGGGTGCGGAGGAATTCACCTATTCGCGTGGTGGCGCACGTATGCTTCACGCCATGCGCGTCTATATTCCAACGACCCTGGCCGGTCTCGCCGAGGCGTACAAGGCGGGCGAGCTGGGACCCGTACCGCTGGACGCCTACGCGGTGACGCCGAGCCTGCGCGAGTGGTACGTCTCGGACGACATCGAGGAGCTGGAGTACGCGGCCCTCAACCGCGCCTCCCAGGCGTCGCTGCGGCTGCTGGCCGTGCACCCGGACACCCCGCGCCGCCGGGTGGTCGTCGCCGTGGACGTGGACGACGCCGCCGTGACGTACGACCCGGACCACGGCCTGGACCCCGGCTCGCTCGGCGAGGTCCGTCTGGCGCGCCCCGTACCGCTGTCCAAGACGGCCGCGGTGCATGTGGACGCCGACGACGCCCAGAGCGATGTGACGGCCGCCGCGGCGGCCGTGGGCGCGGCCGACATGGGCGACGACGACGCGCAGTTCACCGTGGACGGCGCCGAGGACCACGACCTGCTCTGGTACGCGACGCAGGAGATCCCGCACCTCATCTCCTGACCCCGGCACCCGGGTGCCGGGGCGCCCTGGCACCCGACCGCTCTGGCATCCGACCGACCTGGCATCCGACCGACCTGGCACCTGATCGGCTGAATCCGTTCGGCCCACGCCCGGTCGTACGGCGGCCCCGTACACCGGGACCCCACCCTCGGGCACCGGGCTGTCACACCCCGCGAGTACGGTTCGTGGAGTGAGCACGCATTCCGTAGGCACGCATCTGGTGTGGGACTGGAACGGCACCCTTTTCCACGACATCGACGCGGTGATCGAGGCGACGAACGCCTCGTTCGCCGAGCTCGGCCTGGCCCCGATCACCCTGGAGCGGTACCAGGAGCTGTACTGCGTGCCCGTGCCCCGGTTCTACGAGCGGCTGATGGGACGGCTGCCGACCGACGCCGAGTGGGAGGTGATGGACGCCACCTTCCACCGCCACTACTGGGCGCTGGCCGACCGCTGCGGCCTCGCCGAGGGCGCGGCCGAACTGCTCGCCGCGCGCCGGGCCGCCGGGCTCACGCAGTCGCTGTGCTCGCTCGCCCCGCAGGACAATCTGCTGCCCGTCGTGACCTCGCACGGCATCATGGAGCACTTCGTCCGGGTGGACGGCCGTACCGGCCCCTCCAACCAGGGCAAGGCCGCGCAGATGGCCCGCCACCTCGCCGCGCTCGCCGACGTCGTCGCCGATCCCGGCCGGATCGTGGTGATCGGTGACGCGCTCGACGACGCCGTGGCCGCCGCCCACGTCGGCGCGCACGCCGTGCTGTACACCGGCGGTTCGCACAGCCGCGCCAGCCTGGAGAGCGCCGGAGTGCCGGTGGTCGACAGCCTCGCCGCCGCCGTGGCGGAAGCCGAGCGAATAGCCGCGGGCTAGGACCTGTCCGCCGGACGGGCCCTGACGCCGGGCTCCCGAATCGACGCTCGGGCCCGGTCCACGCCCCGCGCCAATGCCGGAATCATCACCTCCGCATCGACTGTTCGCCGTCTCGTCCCGGTGCTGTTCCCACCCGGTTCCTGTCCAGAGGGGCCAAAGGTGTGCAGTGCATTTGTACGAAGACGTCTCCTGACAGGCACCCGTGAGCGAGCGATAGCCTTGCGGCGTGATCAACGTTGATCAGTTCATCAGGGGCCACCGCGTGCGTACGGGCACGGCGGACCCCTCTTCCGGCATAGCGTCGTCCCGTAGCGGATACCCCGCGTCACGTGACGTCCTGCCATCACCCGACGTCACGCAATGGCGCGCGACAGGAGTCAGAGGACATGCAGACCAAGCTGGACGAAGCCAAGGCCGAACTGCTGGAACGAGCAGCCGAGGTCGCTGAGAACAGCCAGGCGGGGGGACTACCCGGCCAGGGCCGCGACACACAGGCGCTGACGGCGTTCCTCCGGGGTTACTACCTGCACAGCGCACCCGAGGACCTGAACGACCGCAACCCGGTCGACGTCTTCGGCGCGGCAGTCTCCCACTACCGGCTCGCGGAGGTACGCCCCCAGGGCAGTGCCAGCGTCCGGGTGCACACCCCCACCGTCGAGGAGAACGGGTGGCAGTCCAGCCACACCGTCGTCCAGGTCGTGACCGACGACATGCCCTTCCTCGTCGACTCGGTCACCAACGCGCTCACCCAGGCCGACCGCGGCATCCACGTCGTCTTCCACCCGCAGTTCCTGGTCCGCCGCGACGTGACCGGCAAGCTGCTGGAGATCGTCGCCTCGGGGTGCGGCCCCGAGGACGGCTCGCTCCCGCACGACGTGCTGGTGGAGTCCTGGATCCACGTCGAGATCGACCGCGAGACCGACCGCGCCGACCTCAAGGAGATCACCGCGGACCTGCGCCGGGTGCTCTCCGACGTCCGCGAGTCCGTCGAGGACTGGGCGAAGATGCGCGAGTCCGCCCAGCGCATCGCCGACGAGCTGTCCGCGACCCCGCCGCCGCTGCCCGAGCGCGAGGTCAGCGAAGCCGTCGAGCTGCTGCGCTGGCTCAACGACGACCACTTCACCTTCCTCGGCTACCGCGAGTACGAGCTGACCACCGACACCGAGCCGGACGGCTCCACCGAGGACGTGCTGGTCGCCGTCCCCGGCACCGGTCTCGGCATCCTGCGCTCCGACCCGGTGCACCCCGGCACCGACGGCACCCACCCGGCCCACCACACCCACCTCGGGCACCCCGGCTCCCCGTCGTTCAGCAGGCTGCCCGCCGACGCCCGCGCCAAGGCCCGCGAACACCGGCTGCTGATCCTCACCAAGGCCAACAGCCGCTCCACCGTGCACCGTCCGTCGTATCTGGACTACGTCGGCGTGAAGAAGTTCGACGCCGAGGGCAATGTGATCGGCGAGCGCCGCTTCCTCGGCCTGTTCTCCTCCACCGCCTACACCGAGTCGATCCGCCGGGTCCCGGTGGTCCGCCGCAAGGTCGAGGAGGTCCTCGAAGGCGCCGGATTCACCGCCCACAGCCACGACGGCCGCGACCTGCTCCAGATCCTGGAGACGTACCCGCGCGACGAGCTGTTCCAGACCCCCGCCGACGAGCTGCGGTCCATCGCCACCAGCGTGCTGTACCTCCAGGAGCGCCGGAAGCTCAGGCTGTTCCTGCGGCAGGACGAGTACGGCCGCTACTACTCGGCGCTGGTCTACCTGCCGCGCGACCGCTACACCACGGCGGTACGGCTGCGCCTGACCAACATCCTCCAGGACGAACTGGGCGGACGCAGCGCCGACTTCACCGCCTGGAACACCGAATCGGTGCTGTCCCGGCTGCACTTCGTGATCCGCGTCGAACCCGGCGCGCCGCTGCCCGACATCACCGACGCCGACGTCGAGCGGATCGAGAGCCGGCTCTCCGACGCCACCCGCTCCTGGGCCGACGGCTTCGGCGAGGCGCTGACCGCCGAGTGCGGCGAGGAGCGCGCGGCCGAGCTGACCCGGCGGTACGCGCACGCTTTCCCCGACGGCTACCGCGCCGACTTCGCACCGCGCGTCGCCGTCGCCGACCTCCAGCACATCGAGGGCCTGGGCGCCGACGCTTTCACCCTCAGCCTGTACGAGCCGGTCGGCGGCGCCAGTGACGAGCGCCGCTTCAAGATCTACCGCACCGGCGCGCCCGTCTCGCTGTCCGCCGTCCTGCCGGTGCTCCAGCGGCTCGGCGTCGAGGTCGTCGACGAGCGGCCGTACGAACTGCGCCGCTCGGACCAGACCCGCGCCTGGGTCTACGACTTCGGGCTGCGCCTGGACCCCAGCCTCGGCGACCTCGGCGACGACGCCCGCGAGCGGTTCCAGGCGGCCTTCGCCGCGACCTGGACCGACAAGGCGGAGAACGACGGCTTCAACTCCCTGGTGCTGCGCGCCGGTCTGGAGTGGCGCGAGGCGATGGTGCTGCGCGCGTACGCCAAGTACCTGCGGCAGGCCGGGTCCACCTTCAGCCAGGACTACATGGAGGACACCCTCCGTACCAACGTCCACACCACCCGGCTGCTGGTCAACCTCTTCCAGGCCCGCTTCTCGCCGGACCACCAGCGGGCCGGCAGCGAGCTGACCGACGGGCTGCTGGAGGAGCTGGACGGCGCGCTCGACCAGGTCGCCAGCCTCGACGAGGACCGCATCCTGCGGGCCTTCCTCACCCTGATCAAGGCGACGCTGCGCACCAACTACTTCCAGCGCCGCGACGACGGGCAGCCGCACGACTACCTGTCGATGAAGTTCGACCCGCAGGCCATCCCCGAACTGCCCGCGCCACGCCCGGCGTTCGAGATCTGGGTGTACTCGCCGCGGGTCGAGGGCGTCCACCTGCGGTTCGGCAAGGTCGCCCGCGGGGGCCTGCGCTGGTCCGACCGGCGCGAGGACTTCCGCACCGAAGTCCTGGGCCTGGTCAAGGCGCAGATGGTGAAGAACACCGTCATCGTGCCGGTCGGCGCGAAGGGCGGCTTCGTCGGCAAGCGGCTGCCCGACCCGGCCGCCGACCGCGACGCCTGGCTGGCCGAGGGCATCGCCTCGTACAAGACGTTCATCTCCGGGCTGCTCGACATCACCGACAATCTCGTCGGCGGCGAGGTCGTGCCGCCGACGGACGTGGTCAGGCACGATGAGGACGACACGTATCTGGTCGTCGCCGCGGACAAGGGCACCGCGTCGTTCTCCGACATCGCCAACGAGGTCGCGGTGTCGTACGGCTTCTGGCTCGGCGACGCCTTCGCCTCCGGCGGCTCGGTCGGCTACGACCACAAGAAGATGGCCATCACCTCCAGCGGCGCCTGGGAGTCGGTGAAGCGGCACTTCCGCGAGATGGGCGTCAACACCCAGGAAGAGGACTTCACCGTCGTCGGCATCGGCGACATGTCGGGTGACGTGTTCGGCAACGGCATGCTGCTGTCGGAGCACATCCGCCTGGTCGCGGCCTTCGACCACCGGCACATCTTCCTCGACCCGAAGCCGGACGCGGCCACCTCCTACGCCGAGCGGCGCCGCGTCTTCGAGCTGCCGCGCAGCAGTTGGGCCGACTACGACACCAAGCTGCTGTCGTCGGGCGGCGGGATCTTCCCCCGTACGGCCAAGGCGATCCCGCTCAACGCGCAGATCCGCAAGGCGCTCGGCATCGAGACCGCCACCGCGAAGATCACCCCCGCCGAGCTGATGAAGGCGATCCTCCAGGCCCCGGTGGACCTGTTGTGGAACGGCGGCATCGGCACCTACGTCAAGGCGTCCACCGAGTCGCAGGCCGACGTCGGCGACAAGGCCAACGACGCGATCCGGATCGACGGCGCGGAACTGCGGGTCAAGGTCGTCGGCGAGGGCGGCAATCTGGGCTTCACGCAGCTCGGCCGGATCGAATTCGCCCTGAACGGCGGCCCGGAGGGGACCGGCGGCCACATCAACACCGACGCGATCGACAACAGCGCGGGTGTGGACGCCTCGGACCACGAGGTCAACATCAAGATCCTGCTCAACAGCGTCGTCGCCGAAGGGGACATGACCGTCAAGCAGCGCAATTCGCTGCTCGCGGAGATGACCCACGAGGTCGGCGACCTGGTGCTGCGCAACAACTACGCGCAGAACGTGTCGCTCGCCAACAGCATGGAGCAGGCCCCGAGTCTGCTCCACGCCCATCAGCGGTTCATCCGCCGCCTGGTGCGCGACGGCCACCTGGACCGGGCGCTGGAGTTCCTGCCCACCGACCGGCAGATCCGCGAGCGGCTGGCGGCCGGACAGGGCCTGACGCAGCCGGAGTTGGCGGTGATCCTCGCCTACGCCAAGATCACCGCGGCCGAGGAACTGGTCCACACCGGGCTGCCCGACGACCCGTACCTGCGCTCCCTGCTGCACGCGTACTTCCCCGTGCCGCTGCGGGAGCGCTTCGAGCGGCAGATCGACAGCCATGCGCTGCACCGCGAGATCATCACCACCGTCCTGGTCAACGACACGGTGAACTCCGGTGGCACGACGTTCCTGCACCGCTTCCGCGAGGAGATCGGCGCCACCACGGAGGAGATCGTGCGGGCCCACACGGCCGCCCGCGCGATCTTCGGTCTCGCCGGGATCTGGGACGCGGTGGAGGCGCTGGACAACATCGTCGCCGCCGACGTGCAGACCCGGATCAGGCTGCACTCGCGGCGGCTGGTCGAGCGCGCCACCCGCTGGCTGCTCAACAACCGGCTCCAGCCGCTCCAGATCGCCGAGACCATCGACTTCTTCACCGAGGGCGTCGCCGCGGTCTGGTCCCACCAGCCCAAGCTGCTGCGCGGCGCGGACGCGGACTGGTACCAGTCGCTGCACGACGAGCTGACCGCCGCCGGGGTGCCGGACGAACTGGCCACCCGGGTCGCCGGATTCTCCGCGGCCTTCCCGGCGCTCGACATCGTCGACGTCGCGGGCCGCACCGGCAAGGAGCCGCTGGACGTCGCCGAGGTCTACTTCGACCTCGCCGACCGGCTGGGGATCACGCAGCTCCTGGACCGGATCATCCTGCTGCCGCGCGCCGACCGCTGGCAGTCCATGGCCCGCGCCGCCATCCGCGAGGACCTCTTCGCGGCCCACGCGGCCCTCACCGCCGACGTGCTGACGGCGGGCCCCGAAGGGTCCACGCCCGAGCAGCGCTACACGGCGTGGGAGGAGCAGAACGCGGGGCTGATCGGCCGCGCCCGCACCACACTTGAGGAGATCCAGGGCGCCGAGGAGTTCGACCTGGCGAGCCTGTCGGTGGCGATGCGGACCTTCCGTACGCTGCTGCGCACGCACCACTGAGCCGTACGGACGCGGCGGTACGGCTGAACCCGGGCCCGGTGGGCGGCACTTGTGCGTCAGTGCCCGCCCGCCGGGCCCAACTCCGCTACGGCGTGGGCTCGTCCGGCATCTTCCACACCGTCAGCAGCGTGGAGTACGTCGGCATCGGGTCGGTCATCATGTTGCCGGACGGCGTGACGGCGGTGACCTTCAGCATGGCCAGATTGCCCTGCGAGGTCACCGTGCACAGCACCGTGCCCTGGGAGATGTAGGTGTCCTTGGCGAGGTCGTCCCGGTAGATCTCGCCGGACAGCGCGTCGGCGCCGACCCCGTTCCTGCACGCCTGGTAGTCGGTGCCGTCGGCCCGGCCGAAGGTGGTGAGGAACCGCATGCTGCCGTCGGCCCAGTCCTGGTACTCGATCTCGTAGCCGTCGGTGTCGCCGATCCGGCCGTTCGGCTCGACCCGCGCGCTGTCCAGGTCCACGTGCGTGCCGTGGTTCCAGGCGGGCGAGCGGATGGTGAACTTGCGGTCCTGGAGGAGGACTTGAGGCTGACCGCCGCCGGGCGCGCCCGGGTCGGCCGAGGAGCCGCCGGGGGAGCCGGTCGGGGCGGTGCTCGCGGGGCCGGTGGCCGGACCGGCCGCGGCGGACCGGGAGGTGGAGGCGCCGGGGCCGCCGCCGGGCGGTGACGTGCCCTGCGTGCCCTTGTCGTCGCCCGTGCCGTCGGAGTGGGTGAAGGCGTAGGTGAGCGTCACGGCGAGGATCACCGCCAGGACGCTGCCGCCGATCGCCATCACCTTCTGCGTCCGGCCGCTGAGCGCCGGGCTCTGCCCGTCGTGCCCGTTTCCGTGCCCCTGCGCGTCGTGACCGCTCCCGTCCCCGAGACCGGTGGCCCCGTGGGCGCCGGTCGCGGGGCCGTCCACATGCGTCGGCCCGAACATGCCCGAGGTGTACGGGCCTGACGCGTACGGGCCCGGCGCGTACGGGCCTGCGGGCGCCCACGGCCGGGACGCGCGCCGAGGACATCCGTAGCGATACGGCCGGCGGCGCTCCCCGTTACGGCGGCACCCGTGCCCTGACCCGGCTCACCCTCGCCCCCGGCCCGCCGGGCTCC
>NZ_MECL01000021.1 GCF_014596445.1 Streptomyces sp. CBMA29 | reverse complement strand
GGCAAGGCCGCGCTGCTCGCGGCCCTCGCGGCCCAGCGCGGCGCGGAACTCGTCGCCGCTGAGAAGCAGCCCCACCGCGCCCGCCTGGTGGCCCGCACCCTGGCGGGCAACCCCGGCCCGTACCAGGTCGTGGTCGCCGACGGCACCCGCCCGGCCTGGGCCGAGGGCTCCTTCGACCGCGTCCTGGTCGACGTGCCCTGCACCGGCCTCGGCGCGCTCCGCCGCCGGCCCGAGGCCCGCTGGCGGCGGCGCGCCGAGGACGTACCCACCTTCGGCCCCCTCCAGCGCGGCCTGCTCACCGAGGCCCTGCACGCCGTACGGGTCGGCGGCGTGGTCGGCTACGCGACCTGCTCCCCGCACCTGGCGGAGACCCGCGCCGTCGTGGACGACATCCTCCGCGACGACCGCGCCCCGGCCGCCGAGCGCATCGACGTACGCCCGCTGCTGCCCGGTGTCCCCGCCCTCGGCGACGGCCCCGACATCCAGCTCTGGCCGCACCTGCACGGCACGGACGCGATGTATCTCGCCCTCCTGCGCCGTACGGCCTGACCGCGGGCCGGGTGCTGCCCGCCGGGTGCTGCTCGCCCGCGTTCAGCTGCGCGGGCGAAAAACACACGGCGGCGATGTCGAGAACCCGCGCACGGCTCCGTCCCCGAGGTGAAGCGCGACCACAATGGGTCGCATCCGCACCGAGGAGAAGCACCATGGCGAAGTATCTGCTGCTCAAGCACTACCGGGGCGCCCCGGCGCCGGTGAACGACGTACCCATGGCGCAGTGGACGCCCGAGGAGATCTCGGCGCACGTGACGTACATGAACGACTTCGCGACCCGCCTCGAGGAGACCGGCGAGTACGTCGACAGCCAGGCGCTCGCGCCCGAGGGGACGTTCGTGCGGTACGACGGCGCGGGGCGTCCGCCGGTCACCGACGGGCCGTTCGCCGAGACCAAGGACGTCATCGCCGGATGGATGGTGATCGACGTCGACACCTACGAGCGCGCCCTCGCACTGGCAGGGGAGCTGTCGGCCGCGCCCGGCGCCGGGGGGAAGCCGATCCACGAATGGCTGGAGCTGCGTCCGTTCCTCGGCGCGCACCCCACCGTCACGGGGTGCCCCCACTGATGGACGAGGCTCTGATCAGGAGCCTCACCCCGGGAGTGCTCGCGATCCTCGTCCGGCGCGGAGCCGACTTCGCGGCGGCCGAGGACGCGGTGCAGGACGCACTGGTCGAAGCGGTACGCGTCTGGCCCGACGATCCGCCACGTGACCCGAAGGGCTGGCTGGTGACGGTGGCCTGGCGACGGTTCCTCGACGCGACGCGGGCGGACACGGCCCGGCGCAGGCGTGAGGACCTGGTCGACGAGGAACCGGAGAGCGGGCCAGCCCCCGGCGCGGACGACACCCTCCAGCTCTACTTCCTGTGCGCGCACCCGTCGCTGACGCCGTCGTCGGCGGTCGCGCTCACCCTGCGGGCCGTCGGCGGCCTGACCACCCGGCAGATCGCCCAGGCGTATCTGGTGCCCGAGGCGACGATGGCGCAGCGCATCAGCCGGGCCAAACGCACCGTCTCCGGCGTGCGGTTCGACCGGCCGGGCGACGTCGCCACGGTGCTGCGGGTCCTGTACCTGGTCTTCAACGAGGGCTACTCCGGCGATGTCGACCTGTCCGCCGAGGCCATCCGGCTCACCCGGCGGCTCGCGGCCGTGATCGACCACCCCGAGGTGGCGGGGCTGCTCGCCCTCATGCTGCTGCACCACGCCCGCCGGGCCGCCAGGACCGCGCCCGACGGCGGTCTCGTACCGCTCGCCGAACAGGACCGCGGCCGGTGGGACACCGGGGCGATCGCCGAGGGCGTCGAGATCCTTCAGTCGGCCCTGGCCCGCGACCGGCTGGGCGAGTTCCAGGCCCAGGCCGCCGTCGCGGCGCTCCACGCGGACGCGCCGACGGCCGAGGAGACGGACTGGGCGCAGATCGTCGAGTGGTACGACGAACTGGCGGCCCTGACCGACAGCCCGGTCGTCCGCCTCAACCGGGCGGTGGCGGTCGGCGAGGCGGACGGACCGCGCGCCGGTCTCGCGGCGCTCGCCGCGCTGGACGACTCGCTGCCCCGGCACACGGCGGTAGCCGCGTATCTCCACGAGCGTGACGGCGACCTGGCGACGGCGGCCCGGCTGTACGCGCGGGCGGCCACGAAGGCGCCGAACCTCGCCGAGCGCGACCACCTGACCCGGCAGGCGGCCCGCCTCAACACCCGCCACGAGCGCTGACGCGCCCGCGGCCATGTCCGTATCCGTATCCGTATCCGTATCCGCATACGTATCCGCATCCGCATCCGCGGCTAGTGGCTCTCCGCGGGCTGCTCCCGGTCCTCCTCCCGCGCCGCCGCCGGGGTGCCCCGGGGCGAGTCGAGCCTGCTGGGCCACCACACCCGGTGGCCCAGGTCCAGGGTGATCGCGGAGACCAGCACCGAGCGGACGACGAAGGTGTCGAGCAGGACGCCGAAGGCGACCGCGAAACCGATCTCGGCGAAACCGACCACCGGGAGCGTGCCGAGCACCGCGAAGGTGCCCGCGAGGACGAGCCCGGCCGAGGTGATCACCCCGCCGGTGGCGGCGAGGCCGGTACGGACGCCGTCGCGGGTGCCGAGCTGGACGGTCTCCTCCCGGATCCGGGTCATCAGGAAGATGTTGTAGTCGATGCCCAGCGCCACCAGGAACACGAAGACGAACAGCGGGAACGCCGTGTCCTCGCCCGCGTATCCGAACACGTGCCGGAAGACCAGCGAGCTGACGCCGAGGGCGGCGCCGAAGGACAGCACGACCGTGGCCATCAGCACCAGCGGCGCCACCAGGGCCCGCAGCAGCAGCCCCAGAATCAGCAGGACGACCAGCAGGATCAGCGGGATGAGCAGCTTGTTGTCGCGGCTCGCCGCCTGGTTGGTGTCCTTCTGCACCGCCGTCCCGCCGCCGACCAGGGCGTCCGCGCCGGGGACACGGTGCAGGGTGTCGCGGGCCAGCCGGACGGTCCGCTGGGCGGCCCCGCTGTCCGCGCGGTCGGCGAGAGTGGCCTCCAGATAGACCCGGCCGTCCCTCCGCGCGGCCACGCCCGGCGGGGTGCCGACCGACCCCGGCACGACGCCCTTCACCGAGGCCAGTGCCGTACGCACCTCGTCGGCGGCGCCCGCGCGCGCGATCACCACCAGCGGCTGGCCGCCACCGGCCGGGAAGTAGCGGGACTGCACCTTCTGGCCGACCACCGAGTCCGGGGTGTCGGTGAAGCTGTCCGCGCTGGACAGGCCGGTCGCCTTCAGCGAGAACAGCCCGAGGCCGAGCGCGCCGAGCACGACCACCGTGGTGATCCACACCGACCGCGGCCTGCGGCCGACCGCCGTGCCGATCCGTGACCACACACCGGCCTTGGTCGGCTCCGCGCTGCCCACGTGCGGGATCGCGGGCCAGAACACCCAGCGGCCGAAGATCACCAACAGGGCGGGGAAGAGCGTGAGCATCGCCAGCAGGGCCACCGCCACACCGATCGCGGCGACCGGGCCGAGCCCGGAGGTCGAGTTCATGTCGGCGGCCAGCAGGCACAGCATGCTCAGCGCCACCGTGGCCGCGCTCGCGATGATCGCGGGGCCCGCCCGGTGCAGGGCGAGCGCCATCGCCTCGTGCCGGTCCTCGTGATTGCGCAGCTCCTCCCGGTAGCGGGCGACGAGCAGCAGCGCGTAGTCCGTACCCGCGCCGAACACCAGGACGGTGAGGATGCCCGCGCTCTGGGCGTTGACCACCAGACCGGCGTGCTCGGCGAGGAGGTAGATCACCGCCTCCGACGTGAACAGCGCGCCGATCACGGACAGCACCGGCACGAAGAGCAGGCTCAGACTGCGGTAGGTGATCAGCAGGATCACGACGACGACGGCGAGGGCCGCGTACAGCAGGGTGCCCTCGATCCCGGCGAAGGCGTCGGCGGAGTCCGCGGAGAAGCCGCCGGGGCCCGTGATGTGCGCCTGGAGCCCGTCGTCGCCCTGTCCGACGGTGGACCTGAGCTGCTTGACCGCGTCCGCGATGGTGCTCCAGCCGCTCGGGTCGATGGTGATCGGCACGATGAGCAGCGCGGCGCGCGGCGCGGTCTGCCGGTCGAGCTGCGGGCCGACCGTACGGCTGCCGACGATGCCGTGCGCGGTCAGCGACTTGACCGAGGCGGCGTCCTCGCCGACCTTCGCCACATCGGCGTCGGTCAGGCCGCCGGGCCGGGAGTACACGACGACCGCGGGCGCGCTCTCCGGCACGAACTGCTTCTGGAGCTCCAGCACTTGGGTGGACTCCGCCTTGCTCGGCAGCCAGCTCGCCGAGTCGTTCTTCTGCGCGTCGGTGAGTTTCTGGGCCAGCGGCGAGACCACCACCAGTACGACGATCCACAGGCCGAGCACGACCCACTTGCTCCGCCGCCCGCAGACGACGTGCGCCATTCGTCCCGCTCCGCCCGCCATGAGTGCCCCCCGGGCCCGCTCGTGGTGTTGTCCCCCCGCCGTCCGACGCGACGCCCTGGGGGGCGCCGGACCGTGCCGGAGAGTGATCGGCACCAGCATGGCACTGGAGTTCGTGCCGTGTCCGAGGGTTGGCGGGACCGGTGGGTGGGAACACAGGTCCTCCGGATCTGGTTTGCTGGACCCATGAGCGTGCAGATCAACCCCAGCATTCTTTCCGCCGACTTCGCGCGGCTCGCCGAGGAGGCGAAGGCGGTCGAGGGCGCCGACTGGCTCCATGTCGACGTGATGGACAGCCACTTCGTCCCGAACCTCACGCTGGGGGTGCCGGTCGTGGAGTCCCTGAGCAGGGCGACGCAGACGCCGCTCGACTGCCACCTGATGATCGAGGACCCGGACCGCTGGGCGCCCGCGTACGTGGAGGCCGGCGCGGGCTCGGTCACCTTCCACGTGGAGGCCGCGGCGGCCCCGGTCCGGCTCGCCAGGGAGATCCGGGCGAAGGGCGCGCGGGCGTCGATGGCGCTCAGGCCCGCCACCCCGGTCGAGCCCTACGAGGACCTGCTGCCGGAACTCGACATGCTGCTGATCATGACGGTCGAGCCGGGCTTCGGCGGCCAGGCGTTCCTCGACATCATGCTGCCGAAGATCCGCCGCACCAGGGCGCTGATCGACCGCTACGGCCTCGACATGTGGCTTCAGGTCGACGGCGGCGTCTCGGCCGAGACCATCGAGCGGTGCGCCGAGGCGGGCGCCGACGTCTTCGTCGCGGGCTCCGCGGTGTACGGCACGGACGACCCCGCCGCCGCGGTCCGCGCGCTGCGCGAGCAGGCCGCGGCGGCGGCCGTGGAAGTGCCCCGGTGACGGGGGCGCCTACCGGGGGTTACCACGGGCGGAAGCGTCTTCGCTACGCGCCCGTAACAGGGCACGATCTGCGAGGATGAGCGCGGAGCGGATCACATGGGGCAACGCGGATCAGATAGGCGACTGGGGAGAACCGACGTGAGCACAGGCCGCACACAGGTGCGCATGGGCCCCGGCGAGATGGTCCAGGCGGCGGCGATGGCACGTCGCTTCTACCTGGAGGGCAAGTCCAAGATCCAGATCGCCGAGGAGTTCGGGGTCAGCCGCTTCAAGGTGGCCAGAGTCCTGGAGACCGCGCTCGAACGCGACCTGGTGAGAATCGAGATCCGCGTCCCCGCCGAGCTGGACGCCGAGCGCTCCGACGCCCTGCGCGCCCACTACGGCCTGCGGCACGCCGTCGTCGTCGAGACCCCGCCCGACCAGGCGGACGCGCCCGACCCGGAGAACCTGGGCGCCGTCGCCGCAGACCTGCTCGGCGAGCTGGTGGACGACGGCGACGTGCTGGGCCTGGCCTGGGGCCGCTCCATCATCACCATGGCCAACGCGCTGGACCGGCTCGCGCCCTGCACCGTCGTCCAGCTCACCGGCGTGTACGACGTCGGCACCACCGAGCGCGGCTCCGTCGAGGCGGTACGCACCGCCGCCGCCGTCTCCGGCGGCGAGGCGCACCCGCTGTACGCGCCGATGGTGCTCGCCGACCCCGCGACCGCCAGCGCCCTGCGCGCCCAGAGCGGCATCGCCGCCGCCATGGGCTACTTCGACAAGGTCACCGTCGCCGTGGTCTCCGTCGGCTCCTGGGAAGCGGGCGTCTCCACCGTCCACGACGCCCTCACCGACGAGGAGCGCGAGCACTACGCGGGCCTCGGCGTCGCCGCCGAGATGTCCTCGCACCTCTTCGACGCCCAGGGCCGCAGGGTCGGCCGCGACCTCGGCGAGCGCTGCATCACCATCGACGCCGACCGGCTCCGCCGGATCCCCGAGGTGCTGGCCATCGCGGGCGGTCGCCGCAAGGCCGCCGCCATCGACGCGGTACTCCGCTCCGGCCTCGTCACCAGCCTGGTCACGGACACCGCCGCCGCCGACCACCTCCTGCACTCCACCGCCCCCGCCCCCCGCCCCGCCCTCGACCGCCCCGACCCCGACGTGCCCTGACCCCTCAGGCTTCGGCGCCACACAGGGACGGCCAGCAGCCCGCCGACCGGCCCGGCACCGACCCACGACGGACCGGCACCGACCCACGACGGACCGGCACCCGCTCACGGCTGACCGGACCGACCTGCGGGCACCCGTGAGGGACCACCCCGCGCCGTTCCGCGCTGGAAGTGATCAGGTGTGGCAGCATCGTCGGCATGCTGCTGCGGTCCGTTCCACGCGCGGGCGCCGCCGTGCTCGCCACCTGCCTGCTCGCTCTGCTCGGGGTGCTCCTCGGCGGCTGCGCGAGCCCCACCGTGGTCCCGGCCGCCCACAGCTCCGGGCGGGCCGCCCACGCCTCGTCCACCCCCGCCTGGGCCGACGGCCACCACGTGGTGCACCCCGCCGACCTGCCCCCCGAGGCCCGCACCACGCTGACCCTGATCGACCGCGGCGGACCGTACCCGTACAGCAGGGACGGCATCGTCTTCGGCAACTACGAGAAGGAACTGCCCGCCAGGACCCGCGGCTACTACCACGAGTACACGGTGCCGACCCCGGACGCCCCGGACCGCGGCGCGCGGCGGCTCGTGACGGGCCGCAACGGCGAGATCTTCTACACCTCCGACCACTACCAGAGCTTCGAGGCGGTGCTGCGATGACCGCCACCACACCGCCGGGCGACGCCCTCGTACTGGATCTGACCGGTGTCGCCGACCGCCAGTCCTTCATGGACCGCTGCACCGAGCGGCTGCACCTGCCGGACTGGTTCGGCCGCAACTGGGACGCGCTCGCGGACTGCCTCACCGACCTGTCGTGGTGGCCGGTCGGGTCCGACGGGCGGCGGCTGCGGATCGAGGGCTGGCAGGATTACGCGGCGGCCAAGCCGCGCGAGTGGCGGATCGTGAAGGACATCCTGCGCGACGCGGAGACCTTCTGGCGCGATACCGACACCGAGCTGACGGTGGAGCTGGAGGAAGACGCGGACGAGGACCCCGAGGAGAGCGACGTCCGTCCGTAGGCGCGGGACGCGTTCGCACGCACATATGACGTACGTGCGGCTGGGCGTTGGCCTGAGCGGGAGCCGACCGCCGTGGTCAGTTCTGGCGCCACAGGAGCCACATCAGGTAGAGGCCGCCGAGGGCTCCGGTCAGGAGGCCGACCGGGATCTGGAAGGGGGCCAGGAGCCGCTGGGCCAGATAATCGGCTGTGCACAGGAGCAGGGCTCCGGTCAGCGCGGCTGTCGCCACGGGCGTGCCAGGAACGCGGGCCAGACGGCGTGCCAACTGCGGGGCTGCCAGGGCGAGGAAGCCGATGGGGCCGGCGACGGCGATGGCGGTGCCCGTGAGGGCCACGCCGACGAAGAGGGCGGCGACGCGGACCCGCTCGGTCCTGATGCCGAGCCCGGCCGCGGTGTCGTCGCCCATCTCCGTCATGCGCAGGGGGCGGGCCAGTACGGCGGTGGCGGCGAGCAGCACGGGGAAGGCGAGCGCAGCGGGTGCCACCTGGTTCCAGGTGATCGCGTTCAGACTGCCGAACGTCCACGCCTTCGCGCTCTCCGCCGACTCGATGTCGGCACGGGTGATGAGGTAGTCGTTCACGGACGCCAGCATCGCCCCCATCGCGATGCCGGTGATCACCAGGCGACTGCCGCCGGTCCCGCCCCGCGCGCTGGACATCAACTGGACGAGTACGGCGGTGGCCAGGCCGCCGAGCAGCGCGCCGCCGCCGGTCCCGAGCCCCGTGCCCGCGCCGCCCGCACCGCCCGCGAGGAGAACGGTCAGCGCTCCCGTGGTCGAACCGGTGGTGAACCCGATGATGTCCGGGCTCCCCAGCGGGTTACGGGACAGCGTCTGGAACAGGGCGCCCGCCAGCCCCAGCAACGCGCCGACCAGCAGCGCCGCGCAGAGCCTGGCCACCCGCTGGTCGATCACGATGAAGCGGTCGGTGGTGTCGCCGCCGCCCGCCAGCACCTCCAGCACCCGTACCGCGCTGATGTGGTAGGTCCCGGTGAACACGCTCAGCGCGCACACCAGCAGGCACGCCGCCGCCATGCACAGCCCGGTCCGGTACGACCTGCGGGCGATCCGTACCGACCTGCCGCCCGGCAGGGCCAGCACCAGATGCGCGGCGCGGCGGGTAGCCTCCGCCCCCGGCCTCATATCCGTACCGCTTTGGTCCGGTTGGCGAGCCACATCAGGACCGGTGCGCCGATGAACGCCGTGACGATGCCCGCCTCGATCTCGCCCGGCCGAGCCGCCACCCGTCCCGCGATGTCACTGGCGAGGACGAGCGCCGCGCCCGCGGGTATCGCGTAGGCGAGGAGCCAGCGCACGTCCGGGCCGAGGAACATCCGCAGCGCGTGCGGTACGACGAGTCCGACGAACGCGATCGGACCGGCCGCCGCCGTCGCGGCTCCGCACAGCAGGATGACCGAGGCGAGGCCCGCGGTACGCACCACACCGGTACGGACGCCCAGGGCGGAGCCCTGGTCCTCGCCGAGGGCAAGGGCGTTGAGCGCGGGGCCGAGCGGCAGGGCGAGGGCGGTCCCGGCGGCGACGAAGGGAACGGCCGCGACCAGCGCGGGAGTTCCGCGGTTCTCCAGCGCGCCGACCACCCAGAACCGGTACGAGTCGAAGGTGTTCGTGTCGAACATCGTGAGAATGCCGGTGACCGCGCCCAAGGTGGCCGACAGGGCCGCGCCCGCCAGCACGAGTCGGGTGTGCGCCCCGGCGGACGCGCCGTGCCGGGTGAGCCCGTGGACGGCGAGCGCGGCCAGTACGGCGCCCGCGAAGGCGAACCACACGTAGCCGGACGTCCGCGTCACCCCGAACAGCGAGATGGCCAGGACGACGGCGAAGGACGCGCCCGCGTTCACTCCGGCGAGTCCGGGTTCGGCCAGGGGGTTACGGGTCAGCGCCTGCATCACCACCCCCGCCACGCCGAGCGCGGCGCCCACGACGCAGCCCAATACGGTGCGGGGCATGCGCAGTTGCCAGACGATGGCGGTCTCGGTGGCGTCACCTCGCCCGGTCACGGCCCGCCACACGCCGTCCAGCGGGACGGTGCGCGAGCCCACGGCGAGGCTGACCAGGGCCAGCGCGGTCACGGCGAGGACGCACGCCACCCAGCCCAGGACCAGCCTGGTGTTGCGAGCGTCGCGTCGCGGGCGCGTCCGGTCGCTGTCGGGCCGGCCCACCGCTGAGGCGTACGGCTGTTGTTGCCGCGGCTCTTGTCGCTTCCGTCGCCGCGCCCGCGGCAGTTCCGAGGTGGTCTTCACTGGTGGTGTTCTCTCCGATGGCGCGGCGACACGTCTCACGTTCCCTGAGCGATCTGAGCGATCTGCATGACCTGAGGGATCTGCATGGCCTGTGTGGCCTGTGTGATGCAGCCCACCGGTCGACCGACCGAGCGCACTACTTAGGTAAGCCTAAGCTATCCTCCATGAGCAGACTCAACCACCGTCAGGTCCTGCGGCTCGTCTCCGTCACAGCTCTGGGCGCCCTGGTCGCCCTTACCGGCTGTTCGGGTACGAAGACGGACAACAGCGCCGGTACGGGAGGCAGTTCCCCGTCTCCGACCGCCGCGTCAGGCACCCACACCTCGCCCCGGTCCGTTCCCGCGGGCATGGGCAGCGGCGCGAAGGACGGGGTGTTCCCAAGGACCGTCGCGCACTTCGAGGGCAAGACCGCCCTCACGACGGCCCCGAAGAAGGTCGTCGTCATCTCCACCGGCCAGGCGGACGCGCTGCTCACCCTCGGGATCGTGCCGGTGGCCTCCACACGGGGCGACGGCGCCGACCTGATCCCCGCCTACCTCAAGACGGCGTACCCGAGGGACGCCAAGGCGATCGCGTCCGTCGCCGATGTCGGCACGCGCTTCGAGCCGAGCCTGGAGGCCATCGCCAACGTCAAGCCCGACCTGATCCTGATGAACACCGCGGGCAAGGACGCCAAGGCGCTCTACACCTCGCTCAGCGCCCTGGCCCCGACCGTCGCCACCCAGGGCACCGGCCTGTACTGGAAGCAGGACTTCCTGCTGCTCGCCGACGCCGTCGGCAAGACGCAGGAAGCACAGGACTTCCTCGACCGCTTCCACGCCGACGCCGCCACCCTCGGCGAGCGGTTGAAGAAGCCCGTCACCGTCTCCTTCCTCCGCATGAACGGCAACCGGCTCAGGGTCTTCGGAGTCCCCTCCTTCACCGGCGGCATCGCCGAGGACGCCGGACTGCAACGCCCCACCAGCCAGCGGTTCGCCAAGACCTCCGAGGACATCAGCAACGAACAACTCGACCGCGCCGACGCGGACTGGCTGTTCTACGGCGTCCAGAACGCCGCCACAAAGTCGGCCGCCCTCCTCAATGCCCCCCTGTGGCCCACCCTGCGTGCCGTCGCCGACAAGACCGCAGTCCCCGTCGACGACGACGTCTTCTACCTCAACACCGGCCCCACGGCCGCCCGCGACGTCCTCGCCGTGCTCCAGGAGCGGGTCGGCGCACAGTAGCGCCTGAAGGCGCGCAGCCACGCGGGCACCCGCACCGTCATCGAACGCGCCTCGGCGTCAAGGCTTCCGCAGTCCCCTTCCGGTTCCTGAAATCCAGGCGTCAACTGTCAGGCAGTTGCCCGCAGACGTCGGGTCAGCAGCCTCCCGAGGCACCCGACAGTGCCGTTGATGACAGCACGACCTTCCGGTCCGCCTCGGGCGAGGCGATCTGGGTCGGGGGGTAGAACTGGCGGGACCAGTGGCGAAAGGGGCCGATGGGGCCATCGCCCTGGGCCAGGCGCGGCGGGGACTGGTACTGCTTGGTGTCCCAGATCGGGAAGTCCTCGGAGACGAAGGTGCGGCTGGCGCGGAGGGCGGTGCCGCTCAGGAGGCGGGGTGCCGTGCGGGTCAGGAGGCGGGCGAGAGGCGCGGGGAGCGCGCGGGGGGCGGAGAAGGCGATGCGGCACGACTGACGGAGTTGGAAGCGGTTCGGGGCGATCATCGTCGGCAGGATCATCGAGCAGGTGCGCAGGCCGATCCGGGGGATCGCCGTGCAGACGTGGAGTCGGCTGATGCCGCTGCCCTCCAGCGTCACTTCGAGGGCGGTGTCGCCGAGCAGGGGAAAGCGTTCACGGACCCGGAGCGAGACGCGGAAGCCGCGGTCCTCGAAGGAGACGGGCTCGGTCAGCTCGAAGTCCCGCCAGCCGTGCAGGGCGGAGAAGTGGCCGAGGTCGACGGCGTTCTCCAGCGCGTCCTGGGCGTGACCCGAGATCTCCCAGGTGGTGGTCCGCGGCGGTACGTGTCCGAGGGTGTGCAGGGCGGGGAGCTCCCACTGCGGCGGCGCGTCGTCGTGGTGCCGCCATACGTAGACGGCGTCGTCGGCCTCGTGCACCGGCAGCCGGGTGAGGGCGGCGGACGACGGCGGCGCGCCGTACGGCGTACGTACGCACGTACCGTCCGGGCCGAAGGCGAAGCGGTGGAAGGGGCAGACCAGGTCGTCGCCCTCGACGTCGGACAGGCCGAGGTGGGTGCCCAGGTGCGGGCAGTACGGGCGGACGGCGCGCACGGCGCCGTCGCGGAGCCGGTAGAGGACCACGTCCTCGCCCTGGAGCGGGCGGGTCAGGACGGTGCCGGGCGTCAGCTCGGCGGAGTGGGCGACCGCGAACCAGCCGTCGGGGTACGGCATGGCGGGCGGTCGCCCGGCCGCGCGGGTGGGCCCCTCGGTGAAGCGCTGGGCCTGCTTGAGGCTGAAGGTCATGATTCCTCCGGGGTGGTCGTAGGGCGGGGCCGCACCCGCTTCACAGCTCCACCAGCACCTTGCCGCGCGAGGCCGCCCGGTCGGCGTAGAGGCTGCGGTAGGCGTCGGGGATGGCGTCGAAGCCCTGGTGGACGGTCTGCCGGTAGTGGATCTCGCCGCGTCGGACGGCGCCGCCGAGTTCGGCGTGCAGCGCGGCCCAGTTGTCGTCGGTGAACCATTCGGGCGCGAAGATGCCGCGGATGGTGGCGCGCGGGAACATGATGTAGTTCAACAGCCGTGGCCCGTGCCACTCCTGGCCGACCTGGCTGGACCACTGCCAGCTGACGGCGACCTGGCTGCCGACGTTGAGCATGCCGAAGACGATGTCGGTGAAGCCGCCGCCGAGGTTGTCGAAGTACTTGTCCACGCCGTCGGGCGCCGCCTTCAGGAGCGTTTCGCGTACTGCCTCAAGGTCGTCCCCGTGCCGGTACTCCAACACCTCGTCGAAGCCCAACTCGGCCAGATACCCGGCCTTTTCGGGGGTTCCGGTGGTGCCCACCACGCGCGCCCCGGCGCGCTTGGCCAACTGGCCCACCAGTGAGCCGACTTGGCCGGACGCACCGCTGACGACCACGGTGTCGCCGGGGCGGACGCTGAAGAATCTGGTCATCGTGCCCCACGCCGTCATGCCGGACCCGCCGAGCACGCCGAGCGCCGCGGACAGCGGCAACACCTCGTCGTAGTGCGCCGGTTCCAGGCGGCGGAAGGCCGGGAAGACCATCGGGAAGGTCCCGGTCCACTGCCAGGCCGCGCCGTCACTGACGACGTGGCTGCGCCAGCCGCCGAAGCCCTGGACCAGGTCGCCCACCGCGAACCGGGCGCTCGGCCCGGCCTCGACGACCTCCATCACCGAGTCGGCGCCCATGTGGTCGCCGATCGGGGTGTCCAACGCGATGCCGTGCAGGTACGGGTCGACCGACACGTAACGCGTGCGCAGCAGCATCTCGTCGTCGGCGAGGGCGACTTCGACCTCCTCGGTCACCTTGCGGTACATCCGCTCGACGTCGGGGACTCCCTCGACGTGCTCCTGGACGATCCACTTGTCGACCTTCACCTTGTCGGCCCTGGGAGGGTGACTCGTCACGGTGGTGGCTCCTTCGGGTTCGGGCTTCACGATGGGACGGATTCGGGCTTCGTACGGCGGTCGGTCGGCGCTCGGCGCTCCGGTATCACGGACCGACCTCCTCGAAGACCTGCGTCGGCGACGGCGCGCTCTCGTCCACCGCGGCGCGGAACGTCCGGCCGTCGTCCCGGCAGACGTACTGCATGACGTGCCGTCCCGCCGCCGCGGCCCGGATGAGGCCGCCGCTGGTGGCCCACACCCCGGAGAGGTAGAAGTTCCGCAGGCCGGGCAGGCCGGGCCCGTGCTTGCGGATCTGCTCTTCGACGGCCTCGCCGCTGGCCATGAAGGGCTGCCAGCCCAGCACCGTGCCGTCGTGGTTGCCGGTGTAGCGGACCTGGGTGAGCGGGGTGGACACGTCCCGTACGGCGACGGTCTGCCCGATGCCGGGGTAGTGCCGCTCCAGCACTTCGACGACGGTGTCCCTGACCCGCCGCTTGGCCTGCTGGTACGCGCGCCCACGCCCCACCGCGAGGGTGTGCGTCTCGACCCCGCGCCGCACCCTGCTGGACTGCTCGGGGCCGGTGCTCAGCGCGCGCCAGGGCGCGATGTCGCAGAAGTAGCTCGCGTAGACCACGGCGGTGCCTGGTGGCGAGAGTTCGGGGTAATGGCGGCTGCGGAACTGCACGTTGAGGCTGGGGTGCCTGATGCCGGTGAGCCGGGCGGCCTGCTCGTCGTCGAGGAGATAGGTGGAGCACGGGTCGCCGTGCGGGAAGGGCGCGCGCAGGCCGAGGAAGACGGTGACGTAACCGGGGAAGACCATCTCGGTGTCGTGCACGGTGCGGGTGTAGAGCGTGCGGTAACCCTCGTCCAGATAGCGGCCCTTGAGCAGGTCGAGCGCGGTGGTACGGCCGTCGCACGCGGACACCACGATGTCGGCCCGCCGCTCGCTGCCGTCGCTCAGCCGTACGCCGACCGCGCGGTCGTCCTCGACCAGGATCTCGGTGACCTTCGCGTTGTAGACGATGTCGCCGCCCAGCCGCTGGTAGCGCTGCTCGACGGAACGGGCGAGGGCGAGCGAGCCGCCCTCGGGAACCCCTGCGGACCGGTTGGCGTGGCTGGCCAGTTGGAACCAGAACGGCAGCAGCGGGAAGCTCGGGTGCTTCTCGTAGAGGATGTAGTTGAACGCGTCACGCAGCAGCGGCTCGCGGAACCGCGCGGAGAAGTCCGTCATCGGCTCGGACATCGCACGGCGTAGCATGTTCGCGTACGGCACGAACCGGGCCAGCATCCGCAGCCGCTCCCGGCGGCCCATCAACGGAACCGGCGTGAGGAACGGGTACTTGGTCAGGCAGGTGCGGAAGGCGCGCAGTCCCGCGCAGAAGCGGCGGATCAACGGGCCGTCCTGCGGCGAGAGTTCGAGCAGGTGGGCCTGGAGCCGGTCGGGGTCGGAGTAGAAGCGCACCGCGCGGCCGTCGCGGCTCACGACGGTGTTGAACGTCTCGAAGGTCCGCATCCGCTTGCCCTGGATCGCACCCAACTCCAGCCAGATCCGGTGCATTTCGTTGCCGGGGCCGGAACCGAGCAGCCAGCTGACCGTGGGGTCGAAGGTGTACGCGCCCCGGTCCCACGCGGTGCAGCAGCCGCCGGGGATCTCGTGCATCTCCAGCACCGTGCTGGAGTAGCCGTTCATCTGTGCGTAGCAGCCGGTGGAGAGCCCGCCGAGGCCGCCGCCGATGACGATCATGGTCTGCCTCATGCCGGTGCCGCTCCCGAGATGACGTCTGAGATGGCCTGCGAGGTCGTTCCGGGCGCCGCCGACGGGTGAGCCGCCGTGCCCGAATACGTGGCCCCCGTCCCGAGTTGCGGCAACTCCCCCCACTGGTCCGGGTGCCAGGGCGTGCGGTCCTGGCTCGGCCAGGCGCGAAAGGGCACTCCGAGTTCGTCGCACAGATAGCGGATGACGAAGCGCCCCGCCGACGCGGCGCGGATCAGCCCGCCGCCCGCGACCCACTGGCCGGTCATGGAGAAGCCGCGCAGACCCGGCAGCCGCATCCGTTCCCGGCCGACGAGCCGGTCGGTCAGCCGCTCGGCGTCCGTGAAGGACTTCCAGGCCAGGATGCTGCCCTCGTGGTTGCCGGTGAAGCGGCGCAGCGTCACGGGGGTGGCCACGTCGATCACCTCGACGCGCTCGGCGGTGCCGGGGTGCTGCCGTTCGAGGAATTCACGTACGAAGTCGGAGACTTCGCGCTTGCGTGCCCGGTACGCCTTGCGGTCGGTCGTCCGCAGCTCCTGCCACGAGGCGAAGTCGCTGAAGTACGTGCAGTGCGCCACCGACCCGCCGGGCGGCGCGAAACCGTCGGCGTACCGCGAACGCACCTGCACCACAAGGCTGTTCTGACGTACGGCGGGCAGCCGGGCGCTGTCCCGCGGGCCGAGCAGGTAGGTGGTGCTGTGCGGGACCTCGGGCGGGAAGTCCCCGGTCAGGCCGACGAAAGCGGAGACCACGCCCGGATACGTCGACTCAGGCTTGTGCAGGGCCTCGTCGTACAGCTCCCGCGTGACCTTGCTGCCGTACCGGCCGCCCAGCAACCGTTCCAGCACGGTCGGGCCGTCGCACGCCGCGATCACATGGTCTGCGAACTCCCTTCTGCCGTCCTTGAGTTCGACGCCGACGGCACGGTCGCCCTCGACCAGGACGCGGGTCACGGCCGCGCGGTAGTCGATCCGTCCGCCGAGCCCGGTGTAGCGCCGCTCGACCGACCGCGCCAGCCCGAGCGAACCGCCCTGCGGGAAACCGCAGTTGCCGCGGTGGGCGGCGGCCATGGTGAACAGGTAGGGCAGCAGTGGGAAGACCTCGTGGTCCTGGAAGAAGACATACGGGAAGGCACGGCGCAGCAGCGGGTCCGTCAGCCGCTCGCAGAAGGTTTCCATCGAGGTGGCGCCGGTGCGCCAGAACAGCCGGAAGGCGGGCAGTACCGTCCGCAGCAGGTCGAGCCGCTCGCGCACCGAGCGCAGTGGCGGCGGGGTCAGGAAGGGGTAGAGGTCGATGGTGCCGAAGCGCCTCAGGTCCCGGCAGAAGGCCCGGATGTGTGGGGCGTCCGCGGGGGCCAGCTCCAGCAGGTGCCGCTCCAGCCGGTCCGGGTCGTTGTAGAAGCGGACCTCGCGGCCGGCCTCGTCGACGACCCGGTTGAAGACCTCGAAGTTGGTGATGGACTTGCCGTCCAGCGCGCCGAGTTCGCGCCAGATTCGGTTGGCGTCGTTGCCGGGAGCGGTGCCGATCAGCCAGTCGACGCAGTAGTCGAACAGATAGCCCTCACGCGCCCACGCGGTGCAGCAGCCACCGGGCAGCACGTGCTTCTCGAAGATCCGCGACTCCATGCCGCTCATCTGCGCGTAGCAGCCGGCGGCGAGGCCGGAGACGCCCGCGCCGATGACGATGACCCGGGGGCGGTGGCGCTCACGCTCGGCCATGGTCACTCCCGCCGGGCTCGGCTCCGAACTCCCATGCCGCACGCGCCAGTTCGGCGTTGCGTCGCAGATGCTCGCCGTCCAGCATCTCCGCGTGCGTCCCGGAACCCCGCACCACCTCGGTGCGCGTCACCGAACTGCCGTGCCACGCCCCGTACGCCCCCGGCGCATGACCGGGCAGCGCCTCAGGGCTGGCGATGACGGTCAAAGGGGCATTGATCGTGCCGACGTTGGGCGTGCGGGCGCAGAACTCCAGGTAATCCCTGGCTTGTTCCCTCGTCTCGGCGGCCACGATCGACGACCCCGTGTGCCGGTGCAGATGCTCGGCGAGTTCCCGGGCGAAGGCGGTGAGATGCTCCGGACCGGCCTCGTACGCCTCGGGGATGCGCAGGGAGTCGAGGATGACGACGCCCAGCACCGTGCGGCCCCGGCGCTCCAGCTCGCGGGCGGTCTCGAAGGCGAGGTTGCCGCCGAGTGAGTAGCCGACCAGTGTGGCCGGGCGACCGTCGCCGCTCCGTTCCACCAGGTCGGCGTAGCGTGCGACGCGGTCGTCGCCGCCGAGGTGGTTGAACGCGACGACCGGCCGGTCGGGGAACAGCTCGGCGAACTGCCGGTAGACCAGCCCGTGGCCGCCCGCGGGCGGGAAGCAGAAGAGCGAACCGCCCCGCGTCGCGGACTCGTTGAAGCGGAGAAAGGGCTGGCTGCCGTCGATCCGCCCGGTGACGACGTCCTCGACTGCGCGCGCCATGCCGTGCAGGGTGCTGCCGCGGAAGAGCGGGCCCACCGGCACGTTCACCGCGAAGTCGGTCCGCAGATGGTGGATCAGCTCGATGAGTTTGATCGAGCTGCCGCCCAGCTCGAAGAAGTCCTCTTCCAGACCGACCTTCTCGACCCCGAGCACGGTCTTCCAGTGCGCGGCGGTGCGCACTTGGTACGCCGTGACCGGCGGATCGTGGCGGTCCGACGCCGGGTGCGGGCCGGGCGTCGGCAGGGCCGCGGTGTCGAGCTTGCCGTTCGCCGTCAGGGGCAGCGCGGGCAGCAGCGTGATGGTCGACGGCACCAGATACGTGGGCAGCCGCTCGGCCAGCCGCCGCCGCAGCGCCCTCGGGTCGGGCGACTCACCCGCCACCGGGACGCAGTAGGCGCACAGCACGTCCTGCCCGCCCGCGTCAGGTCGGACGGTCACGCACGCCTGGGCCACCTCGGGCACCGCGCGGAGGTGCGCCTCGATCTCGCCGGGCTCGATCCGATGGCCGCGCAGCTTGACCTGCCCGTCCGCGCGGCCACGCAGGTGGATCAGCCCGTCCGCGTCCCAGTGGCCGAGGTCGCCGGTGCGGTAGAGCCGTCTGGGCCCGCCGCCCAGGTCACGGGAGACGAAGCGCTCCGCGGTGCCTTCCGGATCCCCGGCGTAACCGTCGGCGACCCCGCCGCCGCCGATCCACAGCTCGCCGGTGACCCCGGTCGCCACGGGCTCGCCGTGCCGGTCCAGGATGTACACCTCGCTGCCGGGGAAAGGCCGCCCGACGGGCAGCGTACGGCCCGGCTCCAGCCCGTCGTCCGGGCCGTCGAAGTACGTGCTGTCGATGGTGGTCTCGGTCAGGCCGTACGAGTTGACCAGCCGGGTGTCGGGGCCGCACAGGGCGCGCAGCCGCCGGTGCTCCGCGACGTACCAGGTGTCCGAGCCGACGATCAGCATCCGCATGAAGTCCAGGCGCGCACCCTCGCCTTCGCAGTACGCCAGCAGCCCGCGCGCGACGGCGGGGACGAATTCGGCGTGGTCGACGCCCTCCTCGCGCATGGTGCGGTGCAACAGCGCGCTGTCGAGCAGCAGTTCGCGCTCGGCGAGCACGAGCGTCCCGCCGGAGCAGAGCGCCCGTACCCAGTCGCCGGTGAACACGTCGAAGGCCGGGCCCGCCATCTGGAGGTGCACGCCCGGCGCGTCCTCCAAGCGGTATTCCGTACGCCAACCGGCACAGGCCGAAGCGAGGTTGCGGTGGCTGACGCGTACGGCCTTGGGCCGGCCGGTGGAGCCTGAGGTGTGGATCACGTACGCGGGTTGGCTCGGGTCCGGGGTGTGGTCAGGAGCCTCCGACAGGTCGGGGGCCGCGAGGAGGTCCGGCGACGGCGTCGGTTCGGCGGCCCGCGCGGTGCGGGCGGCGAGGTCCGCCGCGGGCAGCACCGGGACCGAGAAGGTGCCAGGCCGGTCGGCGATCACCAGCATCGCGCCGACGTCGGCCGCCAACTCGGCCCGGCGGTCGGCCGGATGGTCCGGGTCGAGCGGCAGATACGCGCCGCCCGCCCGCAGCACCGCGAGCAGGCTCGCCACCAGCTCGGGTGACTTGCGCAGGCACACCGCGACCACAGAACCCGGCCCGACGCCCAGTTCGCGCAGCCGTCCCGCCATCCGCAGGGAAAGGCGGTCGAGTTCGCCGTACGTCAGCCGCCGCGCGGGGCCGAGGGCCGCGGGCAGCGACACCGCGACCGTCCTCGGGCGCTCGGCGGCGGCCTTGGCGAACAGCTCGGTGACCAGCGGCGCGTGTTCCGCCGGACGGTCGGCGCCGCTCCAGGTGGCCAGCACGCGGGTGTGCTCGGCGTCGCCGAGCATCGGGATACGGCTGACCGGCCGGTCCTCGGTGGCGCCGGTCAGCCCGGCGAGCAGAGTCCGGTAGTGGTCGGCGAGCCGCCGCACGGTCGCCGCGTCGAACAGGTCGGTGTTGTACTTCAGCACGCAGTGGAAGCAGCCGTCGGAACGGTCCTCGTACACGGACAGGGTGACGTCGAACTGCCCTTCCTCCTCAGGCAGTTCGATGTACTCCAGCCGGTGTCCCCAGCGCTCGGCGGCGACCTTGTGGGTGAGCAGGATGAACATGGCCTGGAAGACGGCCGACCGGCTCGGGTCGTGCTGGAGGCCCAGCTCCTCGACCAGCAGCACGAACGGGTACTCCTGGTTGTCCAGCCCGCCGAGCACGGTCTGCCGCACCTGGCTCAGCAGTTCGGCCACGGTCGGGTCGCCGCCAAGACCGACGTACAGCGGCAGCGGGTTGACGAAGTAGCCGTAGACCCCGGCGTCCTCCTCGCGGGTCCGCCCGGAGACCGGGCTGCCCACGATCAGGTCGTCCTGCCCCGACCAGCGGTGCAGCAGCAGGTAGTAGGCGCTGAGCAGCACCATGAACGGGGTCACGTGGTGCCGACGCGCCAGCGCGTGGACGGCGGCGCTGAGCTCGGCGTCGAGCCGGAAGAACTCGGAGGCGCCGCTGTGGGTCAGCACCGGCGGGCGGGGGCGGTCGGTGGGCAGGGCGAGTGCCGGGATCGCGGCGGGCAGGTGGCCGCGCCAGTAACCGAGCATCCGCCGGGCGTCAGGACCGGCCAGGAAACGGTTCTCGTGGTTGACGAAATCCAGATAACTGCCCCGCACGGGCGGCAGGTTGGCCGGGCGGCCGTGCCGCAGCGCCTCGTAGACCGCCAGCAGTTCCTCGATGAAGGTGAAGGTGGAGATCGCGTCGGAGACGATGTGATGCACCGCCTTCATGATCACCCAGCGGTCCGGTCCGCGCTGGAACAGCCGCAGACGCACCAGCGGGTCGGTCTCCAGGTCGTACGGCCTGCGGTACTCGGCGACGATCATCCGGCGGACGTCGTCCCATTCCAGCCCCTCGACATCGAACAGAGCGGTGTCCGGGCGTGGCCGGTCGCGGACCAGTTGAGTGGGCCGACCGTTGTCCGGCGTGATGTTGGCCCGCAGGCACGGGTGCCGTTCGAGCAGGACGCCGAAGGCGGCGAACATCAGGTCCGGGTCGAGCGCGGTCCGCACCTCGACGGCGCCGCCGATGTTGTACGCGAAGGCGTCCGGATTGAGCTGTTTCAGGAACCACAAAGCTTTCTGATTGTGCGTCAGTGGGTAGCGGGCGGGATCGGTGTGCACCTCGGGATCGGGGTGGATCTCCACCGCCGTCGTAGCGGTTCCGGAGTCCTGCTCCGCTGTCACCTCGCTCAGCGAGTCGTGCAGTTGAAGGACGAGGAGTGCGACGCGGTCGCTCAGCAGCGCCACCACCGGCAACGCGACGCCGAGTTCGGCCTGGACGCGGGCGCGCAGCTCCATCGCCAGCAGGGAGTCGAGGCCGAGCGGGTTCAGGCTCAGTGCCGGGTCCACCCGCTCGGATTTGACCCGGAGCACCCCGCAGACCAGGTCGGTGAACCACTCGGCCACCAGGGCGTGGCGTTCGCTCTCGGCCGCTGCCCGGAAGGCGGCGGGCAGGCCCTGCGCGGATGCGGCGGCAGGGGCGGCCTCGGCCGCGGCCTCGACCAGGCCGGCCACCAGCGCGGGAGGCGCGGCGTACCACGACTGGAAGACGGTCCAGTCGACCACCGTCGCTACCAGCAGTTGCGGGCGGTCCTGGTCGATCACCCGCTCCAGCACGGCCATGCCCGCGGCGGGTGGGAGCGAGCTCATGCCGCGCGCGTTCCGATAGTGGTCGACCAGGCCGAGTTCCTCGATCATGCCCGTCGCCCACGGGCCCCAGTCGATGCTGAGCGCGGGCAGGCCGCGAGCCCTGCGGTGATGGGCCAGTGCGTCCAGAAAGGCGTTGCCCGCGGCGTAGTTGGCCTGCCCCGCGGTGGTCAGCAGCGACGCGATGGACGCGAACAGCACGAAATGGTCCAGCGGTTCGTCCCGCAGATGCCGGTGCAGGAGAAGCGCCCCGACGGCCTTGGGCACGTACGCCGCGTCGAAGGACGTCCGGTCCAGATCGCCGATCCGGGCGTCCATGACCTGTCCGGCCAGGTGGAACACCCCGCGCAGGGGCGGCAGCCCCTGCCGCCGGTGGTCCGCGAGCCAGCGCGTGACGGCCGCCTCGTCCGTGACATCGAACGGCGCGGGCATCGGGAGCGCCCCCAGCGCTTCCAACTCCCGCAGAAATGCGACCCGTTGGCCGGGCGCGGAGTCCGGGTCGAGGTCGGCCCAGTGCTCGCGCGGGGGGAGCTGGGTGCGGCCGACCAGGACCAGTCGGCGCGCGCCGCGGCGGACCAGGGTGCGGCACAGCAGCCGTCCCAGCGCGCCGAACGCGCCCGTCACCAGATAGCAGCCGTCCGGGCGCAGCCGCACGGGGAGCGGCCTGGTGAGCCCTGCGGGTCTGGCCAGCGCGCTGACCAGACGCCGCCCCGCGCGCAGCGCGACCTCCTCGGCGCCGCCGACCGCCAACTCCTGCAGCAGCGCGTCGGCCTCCGCGCCGTGATCGGCCTTCGGGCCGAGGTCGAACAGGGTGCCGCGCTGCGCGACCATCTCCTGCTGGCCCAACACGCGCCCGATGCCCCACGCGGGCGCGCCGAGCGGTTCGACGGTGTCGGCGGCGTCCACCGCCTGGGCGGCGCGGGTGACGATGTGCAACCGCCCCGATGGCCGCGCTTCCGGCAGGACTTGGGCCAGGGCGACCAGTGAGTAGCCGCCGAGGGTACTCGCGGTGGTGAGCGATGCGCTGCCGAGTGTCGCGGTGTGCGTGGCGCTGTCGTGCCCGGTGTCGGTGGTGTCGGTGGCGTCGAGAGGCGGCAGATCCAGGTTCCACAGGTGCAGGACGGTGTCGTACGAGCCGTCCAGATCGGCGAACAGGCGACGCAGGTCGTCCGCGTCGCCCGGCCGGACCGTGGAACGTGAAGGTCCGTGGTGGTAAGCCGCTCCTGGCTGTACGAGATGGCAGTCGCCGCCGACGGCGCCTACCCGGACGGCCAGTTCGTGGGCGAGGCCCGCGGAGTCCGCGGATTCGTCGGAGCCGGCCAGGACCACCAGCCGTGCGGGCGGCACACCGCTCGCCTCCAACGGCGCTTCGTTCCATACGGGTTCTGCCAGCCAGCTGTCGATCGAGGCCAGCCCCACGGCGCCGCTCGCCTGCTCGATGTCGGCCGCGCGGAAGCCCGTCACATGGCCGAGCGGGGCGCCGTCGTCGGTGAAGAGGGCAAGGTCGCCGGTGAGTTCGGCCCCACTGTCCTTGGTGACGGTGGCGTACGCCCAGAACGGCTCGTCGCCGAGCCGGTCCAGACTCACCTCCGCGACGGACAGTGGCAGTCGGATGCCGCCCGCCGGGCGATCGGTGAGCAACCGCGGTGCCAGCAGGGCGTGGAAACAGGCGTCGAGCAGCGTCGGGTGGGCGTGGCTGTCGGCCGCGTCGACCGGCGCCGACTCGTCCGGGGTGATCCGGGCCAGGGCCTCGCCGGGGCCGATCCAGATCTCCTCGACGCGTTGGAAGGCCGGGCCGTAGTGGTAGCCCGGTTCGGCCAACTCCTCGTAGAAGTCGTCACGTTCGAGGTGCCGTACCGCACGGGCACGGATCGCGGTGAGGTCCGGCGGCACGGCGGCGGGGAGACGGGACCGGGCGGCGCGTACGGTGCCGGTCGCGTGCACGGTGCGCTCGTCGGCGAGGGCCGACGACGCGGCGGCCCCGGTCTGCCCGGTGGCCGAGGCGATGGTGAAGGCCGCGGTGTCCTGGTCGAAGTGCAGTTGCACGGTGGAGGTGAGGGCGTCCGACAGGAAGAGGGCGCGGGGGAGTTCGATGTCGGCGAGCGCCGCGCGCGGGGAACCGGTCAGTACCCGTACCGCCTGCGTGGCCATCTCCAGATACCCGGCCGCAGGGAAGACGGTTCTGTCCTGGACGCGGTGGTCGGCCAGATACGGCAGCCGCTCGATGTCGAGGCGGGCCTCCCAGGCGGGTTGGGCGCTCGCGGTGCGGCGGCCCAGCAGCGGGTGGTCCAGGCGGCCTAGCCGTACCTGCTCGACCGGCGCGGGCTCGGTCCAGTAGCGGTCCCGCTTCCACGGATAGCCGGGCAGCGGCACCGGGCGCCCCGCGGGGTGCAGGGCGGCCCAGTCCACCTCGACGCCGTGGTTGTGGAGTTCCGCCAGCGAACGGGCGACCGACTCCGGCTCGTTGCGATGGCGGCGGATCGACGGCAGCGCCGTACCGTCCAGGTCCCGGTGGTCCAGGCACTCGCGGATCGCGTGCCCGAGCACGGGGTGCGGGCCGATCTCCAGGAACAGCCGGTGGCCGTCGTCGGCCAGCAGGTCCACGGCGGCCCGGAAGCGTACCGGGTCACGGACGTTGCGCCACCAGTAGGCGGCGTCCAACTCCGTTCCTACAGCTCGGCCCTCACGAGCCGTCAGGTAGAGCGGCAGCCTCGCCGTATCCGGCTTGAGGTCGGCCAGCACGGAGAGCAGCTCGGCGCGGATCGGCTCCATGCGGGCGCTGTGGTACGGGACTTGTACGGGAAGCGGCCGGGTGAAGACCTGTTCCCGTTCCAGCTCGGCCGCGAGCAGACCGAGTGCGGCCCGGTCGCCGGAGAGGGTGATGTCACAGGGGCCGTTGACGGCCGCCACCGACACCAGGTCCGTGAAGTCCGGTCGGCCGCCGATGCCGCTCAGGGCCTGGAGGCGCCGTACGGCCTCCGGCTCCGACAGCCCGACCGCCAGCATTCCGCCGGTACCGGCGAGCCGGTGCTGCAACCTGCCCCGGTTCAGCGCGACCGCGACCGCGTCGGCCAGTCCGTACACCCCGGCCTCGTGGAAGGCGGCGATCTCGCCGGTGGAGTGCCCGACGACGGCGTCCGGGCGTACGCCCCGACTTCGCCACAGTGCGGCGAGACCGGCCTGGACCGCGAAGTTCGCGGGCTGTGCGAGCCAGGTCTCCGCCATCCGCGACTCGGTTTCGTCGCGGGCCAGTTCGTCCAGCAGCGACCACCCGGCCTGGCGGCGGATCTCCGCGTCGCACTGATCGACGGCCGCGCGGTAGACCGGCTCGGCCTCGTACAGGCCGCGGCCCATGCCCCACCACTGTGGGCCCATTCCGGTGAACACCCATACCAGCCGCCGGTGTTCGGGCTTCCTTCGCCTGCCGGACACCACCCGCGGATGCGGCTCGCCGTTCGCGTACGCGGCCAGGGCCTCGTCCAACGAGGTCGCGTCGTCGGGGGAGTAGACCACCGAGAGCCGGTGTTCGTGGTGTTCGCGGCGGCGCGCCAGGGTGTGGCCGATGTCGGTGAGCGCCGCCGAAGAGCCGTCGGACGAGGCCAGTTCGCGGCGGATGCCGCTGGCGACCTCGGGCAGGACGTCGGCGGAGCGCGCGCTGAGTGGCAGCACGGTGCGGGCCGGGGCGGGCAACTCGGTCCGCCGCGCGCGCGGTTGGTGTGCGGGCGCCTCCTCCAGCAGGACATGGGCGTTGGTGCCGCCGAAGCCGAAGGAGTTGACGCCCGCGCGGGCCGGACCGTCGTGCGCGGGCCAGGCAACCGCCCGCGTGTTCACGTCGAAGGGCATTGCGGCCCAGTCGATCGCGGGGGTCGGCCGCTCCAGGTTGATGTGCGGCGGAATCGTCCGGTACTTGAGCGCCAGCACCGTCTTGATCAGCCCCGCGACGCCCGCCGCCGCCTCGCTGTGCCCGATGTTGGTCTTCACCGAGCCGACGTACGCGCGGTCGCCCGGCCGTCGTCCGATCGCCAGGGCCCGGCCCAGTGCCGCCGCCTCGATCGGGTCGCCGACCGGTGTCGACGTGCCGTGCGCCTCCACGTACTGGAGCCCGCCCGGCTCGATGCCCGCTTCCGCGCACACCCGCCGGATGAGGGTGATCTGCGCGTCCGGGTTGGGCACGGTGATGCCGTCGGTGCGGCCGTCCTGGTTCACCCCGCTGCCCAGCACGACCGCGTGCACGGGGTCGCCGTCCCTGACGGCGTCCGCCAGCCGCTTGAGCGCCACCACACCGACGCCCTCGGCCCGTACGTAACCGTCCGCCGCCGCGTCGAACGCGCGCGAACGGCCTTCCGCGGAAAGGAAACCGCCCTTGGTCTCGGCGATCGTGTACTGCGGCGCCAGGTGCAGCAGGGCGCCGCCCGCGAGCGCGAGATCGGTCTCGCCGCTCATCAGGCTCTGCCGCGCGAGGTGCAGCGCGACCAGCGAGGAGCTGCACGCGGTGTCGATCGAGACGCTGGGGCCGCGGAAGTCGAAGCTGTGCGACAGGCGGTTCGACACCATCGTCATCATCGTGCCGGTCGCGGTGTGCGGGGACAGGCTCTCGAAGCCGAGGTCCGAGAACTGGAGGATCTTGTAGTCCAGCGTGAACGCCCCGACGAAGACGCCGACTTCACGCCCGGCCAGCTCGTCGGGCCGCTGACCGCCGTCCTCCAGCGCCTCCCAGGCCACCTCCAGCAGCTTGCGCTGCTGCGGGTCCATGTGCGCGGCCTCGCGCGGGCTGATACCGAAGAACTCCGGGTCGAATTCGTCGACGCCGTCGATGTATCCGCCGCGGCCCGCGACCAGCCGCCCCGGTTTGGCGGGGTTTTGGCTGAGCAGGGTGGCGGTGTCGTAACGGCTGGCGGGGGTCGCTGTGACGCAGTCCCGGCCCTCGACGAGGTTGCGCCAGAAGGTCCGGTGGTCGCGCGCCCCGCCGGGGAAACGGCAGCCGATGCCGATGATCGCGATGCGGTCCTCGGCGTCGGGGGCGGACGGGCCCTCGCGGTGCCGGGCATCCGTGGTGTTCTGCGCGTCCGAGGTGCCCGGGGAATCCCGGATGTCAGGGGAGTCCTGGGCGTCCTGGGAGTCGTCGTGGAGCGAGCCCGTCATGGTCCAATCCGTGGGTCATGCAGCCGCGGCGCGCGGAGGCGGGGGAAGCGGGGCGGGGCGATGCGTAAGGCGGTGCGGAGGGCGGTGCGGGGAGGCGGCTGTCCCCCGGAGTTCGGTCCCGCGGTTCAGAGGGACGATTCGGCGCCGGATCCGGCGGCCGGACGCCATGGGTGCAGGAGGTTGGCGAGTACGTCGCCGGTGGGCGGGAAGGCGTGCGGGTCGTCGAGTCCGACGGCCACGGGCGCCCGTCCCGGCCGCCAGGTGAAGCTGCCGAAGGCGTGGTCCCAGATCGCGAAGTCCGAGCCGTAGTGGCCGGCTTCGGCCAGTACGGTGCTGTGGTGCAAACGGTGCTGCTCGGGGCTGGCGAGCACATGATTGAGCGCACCGAGGCGGACGTCGACGTTCGCGTGGACGAAGTACCCCTGGGCGACGACGAAGAGCGTGGCGCAGAAGACCGACGCCGCGGAGAACCCGACCGCGGCGAGGGTGAGTTGGACGATGAATTGCGCGACCAGGATGTCCAGGAGATGGTTGACGCCGTTGTTCGTGACGTTGACCTTGTCCAGCGCGTGGTGCACCCCGTGGAGCCGCCACAGCCAGCGGTTCTGGTGCGACCAGCGGTGGGAGAGGTACTTCGCCAGCGAGCCGGTGAGCAGCGCGAGCGGGATCTCGACGTACAGCGGGAGCGCCGGGTGCGGCGCCGCGAGCCTGGTGACGACGGCCGAGACCAGTAGTTGGGCGACCGCCCCGCCGGTCATCGTCAGGATGAAGTAGATGCCGTAACAACGGACTTCACGTCCGCTGGGGTGCCACTCCGGGCGGTACGGGATGAGGCGTTCCAGCAGCCACAGGTAGCCGATACTGCCGAATTGGCAGGCCACGACGGCCCGTCCCGTGTCCCAGCCCTCGGCCAGGGTCGCCGCACCGCAGGAGGCCACGGCGAGGAGGAGCACCGGATACGCGGCCCACCGCAGGACGGCTGAAAATCTGAAGAGCGGACCGTCTGATGTTCCAGTGCGCAATGCCGATCCTCCTTGTTCAAACGGAAAGCGAATAACGCAACGGAGCCGGAGCGGATTCGAGCATAAGCATGTGCCGGTGGAACATGCGAATTCGTCGTGACGCTTCCGGCGTATTCCTATGACCAGCAGGTCAATTGCGATACGTGGACGATGAATCGGCGCAGTCGGCCATCCGGTTGGTTCGCGCCTCGGGCGGTGTGTGCGCCCTGTGCGGGGTTGTCCGGTGCGGGGGCCGGTGCGGGGCCGGTGCGCGCCCCACACGCTCCCGGCCCGCGCCCGACACGCTCCGCCCGCCGGTCCGCAAACGATCTTGCTCGTGTGTGGTCAGCTATGCCCGTTCATATCGGGTGAACGGCCCGATACCACTCAAGGAGGTTCAATGAAGCGCTCTGTCCTGTTCAAGCGAGGCGCCGCCGGAATCGTGGCGGCATTGGCCCTGACCGCAGGCGTACCCGGCCTCGTGGCCAGCGCGGCGGCGGCCGCCGTCGCCGTCCCGCACCCGGTCACCCTCGACTTCAGCAAGGACATGCCCTCGGGCTCCACTGCCGACTCGGCCTTCGGCGAGCACGGCGCGGTCCGCGACGCGGACGGCGCCTCGGTGGGCGGCGCCGTGATCGGCTGCAACGACATCTCCGGCGTCAAGGGCGACGTCATCCTCTGCACCGGCATCATCGACCTCTACAACCGCGGCGAGATCAGCTTCACCGTGGGCAACCTGGTCAAGCCCGACCACACCTCGGCCCGCACCGTCGACGGCGTCATCACCGGCGGCACCGAGGAATTCGAGGGCATCAGCGGTCAGATCCACATCACCGCCACGTCCGACGGCGTCTACAAGGCCGAATTCGAGTCCAAAGCCTGATACCCCCGGGCGCCGACCGTCCCGCGGTCCCGCACCCCGTGCGGTGTCGATCCACCGCGATAGCTGGTGCGGAATGGGCGCGGTCTCTTCAAACGGTCTGGACAACAACAAAGCCCCAGGTCTTCGACCTGGGGCTTCTTCAAAGAGCGGACGGAGCGGCAAAGAGCGGACGGAGCGGCGCTGCCCGACTCGACCGTGCGGGGGTGACACCGCACTCGCTCCGCCGCTCCGCCGTTCCGCCGCTTCCTCGTCTCGAACGCCGTCGCGGACGGGGCCTCCCCTCCTGGAGGTCGCCCGCAGGCCGGGCACTCTACAATTCAGATAACCGCGGACATCTATGGTCACCCGACCCCAGGCTCGGACGAGAAGCTGAAGCGTGTGATGGACGAGGTACTGACCAGTGCCACCGTGCTGGTTCCGTGCTGACTTCGGCTCGCCTGCATGGCAAAGCCGCAGGTGGGAGCAAGAGCGTGCGTTTCCTCAACGATATCCAGCCTCCGTACGACCTGACGTACGACGACGTCTTCATGGTGCCGAGCCGCAGCGCGGTCGGTTCCCGCCAGGGTGTGGACCTCAGGTCCCCTGACGGGACGGGCACCACCATCCCGCTGGTCGTGGCCAATATGACGGCCATCGCGGGCCGCCGGATGGCCGAGACCGTGGCCCGGCGCGGCGGCCTCGTCGTCATCCCGCAGGACATCCCCCACGACGTCGTCGCCGACGTCGTGGCCTACGTCAAGCAGCGCCATCTGGTGCTGGACACCCCGATCACGCTCGCCCCCTCCCAGACCGTCGCCGACGCGCTGTCCCTGCTGCCCAAGCGGGCGCACGGCGCGGGCGTGGTGGTCGAGGACGGGCGGCCGGTCGGTGTCGTCACCGAGTCCGACCTCAGCGGTGTGGACCGCTTCACGCAGCTCTCCGAGGTCATGTCCAGGGACCTGCTGCTGCTCGACGCGGACATCGACCCGCGCGAGGCGTTCAACCGGCTGGAGGACGCGCACCGCAAGCTGGCGCCGGCGGTGGACGCCGCGGGCCTGCTGGTCGGCATCCTGACCCGCAAGGCCGCGCTGCGCGCCACGCTGTACGAGCCCGCCGTCGACGCGAACGGGCGGCTGCGGATCGCCGCGGCCGTGGGCATCAACGGCGACGTGGCGGGCAAGGCCGAGCAGCTCCTGGACGCCGGGGTGGACACCCTGGTCGTCGACACCGCGCACGGCCACCAGGAGTCGATGCTCGCCGCGGTGCGCGCCGTGCGCGCGCTCGACCCGCGGGTGCCGATCGTGGCGGGCAACATCGTGGCCGCCGAGGGCGTCCGCGACCTGATCGAGGCGGGCGCCGACATCATCAAGGTCGGCGTCGGACCCGGCGCCATGTGCACCACCCGCATGATGACCGGCGTCGGCCGCCCGCAGTTCTCCGCCGTCATGGAGTGCGCCGCGCAGGCGCGCGAGTACGGCAAGCACGTCTGGGCCGACGGCGGCGTCCGGCACCCGCGCGATGTCGCCATGGCACTGGCGGCGGGCGCGTCCAACGTGATGATCGGCTCCTGGTTCGCCGGTACGTACGAGTCGCCGGGCGACCTCCAGCAGGCCGCCGACGGGCGGCTGTACAAGGAGTCCTTCGGCATGGCCTCGGCGCGCGCGGTCCGCAACCGTACGAGTGAGGAGTCGGCGTACGACCGGGCCCGCAAGGCGCTGTTCGAGGAGGGCATCTCCACCTCGCGGATGTTCCTCGACCCGGCCCGGCCGGGCGTCGAGGACCTGATCGACTCGGTCATCGCCGGGGTGCGCAGCTCCTGCACGTACGCCGGGGCCGCCTCGCTCGACGAGTTCGCGCAGAAGGCGATCGTCGGTATCCAGAGCGCGGCGGGGTACGCGGAGGGCAAGCCGCTGCACGCGAGCTGGAACTGACGGGCCGTCGCTCCCGGCGGCCGTACGGCCGTGGCGCGGGGGCCCTTGGTCCCGAGTCGCCGGAGATGTCTCTATCCTGCGAGCTGTGAAGCCGCTCAACGATCTCGACGAACGCATCGTGCACGCCCTGGCCGAGGACGCCCGGCGGTCCTACGCGGACATCGGCGCCCACGTGGGCCTGTCGGCACCCGCCGTCAAACGCCGGGTGGACCGGCTGCTCGCGGCGGGCGCGATCACCGGCTTCACCGTACGGGTCGACCCCGCCGCACTCGGCTGGCAGACCGAGGCACTGGTGGAGCTGTACTGCCGCCACAACACCTCGCCCGCCGACATCAGGCGCGGCCTCGCCCGCTACCCGGAAGTCGCGTCCGCCTCCACCGTCACCGGCGAGGCGGACGCCGTGGTCCAGGTCTTCGCCTCCGACGTGCGGCATTTCGAGCAGGTGCTGGAGAAGATCGCGGGGGAGCCGTTCGTGACCCGCACCAAATCCGTGCTGATCCTCTCGCCGCTGCTGCGCCGCTACGGCGGGGGCGCTCCGGAGTGAGGGCGCGGAATGCGCCTGCCGAGGCATAAGTTGGGTAATGTCGCAAATCATGCGAATTGTGGCTGAAGTCACCCGATCGGGGTACAACGGGTACTGAGGCCAGATCGGCCCCGGCAGCACGAAGGAGGCGACATGATCACGCGTGAGCAGATACCCAAGGTCATGGGCCATGCGGTGCATGACGCTCAGGGGAAGAAGATCGGCGAAGCCGCTCACCTGTACCTGGACGACGCCACGGGCGAAGTCGAGTGGGTCGCGGTGAAGACCGGTTTCTTCGGCAACAACGAGACATTCGTGCCGACGCGTGCCGCCCGCCTGGTCGAGGACCATCTTGAGGTTCCGTACGAGAAGGACCAGGTCAAGGGCGCGCCCAATGTGGACGTGGACTCGGGCGGACACCTCTCGGCGTCTGAGGAGCAGAACCTCTACCGCTACTACGGCATGGAAGCCAGGTCCGGCGGGTCCGTGGGCCGCGCCGCGAACGGGCCGAGCGCCGGGACCGGAGACGCGAA
>NZ_MECL01000020.1 GCF_014596445.1 Streptomyces sp. CBMA29 | reverse complement strand
ATCCCGCGCGGCCAGGAGCCGGAAGCCGCTGCGGGCGCGGCGCCCGGTCGGGCCGCCGACCGAGGGCTCGGAGTCGCGCTCAGCGAGGCGCCCGAGGCCAACTCGGTCACCGTGCCCGGCAGGGCGCAGGAGCGCGGACTCGGGATCGCACTCGGCCACGCGCCGGAGACCACATCGGGCGCGGCGCCGGGCCGGGGTGCCGACCGCGGACTCGGCCGGGCGGCTGGACAGACCTCCGAGGCCGACTCGGACGCGGCGCAGGGCCGCACCGCCGACCGCGGACTCAGCATCGCGCTCGGCACGGCCGCCGGCAGCGGCTCGGGCACGACCGCCAGTCACACCGCCAGTCACACCGTCAGTCACACCGCCGACCAGGCACTCGGCATCGCGCTCGGACTGCCGCTCGCGAGCAGCTCGGGCGCGGCGCCCGGCCGGGCTGTCGGTTACGGTCCCGGGCGGCCGGGCGGACAAGGCTCTGAGGCCAACTCGGCTGGGGAAACGGGTCGCGCCGCCGACCGAGGGCTCGGCATCGCGCTGGACACGGCACCCGGGGCCGGCTCCCCCGCGCGGAGCGCTGGGGGCGGGCAGGCGGCTGAGGCGCCCTCATCCGGGCGGGGCGCCGAGCGGGCGCTCG
>NZ_MECL01000019.1 GCF_014596445.1 Streptomyces sp. CBMA29 | reverse complement strand
ACCGGTCGCCTCCACCGGCAAGGGCACGCCCGCCATGGCCTCGGGCGCCCCGCAGCGCCTCGCCGCGGACGGTCTCGACCCCGAGAGCGAGACCATGATCCGCTCCGAGGAGGAGATGCACGTCAGGGTCGAGCGGGAGACCATCGGCCAGGCGCGGCTGCACAAGGTCGTGGACGTCGAGGAAGTCGAGCAGACGGTGCCGATCCGGCACGAAGAGGTCCACCTGGTCCGTGAGCCCATCGACCCGAAGACCGCCGCGGGCCGCACCGGCGACATCAGCGAGGCCGAACAGGTCGTCACCCTCCACGAGGACAAGGCGATCATCGAGACCGAAGTCGTGCCGAAGGAGCGCGTCCGCATGCGCGTGGACGAGCACGTCGAGCAGAAGACCGTGCACGGCCGGGTCCGCAAGGAGCGGATCGAGACCGACACGAGCCCCGCGACCACCGAGGAGACCAGCGGCTACGAGGGCGAGCAGGGCCGCAAGGGCCGCCGCTTCGGTAGCTGAACCGACCTGACGGCCGGTCGAACGGCCTCATCGCACCACGCGAGCGGGCCCCCACCCCCTGAATCCGGGGTGGGGGCCCGCTTCCGTGCCCGCGGACGCGCCGCGGGCACGGAAACGGGCCCGTGAGCGGCGGCTCGGCGCAACGAATCGCCGGTAGTGCCGGTGAAGACGCAACGAACAGCGGCAGCGGCCGCAATGATCGCGTCTTGCCGCCGCCACGCGCGCAACCGTACTGTCGAAGGAGTCCCGTACACCCTCTCTGAACAGGCGAAAGAGATCCATGGCACCGTTGCGCGCAGCGCTGTATCAGGGGCCGGGCGGCGTACCCGAATCGGTGGACGCGGCGCTCGCCGGATTCGAGGAGGCGGCTCGACGGGCCGCCGAGGGGGGAGCGCGGCTGCTGGTGACGGCCGAGCTGTCACTGACCGGCTATGCGGTCGGCGACCGTCTCGCGGCGCTGGCGGAGGAGGCCGACGGACCGTCGGCGCGACGAGTGGCGGAGATCGCCGCCCGGCACAGGATCGCCGTCGTCTACGGCTACCCCGAGCGGGACGGCGCTGCCGTGCACAACGCGGCGCGGCTCATCGGCCCGGACGGCACCCCGCTCGCCAACTACCGCAAGACGCACCTGTTCGGGGACTTCGAGCGATCCGCCTTCACCGCCGGTGACACGCCCGTCGTGCAGGCCGACGTCGACGGTGTACGGATCGGCCTGCTGATCTGCTACGACGTCGAATTCCCCGAGGCGGTACGGGCGCACGCGCTCGGCGGCACCCAACTCCTCGTCGTGCCGACCGCTTTGATGCGGCCGTACGAATTCGTGCCGCGCACCCTCGTCCCGGCCCGCGCGTACGAGAGCCAGGTGCACCTGGCGTACGCCAACCGCTGCGGGGCCGAGGGCGACTACCACTTCGCGGGGCTGAGCTGCCTCGTCGGGCCGGATGGGACGGTGCGCGCGCGGGCCGGGACCGGCGAGGAACTGGTCTTCGCCGACGTGGACCCGGCGCTGATCGACGCCGCCCGCGCGGAGACGCCGTATCTGGCCGACCGCCGCCCGGAGTTGTACCGCGCGCTCGGCTGAGCCCCCCATGCTCGGCTGAGCCCCGCGCGCCGGAGCGTCCCGCGAGCGCCCGTAACCCCCTTTTCCGCCACACCAGTTCAGCCAGGAGAGCCGCCCCATGACGTCCGTGCCCACCGCGGTCCACGACGAGCAGCACGCCGAGGCCCAGGAGCAGCCGCCCGTCACCATGTTCGGGCCGGACTTCCCCTACGCCTACGACGACTTCCTGGCGCACCCGGCGGGCCTCGGCGCGGTACCGCCCAGCGAGCACGGCACAGAGGTCGCGGTGATTGGCGGCGGCCTGTCCGGCATCGTCACCGCGTACGAACTGATGAAGATGGGCCTCAAGCCCGTTGTCTACGAGGCGGACCAGATCGGCGGGCGGCTGCGCACGGTCGGCTTCGACGGCTGCGATCCCGGCCTCACCGCGGAGTTGGGCGCGATGCGCTTCCCTCCGTCGTCCACCGCCTTCCGGCACTACGTGGACCTGGTGGGTCTGGAGACCAAGCCGTTCCCCAACCCGCTGGCGCCCGGCACGCCTTCGACCGTCGTGGACCTCAAGGGCGAGTCGCACTACGCCACATCGGTGGACGACCTGCCCGAGGTCTACCACCAGGTGATGCACGCCTGGAACGCGTGCTTGGAGGACGGCGCCGACTTCTCCGCGATGCAACGGGCCCTGCGCGAGCGGGACATCCCCGTGATCCGGGAGATCTGGTCGGCGCTGGTCGAGAAGCTGGACAACCAGACCTTCTACGGCTTCCTGTGCGACTCCCCGGCCTTCGCGTCCTTCCGGCACCGCGAGATCTTCGGGCAGGTCGGCTTCGGCACCGGCGGCTGGGACACCGACTTCCCCAACTCGATCCTGGAGATCCTGCGGGTCGTGTACACCGGCGCGGACGACGACCACCGCGGCATCGTCGGCGGCTCGCAGCAGCTCCCGCTGCGGCTGTGGGAACGCGAGCCCGACAAGACCGTGCACTGGCCGAAGGGCACCTCGCTGCGCTCCCTGCACGCCGCCCGCGACGGCCGGCCGCGCCCGGCGGTGACCGGGCTGCACCGTACGGCGGGCAACCGGATCACCGTCACGGACGCCTCGGGGGACATCCGTACGTACCGGGCCGCCGTCTTCACCGCGCAGAGCTGGCTGCTGCTGTCCAAGATCGCCTGCGACGACTCGCTCTTCCCGATCGACCACTGGACGGCGATGGAGCGCACCCACTACATGGAGTCCAGCAAGCTCTTCGTGCCGGTGGACCGGCCCTTCTGGCTGGACAAGGACCCGCGGACCGGCCGCGACCTGATGTCGATGACGCTCACCGACCGGATGACCCGCGGCACGTACCTGCTGGACGACGGACCCGACCGGCCCGCCGCGATCTGCCTGTCGTACACCTGGTGCGACGACAGCCTCAAGTGGCTGCCGCTGAGCGCCCACGAGCGCATGGAGGTCATGCTGAAGTCGCTCGGCGAGATCTATCCGGGCGTCGACATCAGGAGGCACATCATCGGCAATCCGGTGACGGTCTCCTGGGAGAACGAGCCGTACTTCATGGGCGCGTTCAAGGCCAACCTGCCCGGCCACTACCGGTACCAGCGGCGGCTGTTCACCCACTTCATGCAGGACCGGCTGCCCGCCGACAAGCGTGGCATCTTCCTCGCGGGCGACGACATCTCCTGGACCGCGGGCTGGGCCGAGGGCGCCGTGCAGACCGCGCTCAACGCGGTGTGGGGCGTCATGCGGCACCTCGGCGGCGCGACCGACCCGCTGAATCCCGGCCCCGGCGACCGCTACGACGAGATCGCGCCGGTGCTGCTCCCGGAGGACTGAGCCGGAGGACCAAGCCGGAGGACCAAGCCGGAGGACTGAGCCGGAGGGCTGGGAACGGGGCCCGCACGTCACGTACGACGGCCCACCGGCGTGAGCAGGAAGCGGCCGACCAGGCCGACGCCCGCGTCCAGGCGGCTCACGCACTCCTCGTACGCGTCCGGCCTGTCGCGCAGCGCCCACAGCAGCCGGGCCGCCGCCCAGGCCGCGTCCCGCGCCCGGTCCAGGCTCCACGAACCCACGACGTGGGTCAGCGGATCGGCGAGTTCGAGCAGGTCGGGGCCCGGCATCAGCTCTTCGCGCACGCGCTCCTCGACGCCGGTCAGGATCTCGCCGACGCGGTCGAAGTCGGCGGCCAGGGCGGGGGGTTCACGGCCGACGGCGCGGCAGGTGTCGACCACCGCCAGGGGGAGGTCGTGGCCGACATGGGCGTTGATGCCCGCCAGGGCGAACTGGAGCGGGCGGATGTCGCGGTGGGCGCGCATACGGAGCAGGGGCCGCCAGGACGCCGGCGCTTGCCTTCCCCTGGCGTCGTCCTCGACGGCCGTCAGGTAGCGGTTCGCGAACCGCACCGCCAACCGGGTCGCCGTCTCGGCGTCCTCGAAGCTGTTCGCGGCCAGTTGCCGCCCCACCTCGCGTGTCACCTCCACGTACACGGCGTTGAACACGCCCAGTCCGTCGCGGCGGTCCCCCGCCCGCCGCATCCGCCCCACCACCGAGGCGACATCCTGCTCCGTCGTCCGCATCCCCCCACCCTCCCGCGCCGCTCCACCCCGGCGCCTGCGGCGCGACCGGTTTCCCCTCCGCACCACCCGTGCGGCGCCGGTCGCGCTGTTCAGAGGGCGCCCGCCGCGGCGGCGGACCAGACGGTGGGGTGGAGGGGGCGGAAGCCCAGTTCGCGGTGGATGCGCAGGGGGGAGGAGATGCCCTCCCAGGGGTCGGGGAGAGGGCGGTCGGCCATGCCGGCAGGCACCTCGGCCCCGTTGACCCAGTGGATTTCGAGGGCGGTGACCGGCGCGTCGTCGGTGATGTTGTAGATCCGCCCGGCCACACCGGGGGCGTACAGGACGCGCAGGAGGCCCTGGGCGACATCGGCGTGGTGGACCATGGACATCCGGCGGTGGGCGGGCCAGTCCCCGGCCCACCGCAGCGCCTGCGGAAGGTGGGGATCGCCCTCGCCGTAGACGAAGGAGAGCCGCCCGACGCGCACGTCGATCCCACTGTCGCGGCCGAGGGCGAGCAGCCCGACCTCGGCCGCGCGCTTGGCGGCGGGATAGGCGCCCCACAAGGAGGCGCCGGGCAGCGTCTCGTCGTCCTCGACGGCCGGACGGCCGCGGCCTGCGCCGTACACCAAGGTGGTGCTGACCTGCACGAAACGGCCCACGCCCGCGTCGGCGGCGGCGCGGCCGAGGCCGAGCGCGGCGTCGCGGTTGACGGCCCACGCCTCCTCGTCGGGGACGCCGCGGAAGGCGGCGGCGATGTTGAGCACGGCGTCGGCGCCCGACACGGCCTCGCGGACGTCGTCGGCGTCACGCAGCTCGCCGACCACCGCCTCCGCGCCGAGCCGGGTGAAGGGCTCGGCGCGCGCCTCGTCGCGTACCAGGACGCGTACGGTGTCGGCGGTCCCCGCCCGTTGCAGCAGGCGGGGTACGAACCGGCGTCCGACCTGTCCCGTCGCGCCGGTGACCAGGATCTTCATAAGGTGCTCCTCGTGGTGCGGACCTGCGGCGGGACCCGGTGGTCCGCCGCTGTCCCCACCCTGCGCGGTGCGGCGCGCGGGCGGCAGAGACCTCTCTATCCGGGGAGTGGCACTCCCTGGATAGCCGCGCGGCGCGGACGCATGCTGGAAGGGTGAACCGACCCGAGCTCGCCGACTTCCTGCGCCGCTGCCGCACCCGCCTCGCCCCCGCCGACGTGGGCCTGGCCGAGGGGGCCAGGCGCCGCACGCCGGGGTTGCGCCGCGAGGAGGTCGCCCAGCTCGCCGGGATGTCGGCGGACTACTACGCGCGGCTCGAACAGTCCCGCGGCCCGCGCCCCTCGCGCCAGATGCTCACCGCGCTGGCCCGCGCGCTGCGGCTGACCGCGGACGAGCGGGACCATCTGTTCCACCTGTCGGGGGAGGAGCCGCCACGCGAGACGGGCGGCAGCGGGCACGTCAGGCCGGGGCTGCTGCTGGTCCTCGACCGGCTGCACGACACGCCCGCCCAGGTGGTGAGCGACTTCGGCGACGTCCTCGCGCAGAACGCGATGGCCGCGGCCCTGCTCGGCGACGTGTCGGCCCGGCCGCCCGCGCAGCGCAATGTCGTACGGCGGATGTTCACCGACCCCTCCGCCCGCGCGCTGTTCCCCGCCGAGGACCACGAGACGCTGGCCCGTCACCATGTGGCGAATCTGCGCGCCGTGCTCGCGGCCCGACCCGACGACCCGCGCCCGGCCGCGCTCGTGGCCGAACTGCGCGCGCAAAGCCCGCAGTTCGCCCGGATGTGGGACGACCACGAGGTCGCGGTGCGCCGCTCGGACACCAAGCGCTTCCGCCATCCGGTCGTCGGGGAGCTGGAGTTGGACTGCGAGGTGCTGCTCAGCCCCGAGCACGACCAGCGGCTGATCGTCTACACCGCGCGGCCCGGCAGCGCCGCGTACGACCGGCTGCGGCTGCTCAAGGTGGTCGGCCTCCAGGACCTGGCCGTCGGCTGAAACGGTCCCAGGACCGTCGCCCCCCGCGGGCCGCGGAACGTGACTGTCACGGCCCAACTCCCTTCGTACGTACGGGCGATGGCGCCTACGTAAGGGGTATGGAGGCGCGCCCGTGCCATGGCGTATTCCCGCGGCATCATTTGCCCCCTGGCATGCCCAACAGCGAGTGAAGGGCCGCTAACGTGAAGACACGGTCCGGCGGGCACGAATCCCCCGTGCGTGCCCGCCGGACCTTCGCTTCCCCGGGAATCCCCAGGGTTCCCCGGACGTTCCGGACCGTGCCGCCGCCCCGCTCCCCGCGCGGGCCGCGCGTACGGCCTCGCCCCTGCCGTCGCCGTACCGGATCAGTCGGCCGCGGCCCCGCCCGTCGCGGCGGCGACCCCCGGCGCGGGCGCGGGGGAGCCGGTGACCTCCTTGCCCGCGGCCGGGCGGACGACGCCCGCGCCCAGCACCAGGCCGAGGGTGAGGACGGTGACCAGCGTGAAGGAGACCGTCAGCGAGGTGGCCCCGGCGATACCGCCGATCGCGGCCGGGGCGACCAGGCCCGAGGTGTAGGTGACGGTGGCGACGCCCGCGATGGCCTGGCTCGGATGGGGGCCGCTGCGCCCGGCGGCGGCGAAGCACAGCGGCACGACCACGGATATCCCGATGCCGAGCAGCGCGAAGCCCGCGATGGCGGGCAGCGGCGAATGCGAGAGCACCACCAGCAGACCGCCGAGGGTGGCGAGCACACCGCCCGACCGCAGCGTCCGTACCGCGCCCAGCCGCCGTACCGCGAAGTCGCCGAACAGCCGGGTGACCGCCATCGTGCAGGAGAACGCGGTGTACGCGACCGCCGCGATGCCGGGCGAGGCCCCGGCGACATCGCGCAGGTAGACCGCGCACCAGTCGGAGCTGCCGCCCTCCGCGAACACCCCGCAGAAGCCGATCGCCCCGATCACGAGCGCCGTGCGCGGCGGCAGGGCGAACCGCGGCGGCGCGGCCTCGTCCGCGTCCGGCCGGATGTCGGGCACCCCGGCGCAGACCAGATAACTCGTCACCAGCAGCGCCGCGGCCATCGCGCCCAGATGGATCCTGCCGTCGAGCCCCGCGTGCGCCGCGGGCACGCCGATCGCCGCGCCCACCAGGGTGCCGACGCTCCACATGCCGTGCAGCCCCGACATGATCGACTTGCCCTTGCGGTGCTCCACCTCGATGCCGATCGCGTTCATGACGACATCCGCCATGCCCGCGCTGGCTCCGAAGGCGAGCAGTGCCAGGCACAGCCACGGCAGACCCGGCATGACCGCGGGCAGCGCCAGTACGGCCGTCCACATCCCGAGCAGGACGCGCAGCGCGGTACGGGAGCCGAGGCGGTGCATCAGCCGTCCGGCCAGCGGCATCATCAGCGACGAGCCGATCGCGGGACAGGCCAGCGCCAGGCCGAGAGCGCCGGGTCCCAGGGACAGATGGTCCTTGATCCACGGGATACGGGTGGCGAAGGTGCCGCTCGCCGCGCCGTGCACGGCGAACGCGATGGCGATGGCCATATGGGCCCGGCGGATCCGGGACGGAGCCGTCTTGTCGTCGGCGGCGGCGGTTGTCATGCGGCGTAAACTATCAGGAAGGCTACCTGAAAGTTAAGGGGTCATCGGCTGCCCGGAAACGGGGTGACCGGGCCGACGACTCACCGGTTCACGGGCTCGACCAGTCCGCGCTTCGGTCGGGCACCCGCTCCGGGAAGCCGTACGGCGTACGGGCCCACCGGCCCGGTCTGGAAGGATTCCCGCATGACCGTCACCCGCGCGCTTCCGGGCCGCAACGCGTCACCGCGCACCGCCCGCGCCATCAACGACCGCCTCGCCCTCCGCCTCCTCCAGCAGGAAGGCCCGCTCACCGCGGGGCAGTTGAAGGAACTCACCGGAATGTCCCGGCCGAGCGTCGCCGACCTCGTCGAGCGGCTCCAGGACTCCGGACTGATCGAGGTGGTCGGCGAGGCGGGCGAGGACAGACGCGGACCCAACGCGCGGGTGTACGGCATCGTCGCCGACCGGGCGTACGTCGCCGGACTCGACATCCGCGTCGAGAGCATCGGCGTGGAGATCGCCGACCTCCTCGGCCGCACCGTCGCCCGCGCCGACCTGCACGTGCCGGACGGGGCCGACCCGGCCGGGACCGTGGCCGAGGGCGTCGCACTGCTGCGCCGCGCCATCCGCACCGCGGGCGCCACCGGACTCCACACCGTCGCCGTCGGCGCGCCCGGCCTCGTCGACCCGGTCACCGGACGGCTGCGCGCCGCCAACGCGCTGCGCTCCTGGCACGCGGACCTGGTCGACGAGATCCGCTCCCGGCTCGGCGTGCCCGTGCTGCTGGAGAACGAGGTCAACCTCGCCGCCGTCGCGGAACAGCGCGTGGGCGCCGCGCGGAACGACGACACCTTCGTCCTGCTCTGGATCGGCGGAGGAGTCGGCGCCGCCGTCGTCCTCGACGGCAAACTGCGCCGCGGCGCGTCGGGCGGAGCAGGCGAGGTCGGCTTCCTGCCGCTGCTCGGCACCCCCGAGCTGCCGACCGCCACCGACTGCGACAACGGATACCACGGGCTGGTCGGCAGCCGCGCCGTCTGCGCGCTCGCCCGCGACCACGGAATCCCCGTCGGGGGCGCCGACGAGGCCGAGGGGGCCGCCGCGGCCGTCACCGCCGCGCTCGCCGCAGGCGCCGCCGCCGAAGGCTTCCTCGCCGAGCTGGCCTCGCGGATCGCCGTCGGGGCCGCAGCCATCTGCGCGGTGCTCGACCCCGGACGGGTCGTCCTGGCCGGTGAGGTCGCCCAGGCCGGAGGGGCCGCCCTGGCCGAACGCGTCGCCGAGTGCCTCGCACGCATCTCACCGCTGCCGACCGTCGTACGGGCCAGCGCCGTGCACGGCGGCGCCGTCCTGCGCGGGGCCGTGGTCACGGCCACGGACGCGGCCCAGGAGGAACTGTTCGCACCCGCGGTGTGAGGCAGGGCACACGGACGCCCTGGAGGCCGCGGGGGTGTGCGTGGCACACTGGTGCCGTACCAGTGACGTTTGCGCACTCCGGGGTCGGTGTAATTCCGAACCGGCGGTTACAGTCCGCGACCCGTCCGCAGCCAGCGGCCGGTTGACCAGGTGAAATTCCTGGACCGACGGTGAAAGTCCGGATGGGAGGCAGTGCGCGGCGGGCGTTCACTCGGGTACGCCGCCGTCAGCGGCCCCGCGCGCACAGCGCGAGCGGTCCGCGGCCGTCACCGGCGTACGCGATGGTTCGGTTGTCCCGCTCCACATCCCAACGCCCCGGAGTCCGTGCCCGAAGAGGCAGGAGGACCCGGTGGCCACCGCCACGGAAACCGACGCGATGCGACGCGCTGTCGCGCTGTCGGCCCGCGCGCTCGGAGACACCGCCCCCAACCCGGTCGTCGGCTGCGTGATCCTCGACGCCGAGGGCGCCCGGGTCGGCGAGGGCTGGCACCAGCGGGCCGGCGGCCCGCACGCGGAGGTGCACGCGCTGTTCGCGGCCGGTGAGCGGGCCAGGGGCGGCACCGCCCTGGTGACGCTGGAACCCTGCAACCACACCGGCCGTACCGGCCCCTGCGCCCAGGCGCTCACCGAGGCCGGGATCGTCCGCGTGGTCTACGCGGTCGCCGACCCCAACCCGTCGGCCTCCGGCGGCGCCGCCACCCTGCGCGCGGCGGGCGTCGAGGTCGAGGGCGGACTCCTGCGGGACGAGGCGGAGGCGGTCAACGTCGCCTGGCTCACCTCGGTCCGCCTCGGCCGCCCGTACGTGCGCTGGAAGTACGCCGCCACCCTCGACGGCCGGATCGCCGCCGCCGACGGTACGAGCCGCTGGATCAGCTCCGCCGAGTCCCGCGCCGACGTGCACCGACTGCGCGCGGAGTCCGACGCGGTCGTGGTCGGCTCCGGCACCCTGCGGGCCGACGACCCCCATCTGGCCGTACGCGGCATCGACGGGGTGACCCAGCCGCTGCGCGTCGTGGTCGACACCCGGGCCCGTACCACCGCCGCCGCCCGCGTGCTCGACGACGCGGCGCCGACCCTCATCGCCGTCGGCGAGGACGCCGACACCTCCCACCTGCCGGGCGTCGACACCGTACGGCTGCCGTACGCCAGGACCGAGGACGGTACGGAGGGCGGCGGCGTCGATGTGGCCGCGCTCCTGGCCGCACTGCACACGCGCGGGGTGCGCTCGGTACTGCTGGAGGGCGGGCCGACGCTGGCCGGGGCGTTCGTCGCCGCCGGAGCCGTCGACGCGGTCACCGCGTATCTGGCCCCCGCGCTGCTCGGCGCCGGGCCCAACGCGCTCGGCGACGCAGGAATCACCACCATCGCGCGGACGTTGCGGCTCGACGTGACCGATGTCGCCCGCCTCGGGCCCGACGTGCGCGTCACGGCGGTACCTGCCGTACCCGCCGTGTCCCCCTCCTCCCCCTCTCCTCAGGAGCGCTGAAGTGTTCACCGGAATCGTCGAAGAACTGGGTGAGATCACCGGCGTCGAGGACCTGGGCGACGCCAGCCGCTTCCGGGTCCGCGGGCCCGTCGTGACCGAGGGCGCCAAACACGGCGACTCCATCGCCGTCAACGGCGTCTGCCTGACCGTGGTCGACTTCGGCGAGGACGACTTCACCGCCGACGTGATGGCCGAGACGCTGAACCGCTCCAGCCTCGGCGCCCTCGGCCCCGGTTCACGGGTCAACCTGGAGCGCCCGATGGCACTCGGCGGGCGGCTCGGCGGCCACCTCGTCCAGGGCCATGTGGACGGCACCGGCGAGGTCGTGGAGCGCAAGCCCGCCGAGCACTGGGAGATCGTCACGATCTCGCTCCCCGACGACCTGTCCCGCTATGTGGTCGAGAAGGGCTCCATCACCGTCGACGGCATCAGCCTGACCGTGGTGGACGCGGGCGCCGACTTCTTCACCGTCAGCCTCATCCCGACCACCCTCGCGCTGACCACGCTCGGCCTCAAGCAGCCCGGCGACCCGGTCAACCTCGAAGTGGACGTCATCGCCAAGTACGTCGAGCGGATGCTGGGCGAGCGCGCGGCCGTCACCGGGCGGGATCCGGGACCGGAGGCCGTGAAGTGAGCGCCCTGCACTGGCTGAACAGCGAGGCGTTCACCGCCTTCGACCAGCACGTGATGTGGTCGGACATGATCGGCAATCTGCTCGGTCTCGGCGCGCTGGCACTGGGCTGGCGGCGCGCGATGCTCACCTGGCCGGTCCAACTGCTCTCCGGCGCCGTGCTGGTGGCCGCCTTCTGGGCCGCGCACCTCGGCGGCGGCGTCGGCAAGCAGTTCGTGGTGATCACCGTCGCCGTGTGGGGCTGGTACCAGTGGCGGCGCGGCCGGGACGGCAGCGGACGGCTCGCGGTCCGCTTCGCCACCTGGCGCGAGCGCGCGGTGCTCGTCGTCGCCACCGGGCTCGGCACCGTGGCCGTCGCCTCGCTCTTCCTCGCCTACCCGTCGCTGTCCTGGAACCCGTGGCCCGACGCGTACATCTTCGTCGGGACGCTGGCGGCGATGGTCGCCCAGGCGCGCGGCTGGGTCGAGTTCTGGTTCGCCTGGCTGGCGGTCGACGCGGTCGGCGTACCGCTCAACTTCCACAGCGGGCTGCCGTTCTCGGGCCTGGTCTACATCATCTACTTCTTCCTGGTGATCGTCGGAATGTACGCCTGGTGGCAGCAGACCAGGGCCGCCGCGGCCACGACCGCTTCCGACGCAGCCGCTTCCGACTCCACCTCGCAGAACACCGTTCCGGAGGGAGTGACGGCATGAACGCCGTGACCGCACTGCACAACGACTGGTACGAGGACGGTGACCTGGTGCTCGACCCGGTCGAACAGGCCATCGCCGACATCGCCGCGGGCCGCCCGGTCGTGGTGGTGGACGACGAGGACCGGGAGAACGAGGGCGACCTCATCGTGGCCGCGCAGAAGGTCACGCCCGAGATCGTCGCCTTCATGATGACCGAGTGCCGCGGGCTGATCTGCGTACCGCTGGAGGAACCCGACCTCGACCGGCTGGAACTGCCGCAGATGGTCGACGCCAACACCGAGTCGATGCGCACCGCCTTCACCGTCACGGTCGACGCGAGTGCCGAGCACGGCGTCAGCACCGGCATCTCGGCCGCCGACCGGGCCGCCACGATACGGCTGCTGGCCGACCCCGCCTCGCGGGCCACCGACTTCGTCCGGCCGGGACACGTCTTCCCGCTGCGCGCCAGGCCCGGCGGCGTCCTGGTCCGCAACGGCCACACCGAGGCGGGCGTGGACCTGGCCCGGCTCGCCGGACTGCACCCGGCCGCCGCCATCGTGGAGATCGCCCGCGAGGACGGCACGATGGCCCGGCTGCCCGAGCTGGTGCCCTTCGCCCGCAAGCACGGCCTGTCGATCATCTCCATCGAGGACCTGATCGCGTACCGCCGCTCGTCGGAGCCGACCGTCCGCCGCGAGGCCGAGACGACGCTGCCCACCGCCTTCGGCGACTTCCGCGCCTTCGGCTACCGCTCCACCACCGACGGCGTCGAGCACATCGCGCTGGTCGCGGGCGACATCGGTGACGGCACCGACGTCCTGGTCCGGGTGCACTCCGAGTGCCTGACCGGTGACGTCTTCGGCTCGCAGCGCTGCGACTGCGGCCCGCAGCTCCAGACCGCGCTGCGCAAGGTCGCCGAGGAGGGCCGGGGCGTGGTGCTGTACCTGCGCGGCCACGAGGGCCGGGGCATCGGCCTGATGTCCAAGCTGCGCGCGTACGAACTCCAGGAGCGCGGCCGGGACACCCTGGACGCCAACCTCGAACTCGGCCTGCCCGCCGACGCCCGCGACTACGGCGCCGCCGCGCAGATCCTCGCCGACCTCGGGGTCGGCTCGCTGCGGCTGATGACCAACAACCCCGCCAAGACCGGCGCGTTGGTCCGGCACGGCCTCGACGTCCTCGGCAGGGAACCCATGCCGGTCGCCGCCGGGGAGCACAATCTGCGCTATCTGCGGACCAAGCGGGACCGGATGGGCCACGACCTGCCGTGGCTCGACGCGGGCCAGAGCACCACCTGCGCCAACCAGTAGCGCCAACCAGTAGAACGCCCCGCCCTGATACGAGCGATGGCCATGGGATGCCTGATTGCCTTGTTACGGGTGATCAGGTGGAGACAACCGGCACGACAGCACATCGAGCACCGAGGAGAGAAGTGAGCGGTAAGGGCGCCCCCGAGCTGACCGTGAAGAACTGCGGCGACCTGCGTGTGGCCGTGATCGCGGCGCAGTGGCACACCCAGGTGATGGACGGCCTGGTCGACGGGGCGATGCGCGCCCTGCACGACCTCGGCATCGACGAGCCGACGCTGCTGCGCGTGCCCGGCAGCTTCGAACTGCCCGTGGTCGCCAAGGTGCTGGCCGGCCGCGGCTACGACGCGATCGTGGCGCTCGGCGTCATCATCCGCGGCGGCACCCCGCACTTCGAGTACGTCTCCCACGGCGTCACCGCCGGGCTGACCCAGGTCGCCGTGGACAGCGGTGTGCCCGTCGGCTTCGGCGTCCTCACCTGCGACACCGAGGAGCAGGCGCTGGACCGCGCCGGACTGCCGGGATCGAATGAGGACAAGGGACACGAAGCGGTCACCGCGGCCGTCGCGACGGCCACCATCCTGCGCTCGGTCTCCGAACCCTGGCGCTGAACAGGCGGCGGTTCCCCGTAGGCTAGGCCCCACCATGGCCAACAAGACATTCGAGCAGCTCTTCACCGAGTTGCGGCACAAGGCCGCCACCGGCGACCCCAGCACGTCCCGCACCGCCGAGCTGGTGGGCAAGGGCGTGCACGCGATCGGCAAGAAGGTGGTCGAAGAGGCCGCCGAGGTGTGGATGGCGGCCGAGTACGAGGGCGCCGACGCCACCGCCGAGGAAATCTCCCAACTGCTGTACCACGTTCAGGTGATGATGGTCGCCCGGGGTATCTCCCTGGACGACGTCTACGCCCATCTCTGAGCGCGTACGCGACCCGTACGCGCTCAGCGGCAGCCGGCCGCCACCCCCGTCACCCGTACCGCTTCCACAGCCTGCCCACGACCCGAAACCCGCCTCAGAGAAGGAAACCGTCCTCATGCTGCGCATCGCCGTCCCCAACAAGGGCTCATTGTCCGGACCCGCGGCGGCCATGCTCCATGAGGCCGGCTACCGGCAGCGCAAGGAGTCCAAGGAGCTCGTGCTGGTCGACCGGGACAACGAGGTGGAGTTCTTCTACCTGCGCCCGCGCGACATCGCGATCTACGTCAGCACCGGCCGCCTCGACATCGGCATCACCGGCCGCGACCTGCTGCTGGACTCCGGCGCGGTCGCCGAGGAGATCCTCCGGCTCGGCTTCGCCCGCTCCACCTTCCGCTACGCGGCCGAGCCCGGCACCGCCGACACCGTCCAGGACCTCAACGGCAAGACGGTGGCGACCTCGTACGAGGTCGTCGTCGAGAAGCACCTCGCGGACCACGGCATCGAGGCGTCCGTCGTCCACCTCGACGGCGCCGTCGAGACCGCCATCCAGCTCGGTGTCGCGCACGCCATCGCCGACGTGGTGGAGACCGGCACCTCGCTGCGGAACGCCGGGCTCGAAGCCTTCGGCGAACCCATCATGGAGTCCGAGGCCGTGGTGATCCGGCGCACCGGGGCCGACCCGGACGAGCCCAAGGTCCGGCAGTTCCTGCGCCGCCTCCAGGGCGTCCTGGTCGCCAGGCGCTACGTGATGATGGACTACGACATCCGTGTCGAGCAGGTCGAGAAGGCCGTCGCCCTCACCCCGGGCCTGGAGTCGCCCACCGTCTCCCCGCTGCACCACGAGGGCTGGGTCGCGGTCCGCGCCATGGTCCCGACCAGCGACGCCCAGCGGATCATGGACGAGCTGTACGACCTGGGCGCCCGCGCGATCCTGACCACCGGCATCCACGCCGCGCGGCTGTGACCGGCGCCGAGGACCGTACGCGGGCGGCGCTCGACGGGCTGCCGCGTACCTTCCGTCCCGTCGTCACCCGCGTGGTGCTGCTGTCCCTGGGCGCCGCGCTGGTGGTGGCGCTCACCGTCGTCGCGCTGATGATGCCGCACGACGGCGCCGGCCCCTGGAGCACGGGCGACCGGATCACCGTGATCATGGTGGGCGTGCTGATCGCCGCGGTGCTCGCGCTGCTCAGCCGCCCCAAGGTGACCGTGACGGCCGACGGCGTGACCGTGGTGAATCTCACGGTGAAGCGGCGGCTGGCGTGGGCCGAGGTGGTGCGGGTCAATCTGCGGCCGGGCGACGCCTGGGTCCATCTCGACCTCGCCGACGGCACGACGCTGCCCGTGATGGGCATCCAGCCCGGTATCGCCAAGGAGCAGGCGCTGCACGACGCCAGGCTGCTGCGCTCGCTGGTGGAGACGCTGGGTGAGGCGCAGGGCACGACGTCCGCCGACCACTGAGCGCGCGGCGGTGAACCCGTCGGCGAACCCTTCCGCGAGCCCGTCCGCGAGCCCGTCCGTGAACGCTGCCCCCGCCGTCCTTCGCGGGCGCGGCGCCAATGGCTACTCTGGGGGACGAACGGCGCCCACCGCGCTTGCCCCGCACCCCTGGTGCACCGCCCGCGGGGCCCCGACCAACCAAGGAGTGACACTCACACCCCGATGGACGAACCGTCCGGTAGTACCTGCGCCGCCCCTCCCTCCCGGGAATCCGGAGCGGCGGCCTCATGAGCACCTCACTGCTGCTGCTCGCGGCAGCCCTCGTCCTGATCCTTGCCAACGGCTTCTTCGTCGCCGCCGAATTCGGCCTGGTGACCGTGGAGCGCCCCGCGGCCGAACGCGCCGCCGCGGCCGGTGACCGCCGGGCCCGCAGTGTCGTGGCCGCCCTGCGCAAACTCTCCTTCCAGCTCTCCGGCACCCAGCTCGGCATCACCATCACCTCGCTGGTCGTCGGCATGCTGGCGGAACCCGCACTCGCCGACCTGCTGACCGGCCCGCTGACCTCGGCCGGCATCCCGGACGGCGCCGCCCCCGGCATCGCCGTCGTCGTCGGCATGATGGTCGCCTCCGCCGTCCAGATGGTGATCGGCGAACTCGTCCCCAAGAACTGGGCGGTCTCCCGCCCGCTGGCCGTCGCCCGGGTGGTGGCCGGACCGCAGCGCGTCTTCTCCACCGTCTTCCGGCCCGTCATCGAAGTGCTGAACACGGCCGCCAACCGGCTGGTGCGGCTGTTCGGAGTCGAGCCCGCCGACGAGCTGGCGTCCGCCCGTACCCCCACGGAACTGGTCTCCCTGGCCCGGCACTCGGCGCTCGCCGGGACGCTGGAGCAGGACACCGCCGACCTCTTCGTACGCACCCTGTCGCTCGGCGACCTCATCGCGGAGAACGTGATGACCCCCCGCGTCCGGGTCAGCGCGCTGGAGGACACCGCCACCGCCGCCGATGTGCTCAACCTGACCAGGGCCACCGGCCTGTCCCGCTTCCCGGTCTACCGGGAGCGGCTTGACGACATCATCGGCATGGTCCACCTCAAGGACGCCCTCGCCGTCCCCGCCGAGCAGCGCGACCGCGTCCCCGCGGGGACGATCGCGGTCGCCCCGCTGCTCGTCCCGGAGACCCTGCCGGGCCAGCAGCTCCTGGAGCTGCTGCGCAGCCAGCAGCCGATCGCCGTGGTCGTCGACGAGTACGGCGGCACCGCCGGGGTCGTCACGCTGGAGGACATCGTCGAGGAACTGGTCGGCGAGGTGCGCGACGAGCACGACGCCGCCGACCTGCCCGAACTGGTGCAGGTCCCGGCGGCCGAGGCAGACGGACCCGCCTGGGACGCCGACGGAAGCTGCCGGATCGACACCCTGACGAGAATCGGCCTGCAGGCCCCCGAGGGACCCTACGAGACGGTCGCCGGCCTCGTCGCCGACCTGCTCACCCGGATTCCCGAACCGGGCGACGAGGCCGAACTGCCCGGCTGGCGGCTGCTGGTCCGCGAGGTCACCCACCACCGGGCCGAACGCGTACGGATCGTGCGTACGGATCGCGTGGCGGGGGAGGCGAGCTCGTGATGAGCGCTCTCCAACTCCTGTTCGCCGTCCTGCTGGTGCTCGGCAACGGCTTCTTCGTCGGCGCGGAATTCGCCCTGGTCTCGGTCCGCCGCAGCCAGATCGAACCGCTCGCCGCCGAACAGCGCAGGGCCCGTACCGTGCTGTACGGCCTCGAACACCTCCCGCAGATGATGGCCGCCGCCCAGTTCGGCATCACCGTCTGCTCGTTGACCCTCGGCGCGGTCGCGGAACCGACCATCGCGCACCTGCTGGAACCGATCTTCGAGGCGGTGCGCGTCCCCGAGGACTTCGTGCACCCGATCGGATACGTCCTGGCGCTGGCCGTCGTGGTCTTCCTGCACCTGGTGATCGGCGAGATGGTGCCGAAGAACCTGGCGATGGCCGCACCGGAGAAGACCGCGCTGTGGCTGAGTCCGGGTCTCGTCGGCTTCGCCAGGGTGTTCCGCCCGGTGATCTCGGTGCTCGGCACCTGCTCCCGGCTGATCCTGCGGGCCTTCGGCGTGGAGCCGAAGGACGAGGTCGACTCCGTGTTCACCAGCGCGGAACTGACCGTGCTGGTCGAGGACGCCCGGCAGGCCGGACTGCTCGACATCGACGAGCAGGAACGCCTGGAGGACGCACTGGAGCTGGGCACCCGCCCGGTCACCGAAGTGCTGCTCACCCCGGCGGAGCTGATCACCCTCGACCCGGCCGCCACTCCGCGGCAGGTCGAGGAGCTGACGGTCCGCACCGGGTACTCGCGCTTCCCGATCGCGGGCGCGGGCGCGGACTTCCTCGGCTACCTCCACGTCAAGGACGTCCTCGACGCGGACGACCTGGACCGGCCCGTGCCGCAGCGGCTCTGGCGGCCGATCACCACCCTGCGGGCCGACCTGCCGCTGGACGACGCGCTCACCGCGATGCGGCGCGCCGCCTCGCACCTGGCCGCCGTCGCGGACGCCTCGGGACGGGTCCTCGGCCTGGTCGCGCTGGAGGACGTCCTCGAAATGCTCGTCGGCGAGGTGAAGGACCCCGCCCACCGCGCGCCTTCCCCCGCCCGGGAGGTGCCGCTCCCGCACGCCGCGGAGGACTCCGCCGAACTGGTCAGGTAGATCCGGTAGGTCCGGTAGGTCCGATAGGGCAGTGCCCGAAGGGGCGTGCGGAACCGCGTGTTCAGCGGTTCCGCACCCCCCTTCTGCGTCTGGTCCGGACGGTCCGGACGGTCCGGACGGGCCGGGCGGGCCCGCCCGGCCCGCCCGGTGCTACTCGACCGGGTCGGTCGGGGTCGCTCCGGGGCCGCGCCCCGAGAGGACTTCGCCGTACGCCTGCATGAGGTCGGGCAGGCGCAGGGTGGACAATTCGTTGCGGCTGGGCGCGGCCGGGTACTCGGACAGCCGCAGGTCCCGGTAGGCGCAGCTCTTCTCGTACAGGGTGCGCAGCAGGCGTCCGTTGCCCAACTCGTCGATCCAGCCCTGGTCCACCACGTGGCCCGCGATGGCCTTCAGCTCCTCCAGTGCCTCCTCGTCCCAGCGGTCGCCGTTCTCCGCGGCGAGGACTTCACCGATCCGGGTGAGTTCCAGCGGCCGGTAGCTGGGGAAGTCGACGCGGGTGGTGAAACGGGAACTGAGTCCGGGGTTGGCGGCCAGCAGCCGGTCCATCCCCTCGGGGTAACCCGCGAGGATGACCACGAGCCGGTCGCGGTTGTCCTCCGCGCGCTTGAGCAGCACCTGAAGCGCCTCGTCGCCGTACGCGTCGCCCTTGCTGTAGCCGGAGTTGGACAGCGCGTACGCCTCGTCCACGAAGAGCACGCCGCCGAGCGCGGAGTCGATCAGCTCATTGGCCTTCACCGCGGTCTGGCCGAGGAATTCGCCGACCAGATCGGAGCGTTGGGCCTCCACGAGGTGGTCGCCGCCGAGCAGCCCGAGTGCGTAGAAGACCCGGCCGAGGATGCGGGCGACGGTGGTCTTGCCGGTGCCGGAGGGCCCGGAGAAGACGAAGTGCCGTTTCGGCGGCTGCACCGGCAGGCCCTGTCCGGCCCGCAGCCGGGCCATCCGCAACTGCGCGGACAGCGCCTTGACCTGGCGCTTGACCGGCTCCAGACCGACCATCCTGTCCAGTTCCGCCAGCGCCTGGGTGAGCAGCACCGGGTCGGAGCCGCCCATCGGGACCTGCACCGGCAGGGCGCCGCCGAGCGGGGCGGCGGACCGGCCGCGTACGTCGTCGTCCAGCGGGCCCGCGGACAGCGGCGACTCGTCGGGTTCCGGCCCCGGACCGCGGCCCTCGCCGGGGTCGGCCAGCAGCGCGGACTCCATGTCGACGCCGCCCTCCGGCATCGCCTGCCCGGTCCCGGCCAGCGATACGGCCGCCAGCCCCAGGCCCTCGTCGAGGCCGTCGTCGGTCTCGTGGATCGCGGCCAGCCGGGCGGAGGTGTCCATGAAGGCGGGGTCGACGCGGTGCACCGCCCGGTAGAGCGGCACGGCCGCCGCCGTACGCCCGGTGCCCTCGTACGCGCGGGCCAGCCAGTAGCGCAGCTCCTTGCGCTGGGGCTGCTCGCTGCGGCAGCGCATCAAGGCGGCGGCCAGCAGCGGCTCGGCCTGGCCGCACATCTCCAGCCTGACCCTGGCCATGCCGCCGAACAGCCCTGCCTCGATGCCGAGTACGGGATCGCCCAGCAGCGGCTCGGTGTGCCGGACCAGCCGCTCCCAGTCCTTGACGAGATAGGCACGGCAGGCGTGCAGGAAGCGGACCTGCGGGTCGGTGTCGACCGGCGGGCAGTCCGCCAGGGCCCGGTCCAGCTCGGCGACATGGCGGCCGTCCAGCCAGTGCGAGGCGTGCGCCAGCAGCAGGTCACGGCTGGTCTCCAGCACCGGCTGCACCCACCAGCCCAGCCAGTACCAGGAGTTGAGGGTCCTGCGGTGGGCGGCCCGCTGCTCGCCGAAGCGGTCGCGGTGCCGGTACATCTGGAGCAGCGCGGTGGCGGTGTCCGCGCGCAGCGCGTGCAGCCCGAGCCAGGCGTCCGCCATGCCGGGGTCGATCCGGACCGCGGTCCTGAACTCCTCCTCGGCCTGGACGTAGGCGCCCATCGTGTACGCGTCGACGCCGCGCAGCCAGGCGAGATCGGCCGGGGCGCCCGGACGCTCGGTGCCGAAGTCCATCAAGTCCCCACCAATCGTTCCCCCGCGCCGCACTGTCGCCCGCTGTCCCAACCCGTGCGCACCGGGCGGGAGTTGGGGCAGGCGACAGTCCACCCCCGGCTGCCGGTCCGCCCTTTTCGCATCGTACCCGCGATGTCCCGCGGGCCGTAGGGTGCCGTGACCTGCGGGACAGCGTGAATCCGCGCGAGCGCGGGGAACGCGGCCCCGACGTACGGCCGTCGGGCGGTGACCGTGAGTGAGAAAAACCGGCTCTCGACGGGCCGATTCCGGCCCGGAGACAGGGCAGAGCCCCCGGTCACGGGGGAACAACCGGGGGCTCCGCGTCTTGTCGACGGCCGTCTCCGGCCGCTTGTTGAAAACGTAAGTGCTGGATACCCGGCCGGTCAAGCGGTGTTGACGGACGTGTGTCCGGCGGCGGGGGAGTGGCGGCGGGCTGCCGCCGAGCCGTCACTCCCGGTGATCACGGGCGGGGTTCGGGACGGCCCGGCAGCCGCCGGCGTCGTCGGTCTGGCGCACCAGAAGGTCGGCGAAGGGGCGGGACGGATCCGCGGCGAAATGCGTGTCCTCCGCGCGGGACCAGCCGGTCCAGAAATGCGCCAGTTCCGGTCCGTCGCGCAGCAGTCCGCGCTGGCGCGCGGTCGCCGGGTCCACCTCCAGCCACAGCAGCAACGCCAGATACGGGCGCAGCGCCCGCCGCCCGCTGCCGACGCCGTCCAGCAGCACGACCGGCGCGGCCGGGATCTCCCGCTCGCCCGCGAAACGGCGCGCGGTCCAGTCGTACACCTGGTGCCGGGCGGCCCTTCCCTCGCTCAGCGGCGTCAGCACCTGTTCGGCCAGGCGGCCGGTCCACTCGAACGGCTCCTCGTGCGTGGCCAGGTCGTCCAGATGGACGACGGGCGCGCCGCCCAGTTCCGCCGCCAGCCGCCCGGCCAGCGTGCTCTTGCCCGAGCCCGCGTGCCCGTCCACGGCGATCAGCCGCGTCCGCCCGCAGGACGGCTCCGCCCCGTCGAGCAGCCGCCCCAGCTCCCGTACCGTCAGTCCGTTCACCCACCTGACCTTACGGTGGGCCCGCGCCCTGTCGCGTGTCCGCGCGCCGGTGGTCCGTGCAGGTCGGCCGCGGGTCCGTGCCGGGCCGGTCGGTGGGCCGGCGGTCCCGCGCTCCCGCCGGCCGGGTGGGCGGTACGGTGCGAAGGTGACCCACTCCGAGAGCGGCGGCGCAGCCGCATCCGTGCTGTACACCTCCGAGCGCCTGACGAGGGCGTGTACCGAGGCCGAAACGGCGGGCGTCCAGGCCCTGCTGGTGGCGCCCGGCGCGGACCTGCGCTATCTCACCGGGTATCAGGCGCTGCCGCTGGAGCGGCTGACGTGCCTGGTGGTGCCGGTGGAGGGCGAGCCCTTCCTGGTGGTGCCGCGGCTGGAGAAGCCCGCAGCCCAGGCGTCGCCCGCCGGCGGGCTCGGCATCGAGATCGTCGGGTTCGACGAGACGGACGACGCGTACGCGCTGATCGCCCGGCGGCTGCCCGCCGGGATGGCCCGCTTCGCCGTCGACAACCACATGTGGGCCGAGAAGCTGCTCGCCTTCCGGGCCGCGCTGCCGGACGCCGAGGCCGTCCTCGCCGGTGACGTGCTGGCGGAGCTGCGGATGCGCAAGACCCCGGCGGAGATCGCCGCGCTGCGCCGCGCGGGCGGGGCGATCGACCGGGTGCACCGCAGGATCGGTGAGTGGCTGGTGCCCGGCCGCACCGAGCGCGAGGTCGCCAAGGACATCGCGGACGCCATCATCGAAGCGGGCCACGAGCGGGTCGACTTCGTGATCGTCGGGTCGGGGCCGAACGGCGCGAGCCCGCACCACGAGGTGTCGGACCGGGTGATCAGGGCGGGCGACCCGGTGGTGATCGACATCGGCGGCACCACCGCGGAGGGCTACTGCTCGGACTCCACCCGTACCTACGCCGTGGGCGAGCCGCCCGCCGCCTTCCGCGAGCTGTACGACGTGCTGTTGCGCGCCCAGACCGCGCAGACCGCGGCGGTACGGCCCGGTGTCACCGCGGAGGAACTGGACGCCGTCGGCCGGGACATCATCACCGACGCGGGCTACGGCGAGCACTTCATCCACCGCACCGGACACGGCATCGGCCTGGACACCCACGAGGAGCCGTACATCGTGGCGGGCAGCAAACGCCCCCTCGAACCGGGAATGGCGTTCTCCGTGGAACCGGGCATCTATCTGCCCGACACGTTTGGCGCACGCATCGAGGATATTGCCGTCTGTACGGAAAGCGGTGGCGAGCGGCTCAATCTGACAGGGCGTGACCTGGTGGTTCTTCCCTGTTGAGTGCCAGTGGTCCAGTCCAATATTGTTCCCGGCGCGCGGTCGGAAACCCTGGTGGAAACGGCCGGTGAACGACGATAGTTGGGGCCACCTGTCATGCACCCGTAGGAGCGGACAGGAATTCCCGATCACATCGAGGGGAACACCGCCATGACCAGACCCGCGCCCCGGCGTGCCGTACTGACCGCCGCGCTCGCGGCGGCCGCGGCCACCGCGACCGCGTCCGCGCAGTCCGCCTCCGCCGCCCCGGCCACCACCTCCGGCGCGGCCGTTCCCGACGCCGCGCGACACCAGGGAGGCGGCGGCACGCCCGACGCCGCCCCCGTCGACTACCACGGCTGGACCTCGCTGCCCGACTGGCTGTTCGGCGCCCACCACGGCACGCTGCCGCTGCCCGGCCGCCGGCCCGGCGTGGTCATCGGCCGCGCCACCGGCACGCTCGACTACACCGACCCGCACACCGGCACCACCGCCACGTGGGAGTCGGCCACCTGGACCTCGCCGGTCCGCCGGGTGCCGCACCCCGCCAGCGAGCTGATCGCGTCCTGGAACGCGCACACCCCGGCCGGCACCTGGATCCAGATCGAACTGCTCGGCACGTACACCGACGGCACCGCGACCCCGGCGTACGTCATGGGCCGGTGGACCGCGGGCGACGGTCCCGAGGACATCCGCCGTACCTCGGTGGACGACCAGACCGACGGCAAGAGCAGCATCTGGACCGACACCTTCTCCATCGACGACACCACCGCGGGCCCGCTGCTGGCCTCGTACCGGCTGCGGCTGACGCTCTTCCGCAAGCCCGGCAGCCACGCCACGCCCACCGTGTGGCGGCTCGGCGCGATGGCGTCCAACATCCCGGACCGCTTCACCGTCCCGGCGTCGGTGCCGGGCGTGGCCAAGGGCGTCGAACTCCCGGTGCCGCGCTACTCGCAGAACATCCACAAGGGCGAGTACCCGGAGTACGACAACGGCGGCGAAGCCTGGTGCAGCCCGACCTCCTCGACGATGGTCATCGAATACTGGGGCCGCGGCCCCACGGCCGCCGACCTGGCCTGGGTGAACCCCGCCTACGCCGACCCCCAGGTCGACCAGGGCGCCCGCTACACGTACGACTACCAGTACGAGGGATGCGGCAACTGGCCCTTCAACGCGGCCTACGCGGCCACGTACAAGGACCTCCAGGGCGTCATCACCCGGCTGCACTCGCTCGACGACATCGAGCGGCTGATCAAGGCCGGTATCCCCGTCATCACCTCGCAGTCCTTCCTCGCCACCGAACTGGACGGCGCGGGATACGGAACCTCGGGCCACCTGATGTGCGTCGCGGGCTTCACCGCGGACGGCGACGTCGTCGCCAACGACCCGGCCAGCTCCAGCGACGACGCGGTGCGCAACATCTACAAGCGCGCCCAGTTCGAGACCATCTGGCTCCGCACCAAGCGGATCAACGCCACCGGCGGCGTCAGCGGCGGCACCGGCGGTGTCGCCTACGTCTACTTCCCGGCGCAGCCGAGCCCCGGCCAGCGCCGCGCGCTGGCGGCGGTCGGCATCGTCTGACATCCCTTCGGCCGGGCTGCTGTCTGTCCGGTTGTCCGTCCGTCCGACCGACCGACCGTCCGTTTCCGGCCCGGCCCCGCTCCCCGTACGCGACGGGGCGGGGCCGGGTGCGTTCGGGGTGGACAGGCCGTCGCACGTGGGGAATTGGACTCGAAGTGGTAGAGACCAATTCGTGGTTTAGTCCAAAGGTCTGGACCAACCATTGACGGGTTCGCGTCACCGCAGGATTCTGTCTGCCACGTTCCCCCACAGGAGGCTAGACGTGAACCGTCTCAAAGCAATCGGCTCGGGCGTGGCCGCCGTCGCCCTGGCCGTGGCCGGGCTCGGCACCGTTGCCGCTCTCGGCCCAAGTCAGGCCAGCGGAGCCACGGTCTCGACGAACGCCCTGACCAACAACTGGTACGCCGCCGCCCCGTATCTGATGCCCAACGACAACAACCCGCCGAGCGCGACCGCCATCATGGACGCGACCGGCCTGAAGGCGTTCCAGCTCGCCTTCATCCTCGCCCCCAACGGCGGCGGGTGCAGCCCCACATGGGACGGGACCAGCGCGGTGTCCTCCGACACGGCGGTGGCGAACGTGATCTCCGCGATCCGGGCCAAGGGCGGAGACGTGTCCGTCTCCATCGGCGGCTACGGCGGCACCAAGCTCGGCCAGGCGTGTTCCGACGCCGCGTCCACGGCCGCCGCGTACCAGCAGGTCGTCACCAAGTACCAGCTCAAGGCGATGGACTTCGACCTGGAGGAGCCGGAGTACGAGAACACCGCGGCCGTCGCGCGCGAGATCGGCGCGGCCAAGATCCTCCAGCAGAACAACCCCGGCCTGTTCATCTCGGTGACCACGGCGGGCACCGCGGCGGGCACCGGCTGGTTCGGCCAGCAGATGCTCAACGAGGCCAAGTCGCAGGGCTTCACCCCCAACAACTTCTCGATCATGCCGTTCGACGGCGGCTTCAACGGGGCGGCGTCGCAGACCAGCGCGCTCACCGCCTTCAACGGCCTGCTGAAGACCACCTTCGGCTGGGACACCGCCACCGCGTACGCCCACGAGGGCTTCTCCGGCATGAACGGCCGCAGCGACACCGGCGAGTACTTCTACCAGGCCGACTTCCAGACCGTGCTGGACTACGCGACCAGCCACGGCATGGGCCGCTTCACCTTCTGGTCGCTCAACCGCGACCGCCAGTGCAGCCCGCCGGACAACAACGGCAGCACCTCGGGCACGTGCAGCAGCGTGGCGCAGAACTCCTGGGACTTCGCCAAGTACTCGGTGAAGTTCGCGGGCGCCACGCCTCCCACCAACCCGCCCACGACGCCGCCGACCACACCGCCGACCACCCCGCCCGGCGGCGGCACCTGCACGGTCGCCCAGTGGGCCGCCTCCGCCGTCTACGTCGGCGGCAACGAGGTGGCGCACAACGGGCACAAGTGGAAGGCCAAGTGGTGGACCACCAACGAGGAGCCCGGCACCACCGGCGAGTGGGGCGTGTGGCAGGACGAGGGCGCCTGCTGACCGGCCGCCGACCGTGACCGTCCGACGACCCGGGGCGGCGGCCGGACAGGCCGCTGAACCGCTGTCGGTCGAACTGGTCTGAACTGGTCTGAGGCTGTCCGAAAACCTATCGCGGGTCCGCGGCCGTCACCGGCAGCGGACCCGCGCTGGTGTGTGCGCGAGTCCGCATCTGCGCGTTTTCGCAAATGCACATGCTGGTGGTTGTTGACCGAAAACGGACCCTGGATCTCCGGTCGCGTGTTTCACTCCGAACACGTGATCAGTAGCCTCGCAGGGTAGACAGGTGCGCGCCCGTCGGCCGAACCACCGTGTGCGACGCGCCCGTTGAGCCCGATGACCTGGAGACAGCAACCGTGACCGACCGTCCTTCCTGGGCCCCGCAGGGCATCGACCTGACGGTGCCCAGCGTGTCCCGGATCTACGACTACTTCCTCGGTGGCTCGCACAACTTCGAGGTGGACCGGGAGGCGGCGCGGCTGGCCATGCGGGCCATGCCGGGGGCGCCCAAGATCGGCCAGGCCAACCGGGCGGTCATGCACCGCGCCGTGCGCTTCGCGATGGACCGCGGCATCGACCAGTTCCTCGACATCGGCTCCGGCATCCCCACCTTCGGCAACGTGCACGAGGTGGTGCAGCGGGCGAACCCCGACGCCCACGTGGTGTACGTCGACAACGACCCGGTCGCCGTCGCCCACAGCCGCGCCGTCCTGGAGGGCAACGACAAGGCGACCATCGCCGCCGCCGACCTCCGCGACCCCGGCTCGGTCCTGGACAACCCCGAGACCAAGCGGCTGCTGGACTTCGACCGCCCCATGGGCCTGCTGCTCGTCGCCGTCCTGCACTTCCTGTCCGACGCCGACAATCCGAACGAGGTCGTCGCCGCTCTGCGCGACGCGCTGGCCCCCGGCAGCGTCCTGGTCGTCACCCACGCCACCCTCCAGTTCGGCCCCGTCCCCTCAGGACAGCGCGGCGTCCAGGCCGTCTACCAGCGCACCGCCACCCCGCTGATCATGCGCACCAAAGAAGAGGTGGAACGCTTCTTCGACGGCTTCGAACTCGTCGAGCCCGGCGTCGTCCCGCTGCCGCACTGGCGCCCCGAGGCGCCGCTCAGCGACGACGACGACCCCGCCGTACTCCACGGTCTCGCCGGTGTGGGGCTGAAAGCGTGACCGCGCTCCCGGCCGCGGCCGGAAACGAGGGAGCGCAAGCGCCCGACGCACGCCCCGGCGACAATCTGCGCAGATTCGCCGCCATCTGGGCACGCGCCATCTACCCGGTCACGGTCACCTCGATGACCCGCGCCGAGTTCGAGGACCACCTGCTGCCGCTCACCCGCGTGCTGAGCGACACTCTCAGGGGCCGCCCGTTCGACCCCCGCCCGGCCGCAGAGGTCGGCACCGCCCTGGTCGCCGCGCACTGCACCGACCCCGAGGCGCTGCCCAGCATCCTCGGCGTCATCGACGCCTACCTCGTCCTGTACTGCCCGCCGGGACCCGGCCTCGACACCGACGAATGCCGGGCCCGCTGCTCACGCCTCCAGCACGCGGTCGCCGTCGGCTTCTCGCGGGCCCTGCGCGAACGCACCCTGCGCGAGCAGGAGTCCATCATCCGGGCCGCCCTGGACGCCCAGCGCGACGCCGAGGGCGCCCTGGCCGCCAGCGAGGCCCGCTTCCGCGCCGTCTTCGAGGGCGCCGCCCTCGGCATCGGGATCGCCGACCTCGACGGGGAAGTCCTCGAGGTCAACGACGCGATGACCCGGATGTTCGGCAGCGAATCCCTGACCATGCGCCGCAATGTCACCGAGTGGGTGCACAAGGACGACGGCACCGGCACCGGCACCCGCCGTCTCAACGGCGAGCTGGTACGCGGCGAACGCGACACGTACGACGTCGAGCGCGCCTACCAGCGGGTCGACGGCACCATCTTGTGGGCCAACGTACGGGCGTCCCTGCTGCGCGACGCCACTGGCCGCCCGCAGTACCAGCTCGCGCTCGTCGAGGACGTCACGGAACGGCGCGGACTGCTGCGCCGGCTGCGCCACCAGGCGACCCACGACGCGCTCACCGGACTGCCCAACCGCGCCCTGTTCTTCGAACGCCTCGACGTCGCGCTCGACGCCGACCCCGCCAACGGCACCAGCCGCATCGGCGTCTGCTACCTCGACCTCGACGGCTTCAAGGCCGTCAACGACAGCCTCGGCCACGCGGTGGGCGACCAGCTCCTCGTCGCCGTCGCCGAACGCCTCCAGTCCTGCGTCACCTCGCCCGACCAGCTCGTCGCCAGGATCGGCGGCGACGAATTCGTCGCCCTCTACACCGACCCGCCGAGCCTCGCCGCGGTCACCGCGCTCGCCGAACGCATCCTGGACGCGCTGTCCGCCCCGGTCCTGCTCGACGGCCGCGAACTGCCCGTCCACGGCAGCATCGGCATCGTCCACGGCCCCGTCGAGTCCCGGATCGCCGCCGACGTCCTGCGCAGCGCCGACATCACGATGTACCGCGCCAAGGAACAGGGCGGCAACCGGTACGAGGTCGCCGACCCGGTCGCCGACGCCCGCGCCATCACCCGGCACGGCCTGACCAACCAGCTCCCGAGCGCCCTGGAACACGACGAGTTCTTCATCGAGTACCAGCCGCTCGTCGGCCTCGACGACGGCGCCGTGCACGGTGCCGAAGCGCTGGTGCGCTGGTGCCACCCCACCCACGGCATACTCGGACCCGACCAGTTCATCCCGCTCGCCGAGAGCACGGGACACATCGTCGGCCTCGGCCGCTGGGTCCTGGAGCGGGCCGCCCGCCAGGCGTACGCCTGGCAGAGCGAGCACATCGGCGGCGGCCCGCCGCCACGGGTCAACGTCAACCTCTCACCGATCCAGTTGCACCACCCCGAGCTGGTCCAGGAGGTCTCCCGCGTCCTGGAGGACACCGGCCTCGACCCCGCCTCGCTCTGCCTTGAGGTCACGGAGAGCGCTCTGATCGGCGCCGACGAGGACACCCTCAAGCCGCTGCGGCAGATAGTCGACCTCGGCGTCTCCATCGCCCTCGACGACTTCGGCACCGGCTACTCCAACCTGTCCTCCCTGCGCTGGCTCCCCGTCAGCGTCCTCAAGCTCGACCGCTCCTTCACGCGCGGCATGCGCGGCCACGCCGCCGACCCCGTCGATCTCAAGATCGTCGGCGGTATCGTCTCCCTCGCCCACGCCCTCAACCTGACCGTCACCGTCGAAGGCGTCGAGACCCGCACCCAGGCCGACCATCTGCGCGCCCTCGGCTGCGACACCGGCCAGGGCTGGTACTACGCCCGCCCCGGCCCCCCGGAGCGGCTCCACACCCTGTCGCTGGCCGACGCCAGCTAGGACCTGTCCGGCCCGTCGTCACGGCTCCGCCATCGCGCGGGGCCGTGAGAAACGACGCACTCGGGCGCGTCGGGCGGGCGCCGGGGCGGAGCCGCGCGGCCCACGTGGTGGAATCAGGCGGTACGCCAGCCCGTGGTCCGTCCGAGGAGAGCCCCCTGAACACCGCCGTCGCGGAGACGATCTCCGCCCTCGCTCTCCTGGTGGTCCTCGGCTTCGCCGTCCTGCGCCCGCGCGGCTGGCCCGAGGCGGTGGCCGCGGTGCCCGCCGCGGGACTGCTCATCGGCATCGGGGCCGTGACGCCGTCCGCCGCCTGGCACGAGACCAGGGAACTGCTGCCGGTCGTCGGCTTCCTGGCGGCCGTGCTCGTCCTGGCGGAACTGTGCGCCGACGACGGTCTGTTCACGGCGGCGGGCGACGCGGTCGCGCGGGCCTGCCGGGGCGAGCCCAAGCGGCTGCTGGCCGGGGTGTTCGTCGTGGCCGCGCTGGTCACGGCGGTGCTGAGCCTGGACGCCACCGTCGTCCTGCTCACGCCGGTGATCATCGCGACGGCCGCGCGGGCGGGCGCCAAGGCCCGCCCGCACCTGTACGCGACCGCCCACCTGGCCAACTCCGCCTCCCTGCTGCTGCCGGTCTCCAACCTCACCAATCTGCTGGCCTTCACCGCCGCCGGAGTGTCCTTCACCCGCTTCGCGCTCCTGATGACCCTGCCGTGGCTGCTGTCCGTCGGCATCGAATACACCGTCTTCCGCCGCTACTTCGCCGCCGACCTCGCCATCCGCGAGCACCCGCCGGAGCAGGGCGAGCCGCCGGCCGTGCCGGTGTTCACGCTGGTCGTCCTCGGCCTGACCCTGGTCGGCTTCGCGGTCACCTCGCTGGGCGGCCTCAACCCCGCCTGGGCCGCGCTGGCGGGCGCGCTGGTCCTGGGCGTACGGGCGCTGCGCCGCGGCCGGGCGACGGTCCGCGGCCTGGTCGCGGCGGCCGGGCCGCTGTTCTGCCTGTTCGTGCTCGCCCTCGGCGTCGTGGTGAAGGCCGTGGTCGACAACGGGCTGTCCGACGCCGCCGACCGGGTGCTGCCGCACGGCAGCGGCCTGCTCGCGCTGCTCGGGACCGCCGCGTTCGCCGCCGTCCTGGCCAATCTGATCAACAACCTGCCCGCCGTGCTCGCCCTCCTTCCGCTGGCCGCCGCGGGCGGCCCCGGCCCGGTGCTCGCCGTGCTCATCGGCGTCAACCTCGGCCCCAACCTCACCTACGCGGGTTCGCTCGCCACCCTGCTGTGGCGGCGCGTGCTGCGCGACCACGGCACCGACTCCGACCTGGGCACCTTCACCCGGCTCGGGCTGCTCACGGTGCCGCCGACGCTCATCGCCTCCACGGTCGCGCTGTGGGCGGGCCTGCGGCTCACCGGAACCTGACCGCCGCCTTTCCCAAGGGCCCGTCAGCTCCGCTTGGTGAGCGTGCTCGGGGCGCCCTCGGCCTGCGGCCCCGCCTCGATCCGCAGGGTGCGCGCGTCCGTCATGGAGACGGAGTACTCGTGCCCTGTCATACAGGTCCGCGACGAGTCAGGGTCCGTGGGCTTGGCGGCGGTGACCCGCAAGGTCATGGTGTTCCCCCGGACCTGCGCCAGCGACAGCGCTTCCGTACAGCCCCGCTCGGCCCCCGTGCCCGACTCGGGGATGTTGCTGACGTCCTGGCCGACGGCCTCGCCGCGCGCCCCCGCGTGCAGGCTGAGCGTGACGGTGAACCGGTCGCTGCGCGGCTGGCCCCCGCTGCCGCTCGGATTGCCGGGCCCCATACCGACCCAGGTGCCGACCCACGAGGCGGGCAGCGCGTCCGTGGGCGCGGAGGTGTGGGTGCTCGTGCTCGGGTCGGGATTCCCGTTGTTGTTGTCGCCGGAGCCGCGCTGCTGGTCGAGGATGACGCCGATCACCACGAAGAGGACCAGCAGCCCGGCGACGACCAGCCCGACGATCGCGCCCGGCCCCATGCCCGAGCGGCGGCGCGCCGGATTCCACGGCACGGGCTGCGGTCCCGAGTACGGTCCCGTGGGCGCCGCGGGTCCCGAGACGGGCGACGGTGTACGCGGCGGCGCGTACGCGGCGTGCGGGGGAGCGGGGGTCTGGCCTCCGGAGCCGGGCCCGCGGCCGGGCGCGGTCAGCGGCGCCGTGGGGGAGTACGGCGAGGGCCCGACGGCGGCCGTCGGGTCCGCCAGCAGCGTGCGGACCCGCGCTTCACGGCCGCGCAGCTCGTCGGTGAGGCCGGGCGCCGGGACCTCGTGCCACACGCCCGTACGGTGACCCGCCTCCCGCAGCAGCGCCAACGCCTCCTCGGCGGTCGGCCGGTCCGCCGGTTCCTTGGCGAGGCACGCGTGGACCAGCGGCGCCACCGCGTCGGGCAGCCCGGTGAGGTCGCCGTCCTCGTGCACGATCCGGTACATCAGCGCGGGCGTCGACGGCTCCTCGCCCGGCCGGTTGAACGGGCCGTGCCCGGTCCCCGCGTAGACCAGTACGGCCGCCAGCGCGAACAGGTCGCCGGGCTCGGCGGACGCGCCCGCGGTCGCCTGCTCGGGCGCCATGTAGCCGGGGGAGCCGATCACCCCGCCGGTCCTGGTGTGCCGGGAGTCCTCCGCGGCCCGCGCGATGCCGAAGTCGATCAGCAGCGGCCGGTCGGGGCCGAGCAGCACGTTCGACGGCTTCACGTCGCGGTGCGCGAGACCCACCGCGTGCACCGACCGCAGCGCCTCGCAGAGTTCGGCGGCCAGCGACGCCAGTGCCGGTTCCGGCAGCGGGCCGTGCGCCGAGACCCACTCGGCCAGTGAGGGCGCCGCCACGTACTCGGTCGCCAGCCACGGGGGGCGGGTGCCGGGCGGGCTGTAGTCGACCACCGCCACCGTCCACGGCGAACGCACCCGGTCCGCGTGCCGGATCTCCCGCGCGAACCGTTCCCCGAAGCCGGGGTCGAGCCCGAACTCGGACCGTACGGTCTTCAGCGCGAGTGCCCGCCCGGCGGGTGTGCGCGCCAGGTAGACCTGTCCCATGCCACCCGCGCCGAGCCGCGCGAACAGCGGATATCCGCCGACGGTGCGCGGATCCGTGGTGTCCAAGCTCTCCATGGGCAGCAGCGTAGGGCCGCCTGCGGCTGTGCGGGAGCGCGTTCCTACTCATCCGCCTTCGTCGCCGTACTCAGTCGCCACTCCAGGCCCGCCTGGTGTTTCCCACCCCGCCCGCCCGTGCGGGTGCTTTCTCCGTCTGCGGGTGCCGCTTGTGCCTGGTCGGTGCCGGTCCGGGGTACCTCCTCGAAATCCGTAACACCTGGCCCCTCGTATCCGGTGCCGTTCCTGTCAACGTATTTCTGCGGGGGCACCCCGCCCCGTCCCCTCCGGGTCCGTCGGCGTCCGCCTGTCCGTAGATGGCCGGGGAGGGTGTCAAAGACCGTGAGGGCGCCCCGCGTGTCCTCCGCCCACCCGGGGGCCGGGCCCACCCAGCGGACGCCGACGTACGTGCTGGCCCACCCCCTCCCGGCCGCCCCCCCACCGGCAGCCGGACGCCGAGGTGCCCGAGCCTGCCCACCCCCACCGGCAGGCGGACGCCGAGGTGCCCGAGCCTGCCCACCCCCACCGGCAGGCGGACGCCGACGTACGCTGGCCCACCCTCTCCCGGCCGCCCCGGTTGGGCGGCCGGGTGGCGCAGGGCCCGGCCCCCACTCACCCCCCTCCGCCACCCCCACGGACAGGCGGACGCCGACGTACCCGAGCCCACCCACCCACTTCCCGCCCGCCCCGGTTGGACGGCGGTCGCGCAGGGGCCCGGCCCCCACCCACCCCCCTCCGCCACCTCCACGGACGGGCGGACGCCGACGTACCGGAGCCTGCCCGCCCCCTCCCGCCTACCCCGGCTGGACGGCCGGGTGGGGCAGGGCCCGGTCCCCGCCCAATCCCCTCCCGCCCACCCCCGCCGGACAGGCACCCGCCGCCGTACCCAAACCCACCCACCCTCGCCCCCCCTCAGCCCCCACCGGGCAGGCGGACGCCGATGGACCCGGAGGGGACGGGGCGGGGTGCCCCCGCAGAAATACGTTGACAGGAACGTCACTGGATACCCGGGGCCAGGTGTTACGGATTTCGAGGAGGTACCCCGGGCCGGGACCGACCAGGCACGGGCGGCACCCGCAGACGGAGAAAGCACTCGCACGGGTGGGCGGGCGGGCAAGACGAACCGCACAGCGGCGAACCGTAAGACGGAATCGCGCCCGTGACGTGGGGCGTCCGATCAGGCATACTCCAACGCGCCAGAACCGCTGATCACCGCGTGCCGCGACCCGGCAGGGGAACATCGGTTCATGGGCACTGCCCACCGACGGCGCCGCCACACCCAGGGCGTGCCGCCGACGCCCCCGACAGGGAGGAGTGTGCCGCGATGTCGCAGCACGGCCCGCAGCCGGTTGTCCGCCAACTGCCCACCGAGGAGGCGCGGGATCTGCTCGCGCTCACCCGGGACCTGGCCCAGCGGGAGATCGCGCCCGTGGCCGCCGCGCAGGAGGACGCGGGCCACTTCCCGCGTGAGACCTTCGCGCTGATCGGGGAGACCGGACTGCTCGGCCTGCCGTACGCGGAGGAGCACGGCGGCGGGGGACAGCCGTACGAGGTCTATCTCCAGGTGCTGGAGGAACTGGCCGCGGCCCGCCTCACCATCGGCCTCGGCGTCAGCGTCCACACCCTCGCGTGCCACGCGCTCGCGCACTTCGGCGCCAAGGAACAGCGCGCCGAGCACCTGCCCGCCATGCTCGGCGGCAGCCTCCTCGGCGCCTACTGCCTCTCCGAGCCCGCCGCGGGCTCCGACGCGGCCAGCCTGCGTACGCGCGCCGTACGTACCGGCGGCGGCGGGGACGGCGGCGGCGCGGACGGCGACGCCGGGAAATGGGCGATCGACGGCACCAAGGCGTGGATCACCCACGGCGGCGTCGCCGACTTCTACACCGTCCTGGCCCGCAGCGGCGGCGACGGCGCGCGCGGCATCTCCGCGTATCTGGTGCCGGGCGACGCGCCGGGCCTCAGCGCCGCCGCGCCTGAGCGGAAGATGGGCATGAAGGGCTCGCCCACTGCCCAGGTGCACTTCGACGGCGTGACCGTCCCCGACAGCCGCCGCATCGGCGAGGAGGGCCAGGGGTTCGCCATCGCGCTGGCCGCGCTGGACGCCGGACGGCTCGGCATCGCCGCCTGTGCCGTCGGCCTCGCCCAGGCCGCGCTGGACGCCGGGCTCGGTTACGTCAAGGAGCGGCGCCAGTTCGCCCGGCCCCTGGCCGACTTCCAGGGGCTGCGCTTCATGATCGCCGACATGGCCACCAAGATCGAGGCGGGCCGCGCCCTCTACCTGGCCGCGGCCAGGACCCGCGACGCCGGTCTCGACTTCTCCCGGCAGGCCGCCATGGCCAAGCTCTTCTGCACCGACGCGGCGATGCAGGTGACGACGGACGCCGTCCAGCTCCTGGGCGGCTACGGCTACACGGCCGACTTCCCCGTGGAGCGGTACATGCGCGAGGCCAAGGTCCTTCAGATCGTCGAGGGCACCAACCAGATCCAGCGCATGGTGATCGCGCGCCACGTGGCGGGCCCCGAGTCGCGGAGCTGAGCGTCCACCTGATGGCGGGTGGTACTCCGGCGCCCCGGACGGGGCGCCGGCTCAGGCCGCGCGGGGCGCCGGTACCCGGAAGGGGTGCGAGCCGGGGCCGCCCACGTGCGAGAAGGGCTGGGTGCGCCAGTCCAGGGTGTCGGGCAGGACCAGGAGGGTGCCGAGGTCGAGGTCGTGGACCTCACCGGGCAGGGAGCCGTCGAGGGGGCTGGCCTCCTCGACCGGGCGGCCCGAGCCGGAACAGACGGTGAGGCCGAAGGGGTTCCACGGCGTGGGGCACAGGGCGTGCTCCGGAAGCCGGTCCTCGTCGGCGAAGACCGCGATCGGCCGCGCGCACTCCGGGCAGTCCACCCGGACCAGGTCCAGATCGTCCTCGAACGAGTCATCCGTGTCGTCGGCGTCCGGCAGCCCCGGCAGCAGCGCGAGCGCGAATTCGCGTTCGTGCCCCTCCTCGGGCGCCGGCTGGGTCCGCTCACTGCGGTTGTGGCGCACATGGTTACGCATATTCGCGTCTCCCCCATCGGACGGATGTGCCCTCCATCGGGCCGGCCCGGCGTCAATCCCGCGGCCATAGCGAGCACTTCCCGCCGCGCTACGCGGGTAATCACGCCATCGACCTCATAGGGATGCATTGGGTGTGGCCTTCGTCACATCCCGCCTTTCGGCCGGTCCATGCGCCCTCGCCATGCCTCCGCGCACCCCTCGTGCCCCCGCGCGGCATCTTGCGGGAGTGCCGGATAAGGTGCGAGCGGGCGTGGCCGGGCAGGGCACGCCGACCGGAGGAAGCGGCTCGGCAGAATGCGTGGCGACGTGATGCGTGACGGGTGGCGGCGTAATGCGTGACGGTGGCAGGCGGACCAACTGGGCCGGGAACATCACCTTCTCGGCGGAACGGGTGCACCGCCCGGAGTCGACCGGCGCCCTGCGCTCACTGGTCGCCGCGAGCCGCCGCGTGCGGGTGCTGGGCAGCGGCCACTCGTTCAACGACATCGCCGACACCGACGGCGCCCTCGTCGAACTCTCCGGCCTGCCACCAGAGATCGACATCGACACGGCCGAGGCCACCGTCCGCGTCGCCGCGGGCGTCCGCTACGCCGAACTCGCCCAGCGGCTGCACGAGTCCGGCTTCGCGCTGCCCAACATGGCGTCCCTGCCGCACATTTCGGTGGCCGGCTGCGTCGCCACCGGCACCCACGGCTCCGGCGACGCCAACGGCGGCCTCGGCACCTCCGTCAGCGCCCTCGAACTCGTCACCGCGGACGGCGAAGTCGCCGTACTCAGCCGGGAGAAGGACGGCGACCGCTTCGACGGCGCCGTGGTCTCGCTCGGCGCGCTCGGCGTCGTCACCGCCCTCACCCTCGACCTGGTCCCCGACTTCGCCGTCCGCCAGCATGTCTTCACCGGACTCGAACTGGCCGACCTGGACGGGCACTTCGAGGCGATCACCGGGGCCGCGTACAGCGTCAGCATGTTCACCGACTGGCGCGCGCCGCGCTTCGGACAGGTCTGGCTCAAGCAGCTCGCCGACGCGCCCGCGCCCGAATTCCCCTGGGCCGCGCCCGCCACCGGGCCGATGCACCCGGTCCCCGGCGCCGACCCGGTGAACTGCACCGCACAGCAGGGCCTGGCCGGCCCCTGGCACGAGCGACTGCCGCACTTCAGGCCGGGATTCACCCCCAGCAGCGGCGCCGAGTTGCAGTCCGAGTACCTGCTGCCCCGCGAACACGCCCTGCCCGCGCTCCACGCCCTCGCCGCGCTCGGCGCCGACATCGCGCCGCTGCTCCAGATCTGCGAAGTGCGTACCGTCGCCGCCGACCGGCTCTGGCTCAGTCCCGCCTACGGGCACGACACCGTCGCCTTCCACTTCACCTGGGTGCCGGACACCGCCGCCGTCCTCCCCGTCCTCGCGCTCCTCGAACAGCGACTCGCGCCGTACGCGCCGCGCCCGCACTGGGGCAAGGTCTACGTCGCCGACGCCGCCGAGGTCCGGTCCCGCTACCCCCGTATGGCGGACTTCCGGGCGCTGGCCGCCGAGCTGGATCCGGGCCGCACCTTCAGCAACGCCCACCTGGACCGGCTGCTGCCCGCGTGAGCGCGACGGCGCGACCCCCGCGCGGGATGTGACCGAACCGTGCACATGCATACGTAACGCGGCGCTGTGCCTATGGGTAAGGTCATCCGCTATGGAGGAGTTGGACCGGCACATCGTGGAACTTCTCGTCGCCGACGGGCGCATGAGCTACACCGACCTGGGCAAGGCCACCGGCCTGTCCACCTCGGCGGTGCACCAGCGCGTGCGCAGGCTCGAACAGCGCGGGGTGATCCGCGGCTACGCGGCCCTCGTCGACCCCGAGGCGGTCGGCCTGTCCCTGACGGCCTTCATCTCCGTCAAACCGTTCGACCCCAGCGCCCCCGACGACATCGCGGACCGGCTCGCCGAGGTCCCCGAGATCGAGGCGTGCCACAGCGTCGCGGGCGACGAGAACTACATCCTCAAGGTGCGGGTCGCCGCCCCCATCGAGCTGGAACACCTCCTGACCCGGATCCGCACCCTCGCGGGCGTCTCCACCCGCACCACGGTCGTCCTGTCCACGGCGTACGAGGCCAGGCCGCCGCGCGTCTGAGCCGCGAACCGGCTGCCGCGGACCCGCCGTCACGAGAGGCGTGGAGGGGTCGGGGGCCGCCACCCCGGAGTCGGGCGCGCGCCCCGACCGGGGGAGACTGTGCCCATGCACCGCACCTCCACCCCGCAGCCCCCCGCCACCCCCGCGCCGACCGGCACCGTCCTGCTCCGCGGCGGCGCCGTCTACAGCCCCGCCGACCCCTTCGCGACCGCGATGGTCGTGGACGGCGGCACCGTCGCGTGGGTCGGTTCTGAAGGGGCCGCGGACTCCTTCGCGGACGGCGTGGACAGTGTCATCCAGCTCGAAGGGGCGCTGGTCACCCCGGCCTTCACCGACGCGCACGTGCACACCACCGCCACCGGCTTCGCCCTCACCGGCCTCGACCTGTCCGGCGCCGCGTCGCTGGCCGACGCGCTGACCCGTACGGCCGAATACGCCGCCGCACGGCCCGCCGACCGCGTGCTGCTCGGCCACGGCTGGGACGAGAGCCGGTGGCCCGAGCGGCGCACACCGACCCGCGCGGAACTGGACGAGGCGGTCGGCGGACGGCCCCTCTACCTGACCCGTACGGACGTCCACTCGGCCGCCGTCAGCACCGCGCTGCTCGATCTGGTGCCCGGTGTCAGGGACGAGCCCGGCTTCGACCCGCAGGCGCCGCTGACCCGCGACGCGCACCACGCGGTACGCCGCGCCGCGTACGCCGCCGTCACCCCCGCCCAGCGCGCCGCCGCCCAGCGCGCCGCGCTGCTGCACGCCGCGGAACAGGGCATCGGCGCGCTGCACGAGTGCGCGGGCCCCGACATCTCCTCCGAGGACGACCTCACCGGCCTCCTCGCGCTGGCCGCCGCCGAATCCGGGCCGCGGGTCTTCGGCTACTGGGCACAGGCCGCGTCCGCCCCCGCCGACCTCGACCGGGTCCGGGACCTCGGCGCGATCGGCGCAGGCGGCGACCTCTTCGTGGACGGCTCGATCGGCTCCCACACGGCCTGCCTGCACGCCCCGTACGCCGACGCGCCGCACACCGGCGTCAGCTACCTCGACGCCGAGACCATCGCCCGCCACCTCACCCTCTGCACGCAGGCGGGCCTCCAGGCCGGTTTCCACGCCATCGGGGACGCGGCGATCGGCGCGGTCGTCGACGGCGTACGGGCCGCCGCCGCGGCCGTCGGCCTGGAGCGCGTCAGGGCCCTGCGGCACCGCGTGGAGCACGCCGAACTGATGACTCCCGCCACCATTGCGGCCTTCGCCGAATTCGGCCTCGTCGCCTCCGTACAGCCCGCCTTCGACGCGGCCTGGGGCGGCGAGCACGGCATGTACGCCGACCGGCTCGGCGCCGGGCGGGCCCGCGACCTCAACCCCTTCGCCGCCATGACCCGTGCCGGGGTGCCGCTGGTCCTCGGCTCCGACAGCCCCGTCACCCCGCTCGACCCCTGGGGCGCCGTCCGCGCCGCCGCCTTCCACCGCACCCCCGAGCACCGCGTCTCGGCCCGCGCCGCCTTCAACGCCCACACGCGTGGCGGCTGGCGCGCCATCGGGCGGGACGACACCGGCGTCCTGGTACCCGGCGCCCCCGCCGACTACGCCGTCTGGAACAGCGGCGACCTCGTCGTCCAGGCCCCCGACGAACGCGTCGCCAACTGGTCCACCGACCCGCGCTCCGGTACCCCGGGCCTGCCCGATCTCACCCCCGGGCGCCCGCTTCCGTCCGCCCTGCGCACCGTCGTCGGCGGCCGTACCGTCTTCGAGCGGCCGAACGGGTGAGCATCGCTCGGCACATGCGGCCGAACGGTGTGCCCTCGGCCTGTCGCGGCGTGTCGCAGGGGCCCGCACTGACCTGCTGATTTGGCGAAACCCCGCAGGTCAAAGGGGTGTTGACAGCCGATGGTCAGAGGCGAGTAGGTTCGGCCAAGTCCACCACAGGACGTCGGACCGGGGGCCCTCCGCGGTTCTGTCGACCGCCGCTGGGCCATGGGGCGCCGCGCCGCACGTGCACGCCGCCACTGGCAGCCAGGTCCAGCGTCAGCGGCGCCGGAACGCGTACGCGCCCCGGTCGGCAGGTGTGACCCGGGAAGGGCCCGGACGCCCAGTAGACAACGGCCTTGGTACTGACCCGCAGCCAGCGGATCCCAGGTCGGCCCGAAGGGCGTCCGGGCCCGTTCCGTTGCCCGCAGCCTGGGGTCCCCCCGGACGGAGTCTGGGGGAGGGTCCCGCGTCGGCCTGAAGGGCGTCCGGGCCCGTTCCGTTGCCCTCGCCTCGATCCCGCGTCGGGCCGATGGGCATCCGCGCCCGTCCACCTCCGCGCCGTCCGGCTCGCCATCGGCGGTCTCCCGCCGACCGGCGCGCTCTTCACCGCCACGACCGCCCGCGCCCCGGGCCCCGGGCCGGGTCACCGCGTGTCTCCTCCCAGCTCTCCGCAGGAGAATGTCTGCCGACCTGCGATCCTCCCTCCAAACTCCGTCCGGGGGTGCCCCCAGGCGGGTGGCGCGGGGTACCGTCGCCTTCACCACCACTTCACCTGCAAGAAAGGCCGCGACGTGCGCCCGCGACCCGACACCGTTTCCGCGGCGACCGCGGTTGAGCCGTTGACGGAGCCGTCAGCGGCGCCAGGGGTTGGGGCGGAGGGGAAGGCGTCGTGGCGCAAGCGGTTCGCGGCGGCTGCGCGGGCGGCCGCGCCCCGATCGGCGGTGGCCGCGGTGAGCGGCTGCGCGCTGGCGCTGGCGTTTCCGCCGTACGGGGTGTGGCCGCTGTCCGTGGTGGCGGTGGCGGCCCTGGCGCTGGTGCTCGAAGGCAGGTCGGTGCGCCAGGCGGCCTGGCTGGGCTTCGCCTTCGCCTTCCCCTTCTTCCTGTGGCTCCTGGTGTGGCTGCGCTCGGTGATCTGGCTGGCCGTACCGCTGCTGTCGGCGGTCGAGGCGGCGTACCTCGTGCTGATGGCCGCGCTGATCGTGCTCGCCCGGCGGTTGCCCGGCTGGCCGCTGTGGACCGCGTGCCTGTGGGTCGCGCAGGAGTCGGTACGCGACCGGCTGCCGTTCGGCGGCTTCCCGTGGGGGCGGCTGGCGTTCGCCAACACCGCCTCCCCGTACACCCCGCTGGCCGCGCTCGGCGGCGCCCCGCTGGTGACCTTCGCGGTGGCGCTCAGCGGCACGCTGCTGGCCGCGGCGGCCCTGGCCGGGTACCGGGCGTACCAGGCCCGCCGCGCCGCCGTCCTGCCCGGCGCGACCGCCCTGGCCCTGTCGGTGGCCGTCCTGCTGTCCGGTCTGCTCGTGCCGGTGCACACCAACGCCGTCGGGCACGTACGCGTCGCCGTCGTCCAGGGCAATGTGCAGCAGCCCGGCATGCACTTCCTCGGCCGCCCGATGCAGATCCTCAACAACCACGTACAGGCCACCCTCAAGCTCGCCGCCGACATCGAGGCGGGCAAGGTGCCCAAGCCCGACATCGTGCTGTGGCCCGAGAACTCCTCCGACCTGGACCCCTTCACGTACCCGGAGGCGTACGACAAGATCACCGAGGCCGTGAAGGCGGTGGGCGTGCCGGTGCTGGTCGGCGCCCTGGTCGACGGCCCGGACGAGGACCACGTGCAGAACGAGGGCATCGTGTGGGACCCGGTCACCGGCCCCGGCGCCCACTACACCAAGCAGCACCCGGTGCCGTTCGGCGAGTACGTGCCCTTCCGCAAGGAGCTGACCAAGGTCGTCCCGATGCTCAACCAGATCCCGCGGGACTTCTACCCCGGCAAGGGCACCGGCGTGATGCGGATCGGCCCGGCCGAACTCGGCGACGTGATCTGCTTCGAGGTCGCCTACGACGGCATCGTGCGCGACACGGTGAAAGCCGGGGCGCGCGCTCTGGTCGTCCAGACCAACAACGCCACCTACGGCCGCACCGGCCAGCCCGAACAGCAGCTCGCCATGTCCCGGCTGCGCGCCGTCGAGCACGGCCGGGCCATCGTCACCGCCGCGACCAGCGGAATCAGTGCGATCGTCGCTCCTGATGGCAAGATCGAACAGCAAAGCGCGGAGTTCACCCAGCAGGTGCTGAGTGCCGACATCCCGCTGCGCGACGAGATCACGCTCGCCGACCGCGTCGGTACGGTTCCCGAGTGGTCACTCGCTATTGTTGGGCTCCTGTCCTGTGCGGTCGCCTTCGCGCTCGGCAGGCGCGACCGCACACGCATGGGCATGGCAAAGGGGCAGTAGTGAACGACGGCGAGCAGCGGAGCTTCGGGCCGCTCGGCAAGGTTCTGGTCATCATCCCGACCTACAACGAGGCCGAGAACATCAAGCCGATCGTGCAGCGGGTGCGCACGTCGGTACCCGACGCCCACATCCTCGTCGCCGACGACAACAGCCCGGACGGCACCGGCAAGCTCGCCGACGAGCTGGCGGGCGCCGACGACCAGGTCCACGTCCTGCACCGGCAGGGCAAGGAGGGCCTGGGCGCGGCCTACCTCGCGGGCTTCCAGTGGGGCATCGACAACGGCTACGGCGTCCTGGTCGAGATGGACGCGGACGGCTCCCACCAGCCGGAGGAACTGCCCCGGCTGCTGACCGCGCTCAAGAGCGCGGACCTGGTGCTCGGTTCGCGCTGGATCCCGGGCGGACGGGTCGTCAACTGGCCGAAGTCCCGCGAGTATCTGTCGCGCGGCGGCAGCACCTACTCCCGGCTCCTGCTGGACGTCCCGATCCGTGACGTGACCGGCGGCTACCGCGCCTTCCGCAAGGAGACGCTGGAAGGTCTCGGCATGGCCGAGATCGCCTCCGCCGGCTACTGCTTCCAGGTGGACCTCGCCTGGCGCGCGGTCAAGGGCGGCTTCCACGTGGTCGAGGTGCCGATCACCTTCGTCGAACGCGAGCGCGGCGACAGCAAGATGAGCCGCAACATCGTGGTCGAGGCGCTGTGGCGGGTCACCGCGTGGGGCGTGGGCTCCCGGGCGGGCAAGATCGTCGGCCGCAAGCAGTAGGGCGGCTCACGGCCCCCTGAGGCCCTTCGTGGGGCATGCGGGGGCCTGACGCGCGGACGTGCGCGCGGGTGTCCGCGGGAATCCCCCGCGGAACCCGAAGAGGGAAGCGTCCACCGATCCGGTCTTTACCTGATCTTTGGCACACTTGAGCTATGACGATGAGCACTCCGCCCTCTGTCCGACCGCAGCAGCCCGGCCCGCAGCGACGGCGCCGTTCGCGCGTCCGTACCATTCTGCCGCTGGCTGTCGCGGCCTGGTCGGTGCTGGAGATCTGGCTGCTCATCGTGGTGGCCGGGGCGACCAGCTGGCTGACGGTGTTCCTGCTGATCGTTGCCGGGCTGATACTGGGCGCGAGCGCGGTCAAGCGGGCCGGGCGCAGCGCGTGGCGGAATCTGACCGCGCAGGTGCAGGCCGCCCAGGCGCAGGCCGCGCGGGACCCGAACGCGGCCCCGACCCCGCCCGCCGCGAGCAAAGGGCGCAACGGACTGGCGATGCTCGGCGGACTGCTGCTGATCATCCCCGGCTTCATCTCCGACGCCATGGCGCTGTTCCTGCTCTTCCCGCCGACCCGCAGGCTCATCGGCAAGGGCGTCGACCGGCTCAACGCCCGCACTCTCGCGGCCCGGCCCGCCGCCGCCGCCGCGGAGCCCGGCTCCGTCGGCGACCTCTTCCAGCAGGCGCGGGACGCCAACGAGCAGATCCGGATCCACAAGCCCGACGGCAAGGTCATCCAGGGCGAGGTCGTCGACCGGGACTGATCACGCGCCGCCGACCGAGACTGATCGACCGGGACTGATCACGCGCCGCCGACCGGGTCGAGCCCGCGGTCGGCGCCGCGCTGGTAGGTAGGTCCCGCGGTCGGCGGTCACGCAGAAAACCGCCGGGGGCGGAGCAGGTGCTCCGCCCCCGGCGGGAAGTGTCGGGGGGCCTTGGTCCCCGGGGAGGTGATCCCTGGGGTGCCCCCATGGGTGAGCCCGCGCTGTCAGGCGCTCTTGCGATTGTCGCGCGGATGCACGGCGATGTTCATCGCTCCGGAGCGCAGGACGGCCAGCCGTTCGGCCAGCACCTCCTCCAGCTCCTCGAGCGTGCGCCGCTCCATCAGCATGTCCCAGTGCGTGCGCGCGGGCTTGGTCGTCTTCTCCTCCGGGCCCTCTCCGTCCACCAGCAGGGCGGTCTGGCCGCAGGCGCGGCACTCCCACTCCGGCGGAATCTCGGCCTCAACCGAGAACGGCATCTCAAATCGATGTCCGTTCCGGCATGCGTACTCAACGGTCTGGCGCGGGGCCAGATCGATACCGCGGTCGGTCTCGTAGCTGGTGGCCCCGAGTCGCGTGCCGCGGAGAGCTCGCTCACTCATGAATCGTGCCTCCCGGGCTTGGTCGCCCACAGGACAGGTGTCGCTGTCGTCGTCATCCGGTCAACGTCCGGTCGGCGGTGAAGATTCCCGTTTAGGGAGATGCGTCGCCCGTCGTGTCGCCCCTGTTTGTACCCACCGGTGCCCGGTTTGTCACATCTGAGCGGAGATGTCACCCGGTGTCGTCATATCTTTTGCGTGCAGTAACGGTCAAGCTGCTGGGCCAACCGCGTACACTACCGGTCCGCACCGCCTCCGGCTAAATCGGATCGACCACAGCGCGTTCGGGCGCGTCCCGACGAATCACCGCAGAAGCGGGCATTGTGTCCGGGGTCGAGCCCGCGTCAGCACCCGAATTCGTATCCGAATTCACATCCGCGTGCCTGACCGCGTCCCTGACTGCGTCCCTGACTGCGTGCCTGGTCGCGTGTCTGACCGCGTCCCTGACTACGACCGGGCCCGGCGCCCCGTCCGGTTCGGCGAAGACCCGCAGGAAGAACTGCGCGAGCGGCCCGATGGCCAGCGCGTAGAGCACCGTACCGACGCCCACGCCGCCGCCCAGCGCGAAACCGGCGGCCAGCACGGTGACCTCGATGCCGGTGCGCACCAGGCGTACGGAACGGCCGGTCCTGCGGTGCAGGCCGGTCATCAGACCGTCGCGCGGTCCGGGGCCGAAACGGGCGGTGATGTAGAGGCCGGTCGCCAGGCCGTTGAGCGCCACCCCGGCCAGCAGCAGCGGGACGCGTACGGCCAGGGCCTCCACGTGCGGCACCAGACGGCAGGTCCCGTCCATCGCCAGGCCGACGACGAAGACGTTGGAGACCGTGCCGAGCCCGGGACGCTGCCGGATCGGCCACCACAGGAGCAGAACGGCCGCGCCGACGACAATGGAGACGACGCCGATGCTCAGTCCGGTCAGCCGGGACAGCCCCTGGTGGAAGACGTCCCACGGGTCCAGACCGAGCGCGGCGCGGATCATCAGCGCGGAGCTGGCCCCGTACAGGACCAGCCCGACGTAGAGACGGACGAGGCGGCGGTACGGGACGGGCGGGAGCGACGGGTGCGGGAACGACGAGGACAACGGAACCCCCCTGGCGGACGTGTTGGCGCACATGCCACTCTGTGGCCTGTAAGTGCTTCCGATCCACGGCCAATCTGTGGAAGGTGGACTGATTTCTGTGTCCCAGTGGACTGCGACGGTCGGCGCCGCGCACCTCGCCCGGCTTCTCGAACCGCGCCCGCAAAGTAGCCGCGGCGCCGGAGCCTCGGCGGGCCACGGGCGGAAACTGCCCGCCTACCGGGGACTGGCCGACGGGATCAGGCTGCTCGTGCTCGAAGGCCGGGTACAGGTCGCCGCGCGGCTGCCCGCGGAACGCGAACTGGCTCTCGCGCTCGGCGTCAGCCGGACCACCGTCGCCGCCGCCTACGAGGCGCTGCGCGCCGAGGGGTTCGCCCGCTCGCGGCGCGGCGCCGGAAGCTGGACCGCGATCCCCGACGGCCATGTGCTGCCCTCGCGCAGCCTGGAGCCGCTGCCGCCGGACGCCGCCGGGTCCGTGATCGACCTCGGCTGCGCCTCGCTGCCCGCGCCCGAGCCGTGGCTGACCCGCGCCATGGAGGGCGCGCTCGCCGACCTGCCCGCCTACGCCGCCACGCACGGCGACTTCCCCGCGGGGCTGCCGGTGCTGCGCGAGGCCATCGCCGACCGCTACACCGCGCGCGGTGTCCCCACCATGCCGGAGCAGATCATGGTGACCACCGGCGCGATGGGCGCCATCGCGGCGGCGGCCCGGCGGCTGGTCGGCTTCGGCGAACGGGTCGCCGTCGAGTCGCCCAGTTACGCCAATGTGCTGGAGCTCTTCCGCGAGACCGGCTCCCGGCTCGTACCGGTCACGCTGCGCGAGGGGCTCGGCGGCTGGGACATGGACGCCTGGCGGCGCGTGCTGCGGGACGCCGCGCCGCGCATGGCGTACGTCATGCCGGACTTCCACAACCCGACCGGCGGTCTCATCGGCGAGGACCAGCGGCGCGACCTGGTCGAGGCCGCGCGCGCGGCGGGCACCGTCGTCGTGGCCGACGAGACGATGGCCGAACTCGTCCTGGACGGCGAGGAGTCGGGGGTGCGGCCGATGGCCGCCTTCGACCGCGGCGGCACCGTCATGACCGTGGGCTCCGCCAGCAAGGCGGTCTGGGCGGGGCTGCGGATCGGCTGGGTGCGTACCACCCCGGACGTCGTACGCCGCCTGGTCTCGGCCCGTGCCTACCTCGACATCGGCTCGCCCGTCGTCGACCAGCTCGCCGTCGCCTGGCTGCTGCGCGGCGGCGGCTGGGACCTGGCCCTCGCGGCCCGCCGCGAGCGGGCCCGCGAGTGCCGCGACGACCTCGTCGCCGCCCTCCGCGAGCACACCCCCGACTGGGACTTCGCGGTGCCCCGCGGCGGCATGACCATGTGGGTCCACACCGGTGACGTCTCCGGCTCGCGGCTGGCCGTCGCCGGCGAACGGCTCGGTGTCCGCGTGCCGTCCGGGCCCCGCTTCGGCGTCGACGGCGCCTTCGAGCCGTACATCCGGCTTCCCTTCACCGTCAGCGGGGCCGCCGCCGTCGAGGCCGCCGCCCGCCTTGCCCAAGCCGCCCACGTCGTCCGCTCCGGCGGCGCCGCCGACGGCGAAACCACCGGCCTCTTCGTGGCCTAGGGCCTCCGGCCCGGTTCCTCGTTCCCTGCCCTCGCGCAGGGCCCGCCTTGCGTAGGGGCGTGGTTCGAGGGGTGCGGGGGAACTGCGCGGCTAGCCGTCGTGGGGGCGAGCTGTGGAGACTGGTCCCAGCGGGGCAGATGCTGTGTGGTCTCGGGCCGCAGGCCCGCCGGTGGCTACCGCTGGGAGGTGCCCCCAGCGCGCCTACGGGGCGCGACCGGCCGCGCGCCCAAGAAGGGTGAGGGACTGTCCGGCGGATCACGAACGGCCCCTTCGGTGAGGCGGGGCTCGCACGGACAAGGCATCGCCTGGTCCGCCCGTGATCCGCCGGACGGGCCCTAGCCGAGTTCCAGGTCGGCGACGGTGCGGACGACGGCGTCCTTGCGGAGGGCGACGGGGGCCGGTTCGAGGACGGCGGGGGAGGACTCCTCGGGCTCGGGGACCTCGACGGAGTCGGCCTCGGCCTCGGAGGTGGTCGGGAGGAGGCCGAGGACGGCGTCGCGGTGCGACTGGGCGCACTCGTCGTCGTAGGGGTCGGGGGTGGAGGGCACCTGGAGGCGCAGGACGGGTCCGGTGCCGAGCCGGGCGTACCCGCGGCCGGGGGGAACGTCGGCGGCCGGAGTGGTGCGCTGCGGGGCGCCGAGAACGGCCTCGACGTGCTCGGGGGCGAGCGGCCCGAGGACGACCCGGGCCCGGGTCTGGGCGATCACGACGGGCGCGAGCGCCTCCGTGGCGTCGAGCTGGTCGGCGACGGCGACGGCGACATTGGCCGCGCGCCCGTGCCGCAGCGGGACGTCGAGGAGGGTCTGCGGGTCGGGCCGCCCCTCGGCGAGGGCGAGCTGGGTCAGGGCGGTGGGCCGGTCCACCAGGATCCACAGCGGACGGCGTACGTCCTCGGAGACCGGATCGCCGTTCTGCCGCGCCCGGTTGACGGCGATGAGGCGCCGTTCCGTCTCGTGCGCGGCCCATTCGAGGGTGGCGGAGGCGCCGGACAGACCGCCCTCCACGGCGAGGACGCCGGGCCGCCCGATCAGGGACGCGTACTCACCGGTGCCGCTGCCGTCCACGACCACCACGTCACCGTGGACGAGCGCCTGGAGCGCGATGGACCTCAGCAGGCTGGTGGTGCCGGTGCCGGGCTGACCGAGCGCCAGCAGGTGCGGCTCGGTGGAGCGGGGGCCGGTGCGCCAGACGACCGGAGGGGCGTCCCTGGTGCCCTCGCCGCCGGTCACCGGCACCGTGCGCTGGACGGCCCCGGCGTCGGTGAAGCCGAGGACCGTCTCGCCGGGCGAGGTGATGAACCGCTGCGCGACGATGTCGGTCGGCAGCGGCGCCAGCGCGGTGAGGGTGAGGTGGTTCTCCTCCTCGTTCCAGTCGAAGCGGTACTCCCGGCCCCGGCCCGCCTTGGCGTGCAGAAGCTGCTCCACCCGGGTGCGCGACTCGGCCTCGCCGTCGGTGAAGTACGCCGGGTAGCGCAGGTGCAGCCGGGCCAGCCGCCCGCCCTGGAACTCGTACTCGCTGAACACCTTCGCCCAGCTCCCCTCGTGCGCGTACAGCGGCGCGGGGTCCCCGGCGTCCGACAGGTACGGCACCAGCGCCTCGTACAGCGCCTGGAGCCGGCCGGTCTCGGCCTCGCTCGGGCCCGCCGGGGCGGCGGGGGTGCGGTCGCGGCCCATCCACGCGGCGGACGCCATGATCGCGCCGATCGCCAGCAGCGGGCCGTACGGCATCATCACGACGACGACCACGCCCGCGGCGGCCAGCAGCAGCGCGGGGCCGCGGCGGTCCTTGGGCGTGCGGCCCCACCAGCCGCCCGCCCACAGCACCTGCTTGCGCATGCCGCGGGCGATGGTGATGACCGGATGGAGCACGTCGGTGGCGCTGTCGGCCGCGGTACGCGCCAGATCGCGCCCGCGGACGAGCGCGGGTCGGCTGGTCAGAATGCTGGGAAGGGGACGCCTGGCCACGGGGTGCTCCATGGGTGGTTCGGGGTTCGGGCTTCGGGTGCGGGAAGGGCCGCGTGGGGAAGGGCGGCGCCCTGAGGGTGCGGCGGGGGACGGGCGGCGAGGGACCGGCGGCGGGGGACTGGCGGCGGCCGGAATGGACACGGGCCCGGAGCGGACGACCGCGCCGGGCCCGTACTGGAGTGGCCGCCCGCCGGCGACGGCCAGGTCCCGGGCCGGGGCCCTAGACCTTGATCCCGCCCAGCAGGCTGGCCAGGCTCGCGCCGCCCGCCTTGATGCTCGGGGCGATGGCCGTGCCCGCGAGGTAGAAGCCGAAGAGGGCGCAGACGAGGCCGTGGGACACCTTCAGCCCGTCCTTGCGGAAGAACAGGAAGCAGATGACGCCGAGTAGGACGACGCCGGAGATCGACAGGATCATTTGGCTTTCTCCTGGGTGATGGGGACGGTCACCATGAGTTCTTCCAGGCTCACAAAAAGTAATGGATCACGCACGGTGGCAAATGAGTGGTTTGTAGCTGATTTCCACCATGTGGGGGAGGCGGTGAACGCTGTCCGGCGCGAGCATTGCCCGCCAGTACCGGTTCATGTGCCCACCGCGCCCCCCGCCCCGCTCCTGGCGCAGTGAAGTCGCCCGAACGGGTGACGGCGGTGCAGGATGGCCGGTGTGCAGCTCACCCCGATCACCTGGTCACGGCTGGCCGACACCCTCGCCGAGCGGATCGCGGACGCGACCGCGGGGATGACCGCGGAGGTGAGCGCAGGGGTGACCGCGGGGGTGACCGCGGACGGGCCGGGGCCCTGGTGGCGGGTGGCCGTGGACGGCGCGGACGCCGCCCGCCCCGGCGATCTGGCGGACGCCCTCGCCGCCGCCCTGCCCGCCCTCGGCCGCCGCGCGCTGCGGGTGCGGGCCGCCGACTTCCTGCGGCCCGCGTCCCTGCGCTACGAGTACGGCCACCACGACGCCGACGCGTACTACCAGCTCTGGCTGGACACCGGCGCGCTGCGCCGCGAAGTGCTCGCCCCGCTCGGCCCCGGCGGCTCCGGCCGGGTCCTGCCGACGCTGTGGGACGCCGCCACCGACCGCGCCACGCGCGCCGACTACGTGCACCTGCCGCCCGGCGGCGTCCTCGTACTCGACGGGCCGCTGCTCCTCGGGCAGGGGCTGCCGTTCGACCTGACGGTCCATCTGCGGCTGTCCCCGGCCGCGCTGGAGCGGCGCACGGCGCAGGCCGACCGGTGGACGCTGCCCGCATTCGACCGTTACGACCAGGAGGCGATGCCGGAACAGACCGCCGATGTCCTGGTACGTGCCGACGACCCGCGACACCCCGCCTGGACCGGCTGAACGGCCCTTGCGCGTAAGCCTGTTGACCTCCCGGCCGCCGTCGGTCCCGCCCTGCCTTGCCGTGGGACCGCGCACCCCGCTAGCGTCCCCATCCACCATGACTGTCGCCATCGCGCCGCTGACCACCGAGCACATACCCCAGGCCGTGCAGCGCTACGACCGCTGGTTCGCGCGCGCCCGCCGCCCGCCGTCGCAACGGTCGTGGCTCGCTGACGGCCCCGTGCGCGGTGAGGAGCTGCTGGGCAAGCTGATCGGCGTCCCGGGGATCGAGGCCGCCCGCGCGCTCGACGGCGACGGCGGCCTGATCGGACACCTCGCCGCCGTCCCGGTGGACCTCACCCAGGACGACCCGGCGGGGCTGCGCAGCCACCCGCACTCCGCGCTGGTCCCGCACGGCGGCCACGCGCTGCCCGGCGGACGCGAGTCGGAGGTGCTGCGCGCGCTGTACGCCCGCGTCGCGGCCCGGCTCGTCGCGGAGCGCCGGCTGGTCCACTACGTCGACGTGCCCGCGGGGGAGACCGCCACCCTGCCCTGGGCGGACCTCGGCTTCGGCCGCGAGCTGGTGCACGGTCTGATGGCGGTCAAGGCGCGCGGGCGTCAGCCGCGCGGCGTCGAAGGGCTCGGCATCCGGCGCGCGGGCGTCGGCGACCTGCCGCAGATCGGCCGGATGGCCGCCGAGTCCTCGCGCAGGCAGCGCGAGTCCGCGGTGTTCCAGCCCCAGCCGGAACGCGCGCTCGCCGCCCTTCGGGTCTACTACGCCGACGCGCTCGGCGACCCGCGCAGCGCTGCCTGGATCGCGTCCCGCAGGGGCGAGGAGATCGGCATGGTGCTGCTGGTCCCCGCCACGCCCGACCCGGTGATCCCCGAGTCCTGCGTGGAGCTGGCCGAGGCGTACGTCGAACCCTCCGCGCGCGGCGAGGGCGTCAGCCGCGTCCTGCTCGCCACGGCGCTGGCCTGGGCGTACGACAACGGCCACCGCTACATGTCGGCCCGCTGGCACTCCGCCTCACCGCTGGCGGCGGGGCACTGGCCCGCGGTCGGCTTCCGGCCGGTCGCGTACCGGCTCAGCAGGTCGCTCGACGGCCGGATCGGCGGCTCGCCCGGCAGCTACTGATATCCCCAAGTAGCATATTAAATCGGGCATTTAGGCGTGATGCCGCTCACTCGGCCGGTCCGCAGTGAGCGGCATCACCTCGGGAACACGGTCCGATTCCTCCGATGTACCCACTGTTCCCGATCCGGGCGGTTTGTCACCGGGAATCGGTCACGGAGGCACGGACGGTGAGCGGCCCGCACACGCAGCGCCGACGGCGGATGACCAGGAGTGACGGCGCGCCGCTCGGGGCGCCCGATGACGATCACGGTTGGTTGCCCGCCGCTCGGCCGGTCGTTTAGCTTCGCCTCCTGCGGGCCGGATGCCCGCGAATTGCGAATGTCCGTCGGGCGGAACGCCGAATCCTGCCGCCGCCCGGTTTCCTGGATCTTTGATCACACACGGCAGGGGCGGGGGACCCAGGTAAGTCGCCGTCCAGCAGTACCGGACGGCTCGGGGTGAAGTCGCGGCGCCTTGCGTACACGCAACGGCATTTCCACGTGACCGGGCATCTCCTGCCCGAACCCGACAGCTCACCTCGTAGGCGTAGGAGAGGAAATCCCCCATGCCCGCAAAGGGACAGCACCGCAAGACCCGTATGAGCCGTCTCACCCGCATCTGCATCGCCGCGGGCACGGGTGGCGTGGCCATCGCCCTGCCGCTGGTCGGCGCGGGCATCGCCTCGGCGGCCGAGCCCGCCCACAGCGCCCCCGCCACCGCCTCGCACACCTCGGCCGTCAAGGCGACGACCGTGGCCGACAAGAGCGCCGCGCCCAAGGCCGCCAAGTACTCGGTGGTCCGCGGCGACTCGCTGTCGAAGATCGCCGACAGCCACCACGTCACCGGCGGCTGGCAGCAGCTCTACTCCGACAACAAGTCGGTCGTCGGCTCCAACCCCGACCTGATCTACCCCGGCCAGCACCTCACGCTGAACGGCGCCTCCGCCGAGAAGCCCGCCGCGCCGAAGAAGTCCGCCCCGGCGCCGAAGAAGTCGGCCCCGGCCCCCACCAAGAAGGCGACCCCGGCGCCCGCCGAGACCACCGCCCCGTCGAAGTCGTCCGACACGACGACCACGACCACCAAGTCCGCGGACACCACCGCCGCCAGCTCCTCCGGCTACACCAAGCCGGTCGGGGACGCGGCGATCGGTACCCAGTACCACGCCTCCGGCGCCAACTGGTCCAGCGGCTACCACACGGGTGTGGACTTCCTGGTCGGCTCCGGCACCAGCGTGAAGTCGGTCGCCGCGGGCACCGTCGTCTCCGCGGGCTGGGACGGCGCGTACGGCAACGACGTGATCATCAAGCACGCCGACGGCAAGTACACGCTGTACGGCCACCTGACCCAGGCGCTCGTCTCGGCCGGGCAGACCGTCACCGAGGGCCAGCAGATCGGCATCTCCGGCGCGACCGGCAACGTGACCGGCCCGCACCTGCACTTCGAGGTCCGCACGACCCCGGACTACGGCTCCGACATCGACCCGGTCGCCTACCTGGCCTCCCACGGCGTCACCGTTTCCTGACCCGCCCGCTCCACAGCCGCTGTGGCGGCTCCCCGCGGCACCCGTGCCCGCCCGGTTCCTCACCACCGGGCGGGCACAGCCGCGTGACGGGCCTGCGGGCTGACGAGGCTGCGTGCCTGCGTCTGCGTGCCTGCGGGTTCACGTGGTCACGCGGTGACGCCGTTACGCGGTCACGTGTCCGGGAACAGCGCGGCCAGCTCGCCGCGCGAGACCACACCGAGCTTCGGATACGCCTTGTAGAGGTGGTGGCCGACCGTGCGCGGGCTGAGGAAGAGCTGCGCGGCGATGTCCCGGTTGGTCAGCCCGAGCGCGGCCAGCCGGACGATCTGCGACTCCTGCGGTGTCAGCCCCGCCTCGTCCGCGACCGACCTGACCGTTTCCTGACCTACCGTCACCGAGGCTCCCGACGCGCCCAGTTCACTGCGCGCCCGGTCCGCCCACGGGCGCGCGCCGAGCCGTTCGAAGGTCTCCAGCGCGGCCCGCAGGTGCCCGCGCGCCTCGCTCTTGCGACGGGCCCTGCGCAGCCACTCGCCGTACAGCAGCGCCGTACGCGCCGACTCCAACACCCTTCGGTGCGGGTCGTGACGGGCCAGCGCCTCGACGAAGTACGCCTCCGCGTCGGCGTCCTTGGCCCGCAGCGCCCGGCAGCGCGCCACCAGCGCCCCCGCCCAGTCCTGCCTGGAACGCGCGGCCCACGCCTCGAATCCGGCCACGGGCTCGTCCGCCCGCTCCGGTACGCCCAGCCGCACCGCCGCCTCCACCAGGTCGGGGACGGCGCGAGTCGCGGAAATGTGGTGCCGTACGGTCGGCTCGGTCAGCAGCGACAGCCGGTCGAGCGCGAACTGCGCACGGCCCAGGCCCAGTTCGAGCAGCCCCTGCGACCAGTACGCCCACGGCGCGCCGGGCGCCATCGCCGCGCCCGCGCCGCCCGCCAGCGCCTCGTCCACCAGCCGGCGGCACTCGTCCTCGTCCCCGCGCAGCGCCGCGACATGCGCCAGCGCGCTGCTCAACTGGCTGACCCACTGCCGCTGTCCGGTGTCCCGTGAGATCCGCAGCCCCTCGGACGCCGTGGCGACGGCCTCGTCGAGGCGGCCGTCGAACAGCTCCGCCTCCGCGCGGAAGAACATCAGCGTCGTCAGCCTCCCGACACCGCCGCTCTCGCGGCTCTCCGCCGCCAGCGCCGTCGCCAGGCCGTACGCCGCCGCGTCCTGCCCGAGCGCCAGGCCCACCCCGCACAGCATCACCAGGTCCCGCGGATCGACCCGGCCCCCGCGAGCGGCGCGCGACGCCGCCGCG